>NZ_QTLV01000007.1:74425-246106 GCF_003602795.1 Bacteroides sp. AF34-31BH
ATTGAAATTCCTTATGAACCAAGCTCTTATTACATCTTTGACCGCGGTTATAACAACTTCAAAATACTGTATAAAATTCATCAAATTGAAGCCTACTTTGTTGTCAGAGCAAAAAAGAATCTCGGGTACAAATCCATCCAATGGAAACGTAGGCTGCCTAAGAATGTGCTTTCAGACGCGAGTGTACTTCTGACAGGATTCTATCCTAAACAATATTACCCAGAGCCACTTAGGCTGGTTAAATATTGGGATGAAGAACAAGAACGAGAATTTATATTCATAACCAATGCGATGCATATATCTGCGCTTCAAGTTGCTGAACTTTATAAAAATCGCTGGCAGGTAGAGCTGTTTTTCAAATGGCTCAAGCAGCACCTTAAAATCAAAAGATTTTGGGGAACTACAGAGAATGCTGTTCGAATACAGATATATGCTGCTATATGCGCTTACTGTTTGGTGGCAATCATTCAACACGATATGCAACTGAACAGAAGTACATATGAAGTGTTACAAATACTGAGCATCTCATTGACTGATAAGACTCATCTGAGAGACCTCTTTGATAAAACTAAATTTCAAAATGACAAAGAACGATTCGGACCAAATGGGCCAAGTTTGTTTAATTTTTAATTCGTCCCAATTTTAATGGGACACTAATGACTGAATATATATATATCAAATATCAAACTTTGATATATTAATTTCACTTGTCAGAAACCAAACACAGTTAAGCAAAAAGAAACTTTATATTAGATTTCATAACAAAGCATTCATCCGCAAATTCTAAAAGATTCTTTTTTTTCCTCAAAAAAAGTTTGAAGTTCCAATGCTATATAACTTTCCAACTTTCATAAAACAGGCTACAATCAATACTCAAAAAAGAACCAGAGGAACATTAACAGCCTCCAACAAATACTTCTGGGCGACCTTATCATCGAAAGTAAAGCCAGTGTTCACATCAGGAAAGACTTTCTTTCCAGCTATTTGCAATGTACACAAAAGCTGTTTAGCAAACAACGTATCTTTATAAATAGCATGATGATGATGCCACATAAAAATGTCACAATCAGTCAACTGGTCAATAATATCATATTTATAGGCATCAACCACCTTATATGGAATATGATTATCCCGACAATATTCAATCCAAGCATCCGAAAAAGAGCCTATTCTATGATGTATTGCAATTTTCATAAACAGTTGTCTTTATAACCTTCCATCAACAGCCGTCTTATCAAACACACCTTTCACATCAAACAAAATAAATGGTTCTTTTAGAAGATGATCCAACTGCAGATGGAGAAATTCTTTATGTGCCACAGCCAAAATTACAGCATCAAACTTCTCTTTCGGCAATTCATTTACAGCCTCAATGCTATACTCATTCTTCACCACTTTAGGATTAGCCCATGGATCATATACTGTGATATTCACATTATATTCTTTCAGTGAATTATAGATATCAATCACTTTCGTATTGCGAACATCCGGACAATTCTCTTTGAATGTAAAGCCAAGTATCAATATGTTAGAATTTAATACCTGGATACCTTTCTTCAGCATCAACTTCACTACTTGATTGGCTACATATTCTCCCATGCCGTCATTCATACGACGACCGGCAAGAATAATTTCCGGATTATATCCAAAGGTTTGTGCACACTGAGCCAAATAATAAGGATCAACACCTATACAATGACCACCTACCAAACCCGGCTTAAACGGCAAGAAATTCCATTTTGTACTTGCAGCTTCAAGCACATCCTGCGTGTCAATACCCATACGGGTAAATATTTTAGAAAGTTCATTAACGAAGGCAATATTAATATCGCGTTGAGAATTCTCAATAACCTTTGCAGCTTCTGCCACTTTCATCGTAGGAGCCAAATGAGTACCTGCCGTAATAACCGAGGCATATATCTCATTCACTTTCTTACCTATCTCAGGAGTAGAGCCGGAAGTTACTTTCTTAATCTTCTCCACTGTATGCAATTTGTCTCCCGGATTAATGCGTTCAGGTGAATAACCTGCAAAAAAATCAATATTAAATCTCAAACCGGACACTTTCTCTACCACCGGAATACATTCATCTTCAGTTACGCCTGGATATACCGTTGATTCGTAAACTACGATGTCCCCTTTTGAAATCACCTTACCCACGGTAGTACTTGCCCCATAAAGAGGAGTCAAGTCAGGATTGTGGTTCTTGTCTACAGGAGTAGGAACGGCCACCACATAAAAATTACAATCACGAATATCTTCAATATCAGCTGTACAAATAAATCCGTTGGCTATGGCTGACTGCAATAATTCATCCGATACTTCCAGCGTAGCATCATGCCCTTTCATTAACGCATCTACCCGTGCCTGATTCATATCAAACCCTACTGTTTTGTATTTTGTAGAGAACAAACGGGCCAAAGGAAGCCCTACATAACCGAGTCCGATTACGGCAATTTTTACTTCATTCATACCTATGAATAATTTTGTTTAGTTAATAGAAGATTAAATATTATTCCAATACCACAGCACAGCCCCTTTCAACCCTTCGCGCATATTGAATTTAGGATTATATCCCAATAATTTTTTAGCCTTATCAATGCAAGCCAATGAATGAGGAATATCTCCTAAACGGTTAGGGCCATGCAGTATTTCAATATTTGCAATTTCTGAATCGAACTCACTCAAAAATTCTTTCAAATAATCTACTAATTGATTCAGAGTTGTACGCTCACCATAAGCAGTATTATAAACTTGGTTGACTGCTTCAGGATTAGTAGTAGTCATGGCAAGCATATTCATTTGGATGACATTATCTATGTAAGTGAAATCACGGCTGTACTCACCATCCCCATTAATAATCGGACTCTCATGAGCCATCAATTTCTTTACAAATAGAGGAATAACAGCAGCATAAGCCCCAAACGGGTCTTGACGACGGCCGAAAACATTGAAATAGCGCAAGCCTATGCACTCCATACCGTATGTGCGAGCAAACACATCCGCATACAGTTCATCCACATATTTAGTAATGGCATAAGGTGACAAAGGCTTACCGATTACATCTTCCACTTTAGGTAGAGATTTGCTATCACCATAAGTAGATGAACTGGCCGCATACATAAAGCGTTTCACTCCGGCATCACGGGCAGCAACCAGCATATTCAGGAAACCACCGATATTGACTTCATTCGTCGTTAACGGATCCTTAATAGAACGTGGAACTGATCCAAGAGCAGCCTCATGTAATACATAATCCACTCCTTCCACTGCCTTTTGACAATCGGATATATTACGTATATCTCCAACTATCAGTCTAAAAGTTTGCGGATACTGATTTAATAAAGGAAGAAGATTTTCTATTTTTCCGGTAGCAAAATTGTCCAGACAGACAACGTGATAATCGTGAGCAAGCAAATGCTCACAAAGGTTGGAACCGATAAAGCCGGCTCCACCTGTTACTAAAACTGTTTGCATATATCTATATTATTCAAAATCAATCTTCAACTTCCTCAAACGGATAAGGATTCTCCTCAATATTCCTCAACTCCTTCACCAACTCCACTTGCTCTGCCGTCATGACTTCCTTACCCCAACCATCTATAATAGCATGAGCTTCCTGAAGCAAAGATTCCTCATAAACCTCGCCATACGTATAAGCCAACAAGCGGACTTTGAGCAAAGAAGCCGGAAGCCGACCCAAAACCTCACAAGCACGATTCAAGGCAGTCTGTTTCTTTTGCTCCTTATCCCCATCATCATAGATGGTAGCATTATACCCCATCAAAAGAGCCAGACATATATTCGCCTCCTCTGCAACATCGGAACTTTGAGCAGAAAAAAGAGAATCGGACTTAACAAGCACTTCCTTATTCAACCGGCAAAAAGTGTCGGAATAGACCGGATTACCGTCCATACCAAGATACATCAGCTCATGAGCTGCATGCTGAAGCTCAAGAGCACGGGAAGTTAAATCATTCATTATTATGATATATGATTAAAATATAAGATTATACTTATTTAGAAGTCACCCGATTATTTTCAGATAGGATTTGGGGACTTTGACACTTGCAGTCAAAAGGTCTTTAATGCGGATAACAACATATGTTTTATTGGCTTCGACGGCAACCTCACCTTCAATACCACTGAGTTCGCCTTTGATAACTTTTACTTTATGCCCAACAGTAAGAATTTCGCTATCAAGACTGACACCGTCAGGATTCAAATCCATTACGAACATAAAGTCCTCCATTTGCTTATCCGGTACCACTAGCATGGAATGTGTAGCAAGGTCTTTCATATAAAAAAGGGGGACATTATAGATGTTGGATATATCGCAGGCTGTCTGCTTGGTGGAATGAACAAATACCAAATTGCGGATTACCGGAACTTCGCTACGCTTACGCCGATACTTCAATTGAGAAATGACAAAGCGCGTGGGGAGATAATAGTCAAGCTCCAAATGCTCTTCCGATTTAAGTCGGTCCAAAGATTTCCGGACTGTGAATTCCTGCTTGTCACGGGTGCGAGCCGCAAACCAATATTTCTGTTGTTCAGTCACTTAGAAATTTTCTTTCGAATGAATTAGCTCAGTTCCGGGTGCGCTTCGCGGTTTGAACGAGACATTTTCCCACCCAAACCGTATTGTACACTTTTGCAATGATAATAAGCTATTAAAGAAGATATTAGACTCATAAAAGTGTCCAATAAACGTTCGTTTAATAAACGTCTATTTTTAAGAAAATAAGTAGAGGCATAAAAGTTAAAAAGGAACAGAACTTTAATATGTTAAATGTTAGACGTACACTGCTGCAATTCAATATATTAATATGAAACAGAAATCACTTTGGGAATATTTTTATTAAACATTTTGTTAGTTCAAAAAATACAGCTTATCTTTGCGTTCATTAAACGAACGTTTAAAAAACACCTCATCATTTCCAATATATCATTCTACATTCCAACATCTTACCCTCATAAATGCATTATTGAAGTTTCGTAAATATACCTACTGATAAATGGGAATTTATCGCACAGAACGCAAGTGAAATAAAAGCCCACTTCCATAACCTATGGAGAGAGTGAAAGCCCATGGATTTCTATCTAAAACAAAAGCATTACTTTACTTTTCGCCCTTTGTTTGTCCACTGTTGCATAGGGAATTAATAACGCCTAACGGCCATGAACAGCTCTGCTAATGGCCATGAAGCAATCGTTTAACGACCATAAGCAGGGTTGTTCATGGCCGTTAGGCGTCACTAACTCCAAGGCTTTTACAGATGAAGTACGTAGCCCGCGCCTATTGCGCACAAGGTGCAAACGTATTGTACAGCAACTTAAAAGACATCAGACTCCACTATTCATAGTCGGGCAAACTCGAAAATGCAGGAAAACTACACTGACCGATTTATGTAACCCACGCGCGGTATTATGTTAAAGGATAATAAGTTACGACAAAACTCAGGCGTTTTTGGCAGGTGGAAGCAAATTTTGCTTCCACCTTTTCAAGTTGCTTCCACCGCAGGGTAAATGCCGATGGATAGGGAGATACAGGAGATGGGTGGAAGTGTGGAAGCAAAGCAGATGCAAATTTATGTTTCAGCAACACGCCTTAAGTTTTAAAAAAGATGTAGTACAAAGGCATAAAATATAATAAGTGTTACAAATACACACTTTATGCCCCGATACTCTTGCAAATGTCGAAAAAGTCCGTACCTTTGCAATGTGTTTTTCATAGTATTAGATTTAAGGTTAACAAAGGTTGGAGTACAGCGGTACTCCTTTTTTTATGCCCATACGTACCGTCCCGGTTCTCCAATAAAATTTTCACATAAAATGCAAGGCAACTTTTTATATCCATTTAGTTTTTGGCTATCTTTGCACTGCTTTTGGCGGGCATAGGCACGCATAAAGCAGCTTAACTAACAATAAATCAATAATTAAAAACAGAAAATTATGGCAATGCATACATGGTTTGAATGTAAGATCCGTTACGAGAAAACAATGGAAAATGGAATGAACAAGAAGGTGACCGAACCGTACCTGGTAGATGCCCTCAGTTTTACGGAAGCGGAAGCACGCATCATCGAAGAGATGACGCCGTTCATTTCGGGAGAGTTCACCGTATCGGACATCAAACGTGCCAACTATAGCGAATTGTTCCCCAGCGAAGAGGAAGCTGCCGACCGCTGGTTTAAATGTAAGCTGGTCTTCATCACACTGGACGAGAAAAGCGGTGCGGAAAAGAAAACCTCTACCCAGGTATTGGTGCAGGCTGCCGACCTGCGTGATGCAGTGAAGAAACTGGATGAGGGCATGAAAGGCACAATGGCTGACTACCAGATAGCATCTGTAGCGGAAACAGCAATCATGGATGTATATCCGTACAGTGCAGAGCCTGACGACAAACCGGAAGTTTAATTTAAGTTATGAGTTATAAGTTATGAGTTATTATTGCGACCCATAACTTATAACTCATAACTCATAACTCAAAAAAAAGATGATTGCAGAGAATTTAAAACAAGTACTGAGCGAACTGCCTGAAAAGGTACGGCTGGTGGCTGTTTCCAAATTTCACCCCAACGAGGCGATAGAAGAAGCGTATCGTGCCGGCCAGCGTGTGTTCGGAGAAAGTAAGGTGCAGGAAATGACCGCCAAATACGAAAGTCTGCCCAAAGACATAGAATGGCATTTCATCGGGCATCTGCAAACAAACAAAATAAAATATATCGTTCCTTACGTAGCGCTGATTCATGGCATAGACTCCTACAAGCTGTTGGCCGAGGTGGACAAGCAGGCTGCCAAAGCCGGAAAAACCGTCAACTGCCTGCTACAGCTGCACATTGCCCGGGAAGAGACCAAGTTTGGATTCAGCTTTGACGAATGCCGGGAAATGCTGGCAGCCGGTGAATGGAGAGAGCTCAAGCATATCCGGATATGCGGATTGATGGGCATGGCCACAAATACGGACAATGACGAACAAATCAAAACAGAGTTTTGTTCTTTAAGTAGCTTCTTCAATGAAGTGAAAGCCAAGTGGTTTGCCGATGCAGAGTCATTCCGGGAACTGTCCATGGGAATGTCTCACGATTACCACGAAGCCATTGCAGCCGGGAGCACCTTGATACGTGTAGGAAGCAAGATTTTTGGAGAAAGAAACTATTAACCATAAAAAATCATTATCATGGCAACATTAGAAACTACTTTTGCAGGGCTGAAACTCAGAAACCCCATTATCGTCAGCAGCTCCGGACTGACAGACAGTGCCGCCAAGAACCAGAAACTATCTGAGGCCGGTGCAGGTGCCATTGTGCTAAAATCACTCTTTGAAGAGCAAATCATGATGGAGGCTGACTGGATGGGAGACCCGAATATGTATCCCGAAGGCAGTGACTATCTTGTAGGATATATCCGTGAACATAAGTTAGGCGAATATCTGAACTTGATTAAGGAAAGCAAAAAGGTTTGCAACATCCCCATCATAGCCAGCATCAACTGCTATCAGAATGCCGACTGGGTGGAATTTGCCGCCAAAATAGAAGAAGCCGGCGCAGACGCACTGGAAATCAATATCCTTGCACTGCAGACGGATGTACAGTATACATATGGAACCTTCGAGCAACGCCACATCGACATTCTGAGCCACATCAAGAAGACGGTCAAGATACCCGTCATCATGAAGCTGGGCGACAACCTGACCAATCCGATAGCTCTGATAGACCAACTGTACGCCAACGGCGCCGCCGCAGTAGTGCTGTTCAACCGCTTCTACCAGCCGGACATCAACATTGAGAAAATGATACAAGTATCCGGCAACGTATTCAGCAACGAAGCCGATTTGTCTAAAGCCCTGCGCTGGATAGGCATCGCTTCGGCAGCCGTAAACAAGCTGGACTATGCCGCTTCCGGTGGTATCCACTCGCCCGAAGGCGTTGTCAAGGCAATATTAGCAGGTGCTTCGGCCGTAGAGATATGCAGTGTGCTTTATCAGAATTCAGCTACCATCATTGAAGAATACATCCGCTTCCTCAACTTGTGGATGGACCGCAAAGGTATGGAAACCATCAGCCAGTTCAAAGGTATTCTGAACGTAAACGACCCGAAGGGAGTCAATACCTTCGAACGTACACAGTTCTTGAAATACTTCTCTTCACATGAATGAGACAAAAGACTGACAAGAAGACAATAAAATTGAAAGGGTGATAACACTACAATGACGTTATCACCCTTTCATTTTATACTATACCGCTATCTTTTTATTTCTTCTTATCCAGCGCCTCAAAGCAGGAATTCTTGCTCACGAACTCCGGAACAATATCCTTCATGGCAGCAACAATTTTCATCTGGTCATAGGTGTAACTTACATCAATCAGTTTCTGAATACGCTCCTTCACCTCGTCATAGTCATACTCACGCACCGTAGCAATCATAATCTTCTCATGATAGGTGGGCTTTGTAAGCTCCTTCACATTCAAGAGTTCTTCGTAGAGCTTCTCGCCATGACGGAGACCGGTAAATTCAATCTTCACATCCGTACGTCCGGAAAGGCTGATCATACGCTTGGCAAGGTCCACAATCTTCACCGGCTTACCCATGTCGAAGATGTAGATTTCACCGCCGTTGCCCATACTGCCGGCCTCAAGAACAAGGCGGCAAGCTTCGGGAATGGTCATGAAGTAACGGATTATCTCAGGATGGGTCACTGTCACCGGGCCGCCACGCTGAATCTGGTCGCGGAAACGGGGAATGACAGAACCGTTGGAACCCAGCACATTGCCGAAACGCGTAGTGATGAACTGAGTGGCATGGCCTCCCTCCTTCTGCAACTTCTTCGCAAGAGACTGCACATAAATCTCGCAAATACGCTTGGAACAGCCCATCACGTTTGTAGGGTTAACAGCCTTGTCCGTAGAAATCATCACAAACTTCTCGGCACCGTATTTCACGGCAAGATCGGCAACGGTGCGCGTGCCGAATACGTTCACCTGGATGGACTCGGAAACGTTGTCCTCCATCATCGGCACATGCTTGTAGGCGGCCGCATGGAAAATATACTGGGGCTTGAACTCCCTGAAGATATCCTCCATGCGCGTGGCATTGGAGATGTCGGCTATGATGGTCTCGGCATCGATGTCGCGCCAACGGTCCTGAAGTTCCAGACGGATGTCGTGCAGAGGGGTCTCGGCCTGGTCCACTAAAATAAGTTTATAGGGATTGAACGAAGCCACCTGGCGCATGATTTCACTGCCGATGGAGCCGGCGGCGCCCGTAATCATCACACGCTTGCCCTCCAGATGAGAGGCAACCTTATGGATATCTATCTCGATAGGATTGCGCTGAAGCAGGTCCTCAATCTGAATTTCCTTCAACTGTGTGCGGCTCAGCGCCTGGCCGTTCCACTCGCTCAAGGGAGGCGCGGTCATCAGTTTGATGTTGTGCACCAGCAGGCGGTCAGCCATGTCGGACTTCTTCAGTTCCTCCATCTTGGCAGGAGAAATGATGATGGTCTGCACATCGCGGTCGTTCAGCACATCAATCAGCGTATCATCGTTGGGGAACACCCTGACACCCATCATCACCTTGTTGATAAGCTCAGGTTCGTCCGCAATGAATCCGCGCAGACGGTAGTGGTTGCGCAGATTGACACGCAATGCCTTGGCAATGTTGACCCCGGCTTCCTTGGCACCGTAAATGAACACATTGGCACTATGGGTGCCGTCGAAGTTCAGCGCCTCGAAGAAAGTCTTGACAATCACACGGGAGCATGCCATCATGGCAAAGCTGATGATATAGGACATGAACAGCACGCTGACCGGAGCCAGGTTAAACTCCAAATAGCTTTCCGTCAGGACGCTCGTTATCATCAGCAGTGCATACGACACCGTCAATGACACAAAAATGCGCATGATATCCACAAAGGAGGAAAAGCGCAGTACATTGGAATACGTACGGAAAACACGGAAGAAAATCAGGTTGACAGCAACCGTCCATAAAATGGTCTTGTCAATGGTAGATGATTCCAGAAAAATGCTTCTGAAATCATATCGGAGAGCATAGGCCAACAGACTGGATATGACGATGATAAATACATCAATTAACAGAATAGTCCATATCGGAAGCACTTTCGCGGAAAGATACCGATGAAAAAAATTTCGCTTCATTTCGCTTGACAGTTTTGTTTTAGGCGAGGCAAAGATACACTATTTTAGTCAAAACAGACAATAAATCGATAAAAAAATGTTATAACAATTATTTATCGTCTATAAAGAAACTATCCCGCCTCCCCCGTTTTAACAGTCAGAAAGCGGGATAGAAATAGTTTTGCCCCAGAAAATGCGGTATCCGCTACATCAGATTACTTGCCAACTCGCTCAACTGGCTGCGCTCCCCTTTCACCAGATTGACATGGGCAAACAAATTCTGGTCTCTCATGCGGTCTATCATATAGACAAGCCCGTTGGACTGACTGTCCAGATAGGGTTGGTCTATCTGCTGAATATCACCGGTAAACACCATTTTTGTACCTTCGCCGGCACGGGTGATGATGGTCTTAATCTCATGTGGGGTCAGGTTCTGGGCTTCATCGATAATACAGTAGGTTTCGCTCAAGCTGCGCCCACGGATAAAAGCTAATGCCTCGATGACCAATTGTTCACTTTTTTGCATATCCTCCAAGCGTTTCACTTCAGAGGAATTGGCAGCGAACTGATGCTTGATTACATTCAAATTATCGAACAAAGGCTGCATGTAAGGAGCCACTTTCTCATTGGCATCACCAGGAAGGAATCCAAGGTCTTTATTGGATAAGGCCACGATGGGACGTGCCAGAAGAATCTGCTTGTAGTCGGTAAGTTTTCCCAATGCGGCGGCCAGTGCCAGCAGGGTCTTACCGGTTCCCGCCTTACCGGTCAGGGCAACCAGCTTGATATTCGGGTCGTTCAGCACCTCAAAAGCAAAGCTCTGCTCGGCATTACGCGGTTCAATGCCATAGTTCTTTGTCTTGTTGACCCGGCAAATCGAATGGGTAAAGGGATTATAACGCGCAAGCACACTGCTGCGGTCACTCTTCAGCACAAAGCATTCGTTGGGACGAATGATGTCCTTAAAATCGAACTCGTTGATGTCCAGTCCTTCTTTGGAAGAATAAATGCGGTCTATCAGCGCAGGGTCAATACCCTCGAACACTTCATTCGACTTTTCGAATATATCCACATTGATTACCTTATCATTGATGTAGTCTTCGCACAGCAGACCGATGGAACGCGCCTTCATGCGCAGATTCACGTCTTTCGTGACAAGGATGGTTTTCATTTTAGGCTTTTTGGTGGAAAGCCAGTCCACTACCGACAGAATCTGATGGTCGGGGATGCGTTCGGGAAAGGAATCACGTACTCGGGGAGAGTCCACCATGCCTGCCACCACAAACAGACGGCCTAAGCCCTCTCCCAATGGCGCCCCTTTGGTGAACAGATTATCATCGGTAATCAAATCAAGCTCACGGACGAACTCACGCGCATTGAAATTAATCTGCTCATTACCTTTCTTGAATTTGTCCAGTTCTTCAAGGACTACGATGGGAAGATAAATGTCATTCTCTTGAAAATTCTTCAAACAGTTATAATCGTGAAGAATCACATTCGTATCAATCACAAAATTTTTCTTAGCTCCCATACACGTTAGATTTAAATTGTTAATACCTTTGCATAAGCTTAAGATAAGCTACACTGCAAGCAATTTCAAGCAAGCTTGATTGCGTTCGGTCTGCATTATCTTTGTCGCTTTTAAAGATAACAAATTAATAGGGAGAAAGGATTGCTTCTCCGTTAAATATTATAAAAGATGGATTATCAGGACACTTTAACTTACTTATATAACAGTGTGCCCATGTTTCAGCAAGTGGGCGGCTCAGCATACAAGGAAGGGTTGGAAAACACTCTGACCCTGGACGCACACTTCGAACATCCCCACCGCAGTTTCCGCAGCATTCATGTGGCTGGTACCAATGGAAAGGGTTCCTGCTCGCATACGCTTGCCGCCATACTGCAAGAGGCAGAATACAGGGTCGGGCTCTATACCTCGCCCCATCTGGTGGATTTCCGGGAGCGCATCCGGATTAACGGACAGCCTATACCCGAGGAATACGTCATCCGTTTTGTAGAGGAGGAACGTGGCTTCTTCGAACCCCTCCATCCCTCTTTCTTTGAGCTGACCACCGCCATGGCCTTCCGCTACTTTGCCGATGAAAAGGTGGATGTAGCCGTAATCGAGGTGGGACTAGGCGGACGCCTGGACTGTACCAATATCATCCGTCCGGATGTATGCATCATCACCAACATCAGTTTTGACCATACCCAATTCCTGGGGGACACCTTGGCAAAAATCGCAGGAGAGAAGGCAGGAATCATTAAAAGCGGCATCCCCGTTGTAATCGGTGAGACCACTCCCGAAACGAAACCGGTATTTCTGGAAAAAGCACAGACAACAGGTGCTCCCATCTACTTTGCCGAGGAGAATGACCGTGAAGACTATCCCGGAATAGAATACGAACTGAAAGGACTCTACCAGCAGAAAAATGCCCGGACCATCCTCACCGCCCTCCCGCTACTGAAAGAAGCCGGCTACCGGCTGGACGGACAAGCAGTGCGCAGTGGCTTTGCCCGTGTGGTGGAACTGACGGGCTTGATGGGACGCTGGCAAAAACTGCAGGACTTGCCCACCCTGATTTGTGACACCGGCCACAATGTGGGAGGCATCACCTACATTACAGAACAACTGAAACAGCAGGCTTACCGCCAGCTACACATCATCATAGGCATGGTGAATGACAAGGATATACGGGGGGTACTGGCCCTGCTGCCCCGGGAAGCGACCTACTACTTCACCAAAGCCAGCGTGAAGCGAGCATTGCCCGAAAGCGAACTACAGGAGCTTGCCGAAGCAGCAGGTCTGGAAGGACATTGCTATCCTGATGTACCTGCCGCCGTGCGGGCCGCACAAGAAAAAAGCCTCCCGGAAGATTTCATCTTCGTGGGAGGCAGCAGTTTCATTGTGGCCGACTTGTTAGCGAACCGCGATGCACTCAATCTCTACTAAGGCATCTTTGGGCAACGCCTTCACTGCCACAGCCGAACGTGCCGGGAAAGCACCGTCAAAATAAGTGGCATATACCTTGTTCATATCAGCGAACAAGGACATGTCTGCCAGGAAAACGGTTGTCTTCACAATATTTGCCATGCTCAGACCTGCCTCTTCCAGGATATGCTTTATATTCTCCAAGGACTGGCGGGCTTGCGCTTCAGCACCTTCAGCTATCACTCCGGTAGCTGCATCAATAGGCAACTGACCTGATACAAATACCATTCCGCCGGCTTCGATAGCCTGGCTATAAGGGCCTATGGCGCCCGGTGCCTTCTGGCTGCAAATCACTTTCTTCATGATTGTCAAAGTTTGTTTTTATTAATAATCGGGTCTATTTTCTTTTTTCTCATAAAAAAATCCGAAGTATATGCAGTATTCCGGAAATCCACGCATTTTATAAATAAAACAACGTAATTTCACTCATAACCTGTTATACCTAGACTTAACTCATTTAACACGGGGGAGTTCCCCAAAACAGAGGCTCTGCTTGCGAAAGCAGAGCCTTTATTCTATCCCATCCCTTTACTTGCAATGCTTCTCAATCAAAGCATCCACATTGGGGTCACCCAATTCCTTTGCCTTGGCAAAGCTGGCACAAGCTTCCTTGTCCTTCTTCATCTGCAGCTGGGCGATACCCATCAGACGGTAGGCCTCGGCATACTTAGGGTCTTTCTCCAGAGCAGCCTTCAGCACATTCAACGCCTCTTCGTAACGTCCCACGCGAAGATTCACCACTGCCAGTTCGGCACGGTAAGTCAAATCCTCCGGATTCAGTTCGATGGCTTTCGCCATATCGTCCAGCGCACGCTGGTACTGCTTGGCCTTCAAAGCAGCCTGCTCACGGTAATAGTAGAACATGTCGTTCACTTTACCGTTCACGGCATTGTAATAGGCGTCATAATCCAGCATGGCATTACGCGCCTGGTCTGCATTCATACGGGCTTGGGCACGCTCCAGCAAGTAAGGGGCGGCTTCCTCCGTATAGGGCTGGGTAAAGCGGGCCACACAACTGTCCATCAGAGCCAGTACCTCCTCGGCAGGCGCCTGCATCAATTCCTTGGTCTTGGCGGCACTGAAGAAGGTGGCCGGAGAGGCCAGAATGGTCTTATTCACTTTATCATAGCTGGTAAATGCCGACGGATAGTCCTGCTTGGCAAACTGGATGTCACCCTCCAACTGGACATAAACCGGAAGCTCGTCAATGGCTATCGCTTTCCGTACCTCGTCCAGAGCCTTGTCGAGCGACCAGTCCTTATAAACTTTCTCGGGCTTGCCCAATGCATAATTATAGATTATCTTGGCCCGGTTGTAATACACATCATCTTTCTTTGCGGCAACCTCCAAAGCCTTATCCATATCTGCGGCGACCTTATCCATGGAAGCATCTTCACGGGACATGAACAGATGCTGGGAAGCACGGCGCAGATAACCGTCGGCACTGGCAGGATATTGTGCAATGAAATCGTTCAGAGTCTCCATATACTTCTCCGGAGACAGTTGGGAAGAAGCCATGTAGAGGAACACCAAAGCCTGCTCTTCGGTATCGGGCAATGCCTTCTTGATACCGATGCCCTTTAATGACATATCTCCATAAGACAATGCGGAGATATTCTGCGACATGGCGAAATTGGCATCAATGGCATAGCAGATGGTAGCCGTGTCTTGTCCGGAGGACTTCTGCGCAAGGCCGAAGACCTGCCCGTCCACAGTCATCAGCGGACAACTCACCATCTTGTCCTTCAAACGCATATCAAGTGTATAATAGGAATAGTTACCGGAAATCTTATCAGCTTCCTTTACTTTCCCGGCAGTGAAGGAACGGTCCTTCTGGGTGGAATAAGGCAGCAGATATACATCCGCACCGACGGCCGGAGCCACAGCAGCCAAAGTGAGTGCCGTGACTTTCTTTCCGGGGATGCCGACACGGAACTTGACAACATCGTACATGTCATCAGCTCCCATAATGGCCTCCACCGGCATCTGTGCCCCGTCCGAGCTCATCACAACGGCGCGCCGGGCACCTTTGAACAAGGTGTAGTCAGAAAGCGCAACGCCATCTTCAGTGACAAAAAAGCCGTTTCCAGTATTCAGTATCTTATCGTCCTGGTCGTAGGTCACCACCGAAAAAACGGCACGTTTGGCTTTGTCTACCCACTTCGGGGCTTGTGCCACACTCCACTGAGCCAATAAACAGAGAGTGAGCATCAACAGCAATTTCTTTTTCATATCTTAGTTGGTTCTTTGTTTTACCGCTTCATAAATCAAAATGCCGGCTGCAACGGAAACATTGAGGGACTCGATGGTTCCCAACATGGGAATCTTCACCCACTCGTCACACAACGCCAGGTTGTCATAGGACACCCCCTTGTCTTCGGCACCCATAATGATGCACATCGGACCGGTATAGTCGGCTTTGGTATAGTCGTAATCGCCTTTCTCCGTGGCTGCCACGATATGGAAACCACTATTCTTGAGGAATTGCAGGGTCTCTTTCAGGCTGTGTTCGCGGCAAACGGGCAAAGTGTGCAAGGCTCCTGCCGAAGTTTTCATGGCATCTGCGTTGACTGATACACTGTTCCGTGCAGGGATAATCACGGCATCTACCGCCGCACACTCGCAAGTACGGGCAATGGCGCCGAAATTGCGGACATCCGTGATGCCGTCGAGCATCACAAACAGAGGATTCTTGCCCTGCTCGAAAAGGAAAGGTACCAAGTCCTCCGTCTTCTGGTAAGTGACTGAAGAGATGAAGGCAATCACTCCCTGGTGATTCTTCCGTGTCACGCGGTTGATGCGTTCCACCGGAACGCGCTGTACCGGTATCAAAGTCCCTTTCAAGACAGCGAACAGCTCTTTTGACAAATCACTCTGAATGTCCTTCTTTACCAATATCTTGTCTATCTCTTTTCCTGCCTGAATGGCTTCTATCACGGCACGGACGCCGAAAATCATTTCACTGTTATCAACCATATATGGGTATTTACTATTTGACGATTTACTATTTACTATTTGATACTTCCAGCAATGCTCTGGCATTGTTCAGTGCGGCTTCGGTCAGCTTAGCGCCACTCAGCATATGGGCTATTTCTTCCACACGTTCATCGTCGGTCAGACGACGGATGTGACTGTTTGTTTCCGTCTCGTTGTCCTGCTTGTACACCTTATAATGGGCGCGTCCGCGGGCAGCAATCTGGGGCAGATGGGTGATACTGATTACCTGGCGGTCCTGCTCGCCCATCTCCTGCATGATATCCGCCATGCGGTCGGCTATCTCGCCGGAGACTCCGGTATCTATTTCGTCGAATACAATGGTAGGAAGCTTGACGGCACCGGCTATCATTGCTTTGATGGAGAGCATGACGCGGGCTATTTCACCACCCGAAGCTACGGAGGAGACGCTTTGCAATGCCCCGTTCTTATTCGCGGAAAACAAGAAGTTCACAGTATCCGCCCCGTGTATGCCCGGCTCTTTGCGGGCACCTATCTCTACCTGGAAACGGACATTGGGCATGCCCAACGGAACCAGCCGCGCAGCCATCTGCTTCTCCACTTCACGGGCAGCGGCAGTACGCGCCTTGGTGAGGACGGCAGCCTGCTTTTTCACCTTATTATATAAAGCGTCGCAACGCGCTTTCAGTTCCTCGATGTGCTCGTCGGACGAAGTGATGGCTGAGAGTTTGGCGGCGTATTCATCCGTCAACGCCAGAAGTTCACCGACAGTGGAAACGCGGTGCTTCTGTTGGAGCGTATAAATCAAGTTCAGACGTTCGTTCACTTCATCCAGACGTTCGGGGTTGAACTCTATTTCATCCTCCTTACCCGACACTTCCTGCGAAATATCCTTCAACTCGATATAAGTGCTTTCCATGCGTTCGGCAAGTTCCCCGGCAACCGGATAAACCCTCTGCAGGCCGAGCATCGTATTCAGGCATTCCTTCAGCCCGGACAACAAGCCTCCTTCGTCCGAGTAGAGCGTCTGCCCTACCCGATAGAGTCCGGCCTTTATCTCTTCCGCATGGCTCAGCGTATCTGCCTCTTGCTCCAGCTCCTCCTGCTCACCGGCAGACAAGTGTGCCTCTTCCAACTGTTCCAGTTGGAAACGGATATAGTCTTCGTCCGACTTATCCTGATTGGCACGGGCAACAAGGGCCTCCAAATCCTGCTGTGCCTGCTTCCATGCTCCGAAGATATGCTGGTAAGCAGACAAGGCCTCTTCGTTATGCGACAAGATGTCCAGTACATTCAACTGAAATCCTTCCTTGTTCAGCAATAGGTTCTGATGCTGGGAATGCACGTCAATCAGCTGTTCTCCCAGCTCCTTCATCTGAGCCAATGAAGCAGGCGTGTCATTGATGAATGCCCGGCTCTTGCCCGAAGCGGACACCTCGCGGCGCAGGAGGCATTCTTCCTCGTACTCCAACTCATTCTCCTCAAAGAAAGGCTGCATACCGTAAGCGGAAATATCAAAACGGGCCTCAATAATGCACTTCGAAGCTCCTACACGAATGGCTTTCACATCGGCACGCTGTCCCAGCAGCAGACCGATGGCACCCAGAATAATGGATTTTCCAGCACCGGTCTCACCCGTTATCACCGAGAAACCGCTGCTGAAGCTGATATCGAGCTTTTCAATAAGCGCATAATTCTGTATGTAAAGCGAACGCAACATAAGGATATTGACGATTTGACGATTTACTATTTACTATTTAAATCTTTCACCAGACGGTCTACGATGTCGGCAGCCACTTCGGCTTTGGACTTCAAGGGGTAGTCCGTCTTTCCCTGGTGGTCTATGATACTGATTTTATTGGTATCGCAACGAAAACCGGCTCCCTTGTCGTTCAGGGAGTTCAGCACGATGAAGTCCAGATTCTTGCGGTTGAGCTTGTCTTCCGCATTCATCTGCTCGTTATGAGTCTCAAGGGCAAAGCCTACGAGGAGGCGCCGTTGGTGCTCTGTATCGTTCTTCAGATTGCCTAAGAAAGCGGCTATGTCGCGAGTAGGTTTCAAGTTCAAACTCATCTCCCCGGTCTTTTCACGCTTGATTTTCTCATCCGCCACTTGTTCGGGGGTGTAGTCTGCCACGGCAGCCGTCAAGATGGCGGCATCGGCATGGACAAAGGCGGCGGATGCAGCCTCGAACATCTCCTGCGCCGACTCTACCGCATGGTACTGGTGCATCGGGAAGTAAGTGCCTTGCTGCACCGGACCGGCAATCAGTATCACCTTGGCCCCTCTGGCGGTACATTCATCTGCCAGGGCAAGTCCCATCTTGCCGGAAGAATAGTTGCCGATGAAGCGCACCGGGTCTATCTTCTCATAAGTAGGTCCTGCGGTTATCATCACTGTCTTGCCCACCAGGTCGCCATCTTTGGCAGCAAAGTACATTTCCAGGTGGCGGATGATATTCTCCGGCTCCTCCATACGGCCTTTCCCCACCAGATGGCTGGCGAGTTCTCCCGTAGCAGGTTCTATGATGTGGTTTCCATAAGAGCGGAGTGTATCCAGATTCTTTTGGGTGGAAGGATGGGCATACATGTCCAGGTCCATGGCAGGCGCCACAAACACCGGAGCTTTGGCGGAAAGATAGGTGGTAATCAGCATATTGTCTGCCACGCCATTCGCCATCTTGCCGATGGTGGAAGCCGTAGCCGGGGCTATCAGCATGGCATCTGCCCACAGACCGAGGTCCACATGGCTGTTCCAGGTGCCATCGCGTTGGGCAAAGAACTCACTGATAACCGGTTTGCTGGTCAGGGCAGAGAGCGTGATAGGGGTAATAAATTCTTTTCCGGCAGGCGTAATGACCACCTGCACCTCTGCACCACGCTTAATCAGTCCGCGAATAATATAGCATGCTTTATAGGCGGCAATGCTGCCCGTAATGCCCAATACTATTTTCTTCCCTTTCAGTATATTTGCCATTTATTTCTGAGTCATTTCACGCAGACGTATCTTGGTCAGCGTGGCTTTGGTATTCAGGGTAAAATCACTGTTCAGAATCCAGCTGTAATAGCCGGGATCGCGCTTCAGGACATCGGATACCGACATGCCCTTGTACTTGCCGAAGTTGAATACTTCCACACCTTTGTCATCGTAGACCATACGACCGGCAAAGTCCACATTCTTGTTGAAGCTGGAATAGTCGGCAAGGAAAGCCACGTCATTCTGCAACTCCGGATAGCGGTCCAACTGCGACATCAGCACTTCGTAGGTGGCACGTGTATCAGCCTCTGCCGTATGGGCGTCTTCCAAATTCTTGCCGCAATAGAATTTATAGGCAGCAGACAGCGTGCGTTGCTCCATCTTGTGGAAAATGACCTGCACGTCCACAAACTTGCGGCGGCTCATGTCAATGTCCACACCGGCACGAAGGAACTCTTCCGCCAGGACGGGGATATCAAAACGGTTGGAGTTGAAGCCCGCCAAGTCGCATCCTTCAATGTCATTGGCAATGTTGCGCGCCACTTCCTTGAATGTGGGGCAGTCGGCTATATCGGCATCGTAGATGCCATGAACGGCAGATGCTTCGGCAGGAATGGGCATTTCGGGGTTGATACGCATGGTTTTGGACTCCTCATTCCCGTTGGGATATACCTTGAGGTAACAGATTTCGACAATTCGGTCTGAGTTGATATTGGTACCCGTAGTCTCCAAATCAAAAAAGACTATCGGATTTTTCAGATTCAATTTCATTGTTTTTTCGTTTTATAAGCTCTGGCTATGAGCTATAAATTATAAGTTTAACTTACAAGCCACGAGCTACAAGTACCGTGCGGCATAATTGCGCAGCCACTTGTAGCTCGTAGCTCATAATCCGATTGCTAATATTCATCAGTCATTCAGCATCATCGGCATCAGCAGCATCAGCAAGTCTTCGTTCTCTTCCTGCTCTACCGGAATAATGACACCTGCACGTGAAGGATCTGCCAGTTCGATAACGATTTCATCGGCAGAAATGTTATTCAGAATGTCAATCAAGAAAGTGGACTTGAAACCGATGCTCATCGGATTGCCCGCATATTGGCAAACCAGTGTTTCTTCGGCCGATGTAGAGAAGTCGATGTCCTGTGCGGAGATGACAATCAGATTCTCCTGCATACGGAGCTTGATAAGGCTGCTTGCCTGCGAGGAGAAGATGGACACGCGGCGCAAAGCACCGAGCAGTTGCAGGCGGTCTACCGTCACTTTATAAGGGTTGTTCTGCGGAATCACAGAGTTGTAGTTGGGATAGCGTCCTTCGATAAGACGGCACACCATGCGGTAGCTTTCCAGTGTGAACACAGCGTTGCGTTCGTCGAACTCGATAGTCACCATGCCTTGTTCTTTCGGCAGCAGATTCTTCATCAGCGAAGCCGGCTTCTTGGGCAGGATAAAGGCGGCACGTTCGTTACCTTTGGCGGCCAGTGTCTTGCAGCGCACCAGCTTATGACCGTCTGATGCCACCATCGTGATGTCCTCCGTTGTGATATCGAAATAGATACCGTTCATCACGGGACGAAGCTCGTCATCAGCCGTAGCAAACACGGCACGGTTGATACCACCCAGCAACACTTGTGCATCCATTTCCACACGTACGGCATTGTCACCCAACATGGCAGACTGCGGGAACTCGTCCGCATTCTGCCCCATCAGGCTGTATTTACCGTTCTGATACTGTACCGTGATTTCAAGGGAATCCGTATTGATTTCAAAAGTCAACGGTTGTTCGGGAATTTCCTTCAAAGCGTCCAAAAGGGTTTTGGCTGTGACGGCAAAACGGCCGTCCATATCACTTTCATTCACTTCGACCGTAGTGACCATCGTCGTTTCACTGTCGGAAACAGTTGCAGACAAGGTTCCGTCTTGCAGTTCAAAGAGGAAACAATCCAAAATAGGCAACGCATTCTTCGAATTAATCACACGGCTGATAGCCTGCAAATGACTGGAGAGCGCAGTACTCGAAACGATAAATTTCATATCTTCTGTATATTTAAGTTTTTTATTTTGCTAACGTCTTAGAAACCGTTTTTATCTTTTTCAAACTGACGGACAAAGTTAAAAAAAGAATTCCCTACGACAAAGAAATAGCAAGAAAAAACAGCCGAATATTCGTCTCATATTCCTAAAAAATTGTAACTTCGCCGCATCATTTAAAAAGAAAACAATGGAATTTACAGGAAAAATCATCGCTATACTCCAGCCCAGAGGCGGAGTTTCCAAGTCAGGTAACGAATGGAAATCACAAGAATATGTGATTGAAGACCATGGCCAATATCCGCGCAAAATGTGTTTTGACGTATTTGGAGCGGACAAAATCGAACAGTTCAATATTCAGATGGGCGAAGAGCTGACAGTATCTTTTGATGTAGACGCACGCCAATGGCAAGACCGTTGGTTCAACAGTATTCGCGCATGGAAGGTAGAACGCGTAAGCACTGCCGCACCCGCTCCGGGCGCTCCCGTTCCACCGCCGGCTCCCACTGCCGCACCGGAATTCCTCGCAGGGGATGCAAAGGATGACCTGCCGTTCTAAGAATATGTTATAATTCACCACAGATTGCACAGATTAACACAGTTCATTCTAGAATTTTGATAATCAAGAATTTTTAGCTGTTTTAATCTGTGCAATCTGTGGTGAGTGTGTATTTTGACTTTCCTCGTGCTTATTTTCCCTCAGCACTCTACAGAATGACCGATTAATCACCCTTTATAAAGCAATACGATATTCGGATAAACCACCCCTTCTGTACAAGTGAATTGTACTGCAAGCATGAAATGACGGAAGAAGTTGGATTGACGGAAGAAGAAGTTCGGTATCAGACGCACATACGTTTCAGGCTGGCTCAGCATCATCTCCATATCCACCATCATCACAAAATTATATATGGGTGAAAGACTGCCTATACCCTCTTCGTACACCGGTGTTCCGTCTAACACATCTCCACTCTCCACCGCCTCAATATAGGCCGAAAGGCTCAGTGCATCGGGAGCCAGCAACAGACTACCCCGATAGAAACAGGCAAAGGTATAAAGGGCAGACTCCGTGATGCCCGTCAGCTGGGTAAGCAGCGTGTTACGGGGCAACACATATTTAGGGAACTTCCTTGCTTTGGGATACAACGAATTATTTGAAACCACCTTCGGCATAAGCGGAGCATCCTCTTCCTTGGGGGTACTGTAAAGCAGAGACTGCAAGCGGCGTTCCGCTGCCAGTTCATCCTTGAGAGGGATACACATCACGGCGCAAGGCAGCTTGTCCAACGTGTCTTTAGACTGGAACAAGCAAGACATCACGCTCTCGCCCGCATGCTCATTCAAGTAAGCAATCCACTCCTCGTCGCGCTGCTTGATATAGTCTGAATAGGTGGCCTTGGCATACTCCTGACTGGCAGTAAAGCCAAACCAGGAATTTCTGTCAGACATTGCCCAGCGATCGTAAAAGAAAGTGGAAGACGGAAGCAGAGCCCCGGAAAATCCGTCCTCTACCGGCTGCTGCACCCGCAAGGCATTGATAAACGTCTGTGTGGAATCCGACCCATGGCTGATGCCGGAGCAATAAATGGCATCTTCATTGAACTTCATGTCAAACTCCGCCCAACTGCCCAGCTGCGTCTGCGAACGGATACCGTCCGTAGGCTTCCCCATATCCACTCCTTTCATACGCACATAGACCGTGGCAGCCACGTTACTCTGCTTGCCCGCGTACATAGTGCGGAAAGAAGGGAGGTTCATCAGGGACTTTTTGCTGCGCCGCGCATCAATCACATGTTCTATCAAACGCTTCTGGAAACTTACAACCAGAAAATCGGGAGTGAAGTAGGCAGCCAGGAAACGACCGTCTGCCATGGGATAGATACGTATCTCCTCTCCCTTGTAATCGAAATACTTGGAAGGAAACGAACTGGAGCAGTACTTCTCCACAAAAGACTCCACCAACTCATAATCACCCGAACCCAAACTGCAATACAATACTTGGTTCATCGGTGTATCCGGCTCGTGAAAGCTAATCAGCATCTTGTTCATCTGTTTACTCAGTCCATGCGGAGTATCCTCCACCAAAGTATACAAATATTTCTTCAAGTAAACAAAAAGCTCCGATACGTATAGAAAATGATTGTCTTTGCTGCAATTCAGTTCATTGATATCTTCCACGAGGTCTGCCATACGGTCGGTTTCGAGTATGGCTGTGGCATCTTGCGGCACCAAAGTATAAAGATTGAAATCCTGCCGGTTCTCCACCGAATTCAACCGCAGGAAAGAATACACACCAAAACCGGTACATAGCAGCACTATGGACACAACGACAGCTATCTGTATGAGGAGTCGGAGTTTCATGGCATTTATTCATCAACTTTTGGCAAAAATAGCATTTTCTACTAATAAAACAAAACAAATGTTTCAAAAAGTTTAGAAATCTATTTCAAGTCCATCGTAGGCAAAGTGTACATGGGGTGGCAGCTGCTTTTCGATATCGGCATGAAGCCCTGCATGATGGCTCATATGGATGAAATAGGTCTCTTTGGCACCAATACGTCCGGCAGCCTCCAACGCCTCCGAAATACTCTGGTGCGTAGGATGCGGCTTTGGCCGTAAAGCATTCATTACCAAAACGTCCAAGCCCTTCAATTGTTCATAAGATTCCTCAGGCATCATGTGCATATCCGTGATATATCCCAGCCGGCCGCCAATGCGGTAGCCCAGGATGGGAAGCCTACCGTGCATCACCCGTAAAGGCAGCACCTCCGTCCGGTTGATGTGGAACGCCTGCCCCGCCTCCACTTCCTGCAGATAGATACGCGGAACTCCCGGATATACTTTATCGACAAAGCAGTAAGGCATCCTTGCCCGCAGATGGGCAGCAGTGTAGGCATCGGAATAGATAGGGATATCGGCAAAACGGCCGAACGGGCGCAAATCATCCAGACCGCCCACATGGTCATAGTGTTCGTGTGTCACCAGTACGCCGTCTATCTTCTCAAAAGAAGAGGCGCGCAGCATCTGTTCCCTGAAGTCAGGGCCACAATCTATCAATATCACCGCATCATCCGTATGCAGCAGGGATGACGCACGCAAGCGGTTGTCCCGCGGGTCAGTGGAAGTGCAGACCGGACAAGTACAGCCTATCTCAGGCACTCCGGTCGAAGTTCCGCTTCCTAGTATTCTGAGTTTTCCCATTGACTAAATCAAATAAATTTCTAAAATCAGGTTATATACAACGATGTTTGGGTGCGTCAAAACTCTCTTACTATTTTATCAAACAAACTTCCGGGTGAATGTCAATGCCGAATTTCTCGCGGACAGAAGCCCGCACGGCATCCGAAAGAGCAACAATATCCGCTCCCGTGGCACCACCCGAGTTCACCAGTACCAACGCCTGCCGGCCGTGCACCGCAGCAGGCCCCAGCGCCTTCCCTTTCCAGCCACACCGGTCTATCATCCAGGCAGCCGGTATCTTTACCCGACCGGCATCCACATCATAGTGGGGCATGTCCGGATATTCCCGTTGCAAAGACTCGAACTGCCGACACGGCACGATGGGGTTCATAAAAAAACTACCCGCATTGCCCAGCACCTTCGGGTCGGGCAACTTGCTTTGACGGATGTCTATAATCACGCGGCGCAAAATTTCCAGATTCAGCACCGGATATTTCTCCAGCTCCTGCCGGATAGTACCGTAATCCAATGTATAATGTTCCCGTTTACCCAGGCAGAAGTTCACGTAAGTCACAAACACGGTCTTCATCTCCGGTTGCTTAAACAAGCTCTTTCTGTAGGAGTAGCCGCATTCGTCCACCCCGTAGATACGCTTCTCCCTTGCCATGTTTATGGTTTCCACGGATGTTATCAGGTCCTTTACTTCCACACCATAGGCACCGATATTCTGTACTGCGCTCGCCCCCACCTCACCCGGTATCAGCGAAAGGTTCTCGGCACCATACCAATGCCGCTCCACACAGTAGGCCACAAAATCGTCCCATACCACACCGGCGCCCACACGCACCGACACGTGCTCCTCATCCTCTGACGTCACCTCCAGGCCACCGATACGTGAATGCAGCACCGTGCCTTCATAATCCTTAATAAAGAGCAGGTTGCTCCCTCCACCGATATGCAGCCAGGGCGCAACGACCTGTCCTGCTGCAATCAGCTCCCGCAGTTCATCCTCCGAACCGTATTCCAGAAATCTTGCAGCAGTAACGTCAATTCCAAATGTATTGGGTATCTTCCTCAAACCTTTCCTCCTTTATTTTAAATGCTCGTGTCTTCATATTTGTACAGCTCCCATCCCTTACTGCGTTTGCGGAAATAGAAGATATTGGAGTATCCGTTGCCTATGCCATTTACCTTCAGTATTTTGGTATCCGACAAGTCCTCATTCTTCTGTCCGTAATTGATATTAGACAATCTGTCGGTAGGCATTACCGGACGAAAGGCATACCACTGGTCCACATCCAAAGTAGTTTCCAGAATAGAAAACTCGTCATCAGGGTCTATGGTGATGAATTGTAGCGGATGCCTGATATGCTTGCTCTGATAGACACTGTCCGTCACAAAACGGGTATAGAATTCCACGAAGTCCTCATTTTCACCTTTCTCCATCTCGCGCAGGTTAATGGCCTCGAGCATCCACATTCCCCGCTTCCGCTCAAAATAATAACGCTTCACCATACGCGTTTTCAAGAAAATCCACTCCACTTGCACCGATGTCAGCGTAGTATCGCCCACCATGTCCATATCCTCTTCCTTATCAAAAAGCAAGGTGTAATAGTTCTGCTTGGTAAACAGATAATCATGCTTCCAAAACTCTTCCTCTATCTTTGACGGCGTGTCACGATTGTAATAGGGCAAAGGAAATACCGTCCTCTGCCTTTGCAGGGCATCATCCGAAGCATAATTGAAGATAAAATCATCAAACAGCTCGTCTGCCTCCATCGGCTTCGGTTCTTCCTTCACTTCTGCTTCCAGCAGCGTATCGGCCTTGTGACCGGCCGAATCCACCATTTCCGTAATGGTAGCAAAGGGATCCATTTTCGCCTTTTTGTTTCCGCACGAAATCAAAAAGGTGAACAACAAAAATCCCAATAAAAGTTTTTTCATTCTTTACGGACCGCTTACGGTCACTTGTTTAATTTAGCTCTTAATTTCTCAAGCATGTCTACGGTCATGGACTCCAGGTCGTACTGCGGCATCCAGTCCCATTCCTCGCGTGCACAAGAGTCATCCAGAGAGTCGGGCCAGCTGTCGGCAATGGCCTGCTTCAGCGGATCAATCTCGTATACCATCTCAAAATCAGGCATATGCTTCTTAATTTCCTGATAAATCTGTTCCGGGTCAAAACTCATGGAGGCGATGTTGAAAGCGTTGCGGTGCTTCAGCCTTGCCGGTGCCGCTTCCATCAGCGAGATGGCCGCGTTCAGTGCGTCGGGCATATACATCATATCCATATACGTGCCGGCCTTCACCGGACATACGAATTTTTCTCCCTTCACGGCAGAGTAGAAAATATCTACCGCATAGTCCGTAGTGCCGCCACCCGGAGGGGTCACGTTCGAAATGATTCCCGGAAAACGTACCGAGCGTGTATCCACACCATATTTTGTATAGTAATAGTCACTCAACAATTCAGTCGTCACTTTAGTCACGCCATACATGGTACGCGGACGCTGGATAGTGTCCTGTGGTGTCTTCACGTGAGGCGTAGCTTCGCCGAACGAACCGATGGAACTCGGGGTAAACACGGCACAATTGTACTCGCGCGCCACTTCAAGTACATTCCACAACCCGTCGATACCGATTTTCCAAGCCATGGCCGGACGGCTTTCGGCAACTACCGAGAGCAAGGCAGCCAGGTTGTAGATTGTATCAATCTTGAACTGACGCGCCACCACCTCGATGGACTGACGGTCTGTCACATCGGCAATAGCCGAAGGACCGGATGCTTTCAATTCTCCCTTGGGCATAGCACTCGGAATGTATCCTGCCACAACATGGTCATCGCCATAACGTTTGCGCAACTCCAGTGTGAGTTCCGATCCAATCTGTCCGGTAGCTCCAATTACCAAAATATTCTTCATACGAGTTATTTATAAGGTTTCGTTATTATATATGGTGCAAATATACACACTTTTTTTTCATATTTCTGCCATATTGTTATTGTTTATTCCAAGAAAAATGATGTTCTTTGTGGGAAATGTAACGACAACGTATTACCTAAAAAATAAAAATGCTATGTACGGTAAAATGAAAGACCATCTCAGCAAGACTATTGCTGAAATAAAAGAAGCCGGACTCTACAAGGAAGAGCGACTGATTGAGAGTGCACAACAAGCTGCCATCACCGTAAAAGGCAAAGAGGTACTGAACTTCTGTGCCAACAACTACCTGGGACTGTCCAACCACCCGCGGCTGATTGCCGCCGCCCAGCAGATTATGGAACACCGCGGATACGGCATGTCGTCCGTACGTTTCATCTGCGGAACGCAGGACATCCACAAGGAGCTTGAAGCAGCCATCTCCGACTACTTCAAGACTGAAGACACCATTCTCTATGCCGCTTGCTTCGACGCCAATGGCGGGGTATTTGAACCCCTCTTCACCGAAGAAGACGCTATCATCTCGGACTCCCTGAACCATGCTTCCATCATTGACGGCGTACGCCTCTGCAAAGCCAAACGCTATCGCTACGCCAATGCCGACATGGCCGACCTGGAAAAATGCCTGCAGGAAGCCCAAGCACAGCGTTTCCGTATCATTGTTACGGACGGGGTATTCTCCATGGACGGCAACGTTGCCCCGATGGACCGAATTTGCGACCTTGCCGAGAAATACGACGCGCTAGTCATGGTGGACGAATCACACTCTGCCGGTGTGGTAGGCCCCACGGGACACGGCGTAAGCGAACAATATGGCACCTACGGACGCGTAGACATCTACACTGGAACTTTGGGCAAAGCCTTTGGCGGCGCTTTGGGAGGATTCACTACCGGACGTAAGGAAATCATTGACCTGCTGCGCCAACGCAGCCGTCCGTACCTCTTTTCCAATTCATTGGCGCCAGGTATCATCGGCGCCAGTCTCGAGGTATTCAAGATGCTTAAAGAGAGTAATACCCTGCATGACAAACTGCTGGAAAACGTGAATTACTTCCGCGACAAAATGACTGCCGCTGGCTTCGACATCAAGCCGACACAGAGCGCCATCTGCGCCGTCATGCTGTATGATGCCAAACTTTCCCAGATTTATGCCGCCCGCATGCAAGAAGAAGGTATCTACGTCACCGGCTTCTACTACCCCGTAGTGCCCAAAGACCAGGCACGCATCCGCGTACAAATCTCTGCCGGACACGAAAAGGAGCATCTGGACAAATGTATCGCTGCATTTATTAAGGTGGGGAAAGAGCTGGGAGTGCTGAAATGAGTGATGAGTTATAAGTTATTTGCTTGTGCTTTCCCTTGCGGATATAAGCCCTTCATCAACAAATAACTCACAAC
Source organism: Bacteroides sp. AF34-31BH (assembly GCF_003602795.1). NCBI lineage: Bacteria > Pseudomonadati > Bacteroidota > Bacteroidia > Bacteroidales > Bacteroidaceae > Bacteroides > Bacteroides sp. AF34-31BH. The sequence continues at coordinate 103,036 of NZ_QTLV01000007.1, forward strand.
TTATAACTCATAACTAAAAAAAATCCCGCGACTAAAATTAGCCGCGGGATTTTTTTTAGTTTCTCTCTTATCTACGTTCTCCCAGTTTTGAGTCAACGAAGAAGATTCCGGCATCACCGGCTTTCTTTATCATATCTACAATGCCGTCGGCAGTAGCTTCTTCTTCTACCTGCTCGCGCACGAATCCCCAAAGAAAGTCTTGTGTAGCCTTATCTTTTTCGGCAGAGGCAACATCTACCAATTCATCAATCATTTTGGAAACACGGCGTTCGTGCTGGGCTACCTGCTCGAACACTTCCAATGGAGTACCGAAGTCATTGGGAACAACATCAATCTTGTCCAGTTTGGCCTTACCGCCACGCTTGATGATATAAGAAGCCATTTCGCAAGCATGAGCTTTTTCTTCAGAAGCCTGCTTCTTCAACCAGGAAGCCATGCCGTTATAACCTTCTTTCTCCATATAGAAAGACATTGCCAGATAAAGGTTGGAAGACCACATCTCAGCCGTAATCTGCTCATTAATTGCATTCTGTAATTTTTCTGTAATCATAATCGTATTTATTAAAATTGAAATCATTACAAAAGTAACAAGAAACCTTAAAAGTTGTTCACGCAATAACATTTTTTATATAAAAACAGAAGCCTTGGTATAATAAATGCTTCGCCATTCATGCAACGCATCTCCAGCCTCTCTATACCAGCTCGTCCGACGTATATCCTTGAGGCAGCTCACGGCAGTTATAGCCCGAAGCCATAATTTCGCCATAAGCCCCTGCCGAACGGAGGGCGATAAGGTCGCCACGCTTCACCCCATTCAAATCAATAGCCTTACCGAATACATCAGAAGACTCGCAGATGGGCCCTACGACATCATAAGCCTGAACCGGCGCATCCGAAGTGATATTCTCTATCTTATGGAACGCTTGGTAGAGTGCCGGACGAATCAAATCCGTCATGCCGGCATCCAGAATGGCAAACTGCTTGTTGGTGCCCTGCTTCACATAAAGCACCTGCGAAATCAATGAACCGCATTGTCCCACTACCGCACGTCCCAGCTCGAAGTGGAGCGTCTGGTGGGGACGGAGTTTCAGATGGCTGTTGTAAGTCTCGAAGTAGCTTTTGAAGTCGGGTATCGGCTGACGGTTGGGGTGACCGTAGTCAATGCCGAGTCCGCCCCCCACATTGACGTGCTCGATGCGGATATGGCGAGCTTCCAGCTTATCCTGCAATTCGTTGACGCGGTTACACAAAGCCACGAAATCGCCCATATCCAATATTTGGGAACCGATGTGGAAATGCAGTCCGATGAATCTCAGGTTCTTCATATTCTGCGCAATGTCTATCACATGGTCCATATCCTGCATGCTGATACCAAACTTGTTTTCGGCCAGCCCAGTGGTAATATTGGCATGGGTATGGGCACCTACATTGGGATTGATACGGAAAGCCACATTGGCCACCTTACCTTTAGCGGCAGCCAGCTCGTTGATAATCTCCAGCTCGGGGACAGACTCCACATTAAAGCAGAAAATGTCATAATCCAGCCCCAGATTGATTTCCCAATCAGCCTTGCCCACCCCTGCAAAAACAATCTTGCCAGTGGGAAAACCTGCCTTGATGGCTGCACGGATTTCACCGCCACTTACACAGTCGGCACCCAAGCCGTTCTCGCGGATAATGGCAAGCACCTTGGGATTGGCATTGGCCTTCACAGCATAATGCACCGAATAGTTGCCATATCGGGCAGCTTCCGTACGGATGCACGAAAGTGTGTCGCGCAAGACCTTTGTGTCGTAGTAATAGAAGGGAGTACGCAATTCGCGGAATTTATGGATAGGGAATGTTCCTTTCATATAATAATCGTAATCTTTGTTTAGTTTAAAAAAAGGAAGATGAAAGAGGTGTCTACAAATAATTTTTCAGACGCAGATGACGCAGATTACACAAATAGGAAGCAAAAAGAATCTGCGTCATCTGTGTAATCTGCGTCTAAAAAATATCAAGAGTTATTCCTCATTGAACAGCGCATCGCTGAGTGACTGCAACGCTGCCTTCTTGTCGCACTCGCGGATGAGGAAAGAGATATTATAGTTGCTACCACCGAAAGAAATCATACGTACCGGTATGTCGCGCATGGCATCCAATGCCTTGGCTTCGAAACCGACGTTTTCCCATTCGAGGTCGCCCACCACGCAGATGATGCACATGTCCTTGTCCACCGTCACTGTGCCATACTTCTTCAAGTCATCCAGAATTTCATTGAGATGCTTCACATTATCGATAGATACGGACACACCCACTTCTGAAGTACAAATCATATCGATGGAAGTCTGGTAGCTCTCGAATATCTCGAAAACCTTACGCAAGAATCCGTGAGCAAGCAACATGCGGCTGGATTTTATCTTGATGGCCGTAATGTTGTCCTTGGCAGCCACCGCCTTAATCTTACCCTTCTCCGTATCGTTGGAAATCAGCGTACCCGGAGCAGTGGGGTCCATCGTATTGAGCAGACGGACGGGGATATTGGCATACTTGGCAGGCTGGATGCAGGTAGGGTGCAGAATCTTGGCACCGAAGTATGCCAGCTCGGCGGCCTCTTCGAAATGCAGATGACGCACCGGCGCAGTCTTGTCCACAATACGGGGGTCGTTGTTGTGCATGCCGTCGATATCCGTCCAAATCTGGATTTCGGAAGCGTTGATGGCAGCACCAATCAGCGAAGCCGTATAGTCGCTTCCGCCACGCTGCAGATTGTCTATCTCGCCGTAGGCGTTGCGACAGATGTACCCCTGAGTGATATAAATCTCAGCATCCGGATGCAGTTCCAGCTGAACCTGGAGCTTGTCCTTGATATAGACCGGATCGGGCTCGGCATTCTTGTCCGTACGCATGTATTCTAAAGCCGGAAGCAACACAGACTTCACGCCGCATTCCTGCAGATAGTAGTTCATCATGGCGGTGGAAATCAACTCGCCCTGAGCCAACACCACTTTCTCCTCAAACAGAGTGAAGAGGTCTTTGGTATAAGAACGGATATAGTCAAAATGTGATTTGATGAGTTCCAGGCCTTTCTGTTTATACTCCGGAGTAGCAAAGAGTTCATCAATGTGCTGGCGATATTTACTTTCCAGCTTGTTGATAATCTCGTTGGCACCTTCCGGATTCTTCTTGTACAGATAGTCCGAAATCTCAACCAATGTGTTTGTGGTACCCGACATGGCAGAGAGAACCACAATCTTACGTTCACCATCGGTAATCAATTTGGCCACTTCCTTCATTCGCTGAGCCGAACCTACTGAAGTACCTCCAAACTTTAAAACTTTCATTTTCGTTCCTGTATTAATTAGTTTATAGTTACAAGCTACGAGCTACAAGTAGGCAGCTGCGGAGCTTTATCGTTAATTTCTGTTCTTTATAAGAATCAGTAGTTAGAGATAACTACTTAACTACTAATCATTGGTTATTGCAGGGGCGTATTCTGCTGTAACATCAGTCATCAGATGGTCTGCGCACCGGTACACCTTGCCGGGAAACTCTCGCAGCAGCTGCAGGTTGTGCGTGGTCATCACCACCAGTGCGCCGGCTTCACTGATGCCGTGCAGAAGTTCTGCAATGGCATGTCCGGTTTCCGAATCCAGGTTTCCGGTAGGCTCATCCGCAAGGATTATCTCCGGAGAGTTGAGCACTGCACGCGCAATCACAATGCGCTGTTGCTCACCACCCGACAGTTCATTAGGCAGCTTATATCCTTTGTTGCTCATCCCCACCAGGTTCAACACCTCTTCTATTTTGTCCTTAATCTCCCCTTTGCTCTTCCAACCGGTAGCACGGAGAACAAATTCAAGGTTATCGTACACCGTACGGTCTGTCAGCAACTGGAAGTCCTGGAATACGATTCCCAGCTTACGGCGCAACTGCGGGATGTGCTTACGCTTAATATGGAGCATGTCATACCCCAATACTTCAGCCTCGCCCGATGCAATATCCAGTTCGCCATAGAAAGTCTTGAGCAGGCTCGTCTTGCCGGAGCCCACTTTACCTACCAGGTACACGAACTCCCCTTTGTGAAGTTCCAAATTCACATCGTTCAGTACGCACAACTCCTGCTGGTGTATCTCTACGTCCGTATATCTTATCAGCGCCTCGCCCACCCCCATTTTAATTATTAATTTTTAATTACTTAATGTTTCTTCCACGTCGCACTGTGACGTTCCTCCAATTCACGCGCAAGGTCTTCAATGCGGTATCCTTTGGATGTGAGCAGCACGATGAGGTGATACAACAAATCAGCTCCTTCATAAATCAGGCGTTCGTCCGTACCGTTGCAAGCCTCAATGACGGTTTCCACAGCCTCTTCGCCTACCTTCTGTGCCATTTTGTTGATACCGGACTGGAAAAGACTGGTCGTATAGGAACCTTCGGGCATTTCATCATAACGCTTACAGATGAAATCCTGAAGAAGCTTTAGAAACATAACCGGCTGTTCGTTCTTCTCACCCCAGCAAGTATCTGTACCGGTATGGCAAACCGGGCCTACGGGATGTACCTGCACCAGTAACGTATCCCGGTCACAGTCTTCCTTCATGGAAACCACATTCAGGAAGTTGCCACTCTCCTCGCCTTTCGTCCAAAGACGGTTCTTGGTACGGCTGAAGAAAGTCACCTTTCCAGTTTCCACCGTCTTGTCATAAGCCTCCTTGTTCATGAAGCCAAGCATCAGCACCTTAGCGGTATCTGCATCTTGTATAATCGCCGGAACGAGTCCGTTCATCTTGTCAAAATCCATTCTATTTACGATTTAGCTATTTACTATTTACGATTGATATTACTTTAAGTGACTGGAGACTTATGATTTGCTTGAGTAATCCCAATCGTAAATCGTAAATCGTCCAATCGTAAACTCACCTTCATCTTCTCATCGCAATTCCTTGGGCACAAAGATACGATTTTAATTCGGGAATTTTGATTTCTCCGAAATGAAAAACACTGGCTGCCAGGGCAGCATCTGCTTTTCCCTGCAAAAAGACGTCACGAAAATGTTCTTTGGCACCTGCCCCTCCCGATGCAATGATGGGGATGGACAATCCGTCGGCAAGGCTGGAAAGCGCTTCATTGGCATAACCGGTCTTGACACCGTCGTGATTCATGCTGGTGAACAATATCTCGCCCGCACCACGTTCCTGGGCTTCTTTTGTCCACGCAAACAGTTCCTTATCCGTTTCCACACGACCACCGTTCAAGTAGCACCGCCATCCCTTCTCTGTCTGTTTGGCATCAACTGCCAGTACACAAACCTGAGAACCGAAGTTCTTCGCAATCTCGTCTATCAATCCGGGACGGCGAATAGCTGAGGAATTGATGGAGATTTTATCGGCACCTGCATTCAGTAGCCTATCCACGTCACCCAGTTCATGAATGCCTCCACCTACAGTAAAAGGAATGCTGATATTCGCAGCTATGCGTTTCACCAATTCAGTGAAAGTCTTACGGCCTTCAAAACTGGCTGTGATGTCGAGAAAAACCAGTTCGTCGGCACCCTGCTCACTATAAGCACGCGCCAGTTCTACCGGGTCGCCGGCCTGACGGAGGTTCACGAAATTGGTACCTTTCACTGTCTGCCCATCTTTAATGTCGAGGCAAGAAATGATTCTTTTTGCTAACACGGCGGTTTGAGTTATAAGTTATGAGTTATAAGTGATTAATTTTCAATTTTCACCTTTCAACTAACAAAGTTTTCCAGTTCTTTGAAGGTGATGCGGCCTTCGTACAGAGCCTTACCGAAAATAACGGCAGGTATGCCGACAACTTCCAAATGGCGTATATCATCGGCACAGCTTACGCCTCCACTGGCTATCAGATAGAGTTCAGGATGGTGCTCCAGTATCTCCTTATACAACGCTATCGATGGTCCTTGCAGCATTCCGTCACAACTGATATCAGTACAGATAACCTTACGGACCCCCTTCTCTACATAGTCTTTCAAGAACGGAAACAGTTCGCAGCCACTCTCATCCTTCCAACCATTGACGGCTATTTTATGCTCTTTCACATCAGCGCCAAGAATAATTTTCTCGGAACCATACATTTGAAGCCATTTGCAGAACAATTCGGGATTCTTCACAGCAATGCTGCCACCGGTCACCATCTGCGCACCGTTCTCAAAAGCTATCACCAAATCTTCATCACTCTTCACCCCACCTCCAAAATCAATAATAAGAGACGTACGCACAGCTATCTGTTCCAACGTACGGTAGTTTACCACATGATGGGAAGCCGCACCGTCCAAATCGACCACATGAAGTCTGCGGATACCATGAGCCTCCAGCTCCAGGGCCACTTCCACGGGATTTTCGTTGTACACCTTCTTGCTGTCATAATCGCCTTGGGAAAGGCGTACACATTTTCCGTCAATAATGTCAATAGCGGGAATCAGTTCTATCATTTTATTTACAATTTGACGATTTACAGTTCCAGGAAATTCCGCAAAATACGCTCTCCCACACTTCCACTCTTTTCCGGATGGAACTGTGTGGCGTAGTAATTGCCTTTATGCAAAGCGGCACTGAACGGATGAATGTAATCCGTCACGGCTGCCGTACAATCATTGACTGGCACATAGAAACTATGTACGAAATAAACAAACTCTTCTTTAGTAAAGCCTTTAAAAAGTCCGCTATTCGTCCGGGCAATGGTATTCCATCCCATATGAGGTACTTTATCCTCGTGCCTCTGCGAAATGAAACGTTTCACATCAGTATCAAAAATACCCAGGCAATCCACATCCCCCTCTTCAGAGTGGCGGCACATCAACTGCATGCCCAGGCAAATGCCCAATACCGGCTGGCGTAACTCCTTTATCAGCCTATCCATACCACCGGCACGCAAAAAGTCCATAGTGGTTTCCGCCTCTCCCACACCGGGAAAGATAACCTTATCAGCAGCACGTAGCACAGCCTCATCTGCCGTAATCACTGCCTCTACTCCCAGACGCTTCAAAGCATAATCCACCGAACGGATATTGCCTGCATTATATTTGACAACTGCAACTTTCATTTTTTTAATTGAGAATTGACCATTGAAAGGTAATAATTGAAAGGTAATGACAAGTTCCCCACCATCAATTATCAACTATCAACTAATTAAATATTACCGTTTTGTTCTTATATGCCAACACCTTGCGTTCAATATGCTTCTGAACAGCACGAGAAAGCACAATCTTTTCCAAGTCCTTACCCTTGTTCACCAAATCCTGCACAGTGTCCTTGTGTGTAATACGCACCACATCCTGCTCTATGATGGGACCGGCATCCAACTCTGTGGTAACATAGTGGCTGGTAGCTCCAATAATCTTCACTCCACGTTCAAACGCAGCATGATAGGGCTTCGCTCCCACAAATGCCGGAAGGAAAGAGTGATGAATGTTGATTATCCTATTGGGATAAGCGTTTATCATTTGCTCGGAAATGACCTGCATGTAGCGCGCCAGCACTATGAAAGTTATCTTATGCTTTGCCAGTAACTCCATTTCCTTCTTCTCTTGTTTCTCCTTTGTCTCTTTGGTAATGGGGAAAAGATGGAAAGGAATACCGAAACGCTCGGCCACGTGCTGCAAATCGGGATGATTGCTTATAATAAGAGGTATCTCCACATTCCACTCACCAGCGGTGTAACGCGCCAACAAGTCGAACAAGCAATGGGACATCTTTGAAACAAAGATAGCCATACGCGGTTTTGTATCGGAGAAATAGAGACGGAAATTCATCTCATATTTCTGTGCATACAAAGTGGCAAAATAATCCTCAATCTTTTCCTGAGGCACCAGAAAATCTTTCAATTCCCATTCAATACGCATAAAAAAGATATTCTCTACATGGTCTACATACTGATCCAGATAGATAATATTACCTTTATTCACCGTTATAAAGTCTGTTACTTCTGCCAATATGCCTGGTTTGTCAGGGCAGTGTAGCAACAGTTTGGCTGTTTTCATCATCCTAAAATGTTTTTTATCATTTTTCAAATTACAACATTCTCTTTTTGAGTTCGCAAAAATAACGATTTATTGCAAAACAACGAACTTTTCGAGCAAGAAGTTTAAAACAAGCTCCGAAATGTTTCGTTTTCTCCAGGAAAGGTTTTCATATCAAGAATAAAACAGTGCATAAACGTATTTCTAAACAGTTGTTAAATTTACTTTTCTCTTATTTTTCCAATCTTCTCAATATGAGGATATAAAGCAAATACAGCACAAAACGCTTGGAAAAAAGTTCGCCATAGCTATTGCAGATATCAAAGAAATGCCTACCTTTGCAACCGCAATCAAGAGAGATAGCAACGAAAGAATGAAATAATGGTGCGTTAGTTCAGTTGGTTAGAATACATGCCTGTCACGCATGGGGTCACGGGTTCGAGTCCCGTACGCACCGCGAAAGCAAATAGCAAATTAAAGCAAAGCTCTGAAATTCAAGGATTTCAGAGCTTTTTCTTTTTCTCGCTCCGGCAAAAATGGGGACCCGAAATATCCGGTGCATAAGCAATTTTCGAGTTTCAGCTTTCTCAGACTCACATCACAAGAATAAGAAACTGAGCAGCAATGAATGGGCAGACCGTCCTCCGGATAGGGACAAAACTGGAAGAAGGTATAGGCAGAATCCACGTATGTCCCATGCTTTTTATTATGAAGGTTCATGTAAACCCTCGTCCCACGCACGTGGGCTCAACGGTTCACGCAGGCAAACCGGCGAGCACACATGCGTGGGACGAAGTTTTGTAATAAGGTTTCGGGAATTATGCGCCAAGCTTCTCTGCATTACACACAGGACATGAAGGGAAAAAGTGCCCATATACGGGGAGCAAAAGCCATACTTCCGGCACTATAGACAACGGAGTTCGCCCCTTAATCACCATATTTGCACAAAGAAAACGGAAAATAAGCCCGAAATAGACATTAACAAATGTTATTTATTATAAACGAAAAACAGAAAAAAAACACGTGGTTAAATTCTTGCTGTCAGATAGTTAAAGCCGAATATGAGAAGAAAAAGTAGTGCTGGCAAAAATGATGATTTTTAAAATCGGGGTCTGACTTACGAACTACAACTGCATGTGTAAAATAGGATATTCTTTACCTTCTCCGTCCAAATCAGACCTTTTGTATACGTTAAAGCCTATATATTTATAAAAACCGACAGCTTGAATATTCTGCTCGTTCACATCGACTTTCGTTACCTGCAAATGATTTATGGCATAAGTAACCAGTTTTTTCCCAATTCCTGTGCCTCGATAATTATTGTCAATAAACAACATTTCAAGATTTCCTTCTGCAATTCCCATAAATCCGATTAAGATTCCCTCCTGTTCAAATCCGAATAGAGTGACATACTGAAAATATACCGGAAGCTGTTCCTTATAGTATAGACAATCTTCCTCTTTAAGAAAATCATGTGTACTCAATACTGCACTTTCCCAAATTTCTATCAAACGTGGATAATCCGTAACTTTAATTTTTCTAATCATAATTGTAATTGCTATTTAAAGCCGCAAAGTTCGGAACTTATACATTCAATGCACTGAACCCAGGTTAAAAAATACGTTTACGGATTCTGCTTAGTGCTTGCGGCGTGATACCCAAATAAGAAGCTATATCTTTGAGTGGGATATAGTTTAATGTAATGCCATATTCTTCAATCATCTGTAGATAATACTGTTCAGGAGAATATTTAATCAAGTCGATATTTCTTTTCAAGAGCTTATTCAGTAGTATGGCATTCAAATCTTCAAATACGGTTTTCACCTTAGGAATAGCAGTATACAGTTCATCTACTCGCTTCTTGTCTATTCGGTAAATAACGCTATCTACAATTGTCTGCACATTAAATGCAGATTTTGTTTGTAAGGTAAAAGATATGTTCGACATTGAAAACGTACCTTCTTTACAAAACCAAAAAATCTGCTCTTCCCCTTTATGATTCAAAAGCCAACAACGTAACATCCCATCATAAACGAAATAACTATATCTTTCTATTTCTCCTTCCTTAATCAAAAATGTATCTTTACCAATCAATATCCGCTCAAAATATCGGTCAAATAACTTAGATTCCTCCAAATTAAAAGTATTGATGCTAAAATTAAATTCTTTAAGCAGTTTTTCTAAAAGCATAATATTCACTGACTATAGTTTTCATAAGTTTTGACAGCCGATTTTTATTCCAGAATACCGAAACGAACCAGAGCGTTCCGGATACCATGCTCATCCACCGTCTCCGTTATATAATCGGCAACGCTTTTCACAGCCTCGGAAGCTCCTCCCATAGCTATTCCCATCCCGGCTGCACGAATCATGGAAATATCATTCCCGCCATCACCAAAAGCGATGGTTCCTGAAACATCAAATCCATAATAGGAAGCAAACTCATTGATACCCATAGCCTTGTTTACTCCCGTCACATTGACATCCGCAAAGAAAGGGTTCCATCTGGAAACAGAAAGTCCGGGAAGTTGTGCCATAACTTCTTTTTCCATTTCTTCATCACAATATATGCATAACTGACAACATTCGCCTCCCATAAATTCCTTTTCAATGTCTGCCACCGGCGGTGTAGGGTGATTGACCAGCCTAGCCAATTCGATGACGGTCGGATTGAGTTCGTTGACAAAAATACCTTTATTCGTTTCGATAGCCAGAGCAAACCCATAATGTTGAGCCAATACTAGTACCCTCTGAAAATCCTTTTCGGGAATCTGTTTACGAGATATAGGAGTGCCATCTCTCAGTACACAATCGGCCCCATTCAAAGCTATCACTGCATCGTATGGAATCTCTTCAAGTTCGTGAAGATCGGTAAACGCCCTCCCAGTTGCTATTATGATTTTTATACCGGATTCATGAACTTGCTGCAACGCTTCGATAGCCGACTGCGGAACGCGGTGAGTGTCGAAACTCACCAATGTTCCGTCTACATCTAAAAATATAGCTTTGGTCTCCATTATAAAATATTTTGGTCTAATAAATTCATTCTATCTGCATCATCTCAATTTTGTGAATATCTATATTCATTCGGTGCAACTCCCGTTGCTTTCTTAAACACCAGACTGAAATATTGCACACTCGGATAGCCCAGCCGACGCGCTACGGCAGCAGGTGTATTACCACCTTCCGATAACATTTTCTTGGCCGTGTACAAGCATTTGAACTGGAAGTATTCAGCCAATGTCTTACCCGTCTCAAACCTCAGCAAATCATCAAAGTAAGCCGTCGAAAGATTCAGTTTTTCGGCACAGCATCCGGAAGTGGGCAGCTTCCCCTCCTGCAACTTTCCGGAAGTGATATACTCGTCCAATATCCCTTCCATTTTCCCCAGAATCATCTTGTTCTTATTCTCACGGGTGATGAATTGCCGCTCATAGTAACGTGAGCAATAATCCAGCAGCAATTCGATGTGACGGGACAAGATGGTATTGCTATGCATATCAATGGAATGATGAAGTTCATCATCAATATTCTCAAGGCAACACGTCACTTTGGCCGTTTCGCGCTGTGACAGATGCAACGCCTCCTCCTTGCGGTAGAAAAAGAAAGTATAGTTGTCGATATGATTCTTTAACGTAGTACAAAGCAATAAATCGGGATGAAATGCCAGCAGCCAACCTTTGTCCGGAAGCGTATTGTTCTTGTTCATCCGGAATATCTCGCCGGGAGTAAGAAATACCATCGTAGCATTGGAATAATCATAATATTTCCGTCCGCAGCAGTCACAATCCCCTTCACAGTCCTCAATCAGTAGGATGGCATAGAATTCAAACTTCACAGCATCCTGATACACACTAGGATTTTCCAGATTAATAATGCTTACCTGAGGATGCAACGTTTTACATCCCAGGCACCGGTTACATTCACATACGGTCTTTATGTCCAATGTATTGTCTTTCATCACCTATAAAGTCATTCTCATTATTGTAACTTCAGATATATAAAATCTTAAGGATATGTTTTCCACACCTTCACAATATACCAATTACAAAATTAGAGGAAAATCCAGACATCTTCACTACCCTTATTACGGATTATATAACCTTAGTTACTGTTTTTATATCTGGCTACGTGACTTCATCTCCAGATACTTGTTTATCACGTCCACAGAAAGATTTTCCGGTGTAGTCAGTACAGAACTGATGCCGTGCTGCTTCAAGGTGGAGACTATCAGCCGTTTCTCGAATACAAATTTCTCGGCAATGACATGGCGGTAATACCCTTCCGTATCCCTCGCAGGAGTGGCGACGTACTCTTTCAGAGCGGCATCTTCGAAGAAGATGACCAGCAACCGGTGCTGGCGGTTCAACTGCTGCAAATAAGCCAACTGGCGATTCAAGCTGCCGATGCCGGAAAAATTGGTATACAGCACCAAAAGACTGCGTTTGTTGACGCGCTTGTTCAAATGTACGCACAATGAGGAAAAGTCGGTCTCCCCAAAAGTAGTCTGCTGGCTGTAAAGGTTCTCCAATAACGCCTGCATTTGTCCGGGCTGTCGGGAGGCGGGGATAAATGTATCAAAGTGCTCATTAAACGTTACCAGTCCGGCTTTATCCTCCTTCCGCATGACAACGTACGAAAGAACCAGGGAGGCATTAATAGCATAGTCCAGCAAGGTCATCCCGCGAAATGCCTGCTGCATAATCCGCCCCTTGTCTATCACGTTATAGATTTGCTGGGAACGCTCGTCTTGATAGACATTTACCATAAGTTCGTGCCTCCGGGCGCTTGCTTTCCAGTTTATCGTGCGGTAATCGTCGCCTTTCACATACTCCTTTATCTGTTCGAACTCCGTATGATGCCCCACCCTGCGGATACGTTTGATGCCCAATTCCGTCAAGTTGTCGCTGATAGCAAGCAACTCATACCGATGGAGCATCAGATAGGACGGATATACCTTGACATCCAGCGGAGCATCGCAAGTATATCTGCGGGAAAGCAATCCCATTCTGCCTGCCACAAACACCCGAATCCGTCCGAAAGAGTAAATCCCCCGCCGCGTAGGACGCAGATGATACGTAATCGTCCTGCCCTCATTCGCCTGGAGCCTCATCCGGAAATCAATATTCCGCAACTGGAATGCAAAAGGAATCTCATCCACCACTTCCACAGCCACCGGATGCGGATAACTGCTCTCCACACGTATGTTCACGGTGTTTTCATCTCCGTTGGAGAAGCGGGTAGCACACTGGCGGAATGCCCGGATGCCGCGAATGCGATAGAGCATCACCCCATCCACCAGCGCCGACACCGCCAAAACAAAAAGCGCCCACTGCCCGATTGCAAAGAATGGAGCAAAGACGTACCCGATACCCGTCAGCAGGACTATCAGAACAAGAGCAATATAGAATCGGCGGCCCAGTCTCACTTCGGCACTTCCACCTTATCAATCAGACGTTGCGTCACCTTTACCGGCGAATAGCCTTCCATCTCGGCTTCCGCTGTCAATATCAAGCGATGCTGAAGCACATACGGAGCAACGAACTTAATATCCTCCGGTGTCACAAAGTCACGTCCCTGCAACAGTGCATATGCCTTGGAGGCCTGCATCATTGCCACGGACGCACGCGGAGAAGCTCCTAAATATACAGCCTTGCTGGTACGCGTCTGCTGTACAATCAACGCGATGTACTGAAGCAGCGTGCGGTCTACAAACACGTGTTCTATCAGCCTGCGCAACGAAAGCAGTTCTTCTTTTGTGAGCACGGGCGCCAGGCTCTCCAACTTCACCAACGAAGCATTGGCGTGGTGGCGCTCCAGGATGTCCACCTCCTCCTCCAATGAGGGATATCCCATGGTTATTTTCATCAGGAAGCGGTCCAGTTGCGCTTCAGGTAACTTATAAGTCCCCTCCTGCTCCACCGGATTCTGGGTTGCCAGAATCGTATAGAGTTCTCCCATCTGATGCGTGGTACCGTCAATGCTGACCTGCCGTTCTTCCATAACCTCGAACAAGGCTGCCTGCGTCTTGGCGGGAGCGCGGTTTATCTCGTCCACCAGCACGAGGTCGGCAAACACCGGTCCTTGATGAAAGCCAAAGTCATTGGTTTTCATGTTGAAGACCGTAGTACCCAACACATCACTCGGCATCAAGTCCGGAGTAAACTGAATGCGGCTGAAGTCCGCCTTAATCAAGCGTGCCACTAGACGGGCAAGCAGTGTCTTTGCCACCCCCGGCACTCCCTCCAGCAACACATGACCGTTTGCCAGGACAACCGTCAGCACCAGGTCCACCGTCTGCTCCTGCCCCACTATGACCGTAGCAATCCGGTCCTTCAACGCTTGTATCTTCTCGGAAAAGAGAGTCAAGTCCACCCGTTTTTCTGTGTTCTCTTCCATAAATATCTTCTTTATATATGATTGATTATTTCATTCATTTTATCGACAAGCCGTTTCATCTCCTTCTCAGAGATGCTGCGCCCTCCGTACACCACCGGCCTCACCTCGCGGATGAACACGGCTATTTCCCCCGCTTCCATACCCGTCTTCCGGGCAATCCTGCCGAAAGAGCGCTCATCCTCTGCCACTTCCTCCACATCCACTTGTATTTCCCTCCTCAGTTCCTCCGCAAAATAGAGATATTTCTTGCGGACTAAGTCAGCATGGTCCTTCTTCTGATAATAAAGAGTACCTATCAACTCTGCAAACTCCAAAGACTTATTTTCCGGTTCGCGGATAACCGGAATGGCGCGCTGCTTCCTGCGGGCTGTAAATATCATAAAGAGCAGGATGGAAACCATACTCAAGTACAATGCCCAGCGAAGCGGCGGCTGCGAAAGGAAATAGCGAAAAGAAGACATCTGTACCTGGGCTGTTTCTTTCATATAGCCTTCGGTACGGACAATGGGAAATCCACCCATCTGGGACAATATACGAAAAAGATAAGCCGCATTCTTCCCATCCAGCACACCATAGTTCGTAAAAAGCAGGGGAGTGGAAGCCAGTATAACTTCCCCCTTTCCCCAAGAAACCGACATGGCAACCGGATGAGCAGCTTCTCCGGTAACAGTTTTTTCCGCCAACACTTTACTAGAAATGGAATCTGCAAAGAAATAAGACTGACAAAGTTGGGGATAGAAACAGAAAGTCTGCTGCGGATAAACCGCCGAATCCCCCACCCAGCACAAACTGTCTTTCGAAAGCAATGCAGTGGCATATTTTTTCAAAGCCGACGGACTGAAATAGGAATAGCTGCACTCAAATCCCAGCGTATCTTTCAAAATACGGCTGAAAGAGCTCCCCACCAGCATAATCCGGTCTCCCCGTCCCGCCATCTTCAACATCGCCTCCACATCTACATCCGTCAAATGCAGGTTATCGGTAACAACCAGTATTCCGCGGCGGAGCGTCGTATCTTCCTGCTCCAGTTCATAAAAAGTCTTTCTCGACAACGAATATCCCTTCGGCAACGATGAAGACAGCAGGCTATCGAACACGGCACAGCCGAACGGTTGCTTGTCATAATGGCTGAACGTAGGGTTCCAGACAAACTTCTTTGGCAGACGGCACTCTATCGCAAACATCAACACCAGAAAAACAATGATACCGGCTATAAACCAATGGTTCCCCTTCATGCCGCCCCTCCTTTCTCCACTTCTTTCTGCAAATCCCGCATCGCATGGAACAAAGTTTCGGTCGCTTCAAAATTTCCGTAACGTACTCGTAGAAAATGGTTGGTCATTTGGCGGAAAGCTGGCAGACGGACTTCATAGATATATTGTGTTGGCGTTTTATATAACTGCCAGTCTATACGTTTTCCATCGCTGAGCTGTTTCAGCGTCTGCAGATAGAGCAAACGCACCGCCTCCCGATAATCCGTCCGGGCAAGCGCATCGGCAATTCTTTCCGCAAAATCCACTCCATAGATGGTGTCCTCCCCCACTGTATAGGGCAGGGTACTCTTGCGCGAACGCATGAACAGTTCCGGACGCTTCTTGTACACAAACCAAATGACCAACACCAGGATAAGAACGGCAATGCATATCAATACGACCTCCGAATATTCTGCCACCAACGTATTCCCGAATATCTTGTCCAGCAGCTTGCCGAACCATCTGCTGAACCACTCAAGTACATTAATTTCGGGAGCTATCAACTCACGACTGTAAGCAAACGCCGGGTCAGACTGCCAAGCGGCAACCTGTGCAGTATCACAAACCAGTGTATCAGCCGGAGCCATATTCATAGTCCGTTATCAGAGTTTATCAAAATTGTCAATATCACTCTCCACCATCACATAATCTATCTTTTCCGAAGCATGACCGTATTGATAAGCCAGTCCCAGCAATGAGAAAATCATGGACATATAAACGCCGAATGCCTGGACCACCGCCAGCAGATAAAGCACAAAGCTATAGGCTGCCGATACAGTGGCACCGCCACCTGCATCAGTCATTGCAAAGATATATTTCACAATAGTCCCGATATACCATGGAATCATCGTCACTCCCTGCAAGATGGCGGCGATGAATCCCATAACAATGGAAATCAGTACGATACCTCCCCAGGTAGCGAAACCCAGTCGGTAGGCCTTCTTCAAGGCATCTATGATATAGATATCTTCGAACAGATAGACTGGAGCCCAAATAGCAAGTGGCACAGACACCACCACAACGAGCAGAACGAACAAGAACGCAATCGCCATGAACGGAATGACGGTGGCTATAAAACCAACAATAAGCCCTACAAACAGCACCAAAAGCACACCGATAATCATTATCAGAAATACCCTTCTGACATTACGGAACAACAAGGGCTTCAGCATCCCTAACGTCACTCCCTCCAAGCGTTCTTCCCGTTCATTGTAAGTACGGACCAATGCGTAGACCAAAGAGGTCAGCATGACAGTTCCTAGCAGATAGAGAACGGCATACAGACTGTAATAAGTCACCAGTGCCATGATGGACGCTCCGACAACAGAAGAGTCGAACGAGCCTCCGGTCATATCACCCAGAGCCATTGTACCGCTCATCAGCCCGTTCAAGCTCAGTCCCTGAAGCAGACAAAGCGGCAACATCAGATATGTGGTGAATTTCATCAACGGCTTCCAATTCTCTTTGATAAAATCAAAGGTAGCAGTTAGTTTCTCTCCAAAAGAACGTTGTACATACAGTGCGATTTTAGGTTTCTGTGCTTCCATGCTTCTTTCTGTTAGGTAAATAAATATAATAAAAAAAGATAAACGACAAAGAGAGTAGAATAAAGCCGAACCTCAAAGCATCCGGAAGTTCGGTATGGCGGGTAACGAATCCTTCTATAAATCCTGCCATGATGAATACGGGTACCGTACCCACCACTATTTTCAGTCCTTTTTTGGCTCCCCGTTTGAAAGATTCCAGCCTTGAATAGGTTCCGGGAAAGAGCCATCCGTTGCCCAGGGCAAGACCGGCGGCACCGGCTACAATAATCGCCCAGATTTCGAGTGTCCCGTGCAGCCAAATGGCAAGGAAGGACTCCCAAAGCAAGTCGTGCTGATAAAAGAAGGTTTGGAAAGCCCCTATCATGATACCATTGTTAAGGAGCATGTATCCGGTGCCAAAACTGGTCAGCAACCCCATGGCAAAGCAGTTGAAGGAGACCATGATATTGTTCAGCGTGATACTCAGAAACATGGGGAACTCGGAGGAACCATTATATACAGCCATGGGTTCACCATTAGCGATATTGTTCAAAGTCATATCCACATAAGAGTTTCCTAAAATCAAACGCACAAAATCGGGGTCTCCGGCAGCAGATACCACTCCTATCAATGCGCTGACCACAAATATAATGAAGGAAGCCACTAACTCACGGCGTGCATCGTACATGGCCGAAGGCACTTCACGGGTCCAGTAGGTGATAATTCTTGACCATTTCTCGCGCTTGTTTCTATAAATGTGGTTGTGCAATGCCGAGGCAAGATTGTTCAGATAGATAGTGATGCGGGAAGCGGGGAAATGCGTTTGGGCAAAAGCCAGGTCTGCCGTAAGCTCCGTATATGCGTCGGCAAGCTCATCGGGAGACAGACTGTCCGCCTGCTCCACTATTTTTTCTGCTTGTTTCCATTTTTCGATGTTCCGCCGGATAAACGTCACTTCTTTCATACCCCATGAATATTTCAGAGAAGTTTTGTCTGAAATCGGTAACAAAAATAAGAGAATAATGATATATTTGCAATGAAATACTAAAAATGTTTTATCAGGAATGGCAGAATCTACAATTATCACCGGGCAGTTTGTCCGCATCAGTCAAACGCCTGCCAGTATCGGTGAACGGCTCATTGCACTGGTCATAGACTATATTCTGCTCGGATTCTATGTATTTTCTACTTTGGCCTTGTTTTCACGGATTCATCTGCCCTCTGATTTCACGATGCTTTTCTTCCTCACTATCGTCTACCTGCCGGTCTTGTTTTACGCATTTCTCTGCGAAATGTTCAACCAGGGACAAAGTCTCGGCAAGCGGCTGATGAACATCCGTGTCGTAAAAGCAGACGGTTCCACGCCCGGCATAGGCTCGTACCTGCTCCGATGGCTTCTCTTTCCTATCGACGGACCGGTGACCGGTGGCCTGGGACTTCTGGTCGTCCTTTTGACCAAAAACAGCCAGCGAATGGGAGACCTTGCCGCCGGCACCATGGTAATCAAGGAAAAGAATTACCGCAAGATACACGTCAGCCTCGATGAGTTCGACTACCTGACCAAAGACTACCGGCCTACCTATCCACAAGCTTCCGACTTGTCATTGGAGCAAATCAACGTCATTACTCGGACCCTGCAATCGGGTAAGAAAGACCGTACACGCCGCATTGCCTCCCTTGCGAAAAAAGTGCAGGAACTTCTCTCCATCACTCCTCATGACAGTAACCCGGAAAACTTTCTTCAGACCATTCTCCGGGATTACCAGTATTATGCCTTGGAAGAAATTTAATACAAACTTCCAACAAAACCAAAGAAGTGTTAAGTCTTACGCTTATTTAAGATTCAAGCTGCATCTTTTTGGCTTTTCATTTGTTAATCAACCAGAAGGTCTTAACTAAATAACAAAGAACAATTATGAAACGAATCATTACATTAATCACACTGGTGTTGGTAAGTGCATCGACCCTGATGTATGCACAGAGTAGCAGCGAAACACGCCAAGCAGAGCGTAAAGCCCAACGCGAAGCCCAGAAAGCACGCGAAAAAGCAGAAAATGAAAGGAACTATGCCATTGCCGTCCAGGCATTGAAAGAGGGCAAGTTTGTATTGGAAGCAGACCAGCTGGTGTTCAAGAGAGGACGGAGCGCATTTGTTTCATCGACAACAAACTTCGTTCTGATGGACGGTGAACACGCATCCGTACAAATAGCTGCCAACAATGCCCTTGCAGGCCCCAACGGAATAGGCGGCATCACAGTGGACGGCAGCAGAAAGGAAATGAAAATCACGACCGACAAAAAGGGAAACGTGAATTGCAGCTTCAGCGTAC
Source organism: Bacteroides sp. AF34-31BH (assembly GCF_003602795.1). Taxonomy (NCBI): domain Bacteria; kingdom Pseudomonadati; phylum Bacteroidota; class Bacteroidia; order Bacteroidales; family Bacteroidaceae; genus Bacteroides; species Bacteroides sp. AF34-31BH. The sequence goes on from NZ_QTLV01000007.1 coordinate 122,513, forward strand.
AAGGCATCGGAATATCCGCACAAGTGTATATCACACTGACCAACGGCGGCAATAATGCATCGGCAAGAATCAGCCCGAACTTCAATTCGAATACCCTGACGCTGAACGGAGTCCTGGTTCCATTGTCCCAGTCAAACGTTTACAAAGGGCGGGCTTTATAAAACACCCCTTTTGTCCGTACAAAGTATAAAGAAAAGAAGATATTCATATCGTGTTCGCAGGATACGAATATCGTGTAGACACGATATTAACAGAATGCGATACAAGGAATTAATAAACTGTTATACAGAATATTAATTCCTTGCATCGTACATAAAGGGAGCTAACAGAATGTGGACATTTATTCTTTTATCTGTTGACACGTTGGGCAATAATATACCGAACCACCCATATAAGCCTCTTTTATGATGGTACTGCCACAACGGAGACAAGGATTCTTCCATGTTTTGGCAGAAAGAATGGTTTTGTAACCTCCGGCGTTGCCATAAAGATCTGTTTGCGTATCGCGTCCGCCCTCGAACGTCATATCCACCAATGTTTCTTTTAGAGCATTAAAAAGAACGTCTTTCTGATTATCCGACAGAAGTAGCACTTTCTGTTTGGGATTTATCCGTGCATTGAACAGAATATCCTGCGTTACGCCGTTACCTACACCGGGAATACGCTGATTGGTTGCTAATAGAGCTTTAGCAGAGAGGGTCTTCTTTGCTTCGGCAACGAGTTTCTCAAATTCCGCTTCGGTGTATTTATCGCTCAACGGCGAAATGCTTTCCCGACTCAATTTATAGTACTTATTGTCGATATAGCTATCAGGATAAACATTGATAAAACCATACATTACAACCGTGAAGACAAGGAATGAATCATCATTAAACGTCAGCAACAACTGGTAATTGGCAGGAATCTTATCTCCCGCATTGTAATAACGGACACTGACTCCGTCGCCTATATTCATGATCACATTATCCGAAAGATTGAAATTGACAAACATGCCATATCCTTCGGATGAAAGGATGGTTTTGCCTACGAGCAGTTTACCATACTCCGACGGATTGCCGTTATAGAACGTAAACTTATGCGGTTTGGTGGCATTGAATACCTGCGTGATTGTTTTACCGCTCAAGGCGTTGTTCACTTGTTTGCTCAGGGTGATAACTTCGGGTAATTCCAACATATTATCTTACTTTTATTTTCGATAGGGATATATATTTCCGTTAATAACTCGTCAATAGCTAATCAATATCGTTCATTATTTTAACCGGACCACTTCCCCTATAATAGGCATCAACACGTTCAAAGAGTCTTTCTCTTTCAGATTCATGGCATTCTTCAACGGTTCGTCCCAGCGGTGTCTAGCCAAAGCATATTTGGAATGATGGACAGTCAGAATCTTTTCCGCATTCAAGTCCCTGGCCACTTGTCCCAAATATTGGGGCATGGTATGGATATATTTCCAATCTTCGTTATACTGCCCATTCTCCAATATGGCAAGGTCAATGCCAGGATATTGCTTGCCTATTTCGGCAAAATGCGTATCATATCCACTATCACCGCCCATATAAATCTTCTGCGAAGGGGTTTCGATAAGGAAAGAGGCCCATAGTGCCTGATTCGCTTTCAACGAGCGGCCCGAAAAATGCCGGGCGGGCAAGCAATGAAGCAGAAATCCCTTATCCAGTACAGTATCTTCAAACCAATCCAGCTCAACCAGGGATGATTTCTCAAATCCCCAATACTCGAAATGTTCACCTACCCCCAAAGGACAGACCACCTTATCTACCCGATTTTTCAGCTGCATCACCGTTTCATAATCCAGATGATCCCAATGGTCATGTGATATCACCAGATAGTCAATCTCCGGCATATCGGCAGGCTTGTAGGCATCCGCCCCCTTGAACGGCTTGTTTACAAACGAAACCGGAGAAGCCCCACAAAATACGGGGTCTACCAGTATACGCTTTCCGTCTATCTGGATAAAATAGGATGAATGTCCGAACCATACCAATACATTCTCGTCCTTGCTTATCTTGCTGAGGTCCGTCTTTATAACCGGAATCTCTTTTTCAGGACGTAAATCGGTTTCTTGCTTAAACAAGAATCCCCAGAAAGCTCCCAAACGTCCCTTTTGGGAAGTCATCATCATCGTACTGTGCAGATTCCGGAATTCTCCGTCTTTGTAATGAGGCGACTTCTTAATCCTCTCCAACCGTTCTCCTTGAGGAGCCCTCCCGAAACTCGGCTGATTGACAAAAACGAATCCCACTATGACCGCAACAGCCACAATACCCACTATAATGCCAACTATCATACGTACTCTTTTCGTTTTTAATGAATTCATATTCAATGAGGCTACATTTACAGCTGCAAATATAGTCGAATTGTTATTAAATCACTATCTTCGCGCCCAATTTACGGAATCAATACAATAAAGCAATAAAAAGCCAACAAAGAAATGAACACACACAGTCTATGTTGCATCGGTTATATTACCCAAGATAAAGTCGTAACCCCTAAAAATACCATATATATGCCGGGAGGCACCTCCTTCTACTTCGCACATGCCATCAAGCACTTGAATGCTAACGATTTTTTATTGGTAACAGCTTTGGCTGATACTGACATGGGCATTGTGGAAGACATTCGGAAAGAAGGTATTTCCGTCAAAGCCTTGCACAGCACACATTCCGTCTGTTTCGAGAATATTTATGGAGAAAACCAGAACGAACGTACACAACGTGTCACGGCAAAAGCAGACCCTTTCACCGTGGAAGGTTTGAAAGATACCGATGCACGGATTATCCACTTGGGCAGTCTGCTTGCCGACGACTTCTCTTTGGAGGTCATCAAGTTCTTGTCCGGAAAGGGACTCCTCTCGGTAGATGTGCAGGGATTTCTCCGCAAAGTGGATAATGAAAAAGTGCTGGCAGTAGACTGGCCGGAAAAGAAAGAAGCATTGAAGTATATCCATATTCTGAAAGCCAACGAAGCTGAAATGGAAGTACTGACCGGATGCAGTGAACCGCACGAAGCCGCATTGCTGATTGCAGACTGGGGCGTCAAGGAAGTGCTGCTGACCCTGGGAGATAAAGGTTCGCTGATATATGCCCAAGGAGAATTTCACGAAATCCCCGCCTATCCTGCCCTTCAGATTACAGATGCAACAGGATGTGGAGACACCTATATGGTGGGGTATCTGTATATGCGCAACAAAGGTGCATCCCACCGGGAAGCGGGATGCTTTGCTGCCGCCATGTGCACCATAAAACTACAATCACACGGGCCATTCTGCGGAACGGAAGAAGCGATAAATAACGTGATAAAAGGATAAAGTGATAGGGTGATATAACACCCTACCATCTTTATTTATAATCCGAATTTTTTCAAATCATCTTCCACACTACCGATACCTGCGATATGAAACATATCAACCAGTACCTTCACAACATTCGGAGAAAGGAAAGCGGGCAATGTGGGGCCTAAGTGAATATCCTTCACCCCGAGACTCAGTAATGCCAACAATACAATAACCGCCTTCTGTTCGTACCATGCTATGTTGTAGACAATGGGAAGTTCGTTGATGTCATTCAGCCGGAATACTTCTTTCAGCTTCATGGCTATCACGGTCAGTGAATAACTGTCATTGCACTGTCCGGCATCCAATACACGGGGAATGCCGTTGATGTCTCCCAAACCAAGTTTATTATAGCGGTATTTGGCACAACCTGCGGTCAGGATAACGGTATCTTGCGGCAAGGCTTTGGCAAACTCCGTATAGTAATCGCGGCTCTTCATACGTCCGTCACAGCCTGCCATTACGATAAAGCGGCGTATGGCTCCGGTCTTCACGGCATCTACCACCTTGTCTGCCAGTTGCAGTACCTGGTTATGGGCAAAACCACCGATAATCTCTCCATGCTCTATCTCCACCGGCGGCTGGCATTGTTTGGCAATCTCTATGATTTCAGAGAAGTCTTTCCTGCCTTCCGCATCCTTATCAATATACTTGCAACCCGGATAACCGGTAGAGTTGGTGATGAACATACGCTCTTTATACACTGCATTAGCCAAAGGAGGAACGATGCAGTTGGTGGTAAACAGAATCGGTCCGTTGAAGGAAGTGAATTCTTCACGCTGTTTCCACCAGGCATTGCCATAGTTGCCTACAAAATGAGAATATTTCTTGAAAGCAGGATAATAGTGGGCAGGCAGCATTTCACCATGTGTATAGACGTCTATCCCCGTACCTTCTGTCTGTCTCAATAATTCTTCCATATCCTTCAAGTCATGGCCGCTAATCAAAATTCCCGGACGATTCTTCACACCGATATTCACCTTTGTAATTTCGGGATTACCGTAAGTACCGGTATTGGCAGCATCCAGTAGAGCCATTGTCTTTACTCCGAACTCACCAGCTTCGAGAACCAGCTTCACCCATTCCTCTGCCGATAGAGACTCAACCGCAATGGTAGCCAGTGCACGCTGCATGAAAACATGAACTGTATCATCATTGAATCCCAAGCGCATAGCATGCTCCAGATAAGCTGCCATACCTTTCAAACCATAGACAAGCAATTCTTTCAACGAACGGAGGTCTTCATTCTGTTCACGCAGAACACCTACTGTCTTCGCTTTCTCGGCATAGTCGTCACGCGTTCCCTGCCAAGTCAGTTCATCTACTTGGGGTAGGAACACTTTGTTGTGCTTGGCCTCTTGAATCAATCCATTACGCAAAGCAAGTCCCCTATCCACCCGTTTCAAGATGCTTTCATCATCGAAATTCGCATTCGTGATAGTACAAAACAAAGCATCCGTCACAAAAATATTCACTTCTTCAGAGACTGGAGAATCTGCCTTGCGTAATGTATCGGCAACAACAGAGATACCCCTGACTACAAACAGTAACAAGTCCATAGCTTGAGCCGTATGACTTTCTTTTCCACATACACCTTTCAATATACAGCCGGTTCCTTTGGCTGTCTCCTGACATTGATAACAAAACATGTTTGGTTCCATATTCCTATTCATTTAAAAGTTTGCATAATCTTTTGATAAGATAAGCAGCACCTCAGCAATAAAAATAAGCAGGCTTATGTTCTATTGCATTCGATTTGCATTATCTTTGTGCAAAGATGAGAGTTCTACAACGCACAAACTGTCACGAATGTTACATCGAATCACAAAAAAGTAAAAAAAGAATGGAAATCCATACATTATTGGAAATGCCTCCTTTCCAAGACATAACAGAAGAAGAGTTATTATCCCTCATCCTGGCACCCGAACATGCACACAGGCAATACAAACCTGCTGACTTCATTGCCATGCAGGGAGAAGCATATCGTTCTCTATTCATATTGTGCAACGGCAGTGTGCGTACCCAAATGGTCAGTGCGGAGGGGAAGCAACTCACCATCGAAACGCTGAAAGCCCCGCAACTGCTTGCCCCGGCTTTTGTCTTTGCCTCCGAAAACCGCTTCCCGGTAAATATCGAAGCTAAAGAGAAATGTGAGATACTCGTTATAAACAAGAACATTTTCCTGGAATTCCTGCATCAACACCCCGCTGTGATGCGCAACTTTCTGCAACTGGTATCGGACAGAACCCTATTTCTCTCCAAAAAGCTAAATGCCTTTGCCCTACAAAGTCTGAAATCGCGTATACTGAACTATCTACGCATGCATGGCACGATACTCAACCAGCAGGAAGTGGCACAAATACTGGGAGTGGCGCGTCCCTCGCTGGCACGTGCCTTATCGGAACTGGCAAGCGAAGGGTGCATCCGAATGGAAGAGAAGGAAATGCGGATAAATGCAGTCTCCGCCCAAAAGTATTTATAAAAAACGTCCGCACTTATATATTATTCTTACCTTTGTCCAAGAATAAAAAGCTATGGAAAAGATTCTACTGGATGAAAAGTACGAACAGTTGTTGTTCCAAATCCCTCTACTAAGGGATTTGCCACATAATATCAAGCAATCGCTGCTTGAGAAACTGGAATATTCAGTCTATTCTATAGACAAGAAAGATATAGTTGCCCGGCAAGGCACCCCCTGCAAGAAGCTATATATACTATTGGAAGGTAAATTGCGTGTAGATATTATAGACGGTCTGGGCAATAAAGTTATGGTAGAATACATCGTTGCCCCCCGGGCCTTTGCCACTCCCCATCTCTTCGGCAGCAACACCACACTGCCGGCAACTTTTACTGCCATTGAAGACTGTATCCTATTCACTGCCACCAAAGAATCCACCTTCAAGCTTATCAGCCAGGATCCCAAAGTGCTGCACAACTTCCTTTGCATAACGGGAAATTGCAATGCCTGCACGGTTTCGCGATTAAAAACCCTTTCCCGCAAAACAGTCCGCGAAAGGTTTGTCGTCTATCTGTTTGAAAACAGAATTTCCAACTCTACCAGCATCACCATTGCGCATACCCAATCTGAGCTGGCAGAATACCTCAATGTAACCCGCCCGGCACTTTCAAAGGAAATCAATAAGATGACCAAAGAAGGTATTATCCTAATGACGGGTAAGAAAATTGAGGTATTGAATGAAGCAGCTCTGAAAGAGTATATCTAAACTACCATTTTACAAACAAGATTCTCGGATTGATGTTGACAGATACCCAGCCCCAATCCTGCCAGCGTTTATGGTCGCCGCCTTTCACCACGTCCATAGACTTCGTACCCCGCATAATGGAGTAACCGGCAGAAAGCTTCACGTCCTTCATCACATTCCAGTCAAGCTGATAGTCCATCTCCGAACCCAATCCCTTTTTTACATCATCCAGCTTGGCAGCAGTAGCAAAATAGTGATAATTCAGTTGCATACTCACCTGCTTGGATGTCTTGAAGTTGACACCCAACTGGGCATCCTGCAAACCGGGAGCTACTCCCTGCCAAGCAGAAGCATAGAAATAGTCCATCGCTCCATAGAACTTATGATGTGTTCCGTAAAGAGGATCGAATGCTTTGAACTTGTCACCTTTCCCGTCACTGCCACTCAGATAATCATAACCCAAGCTCACACTCCATTGCTTGTCTATGGCATAGGCAGCCTTCACGCTTACCATAAAGGCAGATACACTCTGCGCATTCTTGTTCTTTCCGGTCTGATAATAGAAAGCAGCCTGCACAGGTAGCCAATTTCCCGATTCCGGCTGATAAGTCACGTAAGTACCGAACGTCTGCAAATAGCGGGTATGGGAAGTTTCTGTTTCTGCATCACCGGTTTCCAGGCCCAGATTCATGAATAACAAAGAGACATCAAGGTTGGGGGTTTGCGCCGCATAATGATACCAAAGGGTCTGCATATTCTTATAAGGTTGTGCACCGTCATAATAATAGGTACCGCCTTTTGCCTTTTCCTTGTTCTGGTTGAAGGCAAGAATGAAATGCAGTTGGTGGGCATTCTTGGCATAGCCCAACTTCAATGCATCGTGATAGCGACCGGCCACATTCCAGTCCAGCCCTCCCAAAATACGTTCGTCGTCATAAGACAAGGTCTGGCGCCCCAGTTGTGCAAAGAAACCGGCACCAAAGTTGAGTTTTGCCCATGCTTCGTTCATAATGAAACGCCCGTTAGTGTCTATCTGCGGGTCCTGCCCCCATACGCCTACATGTTGGGCCGAAATCTTCATACTCAAATCCGAACGTTTATACTCCATGGAAAGACGTGCACGGTTGTTGATAAATGAAGCAGCCTTGTCTCCCTCGAAACGTGGTAACTGTGCTCCGTTACGGTATTCTGCACGGGGTCTGATTTGCATCGACATGGTGAATTCGTTCTCTTTCTTCGAACCTTGTGCCCACAACATTCCGGGCAACAGCAATAAGCCTAATGCCAAATAAACTGTTTTCATAAGTATTTTAATTTAAGTTATACGTATGTACACTCACTCCTTGTGCCGAGGGCAAGTAATTGATGCCATACCAACACATTTGCAACAACAGAAAAGATACAAGCAAGCCAAACAGTGCCTTACGATAGGCCGCGGGGCATCCCAATCGGAAATGGATATATGCCAGATAGGAGAACCAGGTAGCCGCCGCCCAAGTCTCCTTGGGATCCCATGCCCAATAGTGTCCCCAAGCAGCTTTCGCCCAGACAGCACCGGACAGCATACCCAGTGTCATGAAGGCAAGTCCTACATAAGTCAGATTATCGCACAAAGCCATCTCATGCCGTTCAATTCCTTTTTTCTTGAACCACAGCAGGTAGACAGCCATCACCGTAGCGGCACCCAGCATGGCATAGGCAAACATATAGACAATGACATGAGGAGTGAACCACGGACTCTGCAAAGCGGGCATCAACGTCTTGTTGTGTATTTCGGGCCTAAAAATATTGATGCAGACAAACACCAAGGACAAGACGGAACTGAAACCGAGAATCCATTTGTACCTCCAACGACTGTAAGTGATGATTCCTGCCAATGGAAGAAAGAATGAATACCACAAACGCGTCTCCCCCATCGTCCGCATCGGAGGACGCTCCAAAGAAATCCACATGCCGACAATGAAGCTGAAAAAGACAGCCAAGCCCAGACAAGTCAAAGTGTATACCACTACCGGACGTTTACCACGCCATGCAGCGAAAGCTCCCAATCCCCAGAAAAGTAAAGCGACAATGGCAAACAGAGCAAAATAATCCCAACTCATACCGTCTCCTCCTTTCTTTCTTCTGTTCCTTTCGGTGCATTGACAAACAAGCAGACTGCCCCCAGCACCATCATTATGATGCCGGCATATACAGCCGGAAGCCAGGGATCGCGTACCAGTTCAAAAACACTGACATCACTCCACCGTCCTTTCGTTTCGTCATAGCTTAATTGATAAATGTTCCATCCGAATATCTTCAAAGGACGGTTCACTTCGATTGTGTCTTCCACTACCTCTCCTGACTGCGTATAAACCGTTACAGCAGAAACAAATCGCTGCGGCTCACGTTCGGGCATCACCAGACTGGTCTGTTCCGACAAGCGCAATGCCTTATAAGGAAACATGAAACTACCGCAACTCACCCATCCCTCCTTCGACTGTCCGGAGGTAGCATTCACCGCCTTCAGATAAACAGCATAGGTAGCTCCCATCGAATGGAATTCGGTAAACTTCAAGGTATCTTCCGCAGCTACAGAGGCAGCCATCGGAATGGATTGAAGGATAGAGATGTCCCAATCCAGCAACCTCCCCCGTTCTACCTTCTCTTCCAACAGCAAATGTTCCGGCACATCCTTCGGCAGTGCCTGCCCGGTCTCATTATTTATCAGCATCAGCTTGGGAGGGTATTCATGTATGGTGAATTCTTTCAGTTCAATGGCAAGCGGAAGCTCCGTCAGCTTGCCATCCTCATTCGTGGCACGCCATTCAGTCTTGCCCAATTGGGTAATCATTCTCAGTCGTTGCATATCTGCATTGCCCAGCGTTGCCGTCAAGAGGGCGACAAACAAGCCGACATGATTCAGCAGAAAAGGAATCTTACGCAATTTTAAAGGAATACATACACGGAGAATGGTCAGTCCCAAGACAGTAACCAGCCAGATATAAAGCAACACGAACGGCCAGAAAGAAAGCATCTTCGAAAAGCCGATGACATCTGCCGAAGGCTGGGTAGAAGGAACCTGCCGCACCAATCCCATAACGACAGTGACAACCGCCACACATACCAGGGAAGAAACTGCAGCCGTATAATGACTGAGCCATCCGAAACAGTACACCCGTCTACGAAATCCATGCATGCATGCCAACAATAGCAGGAACAACACCAGAACGATGACATTGACCGGCCACGCAAACAAGCCCCAACGAATATCTCCAACGCTCCACTGCAACAGCAAGCCCGTGACGAACAGTCCTGCCCCACAGATAAAACCTTCCTTATACCTCCACGGTTTCTTCCACATCTTCTGATTTACGATTTGACGATGTACGATGTACGATTGGAGTTAGATTGTTGATAGAGTCAATCCGGGATGTACATATCGGGGAGTAATCCCAATCGTACATCGTAAATCGTCCAATCGTAAATAAATTTATTTTAGTGCTAACCGGTTGTTGGCTTTGGCTTTTTCCAACCAAGCCGGTACGGTAGTCTTCAAGAATTTGTCCTTTGCAGCTCTTTCGGCATCCATATCGAGGCCGATATATTCCTGCGCCTTGTCTTTGGTAGAGATATCCGGCATGGGAACATTGTCCGTATATCCATGCTTTGCCAGCACTTTGGAGACAGCCAAACGCGCCTGCATAGCTCTATCCAAGCCGTGAGACAAGACACGCTGGATTTCCTGTGGTGCATGGAAAGCACCTCCGTGAGATGCCACACCGAAGTCCCAACGCCATTGCGCCTGGCGAATCAGTGCCAGCACTTCTTTCATCTGCTCTTCCGTAGCTCCCTTGTCCCAGGCAAATTTAGCTTCGATATGAGCTTTGGCAAGTTCCTGTTCAAGGCGGTTGCGGATTTCATTGGCCTTGCGCTGGCGTTCGTAGACATTGTTGCGCAAAGTCTCCTCACTTTCGCGATGGCAGGTTTGGCAGGTACGGTCTATCATAGCCAACGGACTTTGTATATGGTGGTCGCTGAACTTCACGCCACCTTCACTCTTATAGGGCATGTGGCAGTCCGCACACGATACGCCACGCTGACCGTGAATGCCCATCCGGGCTATTTCAAAATCGGGGTGTTGCGCTTTCAGGATGGGGGTACGGCTCAACTTATGTATATAGTCGTAGAAACCGGCCTCATCATAATAGGCTTCCATGTCTTCCACCGTAAAACCTTTGTCCCAGGGGAAAGTCAGGTACTTGCCGTCACCCTTGAAGTAATATTCCACGTGGCACTGTGCACATACCAGCGAGCGCATCTCCTGCGGAGTGGCCTCGGTAATATCCTTGCCCTGACGTTCAAAAGCTTCTATCAGAGCCGGACGGCTGATATGCAGATTCATATTTTCCGGTTCGTGGCAGTCCGCACAACCAATCGGATTTACAATTTCACCACCCAAAGCGCCCCACTTATTATTATAGAAAGCATCCACACCGATGGCTTCCATCATACGGGGGACATCGGGACTCTTGCAAGTCCAGCAAGTGGACGGTTGCGGACCATCTGCATCAGTGGCAGGCGCACCGGTACGCAGGGTTGCCGTAATATCCTCGATGGCATGCATGTGTCCGCGCGGAGTGGAATAGTCTTTGGAGAAGGCATATCCAGCCCAAAGTATCACCATTTCGGGACGCTGTTCCAATACATCCACAGCCACATTTCCATTGAATTCACTCTGGAAGTCGGTCTTGGCGGTTTCAGTCCACGTCTGATACTCACGTGGAAAGTCACTCTTGAAGACTTCGTTGCGTGCCTCAATTCCTTCAATCACAGTTTTGCGGTTATTGAATACACTTGCCAGCTCGGCCCTGCGCTCCATCAAGGCAGAAACGCATAGACCCAAGACAAATACAACGACCATTGAGCCACCGAACAACAGCCATCCTTGCCATGATTTTAATCTCTTTTCCATATATATGAAGATTTATTGTTATTATTCCTTTATCAGTTTCTGCAACCACTCCGGTACGGGAGATTCCGGATAGGGTACCAGTGCAGCGGGCGTGGACGAGAGGCTGTTCATTCCACCATGAGGCACATCACGGTGGCAGTCCCAGCATGCCTTTCCGTCGCCGATGAGGGTCATCATGTAGTCTATCCTGCCGACATCCACAAACTCGTTGGTCAGTTGCGTATGGCAACGGATGCAATTATTCATAATGACCTGCGCACTGGCTTCCTCGGCTTGGATGGCCTGCGGTTCGCTTTTAGTGAGAAAGGCACCTACGTGCTTCATGCCGTCCATTCCCTTAAACATCCATTTCTTTACCATATTCTCATGAGGGACATGGCAATCGTTGCAAGTGGCATCCCGGCTGTGGGAGCTGTGCATCCAGGTTGCATAATAGGGAGCCATGATGTGGCAGTTGACACATGCCGCAGGGTCATCTCCCAGATAAGTGTGCGCCCGGAGAAGATACATAAACAAGCCTCCGCTGCCGACGAGGACACCGCAAACAATGAGTGCCGTTACTTTCCACCTGTAGGATGGAAATAGTTTACTTATGATTGGTAACTTCGCCATAAAATGAATATTTTCAGCAAAAATAGGCAGTTACAATCTAAAAAAGTGTAATCATGATTACATTTTTCCATTTATTTTTCGGTATTTTTAATAAAGCATTCATTCTCACGCATACCTATATGAAGATGTCCACAAAACACGCACGCCTGCGCATCTTGTGGACATCTTCATCCTTTTATAAAACTGCCTGCTTTTTTTAAGCTGCTTTCTTTAATTGAACATTCACTTTTCTGCCACTCTTCCGGACCAATCTTCGAATCCAAAGATAATAGCCCGTCAACGGCAGGCTTGCGCCAATCAAAGCGGCCAGAAAGCTCAAGATGCGGGTGGCCCATCCTCCCCAACTGCCTACATGGACGGAGTATATCCAGCCACGGATTTTCCCGGAAGTGTCGGCATCCTTATATAAGGTAGTCCCGGTGATTTCACCATTACGGGGATTGAACGTATAGCGGTCGGCAGCACGACGGTTGCCCAACCGATTGAAGGAGACTGTAGCAGAGCCACGCGATACGGTTATCTGTTTATAATCAGGACTAAGCTCCTTCAGTTCTTCGTAAACCTTCTGCCAGTTTGCAAAAGGAGAGAAAGGCTTTCTTTCACGATTCTCGCCACCAGACCTGCCTTGAGCCCTATCTCCTCCGTGGGCAGCAGTTTGTGCCTGAGCACCATGTCCTCCACCCCCTTGCATGGTTTCCACTCCAAAAACTTTGTAGAAGCCGGTGCGATACCAGGAGAAAGACCATGTCAGTCCCGTAAGTGCCATCGCCAACAGAAAAATCAGCGTGTACATGCCGCCTGCCACATGCAGGTCGTACCAGAACCGGCGCCAACCTTTACCGGCAACAATCTTCAGACTGTTCTTTAAAGCCTTTTTTGTACGGGGCCACCAGATGACAACGCCTGACAGCAGCACAAAGACAAGCATCAGTGTGGCAGTGCCCACAATCATTTTCCCCCAGAAGATACTTCCATCGGGCTTCATGCTGTCCAACAGCCAGCGGTGCAGGCGGAACATGGTCATGAAAAACGGCGCACGCTCATACCGGCCCTTCACCTCACCCGTGTACTGGTCCACATAGACGGAGGCACGACGAGGTTTGGAAAGATTCACCTGCCAGGCACGTTCCGGATTGGACGATGCAGTGATACCCGTCACAGAGACACTATCCGGCAAAGTAGCGGCTACTTTTTCGGCCAACCGGCTCATGGGAAGCGGTGCCGGTCCGGCTTTTTCTACATAGTAGAGGTCGCGGCGGCAAAGCTCCATCACTTCCGTCTCGAATACCAGCATGGCACCGGAGAAGCAGATAAGGGTAATCAACAGTCCGAAGGGGACTGAAAGCCATAAATGTATCTTACTGAAAATTTTCTTCATAAGTATGTTCTCTTATTCATTTCATATCAGAACCTTTATTCCAGTTTACCTACACCGTTCAGTTGGGTTGCATTGACCACCAGCCCTTTGGTAGCCGTTGCATTGGCAGGGTCTACCTTATAGATGGCAGGATAGCCGGAAGAGGTAGTGACTGCCACATATGCGTTGCCATTTTCCATGTACGGGGTATTACCAAAGCCAGAGACATCGCTTGGAAGGCCGTTCACATAAGTCAAAGCTCCAGTGGAGGCATTGAAGACGGCAAGTTGGTTGGCAACCTTGTCTGATGCCGTAATTGCCTTATCATACATCAGCAGCAGGAAATAATTACCTGAAATATACCAAGTCCGCAAGAAAGAGGCGCCATTGGCTTTCTCTTCAAGATTATAGTAATAAGCGGCATCAAATTCTTCTGCTTTGGTATCGATGCGTACAACTCCAGCAGGCAATGTAGTCTGCTGACGCGAATCACTCATGGTCTTGGCATAGCTCGGAGAAAATACATATACATAGCCGTCGTCGGCAAGCCAGTTCATCTGGTAGTACTGTGAACGGTTACGTCCGGCAGCATAACTGATTTTGTCTGTAGTGATGACCTTATGAGAATTCAGTGTCTGATCACCAAAGATAGCGATATGGCATTCATTAGGATACTGGGTCCATTGCAATTCGTCCTTCTCATAGGCACCGCTACCCTGCCCGCCGGATTCTGTCTTTATTAAATCCTCATTACCGGAAAGCACCCACTTGTAACTACCGTCTTCGTTCTTCTGCATGCAACCATACTGGCTAAGCCCCATGGGAATGGCTGCTGCATAAACCTTACTGCCCACTTGTTCTATACCGGCCAGTGTTACGTATTCACCATTTTCAAGGAAATTTTCGGCAAGAAATGGAGTATCCTTTGTTACCGAGTTCTTTGTATAAGTCTGTTTCTCGACATCCAGATAGGAAATCAAAAAAGATTGGGGAGTATATCCATTTGCATCATTCAGTTCCGTAGGGCCGTCGCCGGTAGAAGTCGTCATTATAAATTGGTCATAATAGCCGTAGGTAGTGAAACGATTGACGTTATACTCCTGGCTACGTTTTTCCAGTTCACCGTTTGTATTCATAATGAACGACTGGGTAGTGCCTGCATTTCCCTGGTGATAGTTCAAGGCATACAGATATTTGTTTCCGTAGAACACCCAGTAAGTAGCCCCATCGTTCACAAGGCCATTGCCGGCAGCAGTAATTTCACCGCTTTCCAGTGACTCGGCTGTCAGCAGGACAGGAACGGAGCTACCTGAAACTGTAGCCGTGGCAGCTATCACATAGTTACCCTTTGAACCGGAACCGGAGCCGGAACCCGGTTCGTCTGTGTCTGTACAAGAAATTAAAGCCATTCCGGTCATTGCCATTGCCAAGAGGCCGGACAAAAGATAATTCTTCTTCATTTGTTCTTCTTATTAATTACACCTATTAAAACCATTATATTTATTAATCACCAAAATGTACACGTACCTTGCCATAGAACGCACGCCCGGCTTTCTGAAGACTGAAATTGTCGTACAAATCCTCGTTCGTGAAGTTGCGGCATTCAAACGAGATATTATAGCGGCCATTCTTCAGACTATAGCTCAATGTCAGGTTATGGGAGAACTGGTCGGGTACCATGAAATCCTTGTTCTTGCTACCGATGGCCTGCGAATAGTAGGAGAAGCTGTGCATGTACTGGTTGTCGTAAGTCACGGACAGCATATTCCCTTTCTTCCAGAGGTCGCGCCAATAGAAGTTTACGTCAAAATCAGCAAACTGATAGGGCACATTGGGAATGCGTGCCTTGTAACCGAGATTTTCCACAGAGTTGCCGGTACTGCCGATTTGCATCTTCTCATTGTCACGCACATTCATCTGCGTGAAGTTGCCGCCCACACTCAGCCAGCGTCCGAAGCCATAGCGTGCCGATACATTGTATCCCTTCGTCAGCACCTTGCCGTAGTTGGTATAAGTGGCCCCTTCTTTTCCTCCGCTCAAGTCCTGGATATTGCGCTGGATATAATCCTTCGTATTGCGGTATACCACACCGCCTTCCACGTAGACAGAATGTTTTCCAAAACTCCGGGAATAACTCAGGTTCAAGTTGATGTTGTCACTTTTCTCGGGACGGATGCCGATGTCTCCACTCTCCAGGTCTTCGTCACCAAACATCTCTTCGATAGTGGGCAGGCGGTAAGCTTTTTCATAAGAGAGCTTCGCCTGCAAACCGGGCAGGATGAAGTAGGTTCCGGCAGCACCATATCCCCAAGAGTCTACCGTACGGCTGGTGCGTACATAATTACTACCGGTATCATCCTCGGCCATAGGTCCTGCCACATACTGGCGGTAGTATTTGCCGAATGCCGAGAAGTTCCACTTTTCGGAAGGCATCAGGCGGTATGACAAACCGGAGATATTCTTGCGGGTCTGCTTGGCAATGGCATCCGTCTGTTCTTCCACCGCCAACAGTGAAGTATTATCACGCTGGAATGCACTCAACACATGATTGAAAGTCAGCATGTGGACTCTGGCAATGCGGTAATTCAAGGTCAATGTACCGTTCCAATTGTCATTATCGGCACGGGAATACTGGCGGGACTGTTCGCCGGGACTGTTCAGCGGATGTTTCTCACCAAGCCAGTTGTATTCATAGCGGGCAGTATCCACATTCGTAGTGGCATTGCGATTGTAGTTGGCTGTCAACACCATATCCAGCCCCTTGATTATCAAGTTGCGTTTGCTGTATTCCATCGAAGGCATTAGTGAATGGCCGAAGCGGTGCTTTTCTCCGAAGACTGTCTTCTGGCGTACACCGGTCTGTATGTCCTTGTACATGTGCGAATAGGTGAAACCGAACATCAGCCGGTCTGCCCAACTTTTGTCCACAATACCCGCTTTGGCCACAATGGCTTCGTTGTGGTAAGTATCATTGAAACGCTTCACGCGCACCTTCTCACTTTCGTTGAAACTGCCCGTCTCAAAATCCTTTACCGGCGCATCTACATGATAATCGTTGTCCGAGTAGTTTTGAAAGGCATTGATTTCATAGCTGAAACCGTTCTTGAAAGTCTGTCCGAAGTTAACGTATGAGCGGTGGGTATTGAACGAGCCGTAAGAATAAGAAGCATCCAGGAACCAGTTCCGGCGTTTCTTGTTGGTAACGATGTTGATGACACCGCCAATGGCATCCGTACCGAAGCCCACGGGAACTACACCCTTATATACCTCTATACGGTCGGCAAAGCTCACCGGAATATTGTTCAGGCTGAAGGAGCTTCCCACACCTTCCTGCGGCACACCGTCAATGAACACCTTGACGTGCTTTCCGCTAAAACCGTCCAGCATCAACTGCATATCCGAACCTACCCCACCCGACTCACGGAGTTTCATGCCCGGAGCCTTGGTCAAGGCATCGCTCAGATTCTTCGTGGTGTTCTGGAGTTCCTTTGTATCGACTGCCACAGCATTGAATGCCGACCTCTTCACCCGGCTTACTCCGGTAGAAACGATAGTCACCTCGTCCAGCTGTTGCGTTTCGGGAGCGATGGTTATGTTCAGCTTCATCCGCTCATCATTGACCAGTTTCACCTTTTTCTCCACCTTTGTATAACCTACGGCAGACACCACCAGCGTATAGTCGCCGGCAGGCGCCTTGATGTGATAGAGGCCTTCCTGATTCGTGGTTCCTCCATAACTCGTCCCTTTCAGATAAACAGTCGCAAAATCCACCGTTTCTTTTTCCGTAGAAATGATTCTACCCGAAATCATCCCTCCTCTCCTCTGCGCATGTACAGACAGAGAAGCCAACAGAAGGAAAAACAGCAGCGAGAATTTAAGTGTATATGCTTTCAATTTTATAATAATTATAATGTTGTTAGTAAACCGGTGCAAAGGTCATTATTAACAGCCAGCTGTGCAATCGCTTATTGTAGGTAATTATATGGAGTGGATTTATCGTATATATCATATTACGCAATCACCATTGATGGGTATTATCAATAATAAATCTAAAAAAAGAGGAGCCGGGAAATGAAAAACCCCTATTTATAGGTATTGCCCAATATGCCTTTTTGTACGACCTTTGCTGCAAATTAAAACAAGACAACGGACAATAAATTATTAAAGTTTAAGTATGAAAATTGAAAAGATTGTAGCCCGTGAAATCCTTGATTCACGCGGCAATCCCACAGTAGAAGTGGACGTTATTCTGGAATGTGGTGTTATGGGACGCGCAGCAGTGCCTTCCGGTGCTTCTACCGGCGAGCACGAAGCGCTGGAACTTCGCGATGGCGACAAGCAACGCTACGGTGGTAAAGGTACACTAAAAGCAGTAGAAAACGTCAACAAGATAATCGCACCGGCACTGATTGGCTGGTCGTCACTGGAACAGCGTACCATCGACCACAAGATGCTTGAGTTGGACGGCACGCCTACCAAATCCAAGCTGGGTGCCAACGCCATTCTGGGTGTCTCACTGGCAGTAGCCAAAGCCGCCGCCAATTATCTCGATATACCTTTATACAGATATATCGGTGGAGTAAATACCTACGTAATGCCGGTCCCGATGATGAATATCATCAATGGAGGTTCACACAGCGACGCTCCTATCGCTTTCCAAGAATTTATGATTCGGCCGGTAGGCGCCTCTTCCTTCCGTGAAGGCCTGCGCATGGGAGCCGAAGTATTCCACGCCTTGAAAAAAGTGTTGCACGACCGCGGCCTCAGCACTGCTGTAGGCGACGAAGGCGGTTTTGCACCGGCACTGGCAGGAACAGAAGATGCGCTGGACTCCATCATGAGCGCCATCAAGGCTGCCGGCTACGAACCGGGCAAGGATGTGAAAATCGGTATGGACTGTGCCTCATCCGAGTTCTTTAAGAACGGTATCTATGACTACTCCATCTTTGAAGGCGAAAATGGTAAAAAACGTACTGCCGACGAACAAATAGCTTACTTGGAAGATTTGATTAATAACTACCCGATTGACTCCATCGAGGATGGCATGAGCGAAAACGACTGGGAAGGCTGGAAGAAGTTGACCGAACGCATCGGCAACCGTTGCCAGCTGGTTGGCGACGACCTGTTCGTGACTAATGTGGAATTCCTTGAAAAAGGCATTGCCATGGGCTGCGCCAATTCCATCCTTATCAAAGTCAATCAAATCGGTTCACTCAGTGAAACGCTGGATGCTATCGAAATGGCACACCGCCACGGTTATACCACAGTGACTTCTCACCGTTCCGGCGAAACCGAGGACGCCACCATTGCAGACATTGCCGTTGCCACCAACAGCGGACAAATCAAGACCGGTTCTCTGAGCCGCTCCGACCGCATGGCGAAGTACAACCAACTATTGCGCATCGAAGAAGAACTGGGTAACCTTGCTGTCTATGGCTACAAAAGAATAAAATAACCCTTTGTAGTGAATAAGTCATAAAGAGGGAATAGCGTCTTTGGGAAAAGGCGCTATTTTTATTAAAGAATCGTCTATATCTTTGCAAAAGTCATCCCCTACTATCCTCTATAGGAAAGATTCTTTCCAAGATGGTAGCAGGTTAATGTTTCATTGACTAAAGACTATTCGTCCGACAGTCGTTACATTATCGTCCGACATATGTTTAATTATCGTCCGATAGCTGTCGGACGATAATTAAACATATGTCGGACGAATAGTTTTTAGTAAGCAAGAATATAAAATATAGCGGCGCAACAATCATTTGCTCCCAAAGCTTCCCTTTATTATTTACGGAGGCCTTCAAAAACAGTCCTCATTCACGGTTCATCAAACGATGCTCCGCCATCTGCTCGAACTTCGTGCCGGGACGTCCGTAATTGGCATACGGATAAATGGAGATGCCTCCGCGCGGGGTGAAGATACCCGTCACCTCAATATACTTAGGGTTCATCAAATGAATGAGGTCTTTCATTATGATGTTCACGCAATCCTCGTGGAAAGCACCATGATTGCGGAAGCTGAACAAGTAGAGTTTCAAACTCTTGCTCTCTACCATCTTGACATCGGGGATATAGCAAATACGGATTTCTGCAAAGTCCGGTTGCCCCGTGATGGGACAGAGGCTGGTGAATTCGGGGCAGTTGAAACGCACCCAGTAGTCATTGCCGGGATGCTTGTTATCAAATGCCTCCAATACTTCGGGGGCATAGTCCTGACGGTATTCTGTCTTTCTCCCCAAAAGGGAAAGTTGGTCTTTCAATTCTGTCATAGCCATATATTTTTAGTGATACAAGTGTGCCTCATTTAGTAGAAGCCAAAAACTTTTCCAATCCTTCTCTGCGCAACGTGCATGCCGGGCAGTGTCCACAACCATCTCCCGGGATACCGTTATAACAAGTCAGCGTTTCGTGACGTATAAGTTCGAGCACTCCAAGCTCGTCTGCCAGCGCCCAGGTCTCCGCTTTGTCAATCCACATCAGTGGTGTGTGCAGTACGAATTGCTCGTCCATAGCCAGGTTCAGCGTCACGTTAAGCGACTTGATGAAAGCATCCCGGCAATCGGGATAACCGCTGAAATCGGTCTGCGACACCCCCGTCACAATATGATTAATCCCCCGCTCGCGGGCGTAGACGGCGGCTATACTCAGGAAAAACAGATTGCGTCCCGGCACAAAAGTATTCGGAAAGCTGTCTGCCGGCTTCTCCTGGTCCATCTCCATGCCGGCATCTGTCAATGAGTTACGTCCCAGCCGGCCGATAAAGGAAACATCCATTACTTCGAACTCCACACCTGCCTTACGGGCAATGGCCCTCGCCAAGTCCACTTCCTTCTGATGTTTCTGTCCATACAGAAAACTCAGCGCATACACTTTCTTAAATTCACGTTTTGCCCAAAAGAGGCAAGTGGTCGAGTCCTGCCCGCCACTGAATACCACCAAAGCAGTGTCCCTATTCATCTTGTTAAAAGCCTCTCCCCTTGCCCTCCCCCGTAGGGAGGGAAACAGAGAGGGCATTGCTAATTATTTGTTTGACATAATAACTGATTTCCCCTCACTACGGGTAAGGGGCTTTAAATATCGCCTATTTTCCATACTTTATAGGAGATGCCTTCATCATAGACATCACTACCGTCTATCCGCTTAATAGCTTTTACCACACGGATAGTCACAGGCAGTATCAATACCTCGTACATGGACTTCAGCAGAATCTGGATACACATCATCACCAGCAACTCCCGCCATGCAATGATTCCTCCGAACGCCACCGGAAAGAAAATCAACGAGTCTGCCGTCTCACCAACCACCGTCGACCAAATGGCACGTGCGGAGAAATTACGCCCGTTGCTTGCCAGTTTCATGCGGCTCATTACGTAGGCATTCAGAAAAGAGCCCACCAAGAATGCCGTCAGACTGGCTATGACAATACGGGGCGCCATTCCAAAAACGAAATTGAAATGCGCGGCACCATCCCAGAAAGGGGCGGCAGGCAACGCCACGGCTATCAGTCCCAGCATTACCACAAAAAAGTTCATGGCAAAACCGCTCCAGATAATCAGGCGGGCTTTACGAAAGCCCCAAACCTCGGCTATGCAATCGTTGATAATATAAGAAATCGGGAAGACCAGCAATCCGGCTGTTACGGTAATACCAAAAACCTGGATAACTTTAGTCTCAAGAAGATTGGCTGCAATCAAGCATACATTGAACAGAATGCCCAGCAACATAAAAGGTACAGATACTTTTTGTTTCATACTCCTGTTTTTTACGTGGTGTTCTAGAATACACGACCGCTATTCACGGCATCATACATTTTAAATCCGGTTGCAAAGGTACAACAAGTTTTGCAAATGAACAAACAACATATATTTTAACTAAAACTCAAGCAAGACAAAACTCCTTTTTTTTATTCGAAGTAATTACAGACAGTGCATATTTAGTTAACGAGACTTAAATAAGATTTTCCAAACCAAGAATATTATTTACAATAATTTTAAAATATATAAGCCAACAGCATATAAATCAATGTATTAACTGATTTTAGCACAAAATCAAAAACATGCAACCAAGTTTGTTCTCAAACAAGATTTCATTCACGCAAATTTCTTAAGCATATAAAATAATAGACAACATATTTTAATACATACGATTCTATATTTTAAATAATGAAAATTAGGATTATATTTGATAACAACAATCCGGAAGCTCTGGAAAGCACATTGATATTAACCAAGAATATACCATATTATATATAGTAACCTTAGAAAAACAATGAATGCCTATGATTTACCCGAAAGCCCCAAGACACTATTAGTGTCATCTTCTATTCAACCTATTTATTTTGAGATCCATTAGCTTAAACAAAAAACATCTATTATGAATGAAAATCGTAAACGAGGAACATCGAACAACAAAATCCTCACAGCAATTGCCATCGCCTCCCTATTTATAGGAAGCAGCAAAATCATGGCAATAGAGACCTATTCGGAAAATTCATTCGGAGTGACAGAACAGATGCAGGCACAAACAGCCCGCGGTATCATTGTCGACCAGAATGGAGAGCCTATCATCGGAGCAAGTATCTTGGAAAAAGGTACTACCAATGGAGTTACCACCGACTTATACGGTAAATTCTCGCTAAACGTAAAAAGAGGTGCCACCCTGGTCATTTCCTACATCGGTTATAAGACGCAGGAAGCCAAAGCAGATGCCAACATGAAAATCACCCTTACAGAAGATTCCGAACTACTGGATGAAGTAGTTGTTGTCGGTTACGGTGTACAGAAAAAGAAACTTGTCACCGGCGCCACTGTACAAGTGAAAGGAGAAGACATAGCCAAGCTGAACACTGTGGATGCCCTGGGCGCTTTGCAGAGCCAGTCACCGGGTGTCAACATCACGCAAAACAACGGCTTCCTGGGTTCGGGCTTTAAGGTGAATATCCGCGGTATCGGTACTACCGGAACCTTCTCCCCGCTTTATGTGGTAGATGGAGTTGCCAACGGTAGCATCGACGGGCTGAACCCGAGTGACATTGAATCTTTGGACGTCTTGAAGGATGCCGCTTCCGCCGCCATCTATGGTGCGCGTGCTGCCAACGGCGTTATCCTGATTACCACCAAACGAGGTAAAACCGGCGTTGCCGAAGTCAGTTACGACGGCTATGTCGGCGTGCAGAACCTCTACAAAATCCCTACTATCCTCAATGCCCAAGAGTACATGATGATGCAGGATGAAGGCCGTGTAATGGACGGATTGAGTCCGTACAACTGGGCGACCTATATTCCGGAAAGGGATTTGCAGGCCATACAGAACGGAACATGGAAAGGGACAAACTGGCTGAAGGAAGTGCTGAATGAAGATGCATTGGTACAGAACCACGCAGTCAACATCACCGGAGGAACAGACCGTTCCAGATATGCCATAGGTATTTCATACACCAACCAAGAAGCCACCATGGGAGTTCCCGGCGAATTTCCTGAAATGAACCGCTACAACTTCCGCGTCAACTCGGACCACGTAGTTATGAAAAAAGGCAATCTTGACTTCCTGAAAGTGGGCGAAACCATCAACTACAAATATTCGCAAACGCAAGGTTCATTCGGAACCGGCGGCATTTATTGGAACGGAGTGCACAATATGCTCATCATGAGCCCGTTGATGCACCCTTACAATTCAGATGGAGACTACTACCTCTACGCAGACCAGGAAAAGGACAACTACAAATGGGATATCTCCAACGGAGCCAATAAAAACCCGATAGCTTATCTGGACTACTATATGAACCAGAACCTAAGCAAATCCCATTACATGCAGAGCAGCTTCTATGCAGAACTGCAACCCATCAAGAACCTGCGTATCAAGAGCCAGTTCGGCTACATCATGGGAGCCTCCAGTTATCGTTCCTATTTGCCGAGATTCGATTATCTGAGTGCGTCACTCAACAACGCAGAAGACAAGGTTACCCAATCCATGTCCATGTATAACCGTTGGTCATGGGACAATACAGTCAACTACATCTTCAATATCGATGACCATAACATCGACGTCCTGGTAGGTCAGAGTATGGAAAAATGGGGTATGGGAGAAGAAATGAGCGGTTCAGCCATAGGCTCAAACTTCTATGATTTCAAGCACGCTTATTTGTCCAATGTTCCATTGACCGCCAACAGTGTGTCCTCCTTGACTGGCAAGCCTAACGGGGAAGGTTCCATCGCCTCCTTCTTCGGACGTGTCAACTACAACTATCAAGAGAAATACATGGCTTCTGTCATCATGCGTGCGGACGGTTCCTCCACTTTTGCCCGCGGACACCGCTGGGGATACTTCCCTTCAGTATCCGCCGGATGGGTTATCAGCAACGAGTCCTTCATGTCAGGAATCAAATGGCTGGACTTCTTAAAGCTACGCGCTTCCTGGGGGCAAAACGGTAACTGTAATGTATCTACTTTCCAATATCTTTCACTGATAACTTCCAACAATGGATATGGCGGTTATACGTTCGGCGACTCCATGGACCTCATCAGTACCGGTTCATACGCCTACCGACTGACCAACCCGGACCTTACCTGGGAAACACAGGAGCAATTGAATTTCGGTATCGATGCACGCTTCTTGAACAACCGCCTGGGCTTTGAATTCGACTGGTATAACAAAAATACCAGAGACTGGCTGGTTACGGCTCCGGTACTCTCTTCCTTCGGTGCCAATGCAGTGTCCGTCAATGGCGGTAATGTAAAAAACACGGGTATTGAAGTAGGACTCCACTGGAACGACAACATCGGAAAGGATTTCCAATATGGAGCCAACCTGACCCTTGCTCACAACAAGAATGAAGTGACCAAGATTGCCAACAAAGACGGAATCATCCACGGTAGCGGCAGCGTTCTGTGGGAAGGAGCCGAAGAGTGCTTCCGTGCTGAAGTAGGCAAACCCATCGGCTACTTCTACGGCTACAAGAGTAACGGCATATTCCAGAACCAGGAACAGATAGACAACTACAAAGGTCCGAAACTGAACGGCGACAAGACACAGCCGGGTGACGTAATCTGGGCAGACACCGACAATAGCGGTACGCTCGATGCCAATGACCGTACTATGATAGGTAACCCGAATCCCGACCTGACAATGGGACTTTCCCTGAATGCCAGCTGGAAGGCCATTGACTTCTCAATCACTACTTACGGCGCATTCGGCCAGCAGATTCTGAAGTGTTATCGTGACTTCTCCTCCTCACCCTTGAATAACTATACAGCAGAGATATTCCAACGCTGGCACGGCGAAGGTACGTCCAACAAGTTCCCGAGACTGTCCAGCGCTTCCAGCTCCAACTGGAACAGAGTATCAGACATTTACATCGAAGATGGAGACTATCTCAAGATAAAGAACATCACTGTGGGATTCGACTTCAAGAAAGCATTCAAGAAGTTACCGGTACAACAGCTGCGCCTGTATCTGACCGCACAGAACCTCTTTACCTTCACCGGCTATTCCGGTATGGACCCGGAAATCGGTTACGGTGGCGACGATTATGGTTGGGCATCAGGCATCGACCTGGGCTACTACCCCAGTGCACGTACCTATATGATAGGCTTAAATGTAAAATTCTAATTAACCGAAGAAATTATGAAAAAGATATTATTCATAGCATCAGCAATACTGATTCTTCTTTCAGGATGCGAAAACTTCCTCGATTCGGAACTTTTGACCGAAAAGACAACCGCCAACTTCCCGGAGACAGAAAAGGATGCCCAAGAGATGGTGACGGCCATATACGCCCATCTGTTGTTTGAAAGTCCTGAAACCTCTTCCCAGTATTACATTGCCCAGTTGGCAGGTGACGACTGTCTGGGAGGCAACCTCTCCTACTCCAACAACTGTGCCACCAACTTCCTTATGTACAGTGGCAATCTGAATACATTTGCCGGTATCTGGGACCGTTGCTACACCCTTATCAACCGTGCCAACAATGCCATCAACACAATGGAGAATGTGAAATCATGGTCCAGCGAGAGCGAACGTAACCGACTTTTCGGTGAGTCCTACTTCCTGCGTGCCATGGCTTATTATGAGCTGGCACAAGTCTTTGGCGGAGTTCCTTTACGCACCACACTGGAAAGTACCAACCTGCCGCGTGCATCCGTAGACGAAATCTACACCCAGATTGCAGCCGACTTGAAAAACGCTATCGAAATGATGCCGGCAAAGATTTATCCGAAAGGCTCAGACATGACCGGACACGCTACAAAATATGCTGCCGAAGCCATGATGGCACGTGTATTCCTTTTCTATACCGGACGCTACGAAAAAAACGAGCTCCCCAACGGAACTACCAAAGAGGAGGTCATCTCTTGGATAGATGACTGTGTAAACAACTCCGGTCATAAACTGGTGTCCGACCAACGCAACATCTGGGCCTACACCAACGATGCTACCGAAGACAATACCGAAGGGTTCCGTTACCAATACGTTATCAACCATAACCTGAAATGGGAAGGAAACAGTTCCGACGAAACGTTATTCGCCAACAAGCATAACCTGAAATCCGACTGGACCTATACCTGGTTCTCCAACACATGCGCGCAATTCTATTCACCGTCTGCCGACAACTATTCCAACAAAGACAGTTATCCCTTCGGCACCGGTTGGGGAGCTGGCCCTGTATCTCCGGCTATGGTCAACGAATGGAAAGACTGGGCCGCCAAGCAGACCTATACGGACGGTTACAAGGAGGATCCCCGTCTGACCGGTTCCATATGGTCGTACAAAGCACTTGATCCGAATGTTGCCGGCAATGTACTGATGGACTGCACCATGGACGAGGGTGAACCGGAATATACCGTATCCTATCGTTACTATGAACAAACCGGCTATTTCCAGAAAAAATACATCAATATCAATTCCTACAATGAAGGCAAAATCGAACCTTTCGGCAAGCAGATGTTCCCCGGAATATCTTCGCAGACATCCCAACAGCTACTCCAAATAGCCGACTTGATTCATATCCGTTTTGCCGACGTTCTGCTCATGCAGTCCGAGCTGAAACAAGACGCTACGGGTCTGAACAAGGTACGTGCCCGCTCCCACTTGGCTCCGGTGGCCTACTCCCTGGAAGCCATCAAGCAGGAACGCCGCTGGGAACTTGCATTCGAGTCCATCCGCTGGTGGGATATCCTTCGCTGGTCGGGTCCTTCGCTTGAGGAAGCCGGTGACATACTCAACAAACAGACCGGGTTCAATATAATAAATGCCGCTACGGTGGTACCGATGGTCAAATTCGACTATAAGAAACGCCTACAAGCAACCCAAGGCTACTGGCCCATTCCGCAAGACGAAATCGACATCTCCAATGGAGTCCTTGAGCAGAATCCAGGCTGGGATGCATCTGCCCAGTTCTCGGATTGGAACAATATGTAAGAGTATTAACCTATAAATAAAGACAATATGAAAGTAACAAAAATATTGATAGCAATGCTTGCTTCAGCCTTCATCGTTACTGCATGCGATCCTATCGAAGACGAAGACTTGCGAGACAAATATGTGACTGATGCCGGTACACCCATAACCAAAGAGGCATTACAAGCCGCCATATCCATTACCCAACCCTTCCCCAACCAAGACGGAGTAGTGGAAGGCGACCAGTATATAGCCCTGAAAAACTCCCGCCCGGACATTGGCGGTTCATGGCACATAGAATGGGGGGGCGAAGGAAGTAAACAAAGTAAGACACTGGTCACGGACAACGCTACGGTCATCATGGAGTCCAATGCGGACTATTCCATCTACTATATGGGCATTTCCGCCAATCAGATTATCAAGACAGATCCGGTTGTAGTGACTGTGACCAATGTATTCGACGATTGGTCCACTTACTTCACCGGTGCAACCGACAAGAGTGACAAATCTGCCAAGAAGACCTGGAAGTTCCGTGAAGTCAGCTGGGGTTCCGTCTGCAATATGGGGGCTCATGGAGGCTGGAAATATACCAGTGCAGGCTATACTCCCGAATCAAATTTTGCCTGGTGGGCCAATGTCACTGCCGCCGAAGCGGGAGACCAGTCCATGGTATTCGAATTCGACGGAAACAAGATGAAAACCTATGATGCCAGCGGAAACCTGAAGGCAGAAGGTACTTTCTCCTTCACACACGAAAAACCGGAAGACGGAGTACTGGGTGAACTGATAACAAGCATCCCCACCATTGGAGGAAATTATGACGACAACGGACAAAGCGTAGGCAGCAACAAATTCTGGCTGCTGACACTGGATGAGAACTATATCACAATCTATCATCCCGGCAAGTATAGCGGTGGTGTGGATTGGGACGACAGCGGCTGGTATGCTTACTTCAAGACTGAAGCAGGAACCGATTCTGAATAAGATGCACTCTCTATGAAAAGGAAACTGCTATTTATAATAACTACTGTCTTTCTAGTAGCTGCATGTCACAATGACGACTACATGCCCGGACTGCCAGCTCCGGGAAATGAAGACAACGAGACCGAAATGGCCGAGCAGGTTGCAGGCCGGGTTGCATTGGGCTACGTCACTTATTATGGCACATCCATACCCGATGCCAAATACCTGACCCACATAAACTACGCTTTTGCAGAATTATATGTTAAAAACGGAATTTATGAAAAGTTTGGCCTGCAAGGTGATAAATCTCGTTTTGACAAGGTAAAGAAAATAAAGAGCCAGTATCCACATGTGAAGATGTTACTCTCTTTTACCAATAGCGTTTCCAATACTGACAATTCCCAGGACGGAGGTTTCTCCGCCCTGGCGAAGAGTCCGGAAATGCGCAAGCAATTCGCACAAGACTGCAAAGCCTTTGTTTCGAGTGAGGGCATAGACGGTATTGACATTGACTGGGAATTTCCCGGTATGACCTTCGGCAGCAATGCCTATGACGAGTTGGTAGATGTGGAAAACTTCACCCTATTGATGAAAGACCTGCGTGCAGCGTTGGGGCAGTCCACCCTATTGACCTATGCAGGTTATTGCATGGACAAGCGTCCCCAAGGCGAAGGCTATAAATATATTGATGTAAAGGCCGTAGACCCGTATGTAGATTTCGTCAATATCATGGCCTATGATCTGGTTGATGCCCCCCAGCATCAATCAGCATTGAACAAGCCAAGTAATTACTGGGACTGCCAGCGTTCCGTAGACGAATACCTGAATGCAGGGGTATCTGCCGACAAATTAGTGTTGGGAATTCCGTTCTACGGAAGAGCCGATTTCAATGCCGGCGGCAGCATCAATTATCGGGATATTCTCAACCTGAGTAAGGATGACGGCTATGTCATCGAAAATTGGGATACAGAAGGCAATGTCCCCTATGTCACCAAAAACGGCAGTTTCTACTGTGGTTACGACAATCCCCGCAGTATTGCCGCAAAAGGTGAATGGATATTAAAAAATGGCATGAAAGGCATGATGTTCTGGGATTATGAAGGTGACGACACCATGGGAACCCTACGCAAAGCGCTATGGAATGCCGTCATGAAAAAATAAGTAACTTAACACACATTCTCAGGAGGTTATTCCGGAAATTAGGGTAAGGGTAATTTTGCATATGATCTTCATTCAAGGCAAGAATACTGACGGAATAACCTCCTTTCCTCCTCCAAGACTACAAAACCTTTTTTCATTTAAGTTGTTGAAAGCACATTCATCAAAACCTAACTTAAATGAAAACAATCTTAAAAACAATGTTTCTGTTGTGCGTAGCCGGACTTCCCTTGTCCACTATCCATGCACAAAAAAAAGAGATCATCGATGACGAAGCCCCCAACGGCATTGTCATAGTTACTATCGACAAAGCGGGCGACGAGATTATCCGCATCATGAATGAGTCACAATTGCCTTACATCCATGACCCGAAAGCTCCCCGCTTCCTATTGATGGACAAACAAGGCAAATTCGCCCTGGGTATCGGAGGGTATGTCCGTGCCACCGGCGAGTATGATTTTGGAGGTATTGTGGATGATATTGACTTTGTTCCTGCCAACATTCCAAGCAGTAGTAAAATCAAAAATCAATTTCAAATGGATGCCAGTACGGCCACTATCTTTCTGAAATTAGTCGGACACACCCGGCTATTGGGTGACTTCACAGTCTATACAGCCGGAAATTTCCGAGGAGGAAACAAAACATTCCAGCTACGGAATGCTTATATGTCATTCCGAAATATAACGGTGGGATATACTTACGGCGGTTTCATGGACTTAGGCGCCCTCCCCTCCACTATTGACTTCCAGGGGCCCAACGGTGCCACGTTCTACCGCGCTACACAATTGTCATATACTTATAAGGGGCTGAAAGACTTTCGTTTCCAAGCTTCCATCGAGGCGCCTGCCGTTGACGGCACAACAAGCAGCCAATTCGAAATTGCCCAGCAACGCATGCCGGACTTCACAGCTTCGGCACAATACAGTTGGAACAGCAGCAGTCATCTGCGTGTAGGAGGTATCATCCGCAGCATGACATATACCAGCACGGAAAGAGACAAGGCTTCCAGCATCACCGGATACGGTGTACAAGCCTCAACGACCTTTAACCTCGGTAAAAAATGGCAGGCATTCGGACAAATCAACT
The DNA here is from genome assembly GCF_003602795.1 of Bacteroides sp. AF34-31BH. NCBI lineage: Bacteria > Pseudomonadati > Bacteroidota > Bacteroidia > Bacteroidales > Bacteroidaceae > Bacteroides > Bacteroides sp. AF34-31BH. Next base: position 152,587 of record NZ_QTLV01000007.1, read on the forward strand.
ATGGTAAAGGTATCGGGCAATACCTGAATGACATCAGTAATCTGAACGTCGATATTGTCCCCAATCCCGAAAAGGAAGGCAAAATGCAGGCATTGCCCATGCTGGGCTGGTATGCAGGTCTACAATATAACATTTCTCCAAAGGTATTCCTTTCAAGCACTTACAGCATGTCCCGCCTTTACTCTGAAGACGGTTATCCCAACGACCTGCCAAGTACCTACCGCTACGGACAGTATTTCGTAGCCAACGTATTCTGGAACGTAACCCCGAACATGCAGGTAGGCGCTGAATATCTGCGTGGCTGGCGCACCAACTTCGACAATTCCACCAACCATGCCAACCGTATGAACCTGCTTGTACAGTATTCTTTCTAATCCAATATAAAATAAGAAAGAAGCCGCCTCAAATCGATATTTGAGACGGCTTCTTAATATATAAAGGTAGGATTGTGAAATCAGAACTTATAGTCAACACCAAGACCAAACACTTTATTAGTACGGCTATAAACATTCTTGGTGGTTTCACTTATCTTCTTTGTATAATCATCATAGTTTGTCCAAAAATAGGCTATATTCATAGTCAAATGCTTTGTCATTTTGATGGCAGCACCAAACCCCAGTGAATAAGAGTCACATGAAAAACTTATATCACTCTGAAAATCATCAGCCAAGCCATAATCTGTACGCTGATAACCACCACTGATGGTCAGCTGTTTAGCTATATCCCATTCTGCACCAATCAAAATTTCATGTGTGCCATGCTTCAACGCTTTCTGCTTATCATTGGCCATCCCTGCCGCTTTATCAAAAAAATGGTGATATTCCAGCGTTGCACGAAGCGTAGGAAGGAATTCATAACCAACAGCTGCAGTCAATAATGCAGGGATATCACTCGGAGTATTCACACCATCCTTATAGTCAGCCAAAGGATTCCCTTCATCTCCCATAGCAGTTCCCATTGCACGCACTTCAGCTTTTTTGGTTTTATTTTCGAGATTAAGACTTGTCATAAACTCGTACTTCAACCCAATATTCCATTTGCCCAACTTCACATCAGCTCCCAAGATAGGGGTCAATCCCCAGCCGGTCTGGTCGCAGTCTAAATCGATACCAACCAATTCCATGCCACCATAAGTAGGAATATTACTGTGTGCTGTTGCAGTCAGAAATCCTTCATACCCACCGGTAAAATAATTCATACGTCCACCGGCAAACACACCTAACCAATCATTAACTTGATACGACAACCCCAATTGCACACCATAAATAAACTGGCTTCCATCCATTGCACTATTGATAGAATACATATTGGGAGTGATTTGACCACCCGAAATAGTATGGACTTGTCCCATCACCATTGAATCAAACATACCCAAACCATCATCAAACGATGCCTTACCGCCACCACCTACAACAGCAAAGCTACCGGAAATAGTCCAGTCTCCTTTTTTATATGCACCTTGAAAACTAGGAATGAAAGGAGCAGAAGCTTTTCCTTTATAATAACGTGTATTCCCATCTTCAATAAACAAGGGAAATGTCGCTTTTATGTTACGGGTCTGATAAGCACTTTGTCCATTCAAAGACAAATAGAGACCATCTTCCGGCAAAAAGGCCAAACCGGCCGGATTAGAATAGACACCGTCAATATCAATGGAAGCACCACGCGCTAACATTCTAAGAAAAGATACATGCTGATTTGTATTTGTTAGGATACCACCCGCAAAAGTTGGAATTGAAACGATTAACATCGCAATGCCAATCAACGAAAATTTTCTCATCTAAATCTTTTTTAATTGTTTTCGGGCGCAAAGGTACAATAATATTGCACATGAAAAAGAATTTTGTGCATAAAGTTATCCTAATATAGAACTTTAATTGAAATACCAAATAGTTTCTGATGAAACAAATAGAAATAATTATCATTTTATGAATCCTTCCGGCCACTGAACCATATCAACTTTCCACTTGTTATCTCCCTATAATTATGTAACATTTTAAAAAACAACAAATCCCATGGCATACACTATCGCATTTTTTGGCAGCAAACCTTATGATGAAGCGTCTTTCAACGAAAAAAACAAGGAATATGGTTTTGAGCTCCGCTACTATAAAGGGCATCTTAACAAGCACAACGTTATTTTAACCCAAGGAGTAGATGCAGTCTGTATTTTCGTGAACGACACGGCCGATACCGAAGTTATCCGTCTGATGGCAGACAACGGCGTGAAATTATTGGCGTTGCGCTGCGCCGGCTACAACAATGTAGATTTAAAGGCAGCTGCCGACTGTGGCATTACCGTAGTGCGTGTCCCTGCTTACTCCCCTTATGCCGTAGCAGAATATACCGTTGCCCTGATGTTATCCCTCAACCGTAAAATTCCACGTGCCACCTGGCGGACACGAGACGGAAACTTCTCGCTGCACGGACTTCTGGGCTTCGACATGTACGGAAAAACTGCAGGCATCATCGGCACGGGAAAAATAGCCAAGAAACTGATATGTATCCTGCGTGGATTCGGCATGAATATTCTTGCCTACGACCTCTATCCCGACTATAATTTCGCCCGTGAACATCAAGTGGTATATACCAGCCTGGATGAGCTATATCACAATTCGGATATCATCTCCCTGCACTGCCCGCTGACTGAACAGACCAAATATCTCATCAACGACTATTCCATCAGTAAAATGAAGGACGGAGTAATGATTATCAATACCGGACGTGGACAACTCATCCATACCAACGCCCTGATTGAAGGACTAAAAAACAAGAAAATCGGCTCTGCCGGCCTGGATGTGTACGAAGAGGAAAGCGAATACTTCTATGAAGACCAATCGGACAAAATCATTGATGACGATACCCTGGCGCGGCTACTGTCCTTCAATAATGTCATCGTCACTTCGCACCAGGCCTTTTTCACACGCGAGGCACTGGCAAACATTGCTTCGACAACCTTGCAGAACATCAAAGATTTTATGAACCATAAGCCACTGGAGAACGAGGTCAAGGCATAGTCCCCACTCATTTATAAATTCTTAGACATCGGTTTTTAAACTTTATAGCTTTCCAAAGCGTTACTAGTACATAAACCATTTTAAGAAAAGGAATAAATTATGAAAAAAGTTATAGACAAATCAGACAGCAGAGGTCATTCCCTATATGATTGGCTTGACAGCCACCACACCTTCAGTTTCGACGAGTATTACAATCCCCGCCGGATGAATTTCGGCGCCTTGCGTGTACTGAACGACGACCGTGTGGCTCCGGGAAAGGGCTTCGGCACACATCCTCATAAAAATATGGAAATCATCTCCATTCCCCTGAAAGGGAAACTGAAACATGGGGACAATCATCAGAACAGCCGCATCATCATTCCGGGAGATATACAAACCATGAGCGCCGGCACCGGCATCTACCACAGCGAAATGAACGGCAGTGACACTGAAGCGGTAGAATTCCTGCAAATCTGGGTGATGCCCGAAAAGCTGAACACACCACCCGCATACCAGGACTTCGACGTACGTCCACTCCTGCGCAAAAATGAAATGGCACTAATAGTATCCCCTGACGGCGATGCTCCTGCCAGACTGCTACAACAGACCTGGTTCTCTATCGGTGAAATAGAAGCCGGAAAGAAGATTGACTACCACATGCACCAATCGCATTCCGGTGTATACATCTTCGTAATGGAAGGTGAAGTCAAAGTGGACGGCACAATACTCTCACGCCGTGACGGAATGGGAGTATACGAAACCGGCAGTTTTGAGCTGGAAACATTGAAAGACTCTCACATTCTCTTCATAGAAGTACCGATGTAGCGTGCTTTTGCATAAAATAACAGCTTAAACCGGAAGTTTGTGTAGCGTTTTTTGTAATATTGCGCTATAATTCAATCCGTAAATGAAACTTGATTACATCTACCATAGCGGCTTCGCGATTGAAGCGGACGGAGTGACGGTCATTATCGATTACTATAAAGATTCCTCGGAAGAGGTTTTCAATAAAGGTATCGTGCACGACTATCTCTTGGAAAAGCCGGGCTTACTCTACGTACTATGCTCGCATTTCCATCCCGACCACTTCAATCGCGAAGTTCTTTCATGGAAAAAACTGCGGCCCGACATCCGCTACATATTCTCCAAAGACATCCTGAAGCACCGCCGCGCCTCAGCGGAAGATGCCACCTACATCAATAAGGGCGACACCTACGAAGACGAACATATCCGTATCCAGGCCTTCGGTTCTACCGATGTGGGTATCTCCTTCCTGATAGACCTGCAGGGCAGACGGCTGTTCCATGCCGGTGACCTGAACAACTGGCACTGGAGCGAGGAATCTACTCCGCAGGAAATACGCAAGGCCGAAGGTGACTTTCTGGCCGAAGTGAGAGAGCTGCAGCAAACTGCACCTGCCGTAGATGTAGCCATGTTTCCGGTGGACAGCCGTATCGGAAAAGATTATATGCGTGGAGCAGAACAATTCGTGGAACGAATAAAAATCACTATATTTGTACCGATGCACTTCAGCGAAGATTATCAGGGAGGCAACGCCTTCCGGCAGTTTGCCGAGAGCAAGGGATGCCGCTTTCTGAGCATTGCACACCGTGGTGAAAGTTTCGAACTCCCCAACTTGTAGCCCATAATTCGTAAATTAATAATTAAAACACATACTATTATGAAAAATTTGACACAACTTCTTTTTACACTGTTTTGCCTTTGTTTGCCGGCCATGCTGCAGGCGCAGGATAAGGACGACAGTAAATATCTGGCCGGTGCTGTTCCCGAGGTGGACGGTAAAGTGGTATTCACCAAAGAATTCAGCATCCCCGGCATGTCTCAGGATGAAATCTACGAACGTCTGCTCGGCTGGATGGATGCCCGTCTGAAAGAGAATGAAAATACCAGCCGTGTAGTATTCTCAGACAAAGAGAAAGGACAAATTGTAGGTATCGGGGATGAATGGATTGTATTCAGTTCTACGGCTCTGTCATTAGACCGTACCAAAATCCTTTACCAGCTGACTGTGACCTGCCAACCCGAAAAGAGCGTGCTCGAAGTAGAAAAGATACGGTTTAACTACCGCGAAGGAAAAGAAAAATATACCGCCGAGGAGTGGATTGTAGACAAGTATGCCTTGAACAAGGCGAAGACCAAACTGGTACGCGGACTTGCCAAGTGGCGCAGAAAAACCGTAGACTTCGTTGATGACCTTTGCCTGGGAGCAGCAGAAGCATTGAGCGCCACCACTGCCAAAGCTCCGGTAGAAGAAAAGAAGGAAGAAAAGAAAGAGGTGAAAGCTGTCGTCAATTCCGGTCCGACGGTAATCACCCCGAAGAAACAAGTTACCGTGGAACCTGCCCAGGCTGCTGAAAAGGCATCCGAAGGCTTCGTGAAAGATGCCCAAGTCATCGAAGTGCCCCAAGTCAAGAAACCTGCCGCACTGGTTCCTGCCCAAAAGAGCCAGCAGCAAGAATACAAGACCATAGCCCCCGAGCAATTGTCAGCCGATGCCATCCAGACCGGAGCAGGCAAATTGGTTATCGTCATCGGCCAAGAGCCTTTCAACATGACCATGATGACAGCAAACTCCGGAGGTTCTTTGGGCAAAGTCAACGGCAAACCAGTTGTATTCAGCATACTGTCGCCCGACCAACCGTATGAACAAATGGAAAAAGCAGAAAGCTATACCATCCGTTTCTATCCTACGGGACAGACAGAGCCTACGGTCATTCTGGAATGTAAGAAGCTGCCTTCACCGGCAACGATGGAAGGTATGCCACGCACGTATGTAGGCGAAATTCTGAAAGCAATGGTCAAATGACCGCACACGCAGACTGCAAATTGTAAATAATCAAATCAGGAATAAACAAATGGAAATAAAAAGTAAATTCGACCATTTTAATATCAATGTCACCAACCTGGAACGTAGCATCGCATTCTACGAAAAGGCACTGGGGCTGAAAGAACATCATAGGAAAGAGTCGTCCGACGGCTCTTTCACCCTGGTCTATCTGACCGACGGCAGTACCGGCTTTCTGCTGGAACTGACCTGCTTGAAGGAGCACCCACAAGCCTACGAATTAGGAGAGAACGAGAGTCACCTCTGCTTCCGCGTATCCGGCAATTACGACGCCATACGCCAATACCATAAGGAAAACGGATGGGTATGTTTCGAAAACACAGCAATGGGACTGTACTTTATCAATGACCCGGATGACTATTGGATTGAGGTACTGCCGGAGAAATGATATTTTACATCACTAAAACAACGAAATATATGAGTATAGAAGAAGCGATGATGGGTGGTATTGTCTTCAAAGGCAAAAAGGACAAACCTAAAGAAGAAAACAAGATAAAGACCAAAGCCAAGAAGAAAACCTACATTACCGGGCAACACGGTTCCGCCTCAGCCAAAATGAAAGCAGAAATCCGCCGCAAACGCGCTAACAGACATAAGAAATGATAAATACAGCCTTATTGCCTGCCGACAAGGACCCGATGGGCGCAGCCATAGCCGATTACTTTAAACGGTATAAAGCCGACCGCCTACGCGTGTTCTCTTCACAATTCGATGAGGACGAAATTCCCGTCGAAGAGCTATTCCGCACAGAAAAGCAAATGCCCTTGCTGGAGCGTACTGCTCTGCAAATGGCGACCGGAAAGATTCTGGATGTGGGTGCCGGCAGCGGTTGCCATAGCCTTGCCCTGCAAGAAGCCGGAAAAGAAGTCCATGCCATCGACATTTCCCCGCTTTCCGTGGAAGTGATGAAGCAGCGAGGTGTGCGTAGCGTGTCACAAACCAATCTGTTCAATGAACAGTTTGCCGATGAATACGACACTATCCTGATGCTGATGAACGGTTCCGGCATTATCGGAAAGTTGGAGAATCTGCCTGATTTTTTCCGGAAGATGAAGCTACTGCTCCGGCCTGGAGGCTGTGTTTTAATGGATTCCAGCAACCTGAGCTATCTGTTCGAAGAGGAAGATGGCAGTATTGTTATCGACCTTGCCGGTAATTACTACGGAGAGGTAGACTTCCAGATGCAATACAAGAATGTCAAAGGCGACTCCTTTGACTGGCTCTACATCGACTTCCAAACCTTGAGCTTCTATGCCGCAGAAAATGGCTTCAAAGCAGAGCTGGTGAAAGAGGGTACACATTATGACTATCTTGCCAAACTATCCCGACAAGCATAAAAGTGAAGTGCCCCCTAAAAGTTAGACAAAAACTTTTAGGGGGCACTTCCTTTTTTATATCTTGCCTATTCCTACTATTCAGAAAGCATTCCGTCAATCTCCTTCACCAGAGAAGCAAATTCTTCAGGGTTATACAGACGTGTCAGCTTCACAATACGCCCTTCCTTATCAATCAGGACATTGCGTGTGATACCTGCCTTGCGGAGCGCATACTTCGCAAATATATCCGCTCCCGGGTCCAGACCCAAAGGATAGGTCACTCCGGTTGACTTACCAAAAGCAATCACTTTCTCCAACGGCTCGTCACGGTCGATGCCAATCAGCATAAAATCCGGATTCGACTTATGCTTCAGCCATATATCCTTCTCAATGAAAGGCATCTCCTTACGGCACACTCCACACCAGCTTGCGGTAAACTGCAACATGACCACCTTCCCACGAAGTTCCGAAAGGGTAATGCTTTTCCCATCCGTCAGCTTCACTGTAAAATCAGGAGCCATCTCCCCTACCTTAACGATGTAGCCGGTACTGTCCGCCACTACATCCTGCGCCTTGCCTGCCATGCTGCACATAGCAAACAGACAGAAAATCAGAAATCCAACTTTTTTCATTTTATTCAATCTTTAATAAGTAAGCTGTAACTATTCAGCGAATGATATTTTATAGAATGGGCAAACAATTCCCTATAACAAAAAACTCCGAAACACTTTTAAAAAGCAGTTTCGGAGTTTTATTCTTCGAGGTACCTGGCAGATTCGAACTGCCGTACACGGTTTTGCAGACCGCTGACTAAGCCACTCATCCAAGGTACCGGTTCTTACAAGAACTCTTTATTTCTCGTTTGCGGATGCAAAGGTAGCACTTTTTTTGAAACTACCAACTATCCGCAACAACTTTTCTTCTTTTTTTTCGTCACTCCACTGCACTCCGCACGCTTCTTATCATACAAATTCTTTAGTTCACAGCCACTTGCACAACTATCACACGGATTGCCATTTTCTTTGACCCGATGAAAAAAAGAATAAATACTCATGCCAATCCGCACAGCGCAGAGCAACAACAATAAGGCTACTACCCACTCCTGCCAACTATTCATCATAAAAACAGACCTCCTATCTGATAAATTGCAAAAGACATCAGCCAGGCCAGCGCAGTAGTATAAAGCCCCGCAAACACGGCCCACTTCCAACTGCCCGACTCCCCTTTAATGGCTGCCAACGTGGCGATGCACGGAAAATAAATCAGCACAAACACCATGTAACCGAAAGCCACCAGGGGCGTTATCGGAATGCGTTCACCCAAGCTTACGGCATCTGCCTCGGCATCGTCGGCATAAAGCACTCCGAGCGTGCTTACCACCAGCTCCTTGGCGCCCACGCCGGAAAGGATGCCGATGCCCAGCTTCCAGTCGAATCCCAACGGTTCGATGACCGGTTCCATGGCTTTACCAATCCGGCCGATGTAGGAATTCTCCTGCTGTTCCGTCACACTTTCATATTCATCGTGGTTGGGATAATATCCCAATGCCCAGATAACGATGGATGCCACCATAATGATGCCTCCCATCTTGCGGAGATACTGCGCCCCCTTCTCCCACGTATGGCGGAAGATGGCCTTGGACGTCGGCATACGATAAGGCGGCAGCTCCATGACAAACGGCGTATCGTCTCCTTTCACCAGAAAGCGGCAGAAAAGACGTGCCATGACCACTGCCAACAGAATGCCGATGGCATAGATTACTAACAGCACAAAGCTCGCATTGTTCGGAAAGAAGGCGCCTACCAGCAATAAATAGATGGGTAGACGGGCGCTGCACGACATCAGCGGATTGATGAGCATCGTCACCAGACGGCTCTTGCGGTTCTCAATGGTACGCGAAGCCATGATGGCGGGCACATTACACCCAAAGCCCATAATCAGCGGAATGAAGGACTTTCCATGCAAACCCATCTTATGCATAATCTTATCCATGATGAAAGCGGCACGCGCCATATAGCCCGAGTCTTCCATCAAGGAAATGAAGAAATAGAGCAACAGAATATTCGGCAGGAATACAATGACGCCTCCCACACCACCGACAATACCATCCACCAGAAGGTCCTTCAGCGGTCCTTCGGACATTTTGTTGCGTATCAGGTCGCCCAATTCGCCTACCAGCCATTCAATCCCCTGCATAGGATAGTCGCCCAGCACAAAGGTGCCTTCGAACATCAGATAAAGGAAAAGGAAGAAAATGGGATAACCCCATACACGGTGAGTAACGATTGAGTCTATGATTTGAGTAGTGCGCGACGTATCCTGATGATTGTCCACATAGGTCTCGCGCAGGGCACCGGCTATAAAACCATACTTGGCATCGGTGATGGCCTGCTCGCTCTCCTCGTTCACCACCTCGGCAATCCGTGCCTCTTCCCGGTCGCGGACGGCAAGAATCTCCTTTCCATTGGGCAGCTCCTCCACAATCTTTTTCAAGTCTTCGTCGTTCTCCAGCAACTTGATGGCAAGGAAACGCGTGGAATATTTGTGGCGGATGTTCTCATTGACGCTGATGACGCGCTTCACCTCCTCAATGCTACGTTCCAGCTCGGGACCGTGATTGATATGGATATGACGGTAGAAGCCACGCGGCTGTTCTATCTCTTCTTTATGGCTGCCGAAGTCATGGTCGGGAACATACTCCTGATGCCAGCTGCGAAGGTCACTCAATATCTCGCTGCGCATCCTGCCCTTATGGTCGAGGAAGTCGCCGCCTTCGTAAATATTGATAATCACATGGAACAGCTGTTCAATGCCTTTTCCGCTACGGCTGACCGTAGGCAACATCGGGACTCCGAACAACTGGCTGAGCTTTACATAATCCAGCGTGTTTCCACTGGCTTCCAGCTCATCGTACATGTTCAGTGCAATCACCATGCGCACATTCATGTCAATCAGCTGGGTGGTGAGATAGAGATTGCGTTCCAGGTTGGAAGAGTCTACAACATTGATAATGATATCCGGCGTTTCATTGATGATGTGCCGGCGGACATAGATTTCTTCAGGGGAGTAGGCCGAGAGGGAATAGGTTCCGGGAAGGTCGACAATACGGAAATGGTAGCCCTGGAAGTCAAAATATCCCTCCTTGGCATCTACCGTAACGCCACTGTAATTGCCCACATGCTCGTGCGAACCGGAAGCGATGTTGAAAAGAGAAGTTTTACCACAGTTGGGATTTCCCACCAAAGCCACATTTATGGTGCGGCGTTTGCCAAGGGCCAGTTGCTTCAGCTTATCTTCGCCCAGATGCATGTTTTCGCCCAGCCCCTCGTGGTAATCGGGCTGCACAGCCTGCTCCTTAGCTTCCTGCTCACTGATAATCTCTATCATCTCAGCCTCCTGCCGACGAAGAGAAATCTCATATCCCATTACTTTGTATTTGATAGGGTCACGTAACGGAGCATTCAGCAAGACCTCCACTGTTTTACCTTTAATAAATCCCATTTCCACAATCCGTTTGCGGAAACCGCCGTGTCCCAGCACTTTTACGATTACACCTTTTTCACCGGTATTCAATTCGGACAAACGCATAGTCTTTCTGCCTTTCTTTTCTATTTTGGGGGCAAAGATAACACTTATGGCTACAAGGTACAAATAATTTAGAATGTTTTTAAATAAGAGACACTAAACAATAATTCCCAGAAGGCAGAACATTATATCCAGAGATACTAAATCGTAATTTTACCACAGCTTTGTTCTTTTCTTACCACAGCTGTGGTAAGAAAAGAACAAAGCTGTGGTATGCATAAAACACAACTGTAGTAAGATTAGCTTTTAGCAAATACGACCTTAGCCGATAAAGATTCTGAAAATAGATACTTGCAGATATGGCAATAAAAATCGTTTGCACTATCTTTGCACCACTCTATAAGTTGAATATGCAGAAGGTAGTACAATACATCGAGCGCCACAAGCTCTTCTCGCCGGACGACAAGATACTTGTGGCACTGAGCGGCGGGGCGGACTCCGTGGCGTTGCTGCGCCTGCTCCTCAGCCTGGGATACACATGCGAAGCCGCCCATTGCAACTTCCATCTGCGCGGAGCGGAATCCGACCGCGACGAGCACTTTGTACGCCAACTCTGCCTGGAGCACCGGGTGACGCTGCACACCGTCCACTTCAACACGGAGCAGGAAGCAAAAGAACGGCATATCTCCATCGAAATGGCTGCAAGGGAATTGCGCTACGCGTGGTTCGAAAAAACAAGGGAAGCATGCAGTGCAGCCGTCATTGCCGTCGCCCACCATCAGGATGACAGTGTGGAGACATTGCTGCTCAATCTGATTCGCGGTACCGGCATCAACGGGTTGCGGGGCATACGCCCCCGAAACGGACATATAGTCCGCCCCTTGCTCTGCCTGGACAGAAAGGAAATCGTCGGTTATCTGGAAAGTATCGGGCAATCCTACGTGACGGACAGCACCAATCTGCAGGACGAATATACCCGCAACAAAATACGCTTGAACCTGCTTCCCATGATGCAGGAGATAAACCCCTCCGTCAAGGAAAGCATCCTCAAAACGGCAGAGCATCTGGACGATGCGGCCTCTATATATAATATAGGTATAGAAGAAGCCAAACTGCGGGTCAAGACATCGGAAGGCATAAGTATCGGCGCCCTGAAGCAAGAAGCGGCATCGGAAACGGTCTTATTTGAGATCCTGCATCCGCTCGGGTTCAACGCCGCACAAGTAAGGGACATCTGCCGGACATTGGACGGACAGCCCGGCAAAGTCTTTACTACCCCCGGCTGGCGTGTCATCAAAGACCGCGGCTCGTTGTTGATAGAGCCCGTACAAGAAGCCGTAAAGCCCTTATTGGAAATAAAAGAACATCCCTATACACCGGATTTCATGATTCCACGCGACAAAGCTACTGCCTGCTTTGATGCCGACAAACTCCAGCATCCCCTCTCGCTACGCCTTTGCAGGCAGGGAGACAGTTTCGTGCCCTTCGGCATGAAAGGCCGGAAGAAAGTAAGCGACTACCTGACCGACCGCAAGTTCTCCATTCTGCACAAAGAACGGCAATGGGTGCTTTGCTGCGGAGATGACATCATCTGGCTGGTGGGAGAACGGGCAGACAACCGTTTCAGAATAGACGAAAAAACCCGGAAAGTGCTGGTTGTATCAACCATCGGCCAGTAGCCATCACAGAATGATTCTGTCCTCCTTCTGTTTCTTGAAGCAATCGGAAAGCAATACGGCAAACGGCGTGTCATACGTGCGCGCCTTCTGCGGACAGCCTTTCACACAAGCACAACATTTGATGCATTTCTCTGCAACCGTATTACACTCGTCTCCTTTTATAATGGCTCCTGCAGGACAATGCTTCACGCAATATCCGCAATGCGTACAACGTTCCGCATCCACTTGCGGAGTACGGGGCATAGGCACCCCACTCTTACGCAACTTGACGACTCTGCGCAAAAAGCGGAGCAACGGGAAGAAAGGCTGGCGCGGACGCTGGATACGGGTCACATCCACCCCATACAGTTTCTCCATATCTTCGGCCGCCGCAATTTTAGCACGTATCTTTTCACCAAAAAGCTTTGCATACTCCAAGTCGTCCGCATCCGGACGTCCGGCTGCCACCGGATATTTCTCACTGCTATAAGAGTGCTCTCCTACAAACGTAGCACCTGCAATTACCTTGAAGCCCAACTTCGTGACAAAAGCATCCAATTCCACCAAAGCCTTCTCATAGGCCCGGTTGCCGTACACCACCACAACCACGGCAGGTGCACCGTCAGCATGAAGCTCCTTCATCCGCTCCAATGCCAAAGGAGCCACATGGCCGCCATATACGGGCACCGTGATGACCGCCAAAGCATGAGAAGGCACCTCCCTTTTACCCGCCGCCTCCAAGGTGAGGTCCACTTTGGAGACAGACGAAATTCCCGTTCCGTGAACAATTGCCTCTCCCACTTGTTTAGAGGTACAAGTAGGTGAAAAAGTTATCAACTGTACTTCATCTATATTCATAAACCAATCCTTCATGTTGTTGTTAATACAGCAAAGATAAAGTTTTAAATTTAAAAAAAAGATGATTTGTTTATGAAACCAAAAATATTTATTACCTTTGCACCGTTGAAACATTCTGCGACTTCTTGCTGTGGCGAGAATTGTTTATCAGATTTCCGGTTCAATAATAAATATCCCATATAAATCATATATCACAAGGTAAACTTGCCCAAGTTGCTTCCTACAACAACTGCAACTGTGCACTTATGCCTTTCAATAAAAGTAAATTTTAAACCATTCACATATATACTGTATGTATAACATCATTCAACTGAACGACAAAAATTTGTCGGAACTACAAACTATTGCCCAAGAACTGGGTATAAAAAAAACAGACTCACTCAAAAAAGAAGAACTTGTTTACAAGATACTTGACGAACAAGCTATCGCAGGCGCTACCAAGAAAGTTGCCGCCGACAAGCTGAAGGAAGAGCGTAAAGGGGAAAAGCAAAAACGCTCGCGCGTCACTGTCAAGACCGTAAAAAAGGAAGGTGCCGACAAAGTGTTCTCAGCCAATAAAAACGGAGACCTCACCAAAGCCAAAACAGAGGAAGCACCGGCTGCGAAAGAACAACCCAAAACTGTGGAAGCACCCCAAGAACCGACCATAGAAGCTGCAACGCCGGCGCCAGCCAAAGAAGCCGCCGCACCCAAACGCAAACCGGGACGCCCCCGCAAGGTAAAGGAAGAGACTGCCGCACCCCAAGCAACGGAAACCCCGAAGGTTGCCGAACCGGAATTGAACTTCGAGGCTAAAGCTCCGAAAACGGAACCCCAAGCGGAAGCTAAAAAAGTGGAAGCTAAAAAAGCCGTGAAGAATATCGTACCGGACGAAAGCCCTATCCTGGCCGAAGCGGCAGATGACTTCATCCCCATTGAAGACCTCCCTACGGAAAAAATAGAATTGCCATCCGAACTTATCGGCAAATTCGAAGCGACCAAAGCGGAAACTCCCGCCACTCCCACTCCTGCCGCTGCCCCAGCCGAACCGCAACAGCCACAACGCCCGCGCCTCCGCGCCCGCGACAACAACAACCCATACAATAACAACAACAATAACAACCGCAACGGTGGCTATAACCAACAGCGCCCCGTGCAGCAGCGCCCTGCACAACCGTATAACAACGGAGAGAACTATCCCGCCGCTCCGGAACGCAAACCCGTAATAGAACGCGAGAAGACGTACGAATTCGATGACATCCTCACCGGAACCGGTGTACTGGAAATCATGCAGGATGGCTACGGCTTCCTCCGTTCCTCCGATTACAACTATTTGTCCTCACCGGACGATATTTACGTATCACAATCACAAATCAAATTGTTCGGCCTGAAAACCGGTGATGTGGTAGAAGGCGTAATCCGTCCCCCGAAAGAAGGCGAAAAGTACTTCCCGCTGGTAAAAGTATCCAAAATAAACGGACGTGACCCGGCTTTCGTACGCGACCGCGTACCGTTCGAGCACCTCACTCCCCTCTTCCCGGACGAGAAGTTCAAGCTTTGCAAAGGTGGATACTCCGACTCTATGTCGGCCCGTGTCGTAGACTTGTTTGCCCCCATCGGTAAGGGCCAGCGTGCCTTGATTGTAGCACAGCCCAAAACCGGTAAGACCATCTTGATGAAAGACATAGCCAACGCCATTGCCGCCAATCATCCGGAAGTCTACATGATTATGCTGCTCATCGACGAACGCCCGGAGGAAGTTACCGACATGGCGCGTACCGTCAATGCGGAAGTAATCGCCTCTACCTTCGACGAACCGGCAGAACGCCACGTGAAGATTGCCGGCATCGTCCTTGAAAAAGCAAAACGCATGGTGGAATGCGGACACGATGTTGTCATCTTCCTCGACTCCATCACCCGCCTGGCACGTGCCTACAACACCGTATCCCCGGCTTCCGGCAAAGTGCTTTCCGGTGGTGTGGATGCCAACGCATTGCATAAGCCCAAACGCTTCTTCGGTGCAGCACGTAACATCGAGGGCGGCGGTTCACTGACCATCCTTGCCACTGCCTTGATTGACACCGGCTCAAAGATGGACGAGGTTATCTTCGAAGAATTCAAGGGTACGGGTAATATGGAGTTGCAGCTCGACCGCAACTTGTCCAACAAGCGTATCTTCCCGGCTGTCAACATCGTTGCCTCCAGCACCCGCCGCGACGACCTGCTGCAAGACAAGCAGACACTGGACCGCATGTGGATTCTCCGCAAGTACCTTGCCGACATGAATCCGATAGAAGCCATGGACTTCGTAAAAGACCGTCTGGAGAAGACCAAAGACAACGACGAATTCCTGATGAGCATGAACAGTTAACAACAACTGCATACAGATATTGTACAAAAGCTTCCATTTACGTTCATAAACGTAGGTGGAAGCTTTTTTTATATCCGTTTTTTCATACATTTGCCACCATACAATAACCTTGAACAAATAAAATCCAAATCTGATGAAAACGATTCACTCTTTTATGGGAATGGCATTGTGCAGCTTTCCGGTAATGGCACAGCAATCGCCCAATTTTCTTATTATCCAATGCGACCATCTGACCCAGCGGGTAGTAGGCGCATACGGTGCCGACCCCAGCTGCACTCCACCTATAGACCGAATTGCCTCCCAAGGTGTAACATTTGCCAACGCATACGTGGGATGCCCCCTCAGCCAACCGTCACGCGCTGCCTTATGGAGCGGACTGATGCCGCATCAAACCAATGTACGTTCCAACTCGGCCGAACACATCAATCCTCCGCTACCCGACAGCATTCCGACCCTGGGAAGCCTCTTCACCGCCAACGGTTATGAGGCCGTCCACTTTGGCAAAACCCATGACATGGGTTCCCTAAGGGGATTCCGCCACAAGGAACCGGTTGCCAAGCCCTTCACCGACCCCGAATTTCCCGTCAACAATGACAGCTTTCTGGATGTAGGAACCTGCGAGGATGCCGTGGCCTATCTCAGCAATCCACCGCAAGAACCTTTCATCTGCATAGCCGATTTCCAAAACCCGCACAATATCTGCGGATATGTAGGCGAAAATAAAGGGGAGCACATAGATAGCCCCATCAGTACCCCACTCCCGCTACTACCCGAAAACTTTGAAGTGGAAGACTGGGAAAAACTTCCGTTGCCCATTCAGTACATCTGCTGCAGCCACCGGAGGATGATGCAAGCCGCCCACTGGAACGAGGACAATTACCGGCACTACGTCGCCGCCTTCCAGCATTACACGCGGATAGTGGCCAGACAGATAGAGAGTGTACTGGAAGCCCTCTACTCCACTCCCGCCGGCAAAAATACAATTGTCATTGTACTGGCAGACCACGGAGACGGAATGGGGTCACACCGCATGGTAACCAAGCAGGTCAGCTTTTACGAAGAAATGACAAATGTGCCCTTCATCATAGCCGGTCCCGGCATTCATCCCCGTCAAAAACCAGTGGAAGATTTACTGACCCAACCCACTATCGACCTGCTGCCCACTCTCTGTGAACTGGCAGGCATTCCGGTGCCTTCCTCCAAGCCCGGCATCAGCCTTGCCCCTTTCCTGAAAGGCGAGAAGCAAAAGAGACAGCACCCCTATGCAGCCTCCGAATGGCACAGTGAATACGAAGTGACCGTCAGCCCGGGACGGATGATACGCAGTCCCAGATACAAATACACACACTATCTGGAAGGCAACGGGGAAGAACTGTATGATATGTTGAAGGATAAAGGAGAAAGACGAAACCTTGCCCATGACCCCAAATACTCAAAGATTCTGGCCGAGCACCGGGCACTGCTGGACGACTACATCCGCCGCACACAGGACGACTACCGAAGCCTGAAAGTTGAAGCCGACAAGAGATGGCGCAGCCACGCACCGGGATATCCCAACCACGAAGGACCCTGCGCCAGAGACATTATCAATAGAAAGTAAGCAAAAAGAACTAAAAAAAACAGAATAATATAGATGATTATCAGTGCCTTGACCGGCACTTCCATTCTTTTCGCCCATCCCGCTGCAAGTCTTCAATAATATTCTGCTTCAAAAGAAGGCAGTTAAAGGGATTTTTTGTACTTTTGCGCCTCAATAAGAGTAATTTGTAATTTAGTAATTGTAATTAGATACTATGTTCGATAATTTAAGCGAGAGACTTGAAAGGTCGTTTAAAATTTTGAAAGGTGAGGGCAAAATCACCGAAATCAATGTTGCGGAAACCCTGAAAGACGTACGTAAGGCACTTTTGGATGCCGACGTGAACTATAAGGTAGCCAAAAACTTCACCGATACCGTTAAGGAAAAAGCCTTGGGACAAAACGTGCTGACAGCCGTTAAGCCCAGCCAGCTGATGGTAAAAATCGTACACGATGAACTGACCCAGCTCATGGGCGGCGAGACTTCTGAAATAAACCTCGACTCCAAGCCTGCCATTATCCTAATGTCTGGTTTGCAAGGCTCCGGTAAAACAACTTTCTCCGGAAAGCTGGCCCGCATGCTGAAGAGCAAGAAGAACAAAAAGCCGTTATTGGTGGCTTGTGACGTGTACCGTCCTGCCGCTATCGAGCAGTTACGCGTACTGGCTGAACAGATTGACGTACCGATGTACTCGGAACCGGACAGCAAAAATCCGGTAGCCATTGCCCAAAATGCCATCCAAGAAGCCAAAGCCAAAGGTTACGACCTTGTAATTGTCGATACAGCCGGTCGTCTGGCAGTGGATGAGGAGATGATGAACGAGATTGCCGCCATCAAGAAGGCCATCAATCCGGACGAGATTCTGTTCGTAGTGGATTCAATGACCGGTCAGGATGCAGTGAACACCGCTAAGGAATTCAACGAACGGCTCGACTTCAATGGTGTAGTATTGACCAAACTGGATGGTGATACCCGCGGTGGTGCCGCCCTTTCTATCCGTTCGGTGGTAAACAAGCCCATCAAGTTTGTAGGTACCGGTGAAAAGCTGGATGCCATCGACCAGTTCCATCCCTCACGTATGGCCGACCGTATTCTCGGTATGGGTGACATCGTATCTTTGGTGGAACGTGCACAGGAACAATATGACGAGGAAGAAGCCAAACGCCTGCAAAAGAAGATTGCCAAGAACCAGTTCGACTTCAACGACTTCCTGAGCCAGATTGCACAAATCAAGAAAATGGGTAACTTGAAGGAACTTGCCTCCATGATACCGGGCGTAGGCAAAGCCATCAAGGATATAGACATTGACGACAATGCCTTCAAGAGCATTGAAGCCATCATCTACTCCATGACTCCGGAAGAACGCAGCAATCCGGCCATTCTGAACGGTTCACGCCGCCAGCGCATTGCCAAAGGTAGCGGTACGAATATTCAGGAAGTAAACCGCCTGCTGAAACAGTTTGACCAGACCCGCAAGATGATGAAGATGGTCACTGGCAGCAAGATGGGTAAGATGATGCCGAAACTTAAAAGATAAGATAACAGCCTATGACACTGATTGATGGAAAAGCAATTTCAGAGCAAGTAAAGCAAGAGATTGCAGCAGAAGTAGCCGAGATAGTGGCTCGTGGGGGTAAACGCCCGCATCTGGCCGCCATTCTTGTAGGACACGATGGAGGTAGCGAAACCTACGTCGCCGCCAAAGTAAAGGCATGCGAAGTTTGCGGATTCAAGTCCTCACTTATCCGCTACGAGGCAGACGTTACTGAAGAGGAACTGCTCGCCAAGGTACGCGAATTGAACGAGGATGCGGATGTGGACGGTTTCATCGTACAGCTTCCCTTGCCCAAGCATATCTCCGAGCAGAAAGTGATTGAAACCATCGACTACCGCAAGGATGTGGACGGCTTTCATCCCATCAACGTGGGACGGATGTCCATTGGCCTTCCCTGCTATGTATCCGCTACTCCCAACGGTATCCTCGAACTGCTGAAGCGCTATCAGATAGAGACTTCAGGCAAGAAATGCGTGGTATTGGGACGCAGTAACATTGTCGGCAAACCCATGGCTGCCCTGATGATGCAGAAGGCTTATCCCGGCGATGCCACAGTGACCGTATGCCACAGCCGCAGCAAAGACCTGGTAAAGGAATGCCAGGAAGCGGACATCATCATTGCTGCGTTGGGACAACCGAACTTTGTTAAGGCGGAAATGGTCAAGGAAGGCGCTGTCGTTATTGATGTAGGTACTACCCGTGTGCCCGATACCTCCAAGAAATCCGGATTCAAGTTGACCGGTGATGTGAAATTCGACGAAGTAGCTCCCAAATGTTCATTCATTACCCCCGTACCGGGAGGCGTAGGTCCCATGACCATCGTTTCCCTTATGAAGAATACATTGCTCGCCGGCAAGAAAGCAATCTACCAATAACAAGGCGATGAAAACGCTCGCCGTCTTCATTGTTGTCCTACTGTATAGCGTAACCCTTTCCTCGCAGGAAAGGATTACGCTATTATTTGTCGGCGACCTGATGCAGCACCAGGCACAAATAGACGCTGCACATGTATCTGAAGGAAAATATGACTACTCCTCCTGCTTCTCCCTCATAAAAGAGCAAATATCCCAGGCAGACCTCGCCATAGGAAATCTGGAAGTCACATTGGGGGGCAGGCCCTATCGGGGCTATCCTATGTTCAGCGCCCCCGATGAATATCTTCAGGCCATAAAGGACGCCGGATTCGATATTTTACTGACAGCCAACAACCACTGTCTGGACCGTGGAAAAAAGGGAATGGAGCGTACCATACAATTGCTTGACTCCTCCGGTATTCGTTACGCAGGCACCTACAAGAATCTGTCGGAGCGCAGGCAACGCTATCCCCTGTTCATCAACAGAAACGGCTTTCGCATTGCCCTACTCAACTATACTTACGGCACCAATGGTATCAAGGCTACCTCTCCCAATATCGTAAACTATATTGATAAGAATACCATCCTGCAAGATATCCAAAGTGCCAAGGCACGCCAACCGGATGCCATTATTGCCTGCATGCATTGGGGAGAGGAATATCAGTCCCTTCCCAACCGTGAGCAACGCGAACAGGCCAACTGGTTGCTCCAACAAGGCGTAACACATATTATCGGTTCACACCCTCACGTCATTCAACCGATGGAACTACGTACCAACGGTACCGAACAGCACATCATAGTCTACTCCTTGGGAAACTTCATTTCCAATATGAGCAAGGCCAACACTGACGGCGGCCTCATCTTCACTTTGCAGTTGGAGAAACATCCTCTCCCCCAACCCATCCGTCCCTCTTACACCGGTCAGAGTCAGACGCCCCTGCCAGACTCCAATCCTCTGCCTTTTCCATACTGTCGTGTTTCCTATTGTGGATATAATCTGGTCTGGACCGGCCGGCCGGAACTTACTAAAGAAAAAAATTACATTCTTTATCCTGCCAGTTTTCCTACAGAACATTTAACGCCGGAAGCTCGTAAACACCTGGAAATCTTTGTCAAAAGCTCTCGAAAGCTGCTCCAGCAGCACAATATAGGTATCTACGAGAAGAAAAAATAATGCAGAAATCTCAAAAATTTTCGTCTCATTCTTTGCAATATTAAAGATTATCCCTATCTTTGCACCGCATTTAAGAAATGCACTAACATGGTGGCTGTAGTTCAGTTGGTTAGAGCGTCAGATTGTGGTTCTGAATGTCGTGGGTTCGAGTCCCATCTGCCACCCAAAAAAAATCCTTATAAGTCAAGCACTTATGAGGATTTTTTCTTTATATAAATCTATTGTATTACTACTAAATTTTGAGATAAATCCCTCCTAAATCTGTAGTTGTTGGTCTATTGTTGTTCCCAAAATACAGGAGTTAACATGTTGACATTCAAAGCAGAAATATTAAAAAGCAAACAAAAATCTGATGGCACTTACAATGTGAAGATTAGAATGACTTATAATAGAGAAGTCAAGAGGCTATCAACTAATATCTTTGTTAGAGCAAGTGACCTTACCAAGTCACTCAAATTGAAGAATCCCAAACTTATTAAAGAGGTTGACAACCTAGTCAGGCAGTATCAAGAAATATGTGCTACTCTTCCCTTAGAAGCATCCACATATACCATAGATGAGATATTGGAGTACATAAAAATAAGTCAAGAGAAGAATAAAACCATAGACTTCATCCAATTCTGCAAAGAGTGGTTAGAGACCACAGAAAGTAGGGGGAAGAAGAATTATAAATCAGCACTCAATGCCCTCATAGCTTATATAGGCAAGGAACATTTAACTACAAGCCAAATTACTCAAGATTTATTAAAAGGCTTCATGGAGTATCTACACTTGAAGAGAGCCAAGCAAATAGCAGAACTTGAAAGAAAAGGTAAAAGAATCCCTTCTAACAGAATGCTTTCTCTCTATTTAGGTAGTATCAGACATCTGTTTAATGAAGCTAAGAAGCAATACAATGACTATGACAGAGGCATCATTATCATCCCTAACTCTCCCTTTGAAAACTTCAAAGTTCCTAAACAAGAAGCAACAAGGAAAAGAGCACTAACAGCAGAATCAATTAGAAAAATATGGGAGTTACCCTATATTATTAATACTAGTGATGGCAAGGAGAGAATCTGCCCCTACAACCTAGCCAAAGACTGTTTTATTCTCTCCTTCTGTTTAATGGGAATGAATTCTATAGACCTATATAACTGTGACAACCTTCAAGATACTGTTATAACCTACTACAGAAGCAAGACTACTGGAAGAAGGCTTGATAAGGCTAAAATGCAAGTTAAAATTCCCCCTATACTTCTGCCACTTGTAATGAAGTATAAGGATTATACCAGTAAAAGAGTATTCAAATTCTATCAAATGTATAATACAGCCAACAACTTTAACAGAGCTATCAATATTGGTTTAAAAGAAGTAGGAAGAGTAGTAAAAATAGATGATTTGGAATACTATGCAGCAAGGCACTCATGGGCTACTTTAGCAGTCAATAAAGTAGGCATAGACAAATATACAGTCCATGCAGCACTTAATCACATTGATGAAGCTATGAAAGTCACAGATATATACATTGAAAGAGACTTCAAGATTGAGAATGAAGCAAACTTGAAAGTTCTTAAATATGTATTTGGGAGTGAAGGGTTGAAGTAGTGTTAAAAGAATCTCTGTAGTTGATGGACTATGGAGATTCTTTAGTACATTTACTCACTTACTTTGTTATTAATATATTAAATCTAAGTGAGATGGAAAGTACATTGAATGATAAGACTGTTTATAATACCTATGCAGATATAATAGATTGGGATATTCTAACAGAAAGAGAATACCAAATTATAAGAGATTTGAAAGATAATGGTATAGAAATAGCTCCTACTACTATCATCAAAGACCTCTCAGGTCTTCCCATAGGTCAAGAGGAATATGTAGGAGATGGTTCTGCATTTACTGGTAAGAAACATATGTTGTCAGATTACTTAAATAAGATGCCACATGGCATTATAGATAAAAGAATACCAGGCATTGGAGCAACAACTCTTGAAATCAAGTCTAGAAGGAACTCTATCATAGTATTCCCTACTAAAGCTTTGGCTTACTCCAAGCACCTAAAGCACCACAATACTCTATATATTGGGAGTGACATTGAAGAGAGGAAAAGGACATCAAAAGCTGAAATTCAACACTACCTTAATACAGAAAATCACAAGAAATTACTTGTAGTAGCTGACAGCTTAAAGAGAGTATTGGCACTAATCAAGGAAGAGAATTATGACAAGTATTTCCTAATGATAGATGAAGTAGATGTGCTTCAATCTGACAACAACTACAGACCTCAACTAGAAGATGTCATTGATTACTATTTAAAGTTTCCACCCAAAAACAGATGTATGGTGACTGCAACCATGAGAGCCTTCTCCAATCCTCAATTAGAGCATGAATGCAGATTTAATCTACCTTGGATATGTGATGCTCCTAGAGAAGTAAAGCTGTTACATACAGATAATATCACTATGGCAGTGGTAGAAGAAATACTCAAACATCCTAATGAGAAGATATTCATTGCCTATAATTCCATAGTACACATAAGAGAAATCATTTTAGAACTTGAAGAGGAAATTAGAAAGGATTGTACTATTCTATGTAGTGAAGCATCCATTAAAGAAGCAGGCTCTTACTATGCACCTAAGCTAGAAAAAGGCAAAGATGGCAAAGAAAAGTTACCCAGTAGAATAAACTTTGCTACTTGCTGCTATTTCACTGGCATAGACATAGAGGATGAATACCATTTAATCTCAGTCTCAGATATAAGACACTCACATTCTATACTGTCTATTGATAGAATGACACAGATACATGGAAGGTGTAGAATAAGTAAGGGAGTACTCAGTGAAACGTTAGTATATAGTACTTTCAAAGAGAAAGAAGCCAAGACCATCTTTGATGAACTTAAAAAGAGAAGAAAACATGAAAATTATAGCAAATACTTAATACACAAGGCTGTGAAGGTATTGAATTTGATTGATTCAGCAGATAAACTTAGTAACAATGACAGTGATTTGAGAGAACTATTTGATATAGTCAAAGAGGCTATAAAAGACCATGCAAAACAAAAATCCATAGGAGAAGCACCTATTGAGTTGACAAGGAAGAATATAAACAATCAATATGTCCCTGCATATCTAAATATAGACTATTTACAAGAGAAGTACTTTCTATATCAGCATGTATATACCTCAACTGAGAATATCAAGAAGGAAGTGGAACAAGCTAACTGCAAAGTTATTGATAGTATATCATTATCTTACATTAAGACTGATAATCAAATAGAGAATGAGGCTAAGAATAAGGCTGTTTTGAAAGTTTGGGAGGAAGAGGATATACAAGAAGCTATTGCTGAAATTAGGCAATTAAATTCCATTCATCAGTTGAATGAAAGTACTCTTACAACTAAATGTAGAGGATATAAAAAGCATAAAAGAACCTTCTATGAAAGAGTTATGAAACTATATAAATATGTGGATATAGACAGTCTTTTATATTTACTTTGGGAGATTAGGAACATGAATAATAAGGCTTTCAAAACTATTAATAATGCTGTGGTATTTTGGGCATTGGTAGATAATCATCCTTTAAAGCAAAGTCTTAATAATGCTTTCCAAGACAAGTCAAAGCTGTATTCCAGTGATGAACTACATATGGATGTGATTGCCCCCATCATTAAGTACCATACTCACAAGACTATCAGTAAACACAAAGCTGTTAACCTATTAAATGCCTTCTATGAAGTCAAGAGAACAAAGAATAAAGGAGTGAATAAGTATCAGATTATTGGTGAGAATCCTTATCACTTGAAGGTACATGGAGATAGAATATTCTATGATAATAATAACCTATTAGACTTTTTCATACTTTAACTACTGATAATTAAATATTTACCTACTAAAACTTGCAAATATCAGAAAAAATCCTTATCTTTATATCTATATCTGAGGAGACTATTGTCTAGTCTCCCCTTTTCTTTTAATTATTTTATTTTCCAGTCCATATTCTATGCGGTTCTATAACCTTTACTATTAATATATAGTAGGTAATATAGGACAGCATAGAATATGGACTCATTAAACTTTAAGGATATGAAGAATTATACTATTATCCCTAATTATGCAAGTGGGAAGTTCTCTCCTAATGATTTATATACTATAACTGGAATATACTTAACAGCTAATGATAAGTATATCACAGATTCAACCTATGAACAAATAGCTTCCTCCACAGGTCAATCACTAAGTTATATCAAGGATTATTTCATGCCAAGACTAAAAAACACAAAGTTCTGCACTCAAATTCAATCATTCACAATAGGAAATTTAAGAAGAAAAAGATATTACCTACCCAAACCTACTGAAAACTTTAGAATTATAAAGAAAGAAGTATTGACAGATACC
Source organism: Bacteroides sp. AF34-31BH (assembly GCF_003602795.1). NCBI lineage: Bacteria > Pseudomonadati > Bacteroidota > Bacteroidia > Bacteroidales > Bacteroidaceae > Bacteroides > Bacteroides sp. AF34-31BH. The sequence continues at coordinate 177,697 of NZ_QTLV01000007.1, forward strand.
AACATAACATCAGAAGAGAAAGGGTTTATTATAGCTTTATATTGTAATTGTGTCAATAACTCATTTAATCTAAGTTTGTCATCATGGAAGTTTTGGGAGTCTAAAATTAAAGTGTCCAAGAGTACTTTCTATAAGCTAAAAAAGTCACTTGTAAGTAGAGGATATTTGAGAAGGTTAGAATATGTACCTGAAAATCCTGATAGTGGAAACCACCCTGAAGACTATATGCTATGTGTTCCTTGGTTAGGTGACATAAGCTATATTGATTGGCTACATCAGTATAAAAATGATGATATAACAATAAGAAACATATTCCTTTCAAATTATAGAGTAGCACCAGTATATTAACATTAGCAATACATAACTATATTTACTCCCTATTTCAAGTATTCTCCAATTTTTATTTTATTTTTTATAGGTCTATATGCTAATTAATTAGCATCAACAGCCCCCTAATCTTGCAATATTGGGCTACTCCCCCTACTTAATTTTCAGGTGATGAAGTGGAAGTAAACTGGATAATGAACTAGAATAGGATGCTCATTACACTAATACAAACAGCACTGCTCATTACTTCCTCCTATGCACTTGAAGGTAATCAATGTTAGAATTACCTCATTAAGTACAACAATTAAATTACAGAATTATGGGAAAGTTAAAGTTTTTAGAGACAATGACTATCAATGAGTTCAAGTCTCAGAAGGAAGTTAAAGCTATTGAAGTGAAGCAGAATCCACACACTGGTAAATGCTTCTTTGTATATGGCTGTGAAACTGGTGCAGTGAGTGACAAGTTTATTAATGGAGAAATCACCAATCCAGTTATTTCACAAGTATGTTCACCTGATACTGGGGATATGTTCTACATGCTCCATCAGAAGGGTGAAAGTGATTGTATGACATTGGCAACTTTATAAAGGTTATGCTTACCACTAGAAGAGTAGTTCAGTTGAAAGACTGGCTACTCTTTTTTCTTTATACACTAACCATCAACAATTAATAGATTACAATATGTTGAATTTAAGAGTATCATCAAAGAAGCAGGCTAAGATAAAGCTTGCTCTACAAGGTTGTGCAGGTTCAGGGAAGACTTATTCAGCCTTATTATTAGCCTATGGTCTGACTAATGACTGGACTAAAATAGCTATCATTGATAGTGAGAATGGAAGTGCTGATTTATATGCCAGTTTAGGCAACTACAATGTATTACCCCTTCAAGACAACTTTACACCTGAAACCTATATTGAGGCTATAAAGGTGTGTGAGGATGCTAATATGGAAGTGATAATCATTGATAGCATTTCCCAATGTTGGGACAACCTTCTGGAGTATCATGCTAACCTACAAGGTAATTCATTCACTAACTGGCAGAAGATTACACCAAGAATTAATGCCTTCATGCAGAAGATTCTACAATCCCAAAGCCATGTGATTTGTACCATGAGGTGTAAACAAGACTATGTACTAAGTGAAAAGAATGGTAAGATGATTCCTGAGAAAGTGGGATTAAAAGCAGTAATGAGGGATGGAATAGATTATGAATTTACCATAGTCCTTGATATTAACATGAAGCATCAAGCCATTGCATCAAAAGATAGAACAAGTCTATTTATAGGTAAACCAGATTTTACTATTACACCCACTACTGGGCAAATAATACTGGATTGGTGCAATAATGGAGTAAACTTGGATATGATAAAGCAGAAGATAAATCAGGCTAAAACCATTGAAGAACTTACCTCCATTTATCACCAATACCCAGAATGGTATCAGCAACTTACATCAGATTTCATGCAGAAGAAGATGCAGTTACAAGAAGAGAGCAATAAACCTATTATCAACTATAATCCTAATTTTATACATTATGGAAGCAATGCAGTTAATGCCAGTACACAGAACTAATATGTTGATGCAAACCTTCAATCAGCCAAAGTTTGAGATTGAAACCCCAGTTGAAACTATAGAGACTGAAATTATCAGCTCCAGAAGGGTAAACAAATTACCATTCATAGAGGCTAATACTAAAGAAGTCACTATTGAGCATCTTAGAAATGATTGTGTAGTACCAGTGTTCAGCAAAGATAATGAGATTACTATCAGTCACCCTTCATTTATTGAAATGGTTTGGGAAGCTGCCAATCAGATATTTCCCAATGAGAGAATTGAAGAACCTGCAATCAGAGTAAGCCATGTCATTAAAGGCAGAACACCCGAAGCTATTCATAAACCAGTGAAGGATTTACTTGAATCAGACAAGACTATTTACTATGAAAGAATGATGTTCTGTTTTGAAATTCCCACTATCCATGAAGATATAATGGGCAATAGATTGAATCTTACTATTGGTGGAGTAAGGGCATATAATCATGAGAATCTATATAGCAAGAAAGGTGCAGAAAAGTTCAAGGTATTCATTGGCTTTAAAAATTTGGTTTGCTGTAATATGTGTGTCTCAACTGATGGTTACAAGTCTGAGTTAAAGGTGATGAGTACTGCTGATTTATCTAGTTCAGTGATGAGGCTATTTCAGGAGTATAACATAGCCAAGCACCTATACTATATGAGTGCTTATAAGGATAGTTATATGACTGAAAGCCAATTTGCACAGTTCTTGGGTAAGAGTAGATTATATCAATATCTTCCAGTTGAACAGAAGAAAAGGCTTCCTCAAATGCTGATGACTGATACACAGATAGGTATTGTTGCTAAATCATACTATAGTGATGAAAACTTTGCTCTTCCTGAGAATCAGAGTGCCATATCTATGTGGAATGTATATAATTTACTCACTGGAGCCAATAAAAGCAGCTATATAGATAACTTCTTGGATAGATCACTGAATGCCACACAGCTTACAGAAGGGCTAAATAAGGCTCTGTATGGCACTAATGAATACAACTGGTTTATCCAGTAACCAGTTATAATTAACACAACTTCCTTAACCTCCACCTTATCTTACTTCTTATATCCATTATGTTAGGAAATTCTTGTTAGCCTCATTTACATCCTTATTTATAATACAGAGGTAAGTGAGAAAACTGGTATTTGTATTCACTTCTCTTATAAAAAGAATATAGAAGTGAATACATTCAATAACCTAACACCTTCAAGTGTCTCAGACTAACCTGAGGAAATTATACACAATAGCCTCTTAGCTTTGGAAATTAACTATAAGAGTGAGATTTGTAGGTAGGTTAATAATCCCCTCATTAAACTAATCCACTTCAAGTGGTTAGTGAAAGGTGATTAGATGAAGGAGTATTCATAGATTTACATTGAGGTCAATGCCTCATTGTATTGTAGTTTATTGTTGTTCAAGCCTCAGCCTATCAAGGTTGGGGCTTTTAAATTGATTGAATCATGACAGAATTTTATTTAATGATAAAGTGGATTGTATTTAGTATTGTAGGTTTAGTAATATACCTATGGTTAGACAGAGATACTAAGAAATAAAGATTAACTTTGTAATACAAGAACATAGCCCATACCAATGGTACTAATATGGATTGAAACCTATTAAAAGTAGCTTTCGGATGATTGTTTATATGTGGAAAGTCTTAACTTTGCAACAGAAACAATCAAATGATTGCTAATGAAATAGAAGTTTAACAAGACATATTAGAAAAAGAAGTGTTTGCTTCTTACTTGTGAAGTCCTAAAATCACCACTTTGAAGACTAACAATCACAGCAGTAAGGGAGTGAATGCTCATACCATCAGGTGTGGGCTTTCCTTGTTTGTGATTGTAGGTGTTGTGGTGATGCCTTGGACTCAGCAGGAAAGTACCACACTTTTTTTTGTGGTATGGCTACAAAAAGAAGAATATGAATTGGACTATTTTTATTATTGCTATCATTATTCTTATATGGTTGCATCACCTCTATCAAAAGAAAATAGATAGAGAAGAAAGAGAAGCTAATCTTTCAAAGCACTCAACAGATTCTCCATGGATTTCTCTACTACAGAAATTTAAGTCATACTTAGATTTTAAAGTTATAAAGGAATCCTCTTCAAGCTTACTAATTGCAAATAATAAAGGTGAAGAATTTTGCTTTCAAGTGGTAGCTACTAACAATATAGTTGTGTATAGGGTGAATGGTATTATAAAAAAAGAATGGAAGTTTCCGTTTTGGGTTCATGAAAATATAATGTATCATGATATAGACCAGTTCTATAAGAAAGAACTTTTAAGAAAGGCTTTACAGCCCAATATTCCATCTGTTAATTGGAAAGTTATAGAAGAAAGACCCTTTGATGCAGAAGAAATAGATGCTGTTAGTCAAGCTATAGTAGTAGCTTCTCAATATGGTAATTCTGTCAGGTTTATTATGAAGGCAGGTGGAGAGACATATATTCCACTTGATAAAAATTCTAATATAGCTGTTGGTGAAGTTATTGATATGAGACAAGCCAAACTTCTAACATTGGAGAAAGAGGGAGAAAGTAATATTGTAAGAGTTAAAATATAGATGAATATACGACATTCCTTATATCATGGACTTAATCAAACTAAACTACCTATTATAGTGGTTGAGATAGAGGATAAACACCTTTGTTTCATCCTAGATACTGGGAGTACATGTTGTTTGATTGATAGTAATGTAGTAGAATATTTCAAGGATATAGTAGAGCCTATTGGTGATTACTGCATCAGTGGAATAGATGGAACTAAGCGTAAGGCAGATGTGGTTATTCTACCTTTCAACTTTGAAGGTTATACCTATAAGCCAAAGTTCTGTGTACAGCCACTATCAGATGCTTTTAAAGGCATTGAAGAAAATAGTGGAATACAAATACATGGATTACTGGGTACAGACTTTTTAATAGAGAATAAATGGATTATTGATTTCAAAGAACTTAATACACACAGTTAAGATGTTATCACTTGCTTTATTACTTGTAATGTTCTATTGCTTACATTTGTTTCTAAAATGGTTATTGAGCAATAAGAGAGGAAAGTGGGTAGCTATTACTCTATTTATACTTCATAGAATCATGTATCTAATGATATATGTATTCAACTGGATTATAATAGTTAATGCAATGCTAAATAGAGCAGAGTTACTCATTGCCTTAGTGTTTACATTACCTATGGCTTGGTATATGGGAAAGATGTGTTTACATGATATAAATATGCCTCAAAGAGTACAATGGTATCCATTCTTTGGTAGGTATTTTATCTTCTTTAAGTGGAAAATAATTCAATGGGAATACAAAGATAAGGATGAGTTTACTATCTATTAAAGGTGTTGAATTATGAAGTATGAACCAAAGCCACATGGGGGTATTGATGAAGGGCAATCATTTATTAACCCATGGTTTAATTTAATGGGTTGGATAGTTATCATTCTATGTGTATGGTATAATCAAAGCTACACAATTAAGAAGATGACTTATAGGCAACCTGAATTTCCATGGGAGAAGCCAATAAAGATAGAAATGTCATGGAGTAGAAGATGTGTGGTTATCCTCAAATGTCTAATTATTGATGTTAAGAATAACCCTCGCTATACCCTTGGTTGCTGTGCCTTTCTATTATATCTGATTATTAGGTGTTTCATTTAATAGAAAGAGAAGATTAATCAATATCACTTAAAGCTTACCTCTTCTAGTGGTATATGATAACTGCATTATAAACTTTAAATAAAGAATTGAATTATGGAAAAGAAACAAGAAACTTAGCACTTCCAAGTGCTAGTATTGGCAATGTATAAGCATTGCCATTGTTGGTCAATAGTTGTTCTATTGACTAAATCAAGAGAGTATTAACTTACTGACAATTACAGACATAAGTATAATAATATAGTAGATTGTGGTTCTGAATGTCGTGGGTTCGAGTCCCATCTGCCACCCGCAAAGAAGAGGAAATTCGAAAGAATATTCCTCTTTTTTTGTTATTGTCCAAACAATCCCCCAAAGGGAGGCAACGTGGAATCAATGTAAAAAATTGTAGGGATACTCCTCACAGAGTATCCCTACATCATAGGAAGGAATCAATTACCTAAACCAGTCCTTGTACAAAAGAGTTTACTTTCTCAAAATGTTCAAAATAGCTGGAAACTTATTCCGATATTTTGCATTCTGTATCAATCACACTTAATAGTACTTCCTTCCTTACTTTATCAAGCCAGTGATAAGACAACCCGTTATCACCTTATAGAAATAAGAATACAAAAAGAATATTTCATCTTTCAAAAAACATTCTATACCAATAACTCTACTATTTTCGATTTCCGACATGCAAATATAACCCTTTTTGTTTATACGAAAAGCAAAATCAGTTATCTTTGCAAAGATGAAATTCAATCAAATATGAAAATTCTCTGGATAGACCTCAATAGCTCGTATGCACACTCTTCGTTGGCACTCCCTGCACTGCACGCACAAATAGCAAAGAACAATTCCGTAAAATGGGAAATCGTATCTGCCACCATCAATGAAAACGTAGGAATGATTGTCGACGAAATATACCGGCACCAACCCGACATCATTGCCGCAACGACATGGTTGTTCAACCACGAACAACTGTTGCACATCACAGCGAGATTAAAAGCATTGCTTCCCAATAGCTACTTCATCTTGGGTGGACCTGAATTCTTAGGAAACAATGAAGACTTTCTGCATAAAAACCCTTTCATCGACTGTGTATTCAGGGGAGAGGGAGAAGAAGCATTCCCCCAATGGCTGTCTTGCTGGAACCAGCCGGAAAAGTGGAACAGTATTCCGGGACTCTGCTATATGAATCCTCAAAAGCAATATATAGACAACGGCATAGCCCGTGTACTTAACTTTTCACGGCTCGTACCACCGGAAAACAGCTGTTTTTTCAACTGGAGCAAACCATTCGTACAACTGGAGACTACCCGAGGCTGTTTCAACACATGCGCATTCTGCGTCAGCGGTGAAGAAAAACCGGTGCGCACACTGTCCATTGAAAGTATCCGTGAACGCCTTCAAATTATCCACAGTCATGGAATAAAAAACGTACGCGTCCTCGACCGGACCTTTAATTATAATCCGCGCCGTGCTAAAGAATTACTGCAACTTTTCCTGGAATTCAACCCGGACATATGCTTTCACTTAGAAATACACCCTGCACTATTATCCGAAGAGCTGAAAAATGAATTGAAAAAGCTACCTAAAGGATTGCTCCATCTCGAGGCCGGTATTCAAAGCCTGCGCGAACCGGTCCTCCAGAAAAGCCGTCGGATGGGAAGCCTGGAGGACTCACTGCAAGGTCTTCGTTTCCTATGTTCCCTACCCAATATGGAAACACACGCCGACCTCATTGCCGGCTTGCCTCTATACCGCCTATCCGAAATATTTGAAGATGTGCGTACACTTGCCGGATACAATGCCGGCGAGATACAGCTTGAATCCCTGAAGTTACTTCCCGGCACAGAAATGAGAAGAAGAGCGGAAGAACTAGGCATCCGATATTCTCCTCTCCCCCCTTATGAAGTGCTTCAAACAAATGAAATCAGTGTCAACGAGCTTCAAACAGCCCGGCAACTGTCACGTCTTCTGGATGGATTCTATAACACAACTGCTTGGCAAGCCATCACCCGCAAGCTGATTCTGGACGACAACGACTTCCTACGTCGCTTTCTGGAATTTTTAATCGATAAAAATCTTATAGACCAGCCCATGAGCCTGGAAAAGCGAGGCCTCGTACTCTATGAATTCTGCAGTATGCATTATCCGGCCTATAAAATCATGGTCACCATTGCCTGGATAGAGGCAGGCATGTCATTAAAGAAAAAACCAGCAGAGAAAGTCAAGACCAAGCGCCAGATGCCACCGGAATATTGGGAAGTCATCTATGGAAACTACAAAGAAAGCCTCCGCTTATGTTTTCTACCCATTGACGACAATACCCAAAATGGTTATTGGTTCGGCTTCGAATCGGAAATACAAAAAGCAGAACCAGTATTCAAAGCCAAAGGAATAATGGAGAGGTGTCAAAATACACAATCACCGCAGATTAACACAAATAAAAGTTCTTGATTATCAGAAATTCTATAGCAATCTGTGTAACCTGCGGCGAGTTATGCCCTCATTTCTTCTCCTATCCGCAGTGGAAATACTTCTCGACCAGTTTCAGCATCTCCTCCGGACTGTCTTGTATCTCTGCACGCAAGGTTCTATCCTCGTAAGAACGCAGTTTGGAAATAACCCCATCAACCATTGCAGGACTGAACACATGATATTGCTCAAAGACAGCACGCTGTCTTTCCAAACAATCGGCAGAAGCGGCACAACTGTCAGGAAGCTGTTCCAGTTGTTTCAACTTATCTTCATTTTCTTTCTTGTGGATATTTACATTGACATATGTTTTTTCTGCAATTCCTAAAGCATCGTCTATCTCAAATCCATAACGGCAAGCTACAGCAAGTCCGGCAATCAATTGATACAAATCGGCCGAACCGTCAGGCGAACGCATTTCCACCGTCTGTTTCTGTGTAGTATCATAATGACTTGGGGTCTCCAACGGATTTGCCAACATGCACATATCCGTTTTTGCCGACCAGCCCAACGGAACGCGTACCAATACCGAACGGTTGCGGTCGCCCCAGCAAATGTTGGTCGGTGCTTCCTGATGAGGAACCAGACGAAAATAGGAAGTAGGATTTGTATTACCGAAAGCCGTAATGGAAGAAGCCAGCTTCATCATGCCCGCAATGGCCTTACGGGCTGTTTCAGAAAGTGCCCCATCTTTCAGCATCTGGTTCTGCCCGTCCTTCATGATACGCATATGTATATGCAATCCGGAACCGGCTTTTCCTGCCGTGATTTTCGGTGCAAAAGTAATGTTATATCCATACTGGCTAGCCAGATTACGAATAACCCATTTTGCTATCACCAGTTGGTCAGCAGCCTCCTCGGCACGCACCGGCAGGAACTCTATTTCATTCTGCTCATAAATCTTATCGTCCAGCGTAAAATTACCGACTTCAGAATGCCCATACTTTATCTGTCCGCCTGCCTGCGCAATATATGACATACATTCCGTACGGAAATCATTGAACTTGGCATAAGGGGCCGATTCGTGATAACCACGCTGGTCGGTAGCCGGGAACAATCCGTCATTTTCAGAAATGACATAATATTCCAATTCTCCCATAGCCTGAAATTCCATCCCCGTAACCGTAGTGAATGCCTGACATGCCTTACGCAGGGTATATTCCGGAGAACTTTCCAGCGGTTCACCATCCTTATTGAAATAAGAACAGAGCATTGACAGTGTGGGCAATTCAGAAAAAGGGTCTATAAAAGCGGTCCGGAAACGCGGCACTACATACAAATCACTGCTACCGGCCTCTATAAACGGAAACAAGCTGGAACCATCTACGCGTTCACCACATGTAAGTATGGCATCAAGGTATGCTTCATTATTGATGACAAAGTTCAGTGTCTTCAGTCTCCCGTCTGCCGCAGGATACATGAAGTTCACCATACGAATGTCGTTCTCCTTTATATAGGAAACAATGTCTGCTTTCGTAAATTCGGAAGCCGGTTTTTGAAGGGCAGCCACCAATAGATTGGGGCTCATGGATAATTCCTGGTTCATAATACGCTGATTGTTTTTAGTTTTCTATATGGTTAACAAAACACATGCAATTTTCTGTCACAATAAAAAACTGCTGTTTCGCAAAGATACTAAAAGTTGTATCAGAAAAAAAACAAACAACCTAAATCTTATCAGAGAGCCTCAACCTTTTCCGTCGTATCCCCACTTCACGTAAATAGCCCCCCAAGCAAATCCTGCTCCGAATGCTGTAAAAATCAGTTTATCCCCCTTTTTCAGCTTATCCTCGAAATCCCATACACACAATGGAAGCGTGCCGGCACTTGTATTTCCATACCGTTCTATATTGACCATTACCTTTTCGGGAGATACTCCCAAGCGTTGCGAAACAGCAGTAATTATACGCATGTTTGCCTGATGGGGAATCACCCAGTCAATGTCCTCCTTCGCCAAGTGATTCCTCTCCATGACCGCCTCACAAGCATCCGCCATATTGGCCACAGCATATTTAAAGACTGTACGTCCTTCCTGATAAATATAATGCATCCGATTGTCCAGTGTATAGTAAGATGGAGCACATACGGAGCCTCCCGCTTTGATATGTAAGAAGGGCAGACCTTTCCCGTCTGTTCTCAATACGGCATCCATTACTCCCATATCCTCCCGGGTGGGTTCCAGCATGAAAGCGGCAGCACCGTCACCAAAAATAGGACAGGTAGCGCGGTCTGTATAATCAATCACCGATGACATCTTATCAGCTCCTACTATGACAACCTTCTTATATTTTCCGGAACGTATAAAATTCGCCCCCGCCTCCATTGCATACAGAAATCCACTGCAAACAGCCTGCATATCAAAAGCAAAAGCATTGTTCAGGCCCAATTTGTCACATAAGATGGATGCGGTAGAAGGAAAGTGATAATCGGGAGTAGTAGTAGCTACGATAACCAAGTCAATGTCATTCGGGCTGGTCTTTGTGCGCTGCATCAGTTGTTTCACAGCCTTACGAGCCATATATGAAGTTCCAAGCCCCTCCTCATGCAAAATGCGTCTTTCCTTTATACCAATGCGCCCCATAATCCATTCATCATTGGTATCCACCATTTTAGATATTTCATCATTAGTCAAGACATAGTCCGGAACATATCCTCCAACTCCCGTAATCACTGCATTCAAATTCTCCATTAATCCTATCCAGTTTAGTGTAAAATCAGGAATAACCCTATTTAAATATGTTATCAGAATATCACACTTTTTTCAGAACAGTCGTGTGACAATCTTTAATTAATGGGCGCAAATATACGAAAAGAGAATAGAAATCAATGAATCTGACAACAAAAAGACATTAACTGTCTACAAATAATAACACTTTAAAACACAACGGGATTCACTACTATCCGAACCCTGCAGGAGTACTTCCGTATAACCTTTCTGCAAACAAAGAACAAAAAATCCGCTACCTGCAACGATGACGCACGATTGGCCGCACAACCGGCCACATTTCCTTTTCCAGCGAATGGAGCATCGCAGGCGGTTGGATGGAAGTTTTGATTACTCACATACTCATAACCGCCATACGTCCAATGCGTGTCTACATTCCCATTATCCGGGTCTGGCATATCCCACAAAGAAACACCAAACCGTGTATACCGGCGGGGAATGGGGAAGAGGAGATAACCTTTCTTCAGTATCTCCGTTGTCATGGGGCTCATTTCTTTTTCCATCTTTGTCTATTCTTAATTCGATAACATGACAAAGGTAAGGGACCAGCCAAGGGGATACAAATAAACAGTTAGAATCGGCTAAAAATTAATGAAATAAATAAGGTGGCGGAAGAGGGACTCACCTCATCCTCCACCACCCTATATATAATATACTAAAATAATCAGAATGTATTAGAAATACATTCTCTATTTTGCATATTTTTATTAATAAAACATGTTGCAAAGTTAGAATGGGAGAGACGTTGGCGGCTGCCATGCCATGAAGGATAGCACCCTCAAAGTCACTTTTCAATTCACTAATGATTTCACCTTCATAGGTAATACAATCCTTTTTAAGACCAAGAACTTTGCCAAACAAGCAATTGTCTTCTTCACCGTATTCCACGCTACCGAAATGTCCTTTGTACTTTAACTGTCCTATACTATTTTGTTATCTTTTGTTCTTTACTTTATTAATATTTCTCAATCAGTCTATTCTCACGAATATAAGTTAGTAATTGTTCATCACATCTCCTTTCATTATATTCGACGGATGCGGCTTATGCATTATATACGAATTTTTCCATCCGAACTAACCAATTTACTTCCTACCCCCAACTCCTCCCCTTCCTCCTTGAAGTAGCCCAGCACCGTGGCTGGCGTGAGACGGCAGCGTTCCACGCCTTTCAGGCGACTCTGAAAGGTGTAGCGGGAGCACAGCACGAGGTAGAACCTATAGTTCAAGCTACGGTGCAAGCGGTGCTGAAGGCAGGCTCTGACATCTTCAGCGGAGAGTTTCATTCCTTTGTTTGGGGTTGCTTTCATTGTAATGGTTATTTTAGAATTGACTGTTGATGTGACGGATTTGCAGAACGCATCATCCATCTGTGCCGGATGCATAATGCACACCGGGCAAACGGATGATGCGTTGGGAGCAAATGCACGTTGCGTTTTCGCTGATAAAGCCTTAATGAGCATTAAGGGTTGTTATATAATATAATATTAACCGCTGCCGGTTTGGAGGTTAGTGGAAAACATGTACATTTGTAATGTGTTTTTCATAGTATTAGATTTAAGGTTAACAAAAGATTGGCTGTCTGGGATAGATGGCCTTTTTTATGTTGTTTTCTGACCTGCTTCGTAGGATTAAGTTTTTAATAGATAAATACTTTAAGGCAGGCACAAGGGGATAAAAAAAGCCCCACAAATCATTGAATTTGTGGGACTTGTATGTTTACTGTCCGGTTTTTCCCGGTTAATTCAGCGGAGAGACAGGGAACGATTAACTTTTAATTTCCCTATTCATTATCAGTATCTTACCAAAAGCCTCTGCTCCTATGACACCGAATAATTCACCGCGTATATGCTGCAACTTTCTTCCTGTTACACTCTTACTTACTTTTACAAAAGTAGCAAAAAAATGGCATAAATACAAATTATCCACTTGATTTAACGAATATAACTTCTATAATTTTCTTCCAATAACAATTGCAATTTAGAAAGAGGATAAAGAAACTTACCCCCTATGACAGTATAAGCTATCCCCCGTTCATCACGTAACTTCTGCAAAGTTCTGCTTGAGATATGCAACATGCCACATATCTGTTCACCGGTCATATAGACCTCACCGGCTATAGGAACAGGCAAATCCTGAAATTCAAGTATCTCTTTTGAGCATTTCTTAAGCATCCTCATCATCATTATGTACTCTTCTGACTGCCTTGTGATTACTCCGTCCATATGTTATCTTTCTTTTTGAATTAATATTTTGGCCAAATCACTCTCTTTATACATATATTTACCACCTATACAAGAACATGGAATAATCCCGTATTCCCTATAGCCTTGCAAACTTCGTTTGGAGATATTCAAGGCCAGACAGACCTCCTGGGCATCCAGTCACTTTTCCATTTCGACCGGACCAATTTTCTTTTTAACGGATTCAATCTGGGCGGATAAACTCTCTATTTGCAGTTTTAACTGTAAATACGCATGTTTCTCTATAACAACTAATTCCATAACAATTTGATTTATAATTTCACTATTTACAAAGCAAATAAAAGCATATTTCCACACTTGACAAAGCATTCAGAATTAAAGTCATCCGTTGGCGTGCATTGTCACTCCAAGTATACAAAATATCCTCATCCGGACAAATAACATATCTAACCTTTTCCGTAACCCAGTCACCGGTTTCTACTCCTTCCATATTTTCATTCCATAATTATACCTATTATGACTGCTTATTTCCGCCAAAATGTCATTTACAAAACTGAAAAAATTCAAACTAAGGTTACTGCTACCACAAAATAAAAAGAAAAGCCCCGTTATCTGCCTCCAAACAGTAACGGGGTTTCCCCTGCCATTTTTTTATCATCCTATATCTTTATACCCTTATTTTTTTCACATGCTCTTTTTCCTTTACATCTGTTTTCCGCCGTATGTCCGAAAAGTGCTCTTTCAACAATTTCCCTGCCAGTTTCTTCGCCTTCTCCTGCATCACATCATACACATCCCATCTGTTGCGGCCCAGCAGCTTGTTTTCTATCTTCTCGAATTTATCGTAAAAACTGAAGTTGTCCGGGTATTCATCTATCAGTCCGTCTCTCGGATAGCCCTTATCCATGATATACAGCAGTGTCATCCGGTCATAATTATACGGACTCCGCGTAAGGCCCAGCCCCTTTCCGGAATCAGTCAGCCTATAATAGTTCTCCCATGTAGGAGCAAGATCATAACACTCACTGTCCGTTATACTTTTCAATACCGATTTGTCCACAAAAGCATCTGCCGGAATCTTCTCCAACGGTAACAAACAGCCGTAATCATCGCAACAGCGGTTTACTTTCCCTTCCATCAATGAAGGCCATCCCCGTAACTCATACACATTCAGATACTTTTCATCAAAGTCCGGTTCAAAGAAACGCTTCTCTATATTCGTTGACATAAAATCCCCGTATTGACGGTTTCCTACGTAATCCCTACCGAACAGCAGCACCCCTTTACCCGTCTCAACACCCGTATAATACGTGTTCCCATGCTTCAAATCATCCTGCATCTCCGCTATCACTTCGGGTGGTGTGGACTTTATCTCCCGCCATATCCCCGGTGTAAGTTGTCGGGTATAGTTCTCGTCCCTTGAAAGCGGGTCCATGTACTTTCACAGGCAATACACCACTTCCGACAGAGTCAGGTATCTATGCAGCTTAATCCCATGTCCGTCCATCGCCTTTTCCAGTCTTCGCAGATAATCATCATTATTCCCTTCCCGCAAACGCGGTACAATCCCCATATCAGGCACATTATAATACATCATGCCCATGGTAGGCATTTCCGTTTCCTTGAGCGCCTTCTCCACATCTTCCAGCATAAACTCCAGAAAACCTTCCTCACCCGTACCTTTTATACTGACATGCACCGGGTTGAGATGTCCGTCCACTGTGACATACACACTGCCACTATTCGTATTCTCTTTTTCCATTCATCAAAAAATTAAATGTTCATTCCTTGTCCTTTTCTCTTTGCCGGAATCCGCACCCTCATTTCCACGTTCGGAAACCGTACATTATCCGGTCGTGCCACCAGTGACGAGACTATCCGTTCCTGTTCTCCGGTCAGCGGCATAGGCTGCCGTTGCAAATTTCTCAGCCTGTTAAAGTTCCTCAGCGTAGGTGCCATGTCGCAACATGCCACACAAATCCCATATCTCACCATATCCGAAGAAACCGTCTGTCCGTCACCTATTTTTGCCCGGTATGCGGCATTCAGCGGAGCCACCTCATAAAACCTCAAGCTCTCAGGTTTCCGCTTGCCGTCAAAAAAACGTTCGGCCAGCCCACTCAGAAACTCATCCAGCATCCTGTCCCCACCGTCTGTCTTGTCAAACAGCAATACCTTCCGCCCGTGTTCCACCGCCATGTAGGTGGGAAAAGCAGCCAGCCCGCTGCGTATCACATCCCCATCCATTCCGAAACGATGTCGCAGCCGCCTGTAATCCTCATTTTCCAGCAAAGCCGTATGTTCCGCTGATAATGACAGATGTACAATCCCCCGTTCCTCACAGAATGCCGCATCCCGGAGTCTCACCACCCCCGACGGATATATATTCTCCCGTTCCAGTACAGGACAGAGCCGTTCCAGATAATCCGCATTGTCCGTACCGAATATGGGAGGAATCAGACTTTTGTCTTTAAAGTCGAAACGGAACATTCAGTGGTCGGGAATAAATTCCCGACCGGTCGTATGAGACCTCACGTTGTTACTGATATAACGGGAAAATCCCTTTTCCCCCTGTCCGCGCATACTCAGATACACGGGTCTGTAAAAGGCGTCCAATGTCATATACAGACTGCCGCTTTCCACCGCTTGCTTTTTCTTTTCTTCCATAGATTCTATAGGATTAATTGTTTCTTCTCCTTCTTCTGTGGGGTAATGGAAGCCGCATGCTTCACCTGCCGGTGGCTGTCAGACATCCGCTGTTCAGGAGCTTCCTCCCTGTAGTGTGTTTCCGGTAACCCGCCGGTCTGTTCCTCTTCCGAATGCGGATACGACACCGGATGTGACATTCCCATCCTTTCTGTCCGGCTTATCCGTGCGCCCAACCTGAACTCCCCATCCGTAATATGGAACTCCGATTGCAACAAATCCGCCGCCATCTCCTTTGCCTCTTTCTGTAAGGCCGCATAGCCGAAGTCGTGTGCCGACAAAGGCGCGCTCATCCGTGCCCTCATGCTGTCTCCCAGCTTCTCCGCCAGTTCCCTGAACTCATACTCATAGCTGAACGGATGCACCTTGTCTGCCGCAACAATCCCGGCGTACCCGTTTTCCGAAATATACAGCAATGCCGCTACATCATAGTTCCGGGGCGAGATACCCAAACCGAATTCTTTTGTCAGCCGGTCGAAGTTATGGAAATCGGGCCGCAGGTCGAACTTTGCCCTGCACACCCCACCGTCCAGTACACTTCTATCCGCAAACTTGTCGAAGGTGAAGTTCACCACCGACCTGCGCAATTGTGCGTCTGTACTTCGCAAATCCGCTTTGGACAGCTTTTCGATGCAGTTGTCCGCCAGCCCGGCCATCCGTTTGGTAGGCAGGTCAATCTCATATATCCGCAAAGTTTCGGGTACTTTGGTCACGTTGAAGAAGCCGTCGGCCAGATGTTGCAGATAGCTGTTCCGTGCCTTCATACCCTTGAGGGTGTCGGAAAACAGCATCACGCCCTCTTCCGTAACCACCGCATATACCCGGTTTTCCGTCCCGGAAGTTTCCGTTGCCGCCGCTTTCCACCTGTCCGGTTTCCGGGCAATGCGGTTCCAAATATCATTCAGGATTGACATAGCTTGTATTTTTAGACATGATAACCGGCGACAAAGAAAAACATTCAGCCACCAATCTGCAATACCTCATACATACGAGTCATCCGTTGGCGGCTGTTGGCGTACAACCTTTACGCCAGCCGTGCGTCCAACATCCGGTTATAACTTTTGCGCAGGGAGTCAATGAACGGAGTGGTGTCCGTACAACGGTCGAACACTTTGCCACGCTTGGTGTACAGCGCATTGATTTTCAGATGGAACACTTCCTCGAAAACGCGGATAACATCCACAATTTTCAAATCCCGGCCTTCGGCCGTACCTATCGCACCGGCTGCCATCAGTGCAGCCACCAGTTCAATCAGGTCGCTGTCCGTACCGTTCCATGTCAGTGTGACGGAAGTTTTCCTTCCGCTTCCACGCACCGCTTCCGCATGGAATCCGGCAGATACGGTACCATGACGAAGCATCTCCTTCAGTATTTCCGCTTCCGCATCCAGCAACGCCAACGTCTTGTCGATAAACACGTCATACAGGATATTGCGGCAATCTTCAGCCATTCCGTTGCAGGTCTGCCGCATAAAGGCCAGCTCTATTTTTGTGTAGTTCAGACGACGTAGCTGTCCCGTCAAGTCCCCTGCCGATGAAAACGTGGCAAGGCAGTTCACGAAATCGTCATAGGCGGCTGGCAACTCACCTGCCGCAGGTTCGGCACCGTTTGTATAAGAGGCGAACAGATTAAAAAGAGAGGTTTCCACCAATGTCTTCATCGTATCATGTTTTTAGGTTCCACAATTCAACTCTCCACTCATCCTGCCGGAATAAAGACAAGTGTCATGCCTGAAACAGCACACAGATAAAACATTGTAAATAAACCATATAGAAAGCAGTAAAAATGATGTGTACATAAAAGCATTGTGGATTGGACATGATGTGTCCGAATTTCGGACATATTCTAATCCAGACGATACTTCCTCAGTTTCAGATAAAGCGTGCTCCGGCTGATGCCCAGCAGCCGTGCGGCAGCCTTCCTGTCATTGCCCGTTGCCTCCAATGCTTTCAGAATGGTTGCCCGTTCCGTCCGCTCGTCATTAAGTGAATACTCTTCCGGTTGCCTGCCTTTATCGGAAAGGTCTATCTCCCCGGTGGTTATCCAGTCATCTTTCGCCAATAAGGTGGCCCGTCTGACAACCATCCTCAGTTCCCGTATGTTTCCCGGCCACGAATAAGCTTTCAACCGTTTCTGTACTTCACGGTCAAAGCCTTTCACACTCCTTCCCAACTCCCGGTTAGCAGCATCCAGCATGAATTCCGCCAACGGGATAATATCCTCAATGCACTCTGCCAGCAATGGTACATGCAACGGAAATTCGTTCAGCCTATGGAATAAGTCTTCTCTGAACCGACCTTCAGCTATCGCTTTCTCCAGGTCCTCATTGGTAGCGGCCACCAGTCGGATATTCGTTTGCAACTCTTCCTTACCACCTATGGGGCGGTAGCATTTTTCCTGCAATGCACGTAATAACGACCTTTGCACCTCGGTACTCAGATTACCCACCTCATCCAAAAACAATGTACCATGATTGGCAGCAGCAAACATTCCCGCTTTGTTTTCCATCGCTCCGGTAAAAGCACCCTTTGCATAACCGAACAGTTCTGAAACCGCTAATTCCTTTGGAAGAACTCCACAATCTACCGCAATAAAAGGGGCATCTGCCCGCCTACTCAACTCGTGTACCTGCCGGGCCACATATTCTTTTCCCGTACCTGATGCGCCACGTATCAACACAGCCAAAGTATCCACCGGAGCCACTAATCGAATATATTCTTGTAGCTTCACGGCAAGCGGACTTATCCCCCGATAATAAAACCAATCATTCCGCGTTAATCTCTCTTGTTCTCGCAACAGACCAGAAATTAACTCTCGTATTTTCTCCGTCTGTACTGGTTTAGGCAGATAGTCTATGGCCCCCTTCTTTACAACTTCTACTGCACCTTGTATGTTTCCATAACCCGTCATAACAAGAAAAGGTATCCGATAGCCTTCCGCATTCATCCATTCTAGTAATTCCATACTGTTACCGTCCTGCAAACAATAGTCTGATAGTACCAATCCAACTTCTGTTCTCGAAATAAACTCTTTTGCCGACGTTACCGACAACACATAACGAGCACCCATACCGTTTTTCACTAGCCAATTGACCACTACTCGAGCATATCCTCGATCGTCTTCCACTACCAATATTATTTTCATTACATATCTTCCTTTGATTTCTCAGTCTTCTCCATCATTATTATCATTGCTACCGCTAGTTTCCCCACCTCTGCTGTTGCTTCTTCGCCTCATACTTCCAACAATGATGTCAATTGCTATAGTTCTAGGACCGGCACATCTATCTGTTTATAATGGCATACCTTTATGCATTAGAACGATTATCTTCCAATAATTTTTTAGCCTTAATAACTCTCTACAAATTAACCGCTCTATTTTTCACATTCTGTAAAACAAAGCCAGTATATCTCAATCACCTCCCCACTCACCAATACAGTAAAGCCTAGTACTTACCATTGTGATATCTTACTACCCATATATTCAGCTAACACTAATCAGTTCTCCCATAAGAAAAAGGAGAATAGTCCAATTGATACTACCAAACAAAGAGACTCACATTCTTTTATAGTCTTATAAATTTTATCTATGGACCAACAACATTTTTCTTTACCCCATCTGCTGTCAAACCAGAATTCCATTAACGGCACATACTTCTGTGTAATATCCATCAGTTCATTCAACTACTGCTATAATTTCCACTTGATTTGTTCCAGTTACGCAAAATATGGTCGGGGTAAGATTTAGATAACAAAGAGTCTGCAGATTCTTTGGTCTGAACATTGAGACCTTTAACCCACATTTTTTAGCTCTGCCTACAGCATCCCGCAAGCCAACCAACAACAAAGAATTGCTGATACCTTTCTTCTCATCTCTATCAAGAACTTAATATGAATGTAAAAAATCAGAGTGAATTTACTTGTTCAGCCAACTCCACTCTGATTAGTTTTCATAACGATACACTTATGTACTATTTCAGGATTCTCATGACAAAGCCTCCTCCAGGAGCCATGTGTATCTTCATCTTTTTACCAGCAGACAGTTTGACTGTTCTATACCTATAATCCTTGCCTACTCTGTCGGCATTGATTCCGTCTTCAAAAATTTCAGCCTGATACTCACCCTCACCCAAGAAAGACAAGTCCAGCTCCATGTCGCGTGCATTCCAATTGGTCAAAGCACCTACATACCAAACCTCATCCTTCTGACGCGCCATCACCACATATTCACCCACTTTTCCGGACAATGCCTTAGTCTCATCCCACACAGTAGGGATGGAAGCAATAAACTGAGTGCATTGCGGTTCTTTCAGATAATTGGTAGGTGCATCGCACAACATGTTCAAGGGGGAATCAAAAATCACATACTCGGCCAACTGACGGCAACGAGTGCCCTGACTCATCGGCTCTGAATAGATGGCCTTAAAGTTTTCTTTATTCATATTGTTCATAGCCCCTTGAGTATAATCTACCGGCCCGGCCACCATACGAATAAACGGCATCGTCACATCATACGTCACCTGGTCTGTATCCGGTTTTGCCCATTTCAACTCTTCCAATCCGTGAACTCCTTCAAAGTTGATGGCATTGGGATAAGTGCGTTGCAATCCGGTAGGTTTGGAAGTACCGTGCAAATCAATAAGTAGTTTGTACTTGGCACCCATTTCCGCACAACGACGATTGAAATCAATCATGTATTGGTCATCACGATCCATAAAATCAATCTTAAATCCTTTGATACCCATAGCAGCATAATGCTTGCAGACGCGCTCCATATCCAAATCGAACGCACGATAGCCTGCCCATAAGATAAGCCCCACCTTTTTGGTATCGGCATAACGTATCAGCTCTTTCAAATCTATTTCAGGCACAATCTGAAACAAATCTGCCGGTCCGGCAACCGCCCATCCTTCATCCAAGATGACATATTCCACACCTTGCTTGGCTGCAAAGTCTATGTAATATTTATAAGTCTCCGTATTGATGCCTGCACGGAAATCAACGCCATACAGATTCCAGTCGTTCCACCAGTCCCAAGCCACCTTCCCGGGTTTTATCCAAGAATAGTCGCCTTCAGCAGCCGGAGTAGCCAGTTTGTACACCATATCGCTGCACAGCAATTCCGTGTCTTTTTCTGAAATCACCATCACGCGCCAGGGGAAAAACATCTTCCCCGCTACTTTAGCGATATAAGGCTCACGTGTCTTGACCACCCCCTTCAAGCCTCTCACTTCTACAGAAACGTCTTTCGGATAGGCAGCAAAATGGCCATAAAAGCCTTTATCATCAGGAGATACTTTCAGGAACATACCGGGATAGTTCAGCAAATCTGCCTCTGTAATGCACACCTTCTTCTCCCCTCTCCTTTCGGCAAGAACAGGCATAAAAGCCAAACGGTTCTTATCCCATTCCGACAAATTCACATGTTGATAAGTATTCTGGAAAGAACTATGGTATTGATTTTCCTCACCGTCTATCGTACGTCCTTTGGGAGTAGCAGCAAATATCTTCGGATTATCCGGCAGATTGAACACCGCCTGCTCATTTTTTATGAAAAGCGAATCCTTGCTGTTGGTAAGGAAGCGATACGCCACACCGTCTTCATAGGCTCTGAATACAAGGCTGTAATTCCCCTTGAAATGCAATACCAGCTCGTTATAATGGTCTTTTATCGTCTTTCTCTTATACAAAGGAGGAGTTATGACAGAGTTCTCAGAACTTCTCGACTGCTTCTTCAGTCGGGGCGACTTTCCCAATACCGCACCGTCCATAAGCTCCATGGATATGGGAGACGGGGCAATCATCACATCGCCTTCGTGAGACACGCTATACTTTATCACATCGTCCAACGTGATACATACTTCCACTTTCCCCGTAGGGTCTTCCAGCGTCAATCTCTTTTGAGCATCTACCGCTCCAAACGGGATAACCGCCGCCAAAGTGATTATCCATTTTTTATTCAACCAATTCATATACTCCAACTTATGATAACTTACAATTCAACGTAGCACCGTTCTTGATTTTCTTGTTCAAGAGCGTTTTGCCATTCTTCGTGATCATTACACGCAGGGTTTTATCGTTCACTCTCAACACCTGGATGTCGAAATCGCTCCCAAATGCCCTTATCCTACGAAGAGACATCTCGTTCCACTCTTCCGGCAGTCGGGGAGTGAGCGTAAACGAATCGAATCCCGTAGGACGTATGCCGAAAATACCTTCGGTAACAATTCGCCCATACAATCCACTTTCGGCAGAAAGATGCCTCTGTCCGCCTTCCGGCCAGGCCTCAACAGCATAAGGCACATGGCTTCCCAGCAAGCGCGTATTGGAGTAACGCTTCATATATTCCAAAGCCTTCTCCGTTTCTCCAGCCATGAACACCCCTCTCAACGCATACAACGTAGAACGATCCCAGAAGGTTTTTGTTCCAGCCTGTGTAAGCAATCCGTTTTCCGTCCACAACCGTGGAGAGAACAACGCCTCTATAGTTCCTTCTGCACGCTTGTGAATACCCACCGTCAAAGGAATACATATCCATGCACGCAACACATCGTTTCCTTCATAATAAGCATACGTATCAAAGCCCTCCACATTGGATGCAAAATAAGCGTCCATGTTCTTTTCCAATTCAGCGGCTTGCCTGCGATAAGACTTAGCCAAACTCTTTTCACCCAACTGTTCGGCTATGTATGCAGACGAAAGAAGTGCGTCATAATAGAGAGAAGAGGTGCACAAGTTGGCTTTCCCTGCCGGGAAACGTCCTTCAAGTTCGTCCCTGTCGGAAGCCACAACTCCCTTTTCATTAATTTTCCTCTTGCTGAACTCTAGGCACCATTTTATCAACGGCCACAACTCTTTGGCTTCTTCCTTATTCCCGCTGGCCAAGGCATAACGTGCGGCACCGTATGCTATCATAGCCGCATCCCCACGGTCTCCTGCCCCGTTCCAATAGCCATCGCCTTCTGCAATAATCGAACTCGGAATAGGCTTCCACTCATCGTTCATGTATCTCGCAAAATGCTTGAACGAATTCATGGCCGAAGCATTCCCATACTTATAGCCCACAAACGGGAAATAAGGGTTGATGTATTCGGCCTGGTCGTTTGCCCAAATGGCTGCATAATAAGATTCACCCCCCGGCCCGTGCATGGGACCGCCCTTGGTCTCGTATATACTTTCGCAAGCCCTGATTTTAGAAAATGCAAACATTTCATTAATCACCGGATCGGGTGTTTCCAACACAAGATTGCCCATCCATTCATCTACTACCGAACGACGCATCTCCAATTCTTTGTCGCCATCAAAACTTTGCGGCTGTTCTCCTGTCTTATATCCTGAAATGGAAGCCGTAAATTCCAAACTTTCACCGGGAGCCAAATCCAGTGATTGGGAGGGAGCAGATGTCAGATGGATTTTATAACTGCCGGCAACCCCTTTATCCGGATGCGTAGTCACCACATTGTGCATCTCGGCAGTCTCGATAGTTACTTTCTTCTTGCCTGTATTGACAAACTTGTAAATTTCTATCAAGGCGGGTTTATCTACAGACGGGAAGTATGTACGTTTCAACAACAAAGAGTTGTCCCGACCCAATTTGATGACACTCGAAACTTCCAAAGTGCCATTCAGTGTCATGGACTGTACCTCTTCCTGCATGGAACGCCCGTTGATGGTCATCCCGTCCAATGGATTCCAGTCAAATCTCCTCATCAAAGACGAATGCGTATTGTTGGGCACGGTACGAAGCATGGGCCAAACCATACTCTTATTGAGCACGAATTCACCATTCTCTCCCACTCCGTATCTCAACACCACGGCAACCCTCTTGCCAGCCATCTCGATATGGTCTTGATGTTCTACACCCTTTTTCACTTGCCAAGTGATGCTATTTCCGGCATCGTCAACATTCCAATACTGCTGCGCCATTCCCCGCCCGTTAAGGCATAATAGCAAAGCAACCGACAATAACAGTTTTCTCATTGTACCTATTTTATTATTTGTTTGTAGTCTTAAAAGTAGAACGATAAAGAGGTGCTACTACCGAACCAACTCCATCGCCTTTACGTTTAGGAGCATCTTTATGTTTCAATATATAAGTATCTTTACCATTGATTTCACGAATAAATGTAGGATCTGGGAAATCATCCGACCCATCTTGAAAAACACCTAAAGAGACATCGGCATTATCTACTTCAATCGTTATCCCGGTCATGCTCGATCCATGTACCTCCAGATTAGGCCAATGATAGGGTACCGTCATGTTTATATTGCACATGATACCATATATCTCAGCCTTTCCGCCATCACTCACCCGAAGATGAGTGCCATACAATTCACCTAGTTTTCCACCAAGACCGAATACTACCGCCCCTTTTCCTACATGAATATCGGGAACCCATTCTTCCGGATTCAGGTTTCTGAACCATACATTTTGGTGTTCAAAAAGCCATCCGGCCTTTTTATGTTCCGGAAGTTCAGGATAATCACCTCCACCGGTCACCACGTTTTCCAGAAACAAATCCCCAGTACCATAGTTACGATACGAAGAATCGCCATATCCCATAAACATATCCCGTATTACCGTGGTCTTATTACGCCAGTTCACAAAAGTAGTAAAGGTGTTACGATATTGCCCCGTCGAAAATGCCTCCATAATCATCACCTCATTGCGACCGTCCTCAAAGATAAACAACGGAGAACCTATTTCGCTTTCATTTTCAACGTCCATATTGCACCATCCGCCATGAAGCCATTTCAAGTTATTTCTCAAGTGAACGGTTCCTCTTAGTTTAAGACGTTCTTTCACAGCCTTTACAAAAATATATTCCGCTCCGCTATCAATAAGTTTTTGCAAAGCTTCCGTATCATCGTCTTGTGCAGAGACATCAAATATCGACCAATCTTTAGGGGAGGGAAATTCATACAGAGGTGCATTTTTAATAGGCAAAGAAAGTGTTTTAGATGGCGCAGCATCCGAAAGACGCACCACAGTAGAAACATATTCATCCAGACGACCGTCAACCAACTCCAGAGCTATCCCCTCAAGCATCTTTCCATACCCTTTCATACCGATATTACGCAAAAGCAAATGTCCCTCATTGCGAATAGCAGAGGCATTGACATCCCCACCTTCAAGTTCTGCATCTATCAACGTAGTAATCGCATCTTTACCTTCCAGTACCAATGCCGGACAAGCATTTTTACTATAAAGTCCACGGATTGCAATGTTTTTAGATACGTGATGTATTCCCGCAGTATGTTGTCCTTCCAATTTGATGTTTTCAAACGTAAATCCGGGATAATCCCCTTTTACTGCTATTCCTGTGCGAAAGCCATAAATACCTACCTCATGTATGTACGAAAGCCCTCCTCCACGTATCGGCAAGTTCAGTCCGATGGCAGCCGGCGTATCATTGTCACGGCAAATAATATCCACATCACACAATTCTCCGTTGTTACTGGAAACATAATCCACCGCTACTGCTCCAGGATTGCCTTTCCCTATCTCAATACTGACATGCCGTATTCCGTTATAATATCCTGTATTACAGAATTTAGCATCCAAAAAACGAATGAGGGGAACTTCGCCTTCCTGAAAAGCTTCCGAATGCTCATCCAACACTATTTTGGTATTTTCTTTTCCTTCCCCCCAAATCATTGTATGGGCAGAGATATACATCATTTGCATTTCTTCAGCTCTTTTCTTATGCAACTCTTGTATCTCTTTCGAGGCAAAGATCAAAGGCTTTGACACTTTATATTCCCCTGCCGGAAAATAAATGATCTGCACAGCCCTCTCGTCTTTCGTGAATATACCTTTAGTACGGCTGGCGGCATACGTAAAAGCCTTCTGCAATGCATCCGAACAATCTTTAAGACCCGTATTATCGGCATAAAAAGGTGCTGCCGTCACATCTATAACACCTGCCGCTTCCGGAAGCACATAACTCGAATTTGCTAACACCTCAAATCTTACTGCAAGCAAGAAAGACAGCAACATAATGCCAACCCTCTTCATTCTGAAACACTTTATATACATTGCTTTTTTATTTGCGAAAATTATTCTACAATTTTATCCGATGCCACCATAAGACTCTAAGCCCTCTTTATCAGCATGGCAAACCCTCCGCCTTGAGCCATACGAATCTCTTTCTTAGAATCGGGAGTCACGGTAAATGTCTCTTTTACGTAATCGGAAGCCTGCTTGTCGGCATTCACACCATCCTTGAACAACACCACCTCATAGTTTCCATCCTGCAGGAAAGAGAAATCCAATGTCACTTCTCTCGAATTCCAGTCAGTCATGCCGCCTACACACCATGAAGCACCTGTTCTTCTGGCTGTGATGATGTATTCCCCAAGTTCACCCTGCAATACACGTGTTTCCTCTATCTGCTTATTGGGCAAACTCACTATGAAATCCGTACATTCCTGCTCTTTCTGGTAGATAGTAGGATTGTCGGCAAGCATGGTCAACGGAGAGTCGTGAACCACGTAAGTGGCAAGCTGATGGCAGCGCGTACCTTGGCTCATCGGATTGTAATAAATATCCTTGAAATCTTTCTTCGATGCGTTTCTCATCGCCCCCGGCGTGTAATCCACCGGTCCTGCCATCATGCGGATGTATGGCATCATCACATCATATTCCATCATGTCCCACTCCACCGAACGCCATTTCATCTCTTCCATGCCGAACACTGCCTCAAAATTGATAATGTTCGGATAAGTGCGGTTTATTCCGGTAGGCTTGTAGAAACCGTGCAAGTCCAAAGTCAGCTTATACTTCGCTGTCATTTCAGCAATGCGGTATGCCATTTCCACCGCTGTCTGGTCGTCCCTGTCGAGAAAATCCACCTTGAAACCACTGATACCCATGGCCGAATATTTCTTGCAAGCCTCTTCAAGCTGCTCATCCAGCACATTAAACACTGTCCATAGTATCAAATCCACTCCCTTGCTTTTTCCATAACGCACCAATTCCTCCAAATCCAGTTCGGGAATCGCAGTCAACATATCCCCCTTCTTCGGATTATACCAGCCTTCGTCCAACACCACAAATTCAATCTGATTCTCGGCAGCAAAATCAATGTAATATTTATAAGTATCCATGTTGATGCCTGCCTTGAAATCAACGCCCGAAATGCCCCAATCATTCCACCACTCCCAGGCCACCTTGCCGGTCTCTATCCAGGAAGTATCACCGATGCGGTTGGGTGAGGCCAAAGCATACACCAGGTTATTGACAGGCATTTCAGTATCTTTCTCCGTCACTGCCCATATACGCCAGGGATAACTACGCGTACCATTCACCTTGGCCATGTAGTCGGCACGCCCTACCACCCGCTTCATGGCACGCGGCGGAAAGCTTTTAAGCTCAACAGGATAACGGGCAAAAGTTCCTTTCAGCGAACACGTCTTGCCATCCCCCTCAACAAACATACCGGGATAATTCTCCAAATCCGATTCCAGCAAAGTCATCTTTACGCCCTCTCCACAATCCATGGTTATGGGCAAGAAAGCTATATTATCCGTATGGACATTCTTTACGGTCGCTTTCGTATAGATGTTTTGAAAGGCCATCGCATACTGATCTTTTCCCGGTTTCACTGTCGAATAGGCCATATAAGTCTCATAATCTTCCGGAAAGTTCATCTCCACAATCTCATCTTCAATGACCAACGGCTGCTTCATGGATGTATAGAAACGATAGGCCACCCCTTCATCGTAAGCCCTGAACACGATGCCATAATTCCCTTTCAGTTTCAGATTCAATTCATTGTAAGTGACATTAAAAGCCGAAAAGCGATAGTTGGGAGAAAGGATATTTTCTGTCACCAAATCGCGGCGTTTTGCCCCACTCACACGCACATCCGTACCTAATGTTTTATCTTCCAACACCAAGCCTATGGGACTTTCAGCCAACAGCAACTTGTTTTTGTGTTTCAAGGAATAAGACAAGCGGTCACCCGCCTTGATTTCCACTTCCAGATTTCCATCCGGCGATTTCAATGCAAAAGTACGCTCTGCCGCCTGCAAAGGCAGACAAGTCATACAAGCCAACAAACTGAGATAAAGTAATTTTATATGATTCATAACATGTATGTATTAGTTCTGTCCAATCAAAATTCGGGTACATAAGAAAAAGTATCAGCATCTTCTGCCAACAATAAAATCGAAAAAGCACTTGACCAACCGAAATGTTTGGCCGTCATACCTTCACCGGTAGCTGAATTCCAATTCTCACGGATCGGACATCCCGGGTCGGCAAGCCCCTTCAATCTATCCGGAAGCAAACGGGTATATTTATCCGCATCCTCGACAAATCCATAGTTCTTCCAGCCACGGATGCCGAAATAAGTATAGTTCATCCAAGTCTGCCCCCGGAAATAGCCTTTATCAGGACGATACAAAGGATGCTTGTGATTCAAACTGGAGAATGGGAAATAAGTACCGAACAATTCCGGATCCAACATATTCTTCTTGA
Source organism: Bacteroides sp. AF34-31BH (assembly GCF_003602795.1). Taxonomy (NCBI): domain Bacteria; kingdom Pseudomonadati; phylum Bacteroidota; class Bacteroidia; order Bacteroidales; family Bacteroidaceae; genus Bacteroides; species Bacteroides sp. AF34-31BH. Next base: position 205,835 of record NZ_QTLV01000007.1, read on the forward strand.
CAGCCGCCGCCTGTTCGGGTGTCGCCACTTTGGTAAACAAAGGAATCCATCCGGAAATATCTATCACTTTCACCAGTTCCCCTGTACCTAATTTACGGTCATAAAAATAGCCGGTTTCCTCATCGAAGAAATTGTTCTGAATCAGTTTCTTCAACTTCTTCCCCTCTTCTATAAAGCGGGCAGCTTGCTCATTCTCACCAATTTCTTTCAACATATAAGCCAAATAGAACTTCTCGGCGCAAAGGTAGCTGTTCAGCTCAACAGATTCCTGGTCAAAAGAATAGGCACCTTCCGCATTCTTCAGCATTTTCACACCATGAAACTTCACTGCTACATCCATTCCGCTTTCCCATTGCCCCATGTAGACTTTAGGACCAATACCCCCATATTCACACAAACCGTTTCCATCATGATCCCTGTATTTATACCTCCATTCATGATATTTCAACAACTTGGGCAGCATCTCCTTTATGAAAGCCTTATCTTTAGTCCGCTGATACACCATGTAAGTGGCCCATCCGGCAATAGGTGGTTTTGAGCATTTATTATTATTATTTTCTTTATAAATAGAAATGAGGTCCACAATCATTCCCTCAGGCGTCTGATAGTCAAACATGGTCTTCATCTGTTCCTTTGCCAATTCCGGATTAAAGATAGACAAAGCCGCAGCATGTTCCCAACTATCCCATGCCCAAAAAGCATCAAAGTGACCGGTAGCCGGCTGTACCCCACCATGTTTCAAGTCACCTGCCGCACTGCGCCAGTTGGTGTGTAATGTCATCAAGGCCTTTACCGCCCAGTTTCGATTCCGTTCACTTTGCAAATAAGGAGTGTCACGACCAAGAATACTATTGATATACCCTTCCCAGCGTTCTTTGTTTTGCACCCAATAGTCCTCGGCACCATCCATTGCAATTTGTTGATGAGTTGCCACGGCAGTCTCTTTATCAGAAGCCGGACAATAAGTAGTGAAAGTCTGGAATACACCCGATTTTCCCGGCTTGATTTTCGTGCTTTCCAGATTCATGACATATTCCTTACCGGTCACAGATTCCATGACAGCTCCCGCAGGGAAAGACACCACAAAATGATGCTTATTATCGGCCACACTTACATGCAGACTATTCTTATCTACCACCGAACAAACGGCATCTTGATAGGCCAGCTTCCCTCTTAAAGAAAAGATGACCTCACGTTCCCTATCTCCGCAATTAGTTATTCTATATTCTATCATCGTACTCCTATCCGATATGGCTATTTCCTTTAGCTCTACAGATAGAGTACCGGCAGTAAGGCGTTGCCTCAACATACCCGGAAGATATTCATTGACAGGAGATGCTGTATAAGAAACAGCAGTACGCCTCCCATCAACGACTTCTGCCAATGTCAATTTTTCAAAGCAATCAGACAACCATTGAAGTTTCAGCTTTCGCTCTCCGGTAAATGCCGGTCCCCTAAATCCACCGACCAAAGAATCAGCCGACGGTTTATTAAATCCATACCCGTGCCAATCGCCCAAGTCGGAAAAGAAATACCCTTCTGGAGTCACCTCATAACCAACCTCAATATTCAGCAAATTCACAAATTCTTCCTGCTTGTATGTGCCTTTTTCGCAACTCTGCAAAGCAGAGATTAACGATACAACTATAATGAAAACAATTTTTCTCATACCCTCTTATTTCACCTCTTGCAGTTCCAATGCCAGACTGGAATATTCACTCTTCAACAAATTCTTCAACACCAGTCCCTCTTCCATCAACAGTTTTCCGCTAATGACCTTACCGTGCAAAGCGCAAGGCTTGTTTTCCTTTACCGCAGTCAAGTCCACCAAGCGATACATTTTCTGGGAATCCAGTCCGTTCATCCGCACATTCGGTATCACCATATCTACAAAGTGAGACATTTTATATACATAAAAAACTGCCCTGGCTTTTTCCGGTGTCACATACATCAACGAAGATACAGATTTATTGTCATACGGCGAAACCAAACGATACAAATCTCCAAACTGCACCACCGGACGTATCTTCTTATAGGCCGCAATGGCACGCTTGGCAAAGGCCTTATCCTCCTCACTCATGTCTTTGGGCTGAATTTCCATACCGAGACGTCCAGACATGGCCACGTCAAAGCGGAACTTCAAAGGGATGCGACGACCCGTCTGATGATTTCTGTCGGCACTCACATGAGAAGCCATCGCCACTGCCGGATAAAAATTCGATATGCTCCATTGCAGATAGATGCGTTGCAAGGCATCGGTGTTATCGCTGGTCCAGAATTCATTAAAATACGGCAGCATCCCATAGTTCACACGTCCGCCGCCACCGGCACACGCCTGCATCACCAGATCCGGATACTTGGCACGAATACGTTCCAACACCTGGTTCAATCCCCTTTGATATTCGATATAAAGATGCGACTGTCTATCTTCAGGCAAATAAGAAGAGCCGTAGTCCAGCAGGCTGCAATTATCATCCCATTTCATATAAGCTATCTGGGGGTACTTGGTCATCAAATTATCCACTACTCCAAATACAAAATCCTGCACTTCCGGATTAGTCAAGTCCAACACCACTTGTGTCTTGCCACGTCCGGTTGAAAGGGGACGATTGGCGATACGCAGAATCCAATCGGGATGCTTTTCAAATAACTCGCTCTTGGTATTTGCCATTTCCGGCTCAATCCAAAGCCCGAACTTGATGTTATACTTCTTTGCAGAATCCAGCAATCCTTCAATCCCTCCGGGCAATTTCTCCTTGCAAACCTCCCAATCACCTAAACTACTGCTTCCGTTGTTACGCGGATATTTATTGCCGAACCAACCGTCGTCCATCACAAAGAGTTCGCCTCCCATGGCCGAGAAAGCTTCCATCATCTGATCCATACCCTGCTGGTTCACCTTGAAATAAACACCTTCCCAACTGTTCAGCAAAATGTCGTGCGGCACATTTCCACCGTGCAGCTTATATTGGCGTGCCCAACGGTGAAAAGCACGGCTGACGCCTCCCTTACCGGAAGTACTGTAGGTCATGGCAAACTCCGGAGTGACAAAACTCTTCTTGGCATCGAGCACATAATAAGAGTGCTCTTCATTGATCCCGGCAGAAATGTTGAACTGTCTGTTTTTCACATCCAGCTTGATGAGATAATTTCCGGTCCAGGCCAATGTTCCGCCCAATACCCTGCCATGTTCTTCCTGCGGTTTGCCGTCCATGCTGAGCAAGAAAGAAGGGTTGTCCGATTCAGTATTCACCAGTCCGTCTTTATTGGAAATCACCTTCTGCCCATTGGTCAGTTTCTCTTCATCCATCGTAGATTCCGCCCCCCAGAATCCATGGAAATGCGTCATCCAGTTATCCCCTCTGTGCACAGGGAAAAAAGCAGAAGCAAAGCGATACAATGTAAGCGGTTTCTTGCCGTTGTTCTCCACCTCTACCCAAGTCGAAATAATGTCCGTCCCTTTATAGGCTTTAAAAATCTGTTTCAACGCAAAAGGATAAACCAGATCCTTCATACGGATTTCCATCATTTCGCCCTCATCGGTGGTATATTGCTTCACCTCCTCCACTACCAGATCCAGCGACATATTGCCATCGGCATGTGTCACTGCCATGGCACGCTCACCCGCCGTATTCACTCCGAATACCGGATAACTTTCTACTCCAAAAGCCAAACTGCTGTCATAAATGCCTTGAATATCCTTTTCTGATATACGGCTTCCATAGTATTGGTATTTTGATTTTTCACCGGGATTTGCTGTTATCAACAAAGAAGTATTGGGAGTCGAGAGCAAATAGTCTTTCGCACTCAAGTTGCCCGACAAGACTCCCAATGCTACTATTAAGAGAGATTTTGTTTTCATGGACATGTTTCTTAGAATTTTATTAGTTCAACCTGTTATTTTTTGGCTTTCAGCACCGAATTATGCAGTCCAGTACCTTGTATGCTAATCTGATAAGGCCACTGAGCCTCTTTTCCCTTCTCTGCGTTCAGCTGTTTCCATTTTTTCATAAAGTCCCAATGCGCTGTAGGAGTACCGGCCACCACCAACCATAAGAATTGCGTCTCTTCCGGTACCTTGAACTCCACCGTCTCGTTCATCCCGTTTCTGCCGACATGCATCTTTCCATAAGTACATTTTCCATCTTTACCCACAGCGACAAAACCATATCTCCACCCGGCCTTATCCACATGTAGCGTCCGAAATTCCTGACTGCCGGCCAACCCTTTGAAGTCTAAAGAAACCAATGTTCCGGCTTCCGGCACATTCAGACGGATAGCATTATATCCGTAATTCTGCGGGCAGCGTGTCTGCGCTATCCGGAACCAACCATCGGACAGAGCATCCAATTTGCACGTATGCTCATTGGCATAACTGCTGCATACCTTCTTGATTCTGGGAATATCCCACGTCACAAAACGAGTGGCAGCCTCATAAATTTCATCATTAAACGCTTCCTGATCAAGGCCGGTCAAACGTTGATAAGCCTGAATCGCATCCTCTGTCCCTTCCGCCTCTTTCCATATCCGGGCAATAATCTCCAATCCATGCTTATTCGACCAATACTCCATGAATTGCGGTGCATGATACATATTCTCCTGATTCAGCAAAGAGAGATGCGTCTGTTCCATATACGCATCCAAATGAAACTTCTCTATGGTAGTCCAGTCAGAATAGACCTGCCACAACATCCATTGTGAAGTATATTCCACCAACGGACAACCCTGAAAACTCCGTGCCCCATCTGCACCTACCATATATTGAAAAGAATGTCCCATTTCATGCGCCAACGCACAATAGGGATAAGACTGAATGCGGCAAGGTCGGAACCACATCATCCCCACTCCGTCATGCCCCCAACCATAAGCAGTCGTTTCATCGTCATTATATATCCAAATAATCATTTTATAACGACTGGAGTGCGATTTTTTTCTATCCGCAAATTTCAGTTCATCCACAAAGTAATTGTAAAACCGCTCTCCCTCTCTCAATATCTCATCCGGATAAAAACGCTTCGACTTATCGGCATATTGCGCAGGATCTTTGCCGAATGATTTCTCCCAAAGCAGCACCAGATTCTCCGATTCGGCCATGTAGTCATAGCCGAATTTACCATCGGGCTGATTGAACCCGTTCTCTTTCAGAGTCTTTTCCGGAATCTTGATCTCCTTTTTCACTGGTTTTGCCTGCAGCACATGCCCCGATAAGAAAGAGAGAATCAATAAGAAAACTATTTTTTTCATTGCCATCATTATCAACGGTTATACATATTCTTGAATTTTGAGTCACGCTTTTTCATCTTCTCCAATTGCTGCAAATCTTCCGTCCATTGAAAGTCCACTTTCTCCCGACTGCCGTCAGCAGCTATGGCATAGACCTTGACCTTTGCATCCACTACGGCATTCTCTACCGTGAAATGCTGCAACGGTGCCACAAACACCAGCTTCCCGTTCTGGAATATCTCATACGCCACCACATTCTTCCAGTTCTCCATGGTGAAAGTATTTCCCTTGCACACTGCCGTGCCCTTTTCTATCGCCCGGGGATTCTTGAACAACTCCACCGTATGGTCTGTAATGTACCAGAAAGGCACTTCCAGTTTCGGATATTTCTTTGCCTTAATAGCTTTACGGGTCTGTTTTATGCCCTCTTCGGTCACTTCAAACATCTTTTTCCCATAATCGTTCACTTCCAACTTCATTGGCTTCAAGAAACCATACTTCTCAAAAAACGGAGTCAAATCCAAGTTGGCCGCTTCGCAAGCCTTTTTCACGAACTCCAGTTGGCATTCACCATCGGTGGCGGGATCAACAGAGGTGCGGATATCCTCAAACAAATCCTTATAAAAATCCTTGTTACCCAATACTTTGGTCAAATACAGGTGCAACTGCCAAAAAGGTATCAGACGACAATGATTTATCCGGTTCTCATTATGCGCCAATTCTTTTGAGAAATATTCCGTCATGGAACGTTCGTACCAGCAATCGTCAAACATTCCTGTCGGCCGCTCCATCTCTTTCTGCACACGGGTGGTCAGTCCGAAAGCATCTTGCACATAAAGGCAATAGAGATTATTGGTAACTTCCGTCATACCGTGCCATTTTGCACCCGGACGTATCTGGTTACAGTGACCAATCTCATGCGAAGGCCCCCAAAGAGCTATCCCGGTAAGTTGCTCAATATCGCACACTTTCTTCATCGTAGTAGTACTATAAGCAGTACGATAATTAGGCGCATACATGTAGCCTCTGTTTACCACATGGCAATAGTGCCGGTTGGCAAACTTCTTGTCGGCATACTTATCCAATCCCATAAACTCATGTTCAAGTGCCACAATCCGATCATACACCTCAATCAATGCCTTGCCATCCGGTGTATATTGCCGGAAGCTCTCCACCGGAAAAGTAAGGTGAGTCAGATTGCCCAACACGTCAAAATACTTGTACGTGGCATTCTTCAACATCATCTGCCACTGCGAAGCCTTGTGCTTCTTTATATCGAAATACCCATTGACTTCACCGGTCAGGAAGTGTATCTTCACCTTCTTTCCGGTCGCTTTACCCCGTGTATGATACAACACATACACCAATCCGTCATTCTCCGGAATTATTCTGTTCAATCCCGCATGAAGCGTGTAATAAGAGGATCCTTTTTCGTATCCATCATCGCCCGGAATGCCCAGATCCTGAATCTTGATGCGCAGCGTATCAGTCCCAATCTTACCGACCCTTATCATTAACTCTTTACCCTTACGTGCAACTATTCCCGTTGCATTATCCAACAAACTATACCCATTGGTCTTGTTCACCTTGGCCATGACGTCCGGATGCTGATACTGTTCAAACTCCTGCACGCGGAATTCAGCCTCATGAGTGCCCTCCCAATCCACTTTAAGTCCGCTGGCTTCCGGCTCAAAATCCGTATCGTTAATCCAACCGGAAGGAACCTTCTCGCCCGCCCTTGTCCGATTCCAAAATTGATAGGCGACACTCATATCCGGATAGCGGTCGAACACCTCGCCACGTCCAAACATGCGCGGGTCATCCTGTTCCACCAGTCTGGCAGTCATCTCCTTCTCCATCTTCCGCATCAAAGCCTCATATTCCGGTTTTTGCGACAAATCCACCATGCAGTTCGGGTCGTTCTTTATGTTGTAAAGCTCTTCCCCCCCACGTTTGCCGAAAGAGAGCTGCCAATAATGCGCCGTCTTCTCATTGCGTCTTGCTTTCAGAATCTCGGTCTTCGTAGGGCTTGCATCCACATTCATGTATCCGGTTTCCGGATTCCCGGCCGGCCAGCGATTCGTTTCAAAGTTCTTCAGATAGAGATAATCGCCCCGAATCAATCCACGTATGGGGTATCCCTGATCGTCCGGACGACCCACATCATGCCGCTCCTTCCCTATCATCACGAAATCGCGGTCCACATCCGTCTTCCTGTTCTTCAGAATATCCACAAAGCTCCTCCCCGTCATGGGCTGCATGCCCGACTCCTTGTGACTCACTCCGGCCACCTCCAGCAAGGTAGGCGCCACATCAATCACGCTGATATATTCATCCACCTGACGTCCGGGCTTCACAATGCCGTTTTTCCACATCACGGCCATCGGTATATGGTTGGAATTCCGATATTCCTGTCCCTTGCAGCGCGGAAACGGCATACCGTGGTCAGAGGTCACCACCACAATGGTGTTGTCCAGCTCGCCCGATTCCTCCAAGGTTTTCAGGATGCGCCCCAAATGCGTATCGAAATGCTCTATCTCCAGTGCATAATCCAGCATATCCGTGCGCACCACGTCATTATCCGGCCAATAACTGGGCACCGAATCTATCTGGCTGACCTTTTTCCCTGCCCGGACAGAAGAGGCGTATTCATAATCCCGATGAGGTTCCAACGAGCCATACCAGAAGCAGAACGGACGGTCTTTGGGACGAGCCTTCATGAACTCCTCAAAGTTGGACGCATAGTCCACTTTTGAAATCTTATTGGTAGGAGGCGTCAGCTTCTTCTCATTCCACGGCTTTCCCGTTATATCCCGTTTCTTGCCCTGCGCATCGTTGGCCACGCCCGGTCCCCATCCCTTGCCGGTGCATCCCACATAATATCCGTTTTCGGCCAAAGCCTCCGGATAAGATTTGAACTTCGAGGGGAAAGTGGGCCAGTGGTTACAGGCCTCTTCCAGTTGCCAGGAATTACGTCCGGTGATAAAAGCCGCCCGCGAAGGTGCCGACTTCGCATTACAGGTGTACGCATTCTCGAAAAGTATGCCTTCGCGTGCCACCCGGTCAAATGCCGGAGTATTCACCCACGGCGTCCCGTAAGCACTCATGTGTCCTGCATCATCTGCTATGCAAAACAAGATGTTGACAGGCTTTTGCTGCTCCTGTTCCACAGGGGCAGCTTGTGCAACCACTCCACTCCACAAAGAGCAAGAAAGTAAGGATAAAAGGTTTGCATTCATATTGTTCATGTTTTGATTCTATTTTCTGAGCACAAAACTACTGGTTTATTGAGATTCAGGCTGTGCTATCTGTTTACAATGCTGTTCTATCCGTTCCGGCAAATGTTCTTTCCGTACATTTAACACTTCATTACAAATCGTATTAAATAGCTGTATATAAAAAAGTTAGCTATCGTTTCAAAATATTCTTCACAAATAAAAATGAAACGATAGCCACTACTTTGAACACTATTTCTTGCTTCCTTATACAAGGCTCTTATATTACAGGCTTCAATGCATTTCCATCAGCATCTATCGGATAAAGTGCCCCCTCAGCCTCCAGTTGTCCGGCCATTGCCTTCACCATTTCCTTCAGTTGTTCAGTCTCAAGAGTAGCCACATTGTAAATCTCGTTTGGGTCTTTCTTCAGATTGTACAACTCATAGGCAGGTCGATTGGGAAGCTTGGGATTATAATAATAAATCAGTTTCCAGTCACCGTCCCGATACACCGTGAAATAACTGCCTCTATGCGCATGAGGGAAGTGCATCAAGAATCTTTCCGGACGTGCCTCATTCTTCTGTCCCAACAGCTGAGGTATCAGGTTGCACCCGTCAATTACGTGATTCTTAGGAAGCTTCGTTCCGGTCACAGCCAATACCGTAGGATAGATATCCATCACAGTACCCAATTGCTGTTGAATCACCCCGGCCTGAATCGGCAACTTCTTCTGCTGCGGTGTCCGGCTGTCGGGCTTAGCCCAGGAAGCGATAAACGGAACACGCATACCTCCTTCGTACTCATTGCCTTTTTTGCCTCTCAATGGTGCAGACGAGCAATGACCAGTAGCATCTCCCAAGGGAGAATCAGAACCGTTATCACCTAAAAACAGTATCAACGTATTTTCAGCAATCCCCAATTCTTCCAAGTGATCCATAATATCACCCAGCGATTTGTCCATCCCTTCAATCAGAGTAGCAAACGCCTTTGCCTTGAAAGGTTTGTCAGAATTAGCATAATTCGCCAAGAACCTTCTATCCACTTCAAACGGAGCGTGTACAGCATAATGAGCCATGTATAAGAAGAAAGGTTTCTTATCTGCTACAGCTTTGTCTATCTGTTCGTTCGCTTCCAGAGTAAGAGCCTCTGTCAGAAAAGTATTCGTACCGTGATACTTTTCTAATCCCGGCACTGCATTCGGCTTCTGTCCCTTAATATGTCCATAACCATGCTCGCCATAATAACTTCCCGGATGCCCGATAGCCCCACCGGCAATGCTCACATCAAAACCAAGATTTTCCGGATTCTCTCCTTCGCTACCGATATGTCCGAAATGAGCCTTACCTATTTGGATAGTCCTATAGCCGGCCTGTTGCAGCACACGGGGCAAGGTCAGTGTATTTGAGGAAATTCCATCCCAATTCCAATCCTTGGGTCCAAAAGGAGTACGATTATTGCTTGCAGGATAAATATAATTAGTAGTATGATGACGCGTGGCATTCTGCCCAGTCATGATAGATGCTCTTGATGGCGAACTTACACTTTGTGCATAAAAGGTAGAAAAACGTATACCTTGCCGAGCCATACGTTCCATATTAGGGGTACGATACCATTCGTTCAGCGGATAGCGCACCGGATTTCCGTCATTATCCGTCAAGAAAGGCAAGGAGGTATCCATCAGCCCCATATCATCCACCAAAAACACGATTACATTCGGTTGTTCTTCTGCCATCAAAGGCTGTCCGGCCAACAACAAGAAAGAAATACAAGACAACTTATTCATTTTAAATTATATATTTTATTTGCTGATACAATACATCTATCCATAGCCCAATTAGTCCCATCCGGGATTCTGTTTCAAATTAGGGTTCAACGAAATCTCGCGCAAAGGTAATGGATATAAATAATCTTTTTGCGCATCAAACACTCTTGATGCCCTAGGCTGCACCAAAATAAAACCATCCTCATTCAGTATAATATCATCACCCGGCTTCATATCCGGATAGGCATTATTATCAAATTTGGCACCCAATACATCGCGAGGCAATTCTATTTCGGCTATCTTCCAACGAATAATATCATCATAACGCATTGCTTCTCCTGTCAGTTCCGATCTGCATTCCCTACGTATTTCATCCCGCATACTAAGTCCGTGCTGAATTACGAACCCATTGGTCAAAGGTGGCAGTTCATTAATATCTCCAGCAAAACGTGCCCGCAAAAGATTGATGGAACAATTCAAATCTTCATCACTAATCTTGTCTTCCAGCTCGAACGTAGCTTCCGCATAAGTCAATAACACCTCAGCATAACGGATCAACATATCATTGACATACATTACCGCCGGGTCGTATGTAAAAGCCGATTCGATGCCATACTTTTTATAAATATAGCCGGTCTTGGTTTGGCTATACAAATTGGGTACAAAAGGCTTTCCATCATAGTCATCTCCTGGTTTCCATAATGTCAATGCCATACGCGGATCGCGGTTCTCAAACTCTTTTCCCAAAGGCAAATACTCCACCTTATAAGCAGACTTCTCAATAGGCAAACCGTCTTTGCACAAGAAATTATCAGCTACATATTTAGTGGGCTCACAATTAAAGTCATAAATCATACTACATGCCCTCGTATTCATACTCCCATCTTCTTCCGAATAACGATAAGACAAAACATCCTCTTTCGAATCCACTCCCTAAGCCAAAAACAGATTTCTATAATCCGAATACAGTTCATACTCTTTCGAATCCATCACCGCTTTTGCAGCCGTTTTTGCCATCTGCAAATATTCTGCGCCTCCGTTATTTGCATGAAATTTGTAGTGCGTTCCTGCATACAGAGCAGCACGCCCCCAAAAAGCATAGGCAGCCCCTTGAGTTATACGCCCTAAATCATTGCCAATCTTACTTCTCACAGGAAGATGGGTTGCAGCAAATTGCAAATCATCAAAAACCAATTTCCAAATTTTCGACTTCTCTTCTCGTGCATATCCCAATTCTGGAGAATCCAGATCCAACGTACTTGTTATCAGCGGCACATCGCCAAAACGAGTCACCAATTGATAATAATAGTAAGCCCGGAAGAAACGAGCCTCACCGGCATATCTGTTTTTCACAGCTTCTGTCACCTCAGCATTTTGATAGTTTTCCAAAAAATCGTTTGCAATACGAATCCATTGATAGCAGTTGGTCCATGTAGCATCTGCATTGGGAGGCGTATAAGTCCCCGAACTGATAGCGTTGGCGGAAGCACCAAAAGCATCAATGCTTCGGGTATCTACTGTATAGGAAATATTCATCTTGTCGTACAAGATATTTAGAGCCAAGCGCAAATCCTCTTCAGTTTTCCAAAAATTTGAAGGCGAAAGTGTTGTCAATGGATTCCTATCCAAGAAACCACTACAACTTGAACAAACTAACAACAAACCTACATACAAATACTTTATCACTTTCATAACATTTCATTTAAAAGACAAGATTAACTCCCAACGAAAAATTTCTCATCAATGGATACATCGTATCATTCTGAGTATCAAGTTCTGGATCATAATATTTCAAGAGCTTGCTATATTCACATAAATTCTCTCCGCTAAAATAAAAGCGCAGTTTTTCTACTTCAATACTTCGGTAAATTTTTACCGAAGTATTGATTTTAAACAGATAAGAAGAAAAATCTTGCACTTGTACCAGATGTTCCCGTTTTTCCCACAGTGACAAGAATATATCCTGTACCATATCGCGACTGGCATCCACATCGTGAAGCATCCCTTTCAGGAAATATACCAATTTGGGGTGATATGCAAAGAAGATTCGCTCAAAAGCAGCCATATCTCCTCTGGAGACAGCCAACAGCTCATCAACCTCTTTCATGACGGGTAAAAATGTTTCTTGGTTCTTCATACGGATTGTTCGAATAGTTTACAGCCCGACATTGGCAGGAGACATACCTGCCCGATGCCGGGCTGTAAAGATTAAACCGGAGAATACACAACTACCTAAATCTATCTTTCAGGAAAACCTTTTGCCTTTTCCTGCTCCAGCAATTCCTTCATCGCTTCTACGATTTTGGGATACTTGGCGGCTAAATTGTTCTTTTCACCCAAATCTTCACGCAGGTTGTACAGTTGTTCCTCTTTCGAATTGCCCGTCTCGGTGCGGGTAATGGCGTAATAGGGAGTACGCTTGCAAGGAGCGATATACTTCCATTCGCCGTCGGACACAGAGAATGCCTGTGCCACTTCCACGATGTAATCGCGTCCTTCCTTGTCCTCGCCCAACAAAGCGGGCAGCTGATTGCGGCTGTCCACAGCCACACCCTCGTCCGGCTTTTCACCGACTAATCCCGCCATGGAAGCAAACAAATCAATATGTGAAACCAAAGCGTCCGAAACGCCCGGAGTAACCTTTGCCGGCCAACTTACAATAAAGGGCACACGCGTCCCTGCCTCGAAAATGCTGTACTTACCACCACGCAGTTCTCCCCAAGGACGGTGATTGCCCAAGAGTTCCACGGCTTGATCCAGATAGCCGTCGTTCACCACCGGCCCATTGTCGCTGGTCAGCACTATCATAGTGTTGTCGGCAATGCCCTGCTGCCTCAAGGCTTTCATGATTTCACCTACAGTCCAGTCGAATTGCAGAATGGCATCGCCCCGATAGCCCATACCGCTCTTTCCGACAAAACGGGGATGCGGATAACGCGGCACGTGGATGTCGTTCGTTCCTACATAAAGGAAGAATGCGCTGTCTTTATGCTGCTCTATAAATTGCACTGCCTTGGCTGCAATGGTATCTGCTATATGCTCGTCTTGCCAAAGAGCCTTGCCCCCTCCCTTCATGTATCCTATGCGGGATATACCGTTCACAATGGCCTGATTATGTCCGTGCTTGGGAGTTGGTTTCAGCTTGGTGAGCAGTTCCGGATGGTCTTTTCCAAGAGGTTCTCCCGGGAAAGGTTCTTTGTAACTGACATAAATCGGTGCATTCTCATCATAATTGGCCACCTGTTGATTTTCAATCCAGACACAAGGCACACGGTCGCCGGTGGCAGCCATCAAATAGGAATAGTCGAACCCGATGTCCTGAGGACCCGGAGTGATGGTGCCGTTCCAGTCTTGTGTACCTGCTTTGTCGCCCATGCCGAGGTGCCACTTGCCGATGGCTCCGGTGGCATATCCTGCCGCCTTGAATACATCAGCCACCGTGCGCTGTTCCGGACGGATAATCATGCCCGCATCGCCCGTGGCAATTCCTGTATCGTTTCGCCGCCAGCTATAATGCCCGGTAAAAAGAGAATAGCGCGAGGGGGTGCTGGTAGCAGCCACCGAGTGGGCATCCGTAAAGCGCAAACCGTTGGCTGCCAAACTATCCACATGGGGGGTCGATATTGCTTTAGCACCATAACAACTCATGTCCCCGTAACCGAGGTCATCGGCTACAATAAAAATCACATTCGGCTTCTGTAGCATTTCCGCATCAGCCGTTTTGGGGGTACCGGCACATCCTGCCGCCAACAATGAGCCGCCCAAACTACATCCAAGTAATACTTTTGTTTTCATTGAAGTTATTTTTTCATTGACAATTCACTCTACAATCACCGAGAATTCCGCTCCTCCGGCATAATCCGCTCCATTTTGGGAACTCAAGGCCGTGAAACGGATGTAACGCCCCTTCACAGTCTTGTGCAAGAGTATTCTTTTAGATTTTTTTCCTCCCTCAAAAGTTCCTGCCGCTACAGCATCTCCCCATTCTTTACCATCGCTGCTCACCTGCAACTTATACTCTTTGATATCACCGTTCGACGTTCCATTTTGACGGGGCAGATAGACAAATCCCTTCACGCTCCTCACTTCGCCCATGTCAAAATCTACCCAATGAGGGTATTTTGCTACCGTTACAGAGTATGCACTGTGCCAGAAAGTTCCAGGATCTCTATCAACGAGACAAGAAGCATCCTTTCCCCCCACTTCTTCACTGGAAGCATAGATTACCTCCAACGGAGCATTTTCCATTTTCACAAAAGAGAAAACGGAAGATATGGCTTTGTTGTCTTTAAAATAAGCTTTCACTGTCCCCCCTTGGGGCAAATAGAAGGGAGCGGTATAGTCTATAGGTGTTTTACTCTCATTCAATGTATAAATGATCGGAACTGCCGTTTTCTGCGACTGAATAATCACCTTCCCCCTATTGTCGCGAACAATAGACAAAGGCATTTCTCCCGCATGCGCCACACAAGCCGTTTCGGTAAAAGCAGCCTTGCGCACAGGACGTATCATAAAATCCATCGAATGCCGTTCGGCTTTGACACGGTCGTGACTTAAAGGGCCGCCTTGCCCGCAACTGTTACCTCCCAACCCCGTTACAGCCAAATCAAGATGCAAATGGGTGGCAGTAGATTCAGGCAACTGATAAGGATGGGGAGCAAGCGTCATTTCCATTCCCGACCACGGCAATGCAGACGCGGACATCCATCTATTGGCTACAAACTGCACACCATTGCCTTCATTATCCGTCAATGCACACCAACGCACTTCTTCCCGATTGCCCATGCTTTGCGGTTTCGGGAAGTTCACGAATTGCTCCTTCACCGTACTTTGATACATTTCGATAAACGCCCCTGTGCAACGGTCATTATAATTATTCCAAGGACCACGGCCGTAATAAGTATAACGCTGCAAAGAACTTGGCACTTGCATCCCGTAGCCCAATCGGGGCAACACCACCATGGCATCATTAGAGACTATTTCCGAACGTAACTCTATGGATCCATCCGGATAAACAGTCCAAATCTGATTGGTAACAAATTTGAAATCTTTCTCATGAAAAGGTGAGTCATGCAATTCTGTCACCTTATTCTTTCCAGAAACCCATCCTTGCAAGACGGCTTCATTCGGTGCTTGCGACTCTACGGTGTACATCAGTTGTATGGTATTGTCCTTCTTTTTATCAGCATTAATCCATGAATAATGCGTCACACGGTGCTCCAAATTATGCAAACCTTTCTCAAACCAACGTTGATAAGCCCAATTATCATTATCTACCGGAGCACGATAAGCATCAATTCGTGGCCCCATCCCATCAAGCATCACTTTACGTCCATCGTATTCCAAAGAGTAAATCGTCCCGGTTTGGTTATCAAATTTCACAGAGAATGATTTTCCTTCAATATGGACATACTTTTTATCGACCCTTACTTCTGGTTTCTCCATGTCAGCAGTAACAAGTACCATTGAGGGTTTGTGTTCGACATCCTTTACTTTCAGTTGCTCTTCCATCTGTACAAAACCGGCCTTTGCCCATGGCATGTCCTTTATCAACTTGAATTGTACTTTTACAAAGTATTCGCTTCCGGCCTTCAAGCGGCTGTAATCATAAGGAATCGTGTAAAGGGCTTTGGTGCGCGGCAGAACAGACTGAGTGGTAAGGACACCTTCTTTTACCACTCTACCGTCCTCATAAAGCGCCCATGTCAGATGATAATTGTCCAAAGAAGTGAAATAATTCTTATTGAAAACTTCTATCAGAGCTTTTTTCATGTCCATGGCACGTACACCTACATTCTGGTAAACCTTCTTCACCTCATAATAAGCCGGTTTAGGCAAGTGCCCCGGAAACAATATGCCGTTCATACAGAACATGCCACTATTCGGTTTGTCACCGAAATCTCCACCATAAGCCAAATAACGCTCACCGGTCTGTCGGTCGTAGTGATACAGACTTTGATCCACCCAATCCCAAATGGCTGCGCCACAGAAGAAATTGGTCGATTCTATCGCTTCCCAATAATCAACCAGATTACCCACCGCATTCCCCATAGAATGCGCGTATTCGGAAATATGAAACGGATATTTGATATTGTACGTTCCCTTTACTGCTTCACGTGTCCACGCAATGGCTGGATATTGGTTAGACCCCATATCCACAATCTTATTGTTGCGTTCGTACTGAACCGGACGTGAGGAGTCAAAAGCATGTAAGGCTTCATACGCTGTCACAAAGTTCTTCCCCGGCCCGGCCTCGTTACCTAATGACCAGATAACCACCGAAGGATGATTTACATGTGCATGAGCCAGTTCCATGACACGTGCCACGTGGGCAGCTTCCAGCTCGGGTACATGTGACAAGGAGGCATCCCCATAATAATAATGATGGCTCTCAATGTTGGCCTCGTCTTCCAGATAAATGCCATACTTATCGCACATATAATACCAGTAAGGATGGCAAGAATAATGCGAATTACGCACATGGTTGATATTTCCTTGTTTCATCAACATGATTTCCTTTTCCATTTGAACGAGCGTGATGACATTACCGGTTTCCGGATTGATTTCCTGCCGGTTTACCCCTTTCAGCTTTACTGTTTTTCCATTGATGTAATAATAACGGCCTGCCAGTCCAAACTCATCTTTGTCGGCAGACGTTTCCTTAATCTCGACTTTACAAAAGCCAAATCCCGTTGAAAAAGCGTCAACAACTCTTCCCCGTTTGTCTTTCAGTTCTCCAACCAACGTATAACGATAAGGCTCCTCTGCCGACCACTTTTCAGGCTGTTCTACCTTAAGTAAGGTGGTAACGGAAGCCGTCTCTCCATTTTCCAGAGCGGCAAGCGCAGAAACCCCTTTCACTCCATCCACCGGTGTATTCTCGTCCGAATAAAGTTTATTGGCATATAAAGAGAAAGAGAGCGTATAGCCTTTGGCCGTTTTCCGGTCCAAGTTGCGCAAGTCTGTCTCTATACGTACTGTACCGTGGTTATAATCAGCATCCAAATCCGGAAAGACCCGCAAATCACGTACCTGCACCTTGAATGTGGATGTCAATGAAACAGAACGGAAAATACCCGGCAACCGGAACATATCCTGCGTCTCTAAATGCGAACCGTCAGAATTGCGATACACTTCCACTGCCACTACATTTTCCCCTCCTCCCTTATTCAGATAAGAAGTGATATTAAAAGAAGCAGTATTACGTGAATTCTTGGAAAAGCCCACATAACGTCCGTTAATCCACAGATAAAAGAAGGAAGAGACTCCGTCGAAGTTTATATAGACCTCACGTCCGTCCCAACCGGCAGGTATCGTAAAGGTACGCCGGTAAGAGCCTACCTCATTACGGTGCTTATAGGTAGTCCAGTCCTGTGGAGGCGTGCGCATCACTCCCCCTTTCCAGTCGCCTACAGCCACTTTATGCTGGAATATCGCCTTCTGGTTGACATAAATGGGGACTCCGTATTTCAGACTTCCGTCTTTCCGGATGCCTGCCACATTCCATTGCATAGGCACACTTACATCGTCCCAGCCCGAGACGTCAAAAGTCGGCAGGTAAAAATCTGCCGGACGCTCATCGGGATTTCCCACCCAATGAAATTTCCAAGTACCATCCAAGGAGCGGTAATAGCTGCTATGTTCGGGCAACAGTCGCCGTGCGCTTTCGGCATCGGAGAAGTGGAAGAACCAGGTGTGGGGCTGTTCCTTGTTCAGTGCCAGCTCTTGGGGCGACTCCCATTCCTTTCCGGTAGGCGCCATCGCCTCACCATAGCTAAACCCTTTCAACACCGTTTCTTGTGCTTGTGCCACCAAAGCAGCAGCCAAAAGCCCTAACAAATAGATTTTCTTTCTCATAAAAAGATGATCAATATAATTACCATTTGAATAATTCACTCTCTGTATGCGCTTTCTTCATCAGAAGCCTCAAAATATCTGCTTTCGCCTGGTCAGAGGCAATCAAGTTATGTTCTTCCCCTACATCATCAGGCAGATAGTACAGTTCTTCCACCAATTCTGCAGGTTTTGAGACATTCAGACGTACCAGTTTCCAACCATCTTTCAGAATGGATTGCTTCCCCCCCATCTCATAAAATTCATAATAAATATATTCGTGTTGCAGCTGTCGGTCTTCTTCTCCTAATAAAGTGGGCAGATAAGAGATACCATCCACACCTTCAGGCAACTTCAAGTTCACAATGTCGCACACCGTAGGGAGAAAATCCCAAAAAGCGGAGATATGCGAGGTTTCACGATGTTCTTGTATCCGTTCGGGCCAGGAAACAATAAAGGGAGTACGCACGCCTCCTTCATATAAATCACGTTTATATCCACGAAACGGACCGTTGCTGTCAAAAAAATCAGGATCATGCCCTCCCACACTATGTACACCATTGTCCGATGAAAAAATAAAAATGGTATTTTCCCATTCTCCACGTCTCTTTATCAGTGCGATGATTTCGCCTACACTCCGGTCTATTTCAGTTACCATGGATGCATAAGCCGCTTTCGGCATCATCTGAGTTTTGAATCCTCCCCTCCCTTTCTTGTTTATATAAGGCGTTTCGGAAAACTTATCCGCATATTCACTCAGGTTCGGATAATCCAAATCGGCGTGAGGAGGAGTAATGGCAAAATAGGCAAAGTAGGGCTGTCCTTCCTTCCGGGTACGTATAAAGTCCAATCCTTTATCCATAATCATCCAATGACTGTAAACCCGACCGTCAAGCTGAACTTTTGTCTCATTCTCGTACAAATATGGAGGATAATACCGATGCGCATCTCCCTGCGAAAGATAACCGAAGAAATAGTCAAAGCCTTTGTTCACAGGACTTCCGCTTGTTCCGGGACCACCCAACCCCCATTTGCCTACACACATCGTAGAGTATCCCTTCTGTTTCAACAACTCCGCCACTGTCACTTCGTCTTCCGGAAGATGCTGGTCGAAGTTTCCTTTTTCATTTCTTACTCCCTTATTACCACGTATATAGGAATGACCGGTGTGCTTTCCGGTCAGTAGGCTGCAACGTGAAGGCGCACTCACGGTAGAGCCACTATAATGTTGCATGAATTGCAAGCTTTTCGAGGCCAGTTCATCCAAATGGGGGGTCTTGATTTTAGACTGGTTATAGTAGCAGCCTATATCACCGATACCCATATCATCTACCAACACAAAAACAATGTTCGGAAGTTCATCGGCAATTGCAGGCAGAACCGCAGTCTGCGATAACATACCGGTCAGAATCAAATTACGTATTTCCATCATCTTTTATTTATTCAACTGCCCCTTTATCCACATCCAAAGTTCATACTCCGTATCATTCGATGTCCAATGTTCACTGACGGGAGTTATCAATGCCTGCTTGGGACATTGCAATACATTATATACCGCATAGCTTGTGGTGGGTGGGCAAGTGTCATCATTATAGCCCCAAGTCATACAGACAGGCACCTTTATCAACCGCGCAAAGTTCACCACATCATAATAAGCCATCGTTTCCAGTTTGTCGGGCGTATCCATACCCGCCGTATCAAAGAAATGGGGATAGCCTCCCGCCCGTCCTGCCCGATAGCCCGCCATATCACTGAGTGCAGGATAATTGGCCACACAAGCCGTGACGCGGGAATCGAGTCCGGCAGTGACCAATGCCAAGGCACCTCCCTGACTGCCACCTTGCACCACCACATTCTTTCCATCCCATTCGGGAAGCGAAGTCAGCAGGTCTATGCTACGGATACATGCCAGGTAGGCACGCTTCATATAATAATGCTCGCGGCTGTCGAGCCCGTTGCTCAAATAGCCGTTCTCCTTGCTGCCAAAAGCGGTATTCACTTCCCTGAACTGTGCGGCATCCATTTCCGGATGCAACCCGTGGATTTCAATTTCCAGGCGAATGCAGCCTTGTTCCGCATAGTATTTGTGCCTCAAAGGGTTCACAATGGTTTTGATTCCTGCTCCGGGAGGGCAAAGCACCACTGGGCAAGCACCCTTCCGGGCATTCTTGGGATAGAACAGATACCCATAGACGGCTTGTCCGCGGGCATTCAGCTGCAGTTTCACCAGGTAACAGTCCATCTTGTCCGTACAATATTTCTCTACGCGCTCCTTGGTATATTTCAAGGGGAACCGGGACGCTTCAGTGATGTTGCTACTCCAAAACTCTTCAAAATCGGCAGGCATCCGGGTATAAGGACGGATTTTTTCGGGTGAAAAGCCCACCTTTATATGATGGTAATAGGTCTTGCCGCCGACAGTTGCCCTCATACGGCAATCGCGGAATCCGGGTTGCTTCATGGTTCCCATGGAAATGGCGGCCCTGCCTTTTTTCAGCACTACGGTTCCTTTGTCGTCGGCAGGCATTTTGTCGGCTCCCAATTCATAATGAACCGTCACCCCGTCTTGCGGAATACCGTATTTATAAAACTGAACCTCGACAACGGCTTCCTCGCCGGTCCGGTAAAGCCAGTCGGCATGATCGGGCACTGTGACCCAAAGCACATCACTTCTATAGGGATAGTTTTCTGCGACAGCCATCAGTGAAATCAGCAGCGCAAACGATGCAAACAGCAAACTCTTTTTCATGTACAGATTTCTTTTTTTGCAAATCTACCCCCAAAAGCACAATATCGCTTTGCTTTCCATGCATAATCCTGTGTTTTCCGTCCCACACGGCTGTTCTATCCGTACATTTAACGTTTTATCTTGAAAAATGCCCGGAAACTATTCTTTAAACCGAATAAAACAAGTAACTTTACAGCAACAAATAAGTCGGCTGTCTGATAACGGCTGATGCGCCGTTTACAAACAGCCAATGAGCCGCCAGCAGACAGCTGATTGGCTGGTTACAAACAGCCGGATTAAGATTTGTTTCCGACGTACTTAAAATCAATACCAATATCAGCACCATGGCATACTATGATTTAAAGAAGAAACCTGCCCTCACCACCAAAGAAGGTGAAAAAGAGGTGCTGTATGTACAAGCCGTCACTGCCGGCACTATTTCAGCAGAAGAACTGTTGGAATTGGCATCCAAATGCTCCGGCTTTCGCAAAGGAGATATGGAAGGGGTGCTGATGAGCCTGTTCGACACCGTGACCGACTGGATAAACAAAGGATTCCGTGTAGAGCTGGGCGAGTTCGGCTATTTCACCGGAAAAGTGAAAGGAGACCACCTTGTAGAGAAGAAAACAGACATCCGCGCCCAGTCCATCAAGTTCAACAACGTCAGTTTCCGCCCTTCGGCCACCTTCAAGAAAGCATTGGACGGTGAACTGACACGCATCCCCACCATCGGTTTCCGGCATTCGAGCAACTTAAGCATGGAAGAACTGGAACGGATACTGGTGGAATATCTGGATAAAAACGGATTCATCAATATCGTGACTTACACCGGACTCACGGGAAGGCTGAAATGGAAAGCCGCCCAAGACTTGAAATTCTTTGTCGCCAAAGGCTTGATAACCTCCCGCGGCCGCGGTAATCAAAAGCACTATGTAAAAGTGTAATCACCCTAAGAAAAAACACGTAGCCTTATGAAAAACATACTATTTATCCTACTTGTCCTGATATTCCTTCCGTTGAAGGCTTCTGCTGCCAACAAACTTTTCAAGCAGCTCACCATCAATGAAGGGCTTGCCCACACAGATGCCAACTGCATCACCCAAGACAGCACCGGGCTGATATGGATCGGCACGAACGCCGGGCTGCAAAGCTATGACGGCTATTCCTTGCAGACGTTCGACTATTATTCGTCCGGGCAAAAAATATTCCGGTCGCACAACCGCATCAACGACATGGCTTGCAGCAAAGACAAACTCTGGATGGGTACGGAAAGCGGGCTGACCTGCTTCGACCTGAACACCCACCGGTATATACCTTATTATATAGAAGGCAACGACAAAGAACAACCGTTCGACGCACCCGTCTATAACCTGGAACTCGACCCGACGGGACAATACCTATGGCTTACAACGGCCCAAGGCATCGCAGTGATGAAAACAAACAACGAAAAGCTGCAACCTCTGGATTGGGACAGCGAAACGGAACGGGTTCTTTGCAAGAACATCAACAGTCTGTTATTCCAAGGAGAAACGATATGGGCTTCGAATAAGAAAAGCATCATGCAACTGAGCATACGTGACGACAAAGTGTCCCTGCAAAAAAAATATCCGTCCGAAGAACTCTTCCAAAAGAATCGTGAAATCAGTGAAATCTACCTGTTCGACAACTTTTTATACATACGTGTATCCGGCGGATGCTACAGAATTTCCACCACCGGCAACAAGCTGAATCGCCCGACACTGGCCTATATCGATTTTCATCGGCTCGATCCGGAAATCCCTGCTTACACCAAAGGAAAATTCATCGTCACGCGCGAAGGAAGCTTGTGGTGTGCCTATACCGAAGGTGTTTTTGAAGTGAAAAACCCTTTTTCCGAAAGGCCGACTGCCTACAAATACCTGCAGAACAGCCGGAACAGCAGTCTGTCTGCCATGAGAATCAAGGACATGCTGATAGACCGGTACGACAATCTATGGATAGCCACGAGCAGCTGGGGAGTCTTCTACCGGGCTTTATCAAACTCTTTTTTCAAAAACATCTCCAGAACCGACTTCCAGGGAATGGGATTCCTGCAGAACGAAATCGTATCGGTCACCGGACAGCCGGACGGTACCCTCTGGATGATTGTGGAGTATGCCAGCCTGTTCCGTTACGACCCGCAAACCGAACAACTCTCGCTCATTCCGTTACCCAAGGAGGATTCCAGAGGCATCTATTACCAGAAAATACTGACCAGCCGGAATCAAAGGTACTTATACCTCGGCACCAATTTCGGCATATTCATCTATGATACCCAAACGGACAAACTGACAAAGCTGCAACCCGATAAAGTTGCCGATGCCCAACAAATAAATACCAGCATAGCCGATTTGGCCGAAGATGCATTCGGCAGGTTATGGGTGGCCACCTGGGGGAATGGAGTGACCTGCATAGACCATCCGCTGACCGCCCCCACCGCCGTGATGCACCTGAACATACAGACCGATCCCGGCCTTTTGTCCCGGCACATCTCAAGCATACTCACCAAAGGCAAATACATCTACCTCTGCACCACCAACGGATTGAACCGCATCCTGCTTGCCGATGACGGAAGCCTGAAAACACTGTCCTCCTATCAGGTCAATGAATCCTCTGCCGCCTCCATGTCAACGAATTATCTCGCCAGCGCAGACTGCGCCAACGACACCGTATGCTGGATTGGAACCATCGGAGGCGGTTTGAACAAATTGGTGCTTCACTCCGAAAAAGCTAATGACTACACGGCCACCTGCTATACCACCCAAGACGGACTGCCGAGCAACGACTGCGAAATAGTGTTGCTAGACCAATTCGGCAACGTCTGGATAGGCGGCAACGGGATAGTGCAGCTCGATACCCGAAAAAACAAAATCGACTCTTACGGATTTGCCAACGGGCTGCAAAACCATGCTTTCAAAGTGAATGTTTCTCACAAAGGCTATGACGGGACACTTTATATGGGAGGATTATACGGATTGAGCTTCTTCTCGCCGGGACAGCCAGTCACCAATGCCGGCTATCATGGACTGATGTTTTCGGACCTTTCCGTCAACAACCGGCAAATAGTGCCGCAGGCCGACTACAACGGACGTGTCGTATTAAACCAAATCCTGGACAAGACATCCCAACTGACACTGAATCATCAACAGAACAACTTTACCGTCTCTTTTGCCGCGTCAGGCTATAACTTATCCGGACAAATCATGTACCGATACCGCCTGAAGGGTTTCCTGAACGAATGGCAAACCCTGCACTACACAAACAATGAGATTTATTTCTCAAACCTCCCATACGATTCCTACGAGCTGGAAGTGCAGCTTTCCACCGACAAAGGCTATACCTGGCATGAACCTGGCAGAAAGCTGGCCATCACGGTGCTCCCTCCCTGGTGGCTGTCCGGATGGGCAAAATTGGCCTACGGAGCATTGATCATATCCATCATTGTAATGGCATTCAGGCAGTATAACAAAGAACAGAATCTGAAAAGAGAGAACGAAATACAGAAAATACTCATTGCGAAGGACGAAGAGAAGTATCAGGCGAAAATGCAATTCTTCATGAATGCCTCCCATGAGCTGAAAACCCCGCTCACGCTGATTCTGCTGGCCGCCGAGAAACTGATGGGCAACAGTCACCCGAGCAAAGAACACCAGACCATCCTGCACAATGCCCGGAAGACACTGACACTCATCGCCGAGCTGGTGGACATCCGCAAGCAGGACTTGGGCATCGCTTCGTTGAACCTCTCGCACATCGACATGACCCGGATAACCCGCCAACTGTTCGACGAAACAAGTTCATGGGCTGAAAACAAGCAGATTACCATCAGCTATGCTGCCGACAAGGATGCCATCGAAATGGATGCGGACAAGAACAAAATCGGGAAAATGATTGTCAACCTCTTCTCCAACGCCATCAAGTACACCAATAAAGGAGGCCGGATAGACATCACCCTGAAACGGGGAACCCTCAATGACATCAAGCCCCATTATGCCGCCACACATGTGGAAGGTTCCATTCCGGCAGGGCAGCCCATCTGCATCCTCACCGTAAAGGACACGGGAGTCGGCATTTCATCCGATTCCATCCGCCTGATTTACGAACGTTTCTTCCAGGTAAAAGGAGAGACACAGACACACCTAGGTACGGGCATAGGACTTGCCATCGTGAAAAGCACCGTACTGCAACATAAAGGAATGATTGTCGTGAGCAGCGAGCGCAACTCGGGCAGCGAATTTATCGTGGCGTTGCCCATCCGACATGAACTATCCGAACCCGAGCCGGCCAACATCGGGATTCAGGATGCCGGAAGCTTCATCAAGGAACAGTATAACGAATTCCAATTAGACGAAACACAGGAAAAGGTGAGCACAGAGCCGGTTGCAGAGAATCCCGACCTCCCCACCCTGCTGATAGTGGAAGACAACAAAGAGTTGCAAACGGCACTGAAAGAACATCTGTCCTCTTCTTACAATGTGCTGACAGCCGACAACGGGCGCATCGGACTGGAAACATGCATGTCCACCTTCCCCGACATCATCGTCAGTGATGTGATGATGCCCGAAATGAACGGGATAGAGATGTGCCGGCAAATCAAGAACAACCTTTCCGTAGCCTATATCCCCTTGGTGATGCTTACGGCCAAAGACAATCTGGAGAGCCAGATAGAGGGTTATGAGTCGGGAGCAGACTTATACATTCCCAAACCATTCTCCATGAAGCTGCTGGAAGTAAACCTGCAGAGGCTGCTGAAACAAAGGGAGCAATGGTTCAAGGGAAATCCTGCAACCGAGGATGCGGAACCGACCGCTGTTGCCGCTACTGCTGCTGAAGAAGAAGGAACGGCAAAGACAACCGCCATCTCCGAAGAGCAGCAAAAGATGACGGATAAACTCAAGTCAATCATTGCAGAGCACATCAGTGATCCGGATCTCTCGCCCGACCAGTTGTCCAGAGCACTGGGCATCAGCCGGAGCAAGCTATACAAAGATTTGAATGGTGTCGACGGACAATCCCTTTCGGACTATGTACGCAACTTCCGTTTAGAGAAGGCGGCGCAACTGCTCCTCATCTCTGGCATGAACGTGCAAGAAGTGATGAATGAAGTAGGATTCGTCAATAGTTCACACTTTACCAAAGTGTTCAAACTGAAATTCGATATGACACCTACCGAATACAAAAGGAAACAACTTGGTAGTAACAAAACCTAAATCCTATAAAGAAATAGTCCGGATGGAAATTCATGGACTCCAGAGAGAAATATTCCATCGTTTTTTTGTTTTCCGTGTTTTTTTACTCTTTCCGTCTTTACTCCACGGAAAGAGTAATTTTATACACACAAAACAAAATACAATATTTCACATTTACCGATATTTGTTATCAAAATAAGGAATAAGAGTTATCAGATAGTATGCTGTAACTCCACACTTAATTTGTTAATTGGTAAATTCTAATTTAAAAGTAAAAGGTATGAAATTGAATCTAACGCTATTGAAAAGTAAAGATCGGGTGCCTAAGACCTTATTATTATGTGTTCTTTTAACGTATGGAAGTGCCATCTACGCAGAAGGAAGCCCCAATGCATCCGCAAAAAGTTCCGACTTTCCGCGAACCGAAGATGTGACACAAAATCCCCAACAACACAAAGTAAGAGGAGAAGTATTGGACAATACCGGTGAGCCCATCATCGGTGCCAATATCATCGTAAAGGGGCAGACAACCGGTACCATCACCGACCTTGATGGAAAATTCAGCATCAATGCCAAAAAAGGAGACATTTTGTTAGTGACCTACATCGGGTATACCAACCAGGAAATCCTTGTCAAGGGGAACGAACCTCTGAAAATCAAGATGAGTGAAGACACTCAAATGCTGAGCGAAGTGGTTGTAGTAGGTTACGGTACACAGAAAAAGGCAAACCTAACCGGTTCGGTGGCCTCTGTAAAAATGGACGATGCCTTGGGAGACCGTCCTATTGCCAGCACAGCCCAAGCACTGCAAGGTACTGCACCGGGATTGCAGATTATCACCAATACCGGACGTCCGGGACAAAGTTCCGATTTGAATATCCGTGGTTATACCTCTATCAACGGCGGTGGCCCGCTGGTACTGGTGGATAATGCCGAAGTAGCCTCCATCGATGATATCAATCCAAGAGATATTGAAACAATTTCTGTTCTGAAAGATGCTTCTGCTTCTGCCATCTATGGTGCAAGAGGTGCATTCGGTGTTATCCTTATCACCACCAAACAAGGGAAAAAGAACGACAAGGTAAAGGTGTCGTATAATGCCAATTTTGCATTTACCCAAGCCTCCGATTTGCCCCAAAAGCTAAATACGTACGAAACAGCCAAGACTTTCCAGAAATGGGAAGTCCCAAGCAACGGTGGAATCATTGACATTGACCAATGGGTAGATTTACTGGACGAATACCAGCAGAATCCCAGCAAATTTCCCGAAAACGGAATTTATGTTGATGAAAACGGCAATCAGTTCCCATTAAGAGATTCGTACGATTACTGGGATATGGCCTTTGAGAACGGTTTTGAACAGATACATAACGTTTCCGTCAGCGGAGGTACCGAAAAAGCCGCTTATCGTGTGTCATTGGGATATACCAATCAGGACGGTATTATGATTACAAACAAAGATTCATACAAGAGATACAACTTGAATACAAACCTGAATATAGACATTACCTCCAATCTGACTGCCAGCTTGAATCTATTCTACAAGAATGACCGCAGAAAGACACCGGGAGGTATGTGGAGTATTTTTTCTAAAGGGGTACTCAACCCTCCTTATGGAATGGAAGGCTTTAAAGAAGATCCAAGTACCGGAGACGATATTCCATATTGGACACCGAAAACATTTTTAAATACCGAAGAACCTCAAATTAATGATGGAGACGACCTTAGAGTTTTTGGGAAATTAACATGGAAACCGATAAAAGGATTGACTCTTGGAGCGGAATACACGTTTAATAAATCCAATAAATACGACAACACAACGGCCATTATAAACAGATATTGGGATGCCACCGGAGACCAAATTTCAGAATACAACACTGTGTCCAGCTATAAAAGACAAAACACCAATCGGATGTATCAGTCTTTCAGTGCCACGGCAAAATATGACTATGCTATAAAAGGACATAATTTGTCTGCATTGGCAGGTGTCAACTACGAAGATGCCGACTACACCCAATTTTCCGGAAAAAGACAAGACCTGATCAGCGGCGAGGTTCCTTCTTTCGGAACTGCTACCGGAGATATGACTGTAGATGACAGCTATTATGAATGGGCTGTTGCAGGTCTGTTCGGACGTGTAAATTACAACTACAAAGAAAAATATCTGCTGGAGCTCTCGGCTCGTTACGACGGCTCTTCCCGTTTTGCTCCCGGCGACCGTTTCATCTTTGTTCCCTCAGGCTCTATAGGCTGGCACCTCAGCAAAGAGAAATTCATGGAAAGCCTGGCTCCTACGCTGAACAGTTTGAAGCTATTTGCATCGTACGGAGAAATCGGAAACCAGAATACCGGTTCTGATTATTATCCCTATCTGTCTATTATGGGAACCTATAATGCGGAATGGATAAATCCGGACACCAATTTATCCTATCTGACAATTGGCACATCGAACATTATCAGCAACGGATTTACCTGGGAGAAAGTCAGGACACTCAACGTAGGAGTTGACTTCGGATTGTTCAGCAATCGTCTGACCGGTACGTTTGAATGGTATAGAAGACAGACTTTAGGCATGCTGGACGCTGCCCTTGAATTACCGACCGTCCTCGGCAGCAAGGCCCCCAAACAGAATGTGACCGACCTGGAAACCAAAGGTTGGGAAATCAATTTGAACTGGAAAGACCAGATTGGTAAAGTGAAATACTCCATTGGCGGAAACTTGTTTGACAGCCGTGCCTATATTACTGATGTAAAAATTGAATCCGGAAACATTGGAAATCTCTACAAAGGAAAAGAACTGGGCGAAATATGGGGTTATAAGGTGATAGGATTCTATGACATAGATGACTTTGAAGAAGGAGTGGCCGGTAATTACAATGACACCTTTACACTGAAAAAAGGAATCGCTCCTTACAAGAATAAGAACCATGTGCCGGGCGACATCCGCTTTGCAGACTTGGATGAAAACGGTGAAGTAAACTGGGGTAACAACACACTGGAAGATCACGGTGACAAGACCCGCATCGGTAATAGCCGTCCACGCTTTCAATATGGTATCAACGGTTCTGTAGCCTATGAAGGATTTGACCTTTCTTTCTTCCTGCAAGGTGTTGGTAAGAAAGACCGCGTAATCAACAGTTACTTGAGTCGTCCTTATTATTCATCATTCACATACGGTATTTTCGAAGACCAGACAGACGTATGGGCAGAGGATAATCAAGATGCCTACTATCCCCGTGTAATGAGCCGCAACTATGGTTTATTCAGCGAAGCCAATACACGCAACATGTATAATGGAGCCTA
This sequence comes from Bacteroides sp. AF34-31BH, assembly GCF_003602795.1. Lineage (NCBI taxonomy): Bacteria > Pseudomonadati > Bacteroidota > Bacteroidia > Bacteroidales > Bacteroidaceae > Bacteroides > Bacteroides sp. AF34-31BH. Next base: position 235,109 of record NZ_QTLV01000007.1, read on the forward strand.
TCTGAACATCAAGAACATCACCTTGGGCTATAACTTACCAACATCCGTCACCAATAAGTGGGGTATCTCTAAGATGAGATTCTATGTATCGGGAGAAAACTTATACATATTTGACCATCTGCCAAAGGGTATCCAATCCGACTTGTACGATGAAAGTTCCGGTGCAGGTTATCCTGCCTTAAGAAAGTTCAGTTTCGGTATTGATGTCACTTTTTAACAAAAACATAAAAACATAAAAACATGAAACCTAAATATACAAACCTATGTATCGGTGCAACCATATTGTTGTCACTGTGCGGATGCGACGATTTGCTGGATCGCACTCCTAAAGATAAACTTACCGATAATACTGTATTCAACAGTTATGAAAGTATAAGGACATACGCATGGCAATTGTATGAAGCCTTTCCGGCATACGACCAAATAAATAGCGGTCAAGGAAACAGTAACCATGATAAATTGGATGGTTCCAGAAGCACAGTACAGCTTAGAAGAGGCATGAGAGACATGAGCATGCAGGCTGACTTTGACGGTGATTTAATGGATCAGGGGAGCGAAAACGGAGAATCCAACTGGATATGGCAACGGTATGACATTCCTACCAGTTCATATGACTATAGTGCACCCTACAAAAACATACGTGCTATCAATTCCATGCTGGCCGGGCTTGAAACGTCACGCCTCAGCGAAGGCGAGAAAGAACACTGGAAAAGTGTAGGCTTTTTCTTCAGAGCCTATAACCATGCTTCATTGATGAACCGTTATGGAGATATTATATACGTAAACAGCTTGTTGAGTGATGATAGTCCGGAACTATATGGTAAACGCATGCCCAGGGACCAAGTGGCACGCAACATATTGGATGAACTGATTTACGCCCGCGACCATATAGGCAACTACAATGACGGCGACCGTACGCTTACTCCGGATGTTATCAATGCTTTCATCTCACGTTATGGATTAATGGAAGGCACTTGGCGCAAGTATCATGGACTTAGCGATGCCGAACTCTATTTAGAGGCATCTGTAGCCGCTTCGGAAACCTTGTTGCCCAAATACCGCCTACACCCGCACTACGATGAAGTGTTCAATAGCGAATCTCTGGATGGAATAGATGGAATCATTTTGTACAAAAAATACGAAGCGGACATTTTCATGCATAGGACCACCCAATTCACACGCAATGACGGTGCAGGAACTGACCTGACAAGAAAAGCCGTTGACATGTATCTGATGACAGATGGTAAGACCCGCTGGGAAAGTCCACTGTTCGAAGGAGACCATGACATTTATGCGGAGTTCAGGAACCGTGACAAACGTCTCTATTACACGGTTACTCCTCCCTATAAGGTGAAGAAAGACCCCAATAGCGCAAGCAGCTATCTGCCTACCGATAATCCGGCAGATGCAGAATATTTCCCGCTGATGGAGCAATTATCAGACCAAAGCCATAAGACACTTCCGTCTGACCAATGGACCGGAAACGCCACCTATCAGCAACCCAACTTGTTCTTAAACAAGACGCAGAACTGGAATCATAGCGGAACCGGCTATCGCTGCTGGAAGTTTTATAACAGGCTTGTAGTAGGCAAAAACAATCGCGATATCAGCGATGCCCCCATCTTCCGCATCGGAGAAGTCATGTTGAACTATGCAGAAGCCATGTATGAATTAGGCCGCTTTGACCAGAACATCTGTGACCAAACCATCAACAAACTGCGTGAACGCGGTGGCGTAGCCGCACTCAGCATCGGTCAGGAACCGGTTGACCCCACTCGTGATCCCGAGGTAGATCCTACCCTTTGGGAGATTCGCAGAGAAAGAGCCATTGAATTAATGGCCGAAGGATTCCGCTTCGATGACTTGAGACGTTGGAAAAAATGCGATGACTATCTGAAAGAGCAGAAATTAGGAATGTGGATTAAAAAAGCCGACTATCCCAAAATGCCGATACAAAACGGAGCGGATGAAGGATATATTGCTTTAGACGGAACACCTCCGGGATTCCCCGATTATTACTATCTGCAACCTTTGCCAACGAATGAACTTATTTTAAACAAGAACTTGAAGCAAAATCCCGGTTGGGAAACCGAATAAAGCGCCAACCAGTTATCAACTGGTAAACAAGTACAAACAAGAATCACAAAATAACTTCATTTAGAACAGAAATGTGCCGGAAATGCTATTATTGTAAAGTCTGAACAATACATTTCCGGCATTCTGTTTTTTCCTCTTTGTTATCATTTTTTTTATTCACTACATACTTCACACTACGAAAAGAACAATTTTAAGTACGCAAAACAAAACACAGAATCTCAACTTTCCTGATCTTTGCCAAAGATTAAGAATCATTAGACAGCAAACTGTATGATTACTCTTTATTTGTTAATTGTAAAATCCTAATTTTAAAACTAAATGAAGCAACATTTCATCACCGGACTATTTGCGGCTCTTGCCATAACCGCAAATGCACAATCTTTCAAGGAATGGCAAGACCCTGAAATAAATGCCGTGAACCGTGCTCCGATGCACACGAATTATTTCGCCTATGAATCGACAGAAGCCGCCATGCAAGGAAATAAAGAACAGTCTTCTAACTTCATGACATTAAACGGTATTTGGAAGTTTAATTGGGTGGAAAATGCAGATGCACGCCCCACGGATTTCTGGACCATCGGTTTCAACGATAAAAGCTGGAAACACATACAAGTCCCCGGTATGTGGGAACTGAACGGATATGGCGATCCCATCTATGTGAACGTAGGGTATGCCTGGCGTGAACAGTACAAGAATAATCCACCTCAAGTACCTATAATAAATAATCATGTCGGTTCTTACCGCCGTGAAATTACCGTACCTGCAAATTGGAAAGGCAAAGAAATCATCGCCCATTTTGGCTCAGTAACCTCTAACATGTATTTATGGGTAAACGGGAAATATGTGGGCTATAGCGAAGACAGTAAACTAGAGGCTGAGTTCAACCTGACTCCTTATCTAAAAACCGGACAAAAGAATCTTATCGCCTTTCAAGTGTTCCGCTGGTGCGATGGTACTTATCTGGAAGACCAGGACTTTTTCCGCTACAGCGGTGTAGGACGCGATTGCTATCTGTATGCACGAAACAAGAAGCAAATTGCCGACATTCGTGTGACCCCCGACTTGGATGCACAATATCAGAATGGTTCTCTTTCCATCAACCTCTCAATGAAAGGTAGTGGAAATGTAGAACTGGAATTGCTGGACGCAAACAACCGACTGGTAGCAAATCAAAATCTGAAAGCTTCCAGTCAGATAAAAACTACCATCAACCTAGACTCACCTCAGAAATGGACAGCAGAGACTCCCTACCTCTACACTCTACGTGCCACTTTGAAAGAGGAAAATAAAATACTTGAAGTGATTCCCGTTAAAGTTGGTTTCCGTAAAATAGAACTGAAGAACTCGCAAATTTTAGTCAACGGACAACCGGTATTATTTAAAGGAGTCAATCGTCATGAGATGGATCCTGACTACGGTTATGTAGTTTCAGCTAAACGCATGATACAGGATATTCAAATAATGAAAAAGCTTAATATCAATGCAGTACGCACCTGCCACTATCCTAATAATAGCCTTTGGTATGACCTTTGTGATAAATACGGCATTTATGTGGTAGCTGAAGCCAACATAGAATCACACGGAATGGGTTATAGAGACAAGACACTTGCCAAACGTGAAAATTATAAGAAGGCACATATAGAACGCAATCAGCGCAATGTGGAACGTTGTTTTAATCACCCCAGCATCATTTTCTGGTCCTTGGGAAATGAGGCCGGCTATGGCCCTAATTTTGAAGCAGCCTACGAATGGATAAAAGCAGCGGATCCCAGCCGCGCCGTCCAATACGAAAGAGCCGGTAGAAAAGGTATGACAGACATATTCTGTCCAATGTATATGGGCTATGAAGGATGCATAAAATACTGCGAAGATGCCACTATGACCAAACCGTTGATTCAATGTGAATATGCCCATGCCATGGGAAATTCGCAAGGCGGTTTCAAAGAATACTGGGATTTGGTACGCAAATATCCCAAGTTTCAGGGAGGATTTATCTGGGATTTTGTAGACCAGTCTATCCGTAGTACCGGTAGAAACGGCAAAATGATCTATGCCTACGGAGGTGATTTCAACAAATTTGATGCCAGTGACATCAATTTCTGCAACAACGGACTTATCAGTCCTGACCGAGTACCCAATCCTCATGCGTATGAGGTTCGTCACTTCTACCAAGATATTTGGACTACTCCCGCTGACCTTGCCAATGGAGAAATAAACATCCGGAATGAATATTTCTTCCGTGACCTCTCTGCATACTGCCTGGAATGGGAGGTGCTGAAAAACGGCAAGCTCGTGCGTCGCGGCCGTATAGACAACCTGAACGTCCAACCACAGCAAACAGCCAAAATCAAGCTGGATTTAGGCGAAACCAACCAGCCCGGGGAGTGGTTGCTCAATGTGGCCTATCTGTTGAAAGCAAACGAGGGGCTTCTTCCTGCAGGACATGTCATCGCCAAAGAACAGTTGACTTTGCAGCCGTACACCGCACCTTCCATGGAGTTGAAAAACCACGAAACAAATAACGTGGAAACCATAGCACCCGATGTACAAGATAATGACAGAAGCTACCTGATTGTCAGCAATAATAATTTCCGGATCGAATTCAATAAGAAAAACGGTTACCTGACAAAATACGAAGTAAACGGATTGGATTTAATGGAAGAAGGCAGCATTCTGAAGCCGAACTTCTGGCGTGCTCCCACCGACAATGACTTCGGTGCCAAACTAAACCACAAATATATAGCATGGAAGAACCCGGAAATCAGATTGACTTCCTTCAAACATCAACTTGAAAACAAACAAGTGATTGTGAAAGCTTCTTATACAATGCCAGGAGTATCGGCAAAATTAAATCTGACCTATATCATCAATAATATAGGTGCTATCAGTGTTACCCAAAAGATGACAACCGACAAAAATGCCAAAGTGTCTAACATGTTCCGCTTCGGTATGCAAATGCAAATGCCATGTAGTTTTGAAACAATTGAATTCTATGGCCGCGGTCCGATAGAAAACTATATAGATCGTAACCATTGCACCGATTTAGGTATTTACCGTCAGCAGGTGGCAGAACAATTCTACTCTTATATCCGTCCTCAGGAAAACGGGACGAAGTCGGACATCCGTTGGTGGAAGATGATGAACCGGGCAGGCGATGGCATAGAGATACAGGCCGGCACCCCCTTCTCCGCATCTGCCCTAAACTACACCATTGAATCTTTGGATGAAGGCTTATATAAGAAACAAATGCACTCTCCCGAAATAGAGAAAGCAGATTTAGTCAATCTCTACATCGACAAAATACAAGCCGGATTAGGCTGCGTGAACAGTTGGGGAGCCATTGCCCGACCGGAATATCAAGTGCCTTACAAGGATTATGAATTCACATTCATGTTAACACCCATACAGCATCATTATTGAGATTGGCATCCGTGATATCAATTCAATAAAATAACATTATAAAAACATTAACTGATAAAAAACCAATAGAATGAACCGTATTTTAACAGCCTGTTGTTGCCTGGCAGGAAGTACATTACTGACTTTCTGCACAAGCAACCAAGGAAACCCGTCATCTTTTACGACCGACAAAGACAGTGTAAACATTGCATCCACTTCAGGAGAACGCTGTATAAGCGGAGTATATCCTCACCTGACAACTTATGCACATGCCCGCATAAACGGGCAATACGCTTATGGAGATGAATGTGGTATCGGAGCCATTGTACCTTGGCAAGGGAAACTATATATGGTGAATTATGCCGCACACAGGCCCAAAGGGAGTGAACATAAACTATACATTGTGGACGAGCACAAGAATATGGAAATTTTCCCGGGTAGCGTAGGAGGAACGCCTGCTGCTCGTTTAGTGCACGCGGAATCCAACCAATTATTGATAGGACACTACCTGATAGATGCCAAAGGGAACATACGCACCATCCCTATCAAACAAATGCCCGGACGCATCACAGCCATTGCCCGCCACTTGAGCGACCCGGCCAATATGGTATACTATTACGATATGGAAGGAATGCTTTACGAAGCCAATGTAAATACATTGGAAGTGAAAAAGCTTTATCACAACCCCTTGCCCGGCTGGCATGGCAAGGGAGGCTATACGGCACAAGGCAAGCTGATACTGGCCAATAATGGCGAAGCCGGTGAAAATCCCAAAGATTGGCAGGTACCTGTTGAAGGACAAAAAGGGCCGGAAAAGTTTGGTGTATTGGCTGAGTTTGACGGACAAAAATTCACGGTTGTCGAACGCAAACAGTTCACCGATGTCACCACCCGTCACGGAGTTCACGCCGTTCCCAACGACAACTCTCCTTTGTGGACAATGGGATGGGACAAAAACGCCGTCCGACTGAAAGTGATGGAAAGCGGAAAGTGGAGCACCTATTTACTACCCAAAGCTACCTATAACAATGACCCGTCGCATGGCTGGTTCACAGAGTGGCCCCGCATTCGTGAAATAGGCAATAACAAAATGATGATGGACATGCACGGAATGTTCTTTGATTTTCCGGCAACATTCTCTTCACAAAACACGGCAGGTATCCGTCCGATAGCTTCACACTTAAGATATATTCCCGATTTCTGCTCATGGAACGGCCAAATCGTATTGGCTACAGACGAGTCCAGCATCCAAGGGAATCTATTGACAGGACAGCCGCAATCCAATCTATGGTTCGGACAAAAGTCTGATTTCAAGGATTGGGGACCTGCTACGGGCTACGGTGCCATCTGGCTCAATGATACAATAGTAACTGCTCAAGAAAGTGAGCAGTATCTGTTTGCCGGTTTTGACCATCGCATGGCATATATTATCAATCATACCGATGCTCCCCTGGCTTTTACTCTTCAAATAGATAAAAAGGGAAACAATAACTGGACAGATGTGGAATCTTTCCAATTAGAAGGTGCCGGCAGTCAATCATATATTTTCTCTAAAGAACTAGAAGGCGAATGGATACGCCTGAAACCCATGACTGATGGCAAAGCCTCGTTCATACTGCACTACACTACCGCTCGTTTTATCGACAGAAACAAACATGCAAAGTTGTTCAAAGGACTTGCACAAATAGATACCAAAGATGAGGTACTGACCTCCAAACTATTCAGTAACCGTTACAATTATAATTTGTCTTGTCACACTTCTATAGTGAAAGAGGGTAAAATTCTTGAAAAAGGAGCCTACGAATTCCAAAAGTTCACATTTGAATTTACACCAGGCATTACCGACTCACTAGCCAACAGAGCCTTGGAAACCAAAGTACACTATTCAAAAAAAGCACAGTTCAATGCCAAAGCAGCCAATAGAAACCAACTGAGAGAACTATGGAGTGTTGACGAAGCTTCCGTTATCCTACATACCTCCAAAGGAAACTTACGTCTGCCTAAAGGAAACGCAGCTTTTGATGGAATGAAAAATGCGCGTAGCATCCGCGAAGTGGAATCCGAACGGGAAATAGCCAATATTCACGGTACTTTTTATGAATTGCCACTGATACATGTAGGACGGGAACCTCTTTTCTCGATGATGCGTCCGGTATCTTCGCACAACTATTACATCGACGATTTCAATAGTTGGAATGGACTATTAGTGATGTCAGGTGTCAGAAAAGATGCCCAGCCTTCTAATTCCATTTATAAAAACCAAGACGGAAAAGCAGGATTGTGGTTCGGAAGCATTGACGATTTATGGAAATTAGGAAAACCTATAGGCAAGGGCGGCCCTTGGAAAAACACTTCTGTGAAGAGCAATGCCTTAAGTGATCCTTATCTGATGACCGGATATGACAAAAAGACATTGACTTTATGCACTGATAAAGACGCCAAAGTTACTCTTTGGATATCAGTATCCCACTATTTAGAGCAAAAGCTGGTTTATAAAGAATTTGATTTGAAAGCCGGAAAAGAACTAACTTATACATTCCCCGAAGGTTTCAGTGCACATTGGGCATATTTATCATCCAATAAAGACTGTAAAGCTACGGCACAATTCCTATACGAGTAGTTAATCAAGACCAATAGCTGATTTTTAAATTTAATTGCTCAAATGATAATATAAAATCAAAACATTATAAACCATAAAGTACTTTAAAATAGAAATTAAAAATTAAGAATCTTACAAATTAAAATTCTCCTCAAAAATCTCTCTATTACTACCTCACTATTAATCATGAGGTAATAATAGAGGGATTTTCATATTTTAAAATCTTATTTCTCTACACAGCTGATACACCTAAAATATAGCAACCGTTTAAGGGAATCATTACTCCCCTTAAAGACATTTATGCAAAGCTTTGCATAATGATTTTGATAACGTTCCAATTTTAATAGAACCTAATGACTCCATAGCAAAATTATTCCTTTCTCGAGTAACATAACTTAAAACTTATGCGTATGCTCACAATAGGGAAATAAAATACTACATTAACAAAGGAAATCATGAACTGTAATCCTATAGTAGAGAATATAAGCTATTCCAAGATTTAGGCAAAAAGCTCACAAACAAATACAAACGGTATACTAACAAATAATATCGGTTCGAACACTTCTTTGCCCTAAAATAGCATTATAGAACTCAATGTGAAGATAGTAAGTATATACCACTAACGTGAGTTCGATATAATTTGATAAATATCCTATTGAATAGTAGGAACATAGCGATAAAATCTTAAAATTATAATGCAGAATAATAACATTTAAACGATTACCACTATGTTCTCAGAGGTTAAGTTACAGAGCTTTATTGTATAGCAAATGATTTCTGCAAGGAATTTGCATTACAACAAGAAAAATATATAGTTGAAGACAAGAAGCACAAACAGCGAAACAAGCAGAACCATGAACGATGCTGAAATCATGGTTATCCTTATTCTGTTCCATTCCTGAGGTTTCAGATGTTTCAAGTATTATTATAAAAAAATATGTCTGCAAACTATTTGAAGGGTATGTTTCCCCAATGTGTATCTTATAACCATTTTTGTTGAATTGGAAAAGGAGGTACTGCTTCCACTGACTATTTTCATCAAAAAGGTTCTGTCGGGAACCTGTACTGGCATTAGCTTTGTCAATTCGCCCCCTTGTGTGTCTGCTGTAACTAAAGGATTCTGATTCACAAGACCTTTAAAGGACTTGCCGAGCGTGGGAAATGCTCTATGGACTGGTTCTTCGGGTTCAAGCTGTATCTGATTATCAATGACAAGGGTGAAATCCTCAATTTCATGTTCACATCCGGAAATGTGGATGACCGGGAATTCCTAAAGCAAGACAAGTTCCTGGAGAACATAAAGGGGAAATTATAGCCGACAAGAGATATAGCGGGCAAGTTCTGTTTGAAAATCTGTTTCTCAATGACATACAGTTTGTTACAAAGGTTAAGAACAATATGAAGAACAGTCTGATGGGCATAGCTGATAATATTCTGCCCAAGAAATGGACTTTGATTGGAACGGGCAACGACAAGTTAAAAAACATCACACGGATTGAACACTCCAGACACTACTCCTTCAACAATTTTGTGACAAACACCTTGTCTGCTATTACCGCTTATTGCTTCTTTGAAAAAAAGCCTGCCATTGATGTAAATTTTGTCAATGACGGACAACTGGAGATTTTCTAATCTTATTTCGGACTTACGTTACCACTAGATATTTCTTGCCCTCTCCCAACTTTAGAATAACCATCAGCATAGTAAGAAACTAGTTTCCTATTTTTTAACCTCAGTCATAATTATCTTGTAGTTCAATATTCATTATCATACTCAATTTAAACATGAGCATAGATAGAACATTTACAAATGCAAACGATAAAACCCAAAAGACTGATAAATATTGAATTCAAACTTCCATTCATAATAACAATAAAAAATATGATTAATAATAGTTTATAGAGTGCCATTTTATGACATTAAGGCTGCATAGTTAAAAAAATGCCAATAAGCAATGCCTATGAAATCCTGTCGCATTCCAATTCTCTTTTTCCCATATAACGATTTTCCCATTTTTATTTATCCCGTCAGTAGCTCCACCTTGCGTGGTTCAGGGTGCGAAGCTACGGACAGGGCCCCTAAAAATCTGCAAGGCCGCTGCGCGCCCTGCGGGTTTTGGCGAAAATTTTTCAATCCGTCCAGCCGGGCGGTTGAAAATTTTTCACCAAAAGCCTTGCATATTTTCTCCCCGTCCGTATCTGCCCCCTGAAACGAGCAAGGTGAAGCCACCGACAAGGCATAAAAAAAAAGTCAATGTTATGAAAAAGAGAATTGAAATACAGCAGGATTTGAAACGAGACTTCGGCTCCGCTCCAACCGGCATTAAAAATTTGGTGAAGTGGTTGCTGGTCGGTTTCGTGGTCTATGTGGCGGTGCGTTTCGTGTGTGCCTTTTTGGGTGGTATTCTGCCCATGTCGGCAGTTTTGGCGGTGGTGGTTTTCCTCATCCGTGCCGTGTGGCGTATCCTTTGCGTGCTCGCTCTTTTCATCCTTATTCTTTGCGTGATACTCTGACAGAATATGAATCATTTTAAAATCAAATCATTATGACTAAAGTACATTTATTAGGAGCTAATAGAAGTTACGACAGAAGCGTTCAGACCGTTTCAGTCAACCAAGTGGTAGTATTGGAAGGCTACAGCTATGACAGCTATGTTGTGTATGAAGTAAGCCGCAACGGGTGGGGAATAACCTATCATCTTATCAATTTGCGGACATACGAGTTTCATACATCCGACCTTATCCGCCCGTTATCGGAAAAATTCGGAATAGGAATCTATTACGATGATGCGAACCCCAGGTTTTTAGATCCGTTGGAAACAGCCGCTTTACTCACCAAGGCAAAAGAGAAGTGTAGCTAACACTTGAAAAGGGACCCGGAACAACATTTAAAAAGTGCCCCAC
>NZ_QTLV01000008.1:0-197121 GCF_003602795.1 Bacteroides sp. AF34-31BH
TTTGCCCGTGCAGGTATAGCTGTGGCTACAATGAAGGGGAAATCCTATCTTTCAATCGGCAGTGTATCCATGGGCATTGCAGGCTCTATTCCCAATCCTGATTTCTTCCAGGAGTATTTGGGCATGCGTAATGAGTATGTGGATGCCAGTGAGATAGAACGTCGTGTCCAGTTGGGCATTTATGACCATGAAGAGTTCGCACGTGCCATGGCATGGACAGAAAAGTATTGCAAGAGTAATGAAGGGACAGACTTTAATCCGGAACATCTAGTATATTCCCGTGAAGAGAAAGATGCCCGTTGGGAATACGTGGTAAAAATGACCCTTATTTTCCGTGATATGATGATTGGCAATCCGAAATTGGCTGAAATGGGGTTCAAGGAAGAGTCAATGGGACACAATGCGATTGCCGCGGGTTTCCAGGGACAGCGCCAGTGGACGGATTATAAGCCTGACGGTGATTTTTCAGAAGCTATACTGAATACTTCTTTCGATTGGAACGGTATCCGTGAAGCATTTACTTTCGCTACGGAAAATGATACGTTGAATTGTACTTCAATGCTCTTCAATCATCTATTGACCAATACTGCACAGATATTTGCGGATGTGCGTACTTATTGGAGTCCGAATGCCATAGAACGGGTAACGGGTAAGAAATTGGAAGGTAAGGCGGCAAACGGTTTCATTCACCTGATCAACTCCGGCTCTTGTACGCTTGATGGAACAGGCTGTCAGACACGTGACAATAAACCGGTAATGAAGCCTTTCTGGGAAATTACGGAAGAGGAAGTAGAAGCTTGTCTTTCTGTAACCAAGTGGCATCCGGCCAGTCGCGAATATATGCGTGGCGGTGGTTATTCTTCCCAGTTCCTGACTCGTGGTGAAATGCCGGTAACAATGTGCCGTTTGAATCTCGTAAAAGGTCAAGGTCCGGTATTGCAGATTGCCGAAGGCTGGACAGTAAATTTGGATAAGGATGTTTTCAAGGCTATCAATGAACGTACTGACCGTACATGGCCTTCCACTTTCTTCGCTCCACGTCTGACAGGTAAGGGGTATTTCCGTGATGTATATACTGTTATGAATAACTGGGGGGCTAATCATGGCGCTATCAGTTATGGTCATATCGGTGCTGACTTGATTACTCTGGCTTCCATGCTTCGTATCCCGGTATGCATGCACAATGTTTCTGAGGAAAATATTTTCCGTCCCAGTGCATGGACTGCTTTTGGCGAGGATATGGAAGGCAGTGACTATAGAGCTTGCAAGAATTATGGACCTCTCTATAAATAAAGGAAACAGGCGTTATGTTGAAATCAACCAAACTGAAAAACACTCTGCTGGTAGGTGCAACTGCAATACTTGTATCATGCGGCGGACAAAAAGAAATCAAGATGGGAAGTTATGCTTATGATGCCCAGTTCTTAAAGGACCACGGCATTGAATATACTGAATTGGTATCTGCTGATGGGAATTCTAAAGTGATGGTTATTCCTGCATGGCAAGGCCGTGTAATGACTACTTCTGCTTCCGGCGATGAAGGTGATAGTTACGGCTGGATTAATTATCGTTTCATAAATGAAGGCAAAGTCAGTTCTCAATTTAATCCGGTAGGAGGTGAGGAACGCTTCTGGCTTGGTCCGGAAGGTGGTCCGTTCTCACTTTATTTTAAGGAAGGACAAGAGCAGGTTTATGATAATTGGATAGTTCCTCCGGTACTTGATACTGAAGCTTTTGACATAAAGTCGCAAGACAACAGTAGTATCCGTTTTGTGAAAGATACTCGTTTGACAAATGCTTCCGGTACTACTTTTGATATGAATATTGACCGTACTGTATCGTTGATGGATGCTGGTGAAGTGGCTGCCGATTTTAATATCCAGCTTACAAATGATATGAAAATTGTAGCTTACAAGAGTGAGAATAAGATTACCAATACAGGTGACAAGGCATGGACAAAAGAGGGTGGTCTTGTATCTGTGTGGATGCTCGGCTGTTTTAATCCTACACCGACCACTACTGTATTCATTCCTTATAAGCAAGATGCGGAAGGAACAATTGTGAATGATGAATATTTCGGTAAGATACCGGCGGATAGGCTGATAAAGGAAAATGGTATTATCTATTTCAAGATTGACGGGCTCTATCGTTCCAAGCTGGGATTGCCGGCTTCACGGGCAACGGATATTTGCGGAAGTTATGATTCATCGAAAGGCGTACTCACAATCCTGTGGTGTAGTCTTCCCGAAACTCCTTCAGTCTACGTAAATGGCCAATGGGGACCTCAGGAAGATCCGTTTGCCGGCGATGTAATCAACTCTTATAATGACGGTCCGGTAGAAGACGGTTCTATAATGGGACCTTTCTATGAAATTGAAACGTCTTCTCCTGGTGCGGAGCTGGCTCCCGGTGCCTCATTGGTCCATACGCAAAAGGTGATTCATGTACAAGGTAAGGATGAACAATTGGTTCCTATCGTGCAAGATTTATTTGGAGCAGATTTGAATGTAATAAAAACAAAGTTTCAATAGGGTAACTATATAATGGAGAATTCGTATGGAATCAAATAAAATAATACCGAAAGGAATCCTCTTCCCATTCATTCTGCTCACTACTCTTTTCTTTGCCTGGGCTGTGCCGAATAATCTGACAGATACTATGCTTGCAGCTTTCAAGCGCATCATGAGTATGAGTGATTCAAAAACAGCTTGGATACAGGTAGTGTGCTATTTGTTGGGATATGGATGTTGTGCTGTTCCCGGTGCCTTGTTTATCAAGAAATACACTTATAAATCAGGCGTGATGCTGGGACTTGGTCTATATGCATTTGGGGCTTTACTGTTCTATCCTGCCATGCTTAGCTCGGGAGTGAATGTTGATTTCAGCTTCTTTATGTATCTGCTGGCAATCTTTGTTCTCTTTGCCGGACTTTCAGTTCTGGAGACGTCTACTAATTCTTATGTATTGGCAATCGGTCCTGAAAGTACCGCGACACGCCGTTTGAATCTGTCTCAGGCCTTCAATCCGTTCGGAGCGATTACGGGAGTGGTGATCAGTCAGATTTTCATCCTCTCACAACTGAATGGAATGACAGCGACAGAGCGTGCCCAACTTCCGGCTGAGGAGCTGGCCGCCATCCAGGGGCAGGAATTGAATGCTGTTACTACTGCTTATGTGGTACTTGGTCTGGTGATGTTGGTGCTCTTACTTGCTATTCGGCTTACCAAAATGCCTAATCTTAGTGAAAAAGGTGAAAAAATAGAGTTTGGTGCCACTCTTCGTCGTCTTATAAAGAATAAGAATTATGTATGGGGTGTAATAGCACAATTTTTCAATATTGGTGCACAGATAGCCGTATGGTCATTCGTGATCCGTTATGCTATGGTACAGCTGAATTTTGACGGTGTATTGGCTTCTTTAGGAGATTCTGCTTCTGCAGATGCTGTTGTAAATGCATTACGGGGAGTGGAACCGGTAGCTGCCGCATTCTATAATTGTTGTGAATGGCTTGGATTGAATGATTTGCTGCCACGTACAGCAGAACAGGCTGCAGCTACTTACTATATCATGTCACTTATTCTCTTTGTAGTAATGAGATTCGTATGTACTGCCATGATGAAATATGTGAAAGCTTATAAACTCTTGATAGGACTTGCGCTTCTTGCTGTAATGTGTTGTTTGGGTGCCATGTTCGGCAAGGGCAGTTTCGGCGTCTATTGCCTGATGGGCATTTCTGGTTGTATGTCATTGATGTTCCCGACCATTTATGGTTTTGGTCTTACAGGTTTGGGGGATGACACTAAGATTGGAGGTTCATTCATGGTAATGGCTATTGCCGGTGCTGCCGTTCTGACCCAAATTCAGGGTATTGTCTCCGACCAGACGGGTAGTATTATGGCTGCATATGTTGTACCGGCCGTTGCTTTTGCAGTGATTGCCTATTATGGGCTTTTCATTGCAAGAAAACAAGAGTTAACAACCAAATAATGCTTTAGAGTATGGAATCAAACAAGAAATACGTTATTGGTCTTGATTTTGGTACGGATTCTTGTCGTGCACTGGTAGTGGATACATATACTGGCCGTGAAATGGCTACGGGGGTAAGTTTTTACCCCCGTTGGAAAGCGGGGCTTTACTGCGATGCACACAACAATCGTTATCGCCAACATCCATTGGATTATATTGAATCCATGATAGAGGCTGTACATATAGCCTTATCAGATTTGAAGGAAGAAGAGATTGCTTCTATTTGTGGATTATGTTTTGACACAACTGGTAGTACTCCTGCTTTAACCGATAAGGCAGGAATGCCATTAGCTTTATGTCCCGAGTTTGCAGAAGAACCGGATGCTATGTTTATTCTTTGGAAAGATCATACAGCTGTTCGAGAAGCTGAGCAAATCAATGCACTGATCAATAAACGTAACCTTGATTATTTACTTTATGAAGGTGGTACTTATTCATCAGAATGGGTATGGTCAAAGGTTTTACATATTATCAACACAAACGTCGCTATAAAGGATGCTGCTTATGCTTGGGTAGAACATTGTGATTGGATGACCGGATTAGTAACTGGTAACACTATTCCGGAACAGATCTTTCGTAGCCGTTGTGCTGCTGGACATAAAGCAATGTGGCATGCCAGTTGGGGTCTTCCTTCCGGCGAAGTTCTCGAAGAACTTAATCCGGCCTTGAAGGAAATGCTCCCCCATCTGTTCACAGAAACCCACACCAGCGACACCAAGGCAGGGGAACTGACACCCGAGTGGGCAGACAGGCTTGGACTTCCCCAAGGAATCGCCGTGGCCGTGGGGGCGCTGGACGCCCATATGGGAGCCGTAGGCGCATCCGTCGCCCCGGGGATACTGACACGTATCATGGGAACATCCACCTGCGACATCATGGTTGCCGGCAAAGACGAGGTAGGCGGACGCTGTATCAAGGGAATCTGCGGCCAGGTGGACGGTTCGGTGCTTCCGGGATTCATCGGTTTCGAAGCCGGACAGTCGGCTTTCGGAGACATCTACGCCTGGTTCAGGAAGATGCTGGCATGGACACTGAAAGATATCCCCGGAGGGGAGGCCAGGCAGAAAGTTCTGGACGGCATGCTGGTGGAACTCACCCGTGAGGCCCAGGACATGGAACCCTCCGAGGACGGTGTTGTCGCCCTGGACTGGATGAACGGCCGCCGTACCCCCGATGCGGACCAGAACGTGAAGGGTGCCGTTGCGGGACTCACGCTGGGTACCAGCGCCCCGGAAATATTCCGTGCGCTGGTGGAAGCCACCGCCTTCGGTTCCCGCCGTATTGTGGAGCATATGAAGGGCCAGGGGCTGCGCATTGATTCGGTCAATGCCATCGGAGGTATCAGCAAGAAGGCGCCCTTCGTGATGCAGACGCTGGCGGACGTGCTGGACATGCCCATCCGTGTGGTACGCTCGGAACAGACCTGTGCCTTGGGAGCGGCAATGTTCGCGGCAGTTGCCGTAGGGGTGTACAAGGATATCAATGAGGCGACAAGGCACATGGGGTCGGACATCGAGGCTGAATACCGGCCGGATGAGAAAAGAGCCCTCATCTACGAAAAACTATACAAGAAATATCTTGAACTGGCAAAACTTGCTGAAACCATTAACTAAGTATACAAACCATTAATCTATTTAAAACATGAGAATCAAATCATTAATTTTGGCGGCCTTATGCATGGTCACCGTGGGTGTTTACGCCCAAAGCAACTACCCGTTCAACGGTCTGGACATGAACATGGGTAACCTGTCAAGACTGTCCGATGCCAAGACACGTTCCATCAGCCCTGAGAACTTTACAGGCGAGAAGGGCAAGGGCGGCATGGCCGATCCGGTCAGGGACAAGGATCAGCGCAATGTGGCCAACGCCCACCATGCGGCCAAGGACCTGGGCAAGGGTTGGAAGGTAAACCCCTTCATCATCGTGAAACCGGGAGAGACAATCACGATTGCGGAAATCGAGGGTCCGGGAGCCATCCAGCAGATCTGGATGACACCGACCGGGAACTGGCGCTTCTCCATCCTGAGAATGTACTGGGACGATGAGAAGGAGCCTTCCGTCGAATGTCCGGTGGGTGACTTCTTCTGCAGCGCATACAATGAATATGCACAGCTCTCCTCACTGGCCGTTTGCGTGAATCCGGGCAGCGCCTTCAACTGCTACTGGAAGATGCCTTTCCGCAAGAAAGCCCGTATCACGCTGGAGAACATCAACACCGCCGAGGAGATGCGCCTGTACTACCAAATCAACTACACCTTGACAGAAGTTCCTGAGGACGAGGCCTACTTCCACGCGCAGTTCCGCCGCTCCAACCCGACCCAAGGGTCGCTGCACACGCTGATTGACGGTGTGAAGGGCAAGGGACAGTACGTGGGTACCTACCTGGCATGGCGTGTAAACGACAACTGCTGGTGGGGTGAAGGGGAAATCAAGTTCTACATGGACGGTGACAAGGAATACCCGACTATCTGCGGGACCGGGACTGAGGACTACTTCTGCGGCTCGTACAATTTCGAGAACCAGAAGACGCGCCAGTACCAGGAGTTCACCACCCCCTATGCCGGCATGCACCAGGTAATCCGTCCCGACGGGCTGTACCGTGCGGTGACCGCTTTCGGGCTGTACCGCTGGCATATCCTTGACCCGGTACGCTTCGACAAGGACCTGAAGGTCACGATACAGGATTTGGGATGGCGTCATGACGGACGCTACAACAACCAGAAGTCGGATATCTCGTCGACCACTTTCTGGTACCAGGCCGAGCCGCATGCCAAATTCCCGGCTTTGCCGAGCAAGGACGATTTGGAAATTCCAAGATGGTAAAATTGGGTATACCCGATATTTAAAATTACGTTGTTTTTTTATTAACTATTAAATCAAAGTATTATGAGGATTTCTTTTAAAAGGAATGGTTTCATAGCATTGGCATCAATGCTATCATTTGCAGTGTATGCAGGGGATAATTTGCCCCTTGCAACCGCTGCATCGGGGACAAATGGATCTATTCAAGTATCTGAGCATGGCGTAGATACTTCTAATGAGATTCAACAAGCGAGAGTAATACAAGGAACAGTTCTGGAAGAAGGGACTAATGAACCTCTTATTGGGGTAAATGTTGTCGTTAAAGGAACTACTATAGGTACAACTACTGATGTGGAGGGAAAATATTCGATAAGAATACCTTCTGATAATGCTGTGTTAGTCTTTTCTTATATTGGTCAAAAAACAGAAGAATATTCTGTTAAAGGCTTGAAATCTTTGGATGTTATTATGAAAAGTGATGCTACGATGTTGTCTGAAGTCGTTGTATACACTGGTTATATGACTCAGAAAAAAGCTGACTTAACCGGATCGGTTGCATTGGCGGATTCAAAAGACATCAAGAAGACTTCCGCTAACGTTATGAAAGCTATGCAGGGTAAGATGGCCGGTGTGAAAATTAGCAACAATGGCGGTAATCCTGCAGAAGATATAGGCATTCAAATTCGTGGTCTTTCTTCTTTGTCTGGAGCTGTTACTCCATTAATTGTATTGGATGGTATGCCAGCTGAAGGTCTGAATCTACGTGACATAAATTCAGGAGATATTGAATCTATTCAGGTATTGAAAGATGCTGCTTCTGCCTCAATTTATGGTGCACGTGCTTCTGGTGGTGTGATTTTAGTCCAAACTAAAAAAGGTAAAGCTGGTAAGACTACCATTGACTATAATGGTAGTGTTTCTGTAAGTTCTATAATAAATAGACCGGAAATGATGAACGCCACAGAATGGGGTACTGCTGCCTTCCGCGCTGCTGCTTATGATGAGTGGGCTTATGGTTCAGGCCTATTATTACCCAATGGCTTTGAGTATGAGTATCATAGAGGTGATAATGGAATGCTGGTATTGGATAATATGAAAATGAAAGAATATTTGGATAATAATCAATTGGTAAAAGCAACTGATACAAATTGGATGGATGAGATTTTCCGTACAGCAGTTTCTACAAATCATCAGTTGACTATTTCTAATGGTTCGGATAAAGCTAAAAGTTTGTTTTCATTAGGGTATACTAACAACCAAGGTACACAAATTCATTCTTTTTTCAAACAATATTCTGTACGTGCTAACACGGAATATAGTTTGATTAAAGATCGTTTGAAAGTAGGAGAAAATTTAGCTATTTCTTATTTGCAGTATAAAAGTCAATGGGAAACCTTTTTGGCTATGATTATGCCACCTATGGTTCCTGTTTATGATGTAAATGGTAACTGGGCAGGACCTGCAGGACTTGATGATTTTGATAATCCGGTACGTAAAATGACTATGGGTAAAGATAATATCAATAATTATGTGAAAATTATTGGTAATGTTTTTGCAGACCTGAATATTTGGAATGGTATATCTGCTAGAACTCAGTTTGGTATAAATTATGGTAACTCTTATAGTAGAACAGTAGATGGGGCTTATGTAGAGACTGGTTTTAGAGGCAATGATAAAAATTATGTAAGAAATAACCAGTCCCATCCGTTAAATTATGTATGGACTAATACTTTGTCCTATAATAAAAGTTTTGGAAAACACCATATTGATGCTGTATTTGGTAGTGAGTTTACCCGTTATGTACAAGAAGGTTTTTATGCAAGTAGAGAAGGACTTTATTTGGAAGATCGTGATTTTGCCGGTCTTAGTGTTGCTACCGGTGATGAAATTGATGTAAGTAGTTCTGCTGATGAATATACTTATTTCTCTCTTTTTGCTAAGGCCAATTATTCATATGCTGGTAAATATTTGTTGTCTGCAACTGTACGTCGTGATGGTTCTTCTTTGTTTGGTGTCAATAATCGTTATGGTGTATTTCCTGCATTTTCTGCTGGTTGGAGAATTAAGGATGAAGCTTTTATGGAAGATGCGGACTGGTTGTCTGATCTGAAAATTCGTTTCAGTTGGGGTACGAATGGTAGTGTACAAGGATTACCTCGTGGTTACACAACTACTCCATTTACTACTAATTATTTTGATACTGCATATCCTATTAAGGGACAAGCAACCGGCGCTTTGCAGTCTGGCTATAGAAGAACTTGGATTGGTAACCCTGATTTGAAATGGGAAACAACCAAACAAACAGACTTCGGCGTTGACTTTGGATTTTTCAATCAACGTTTGACTGGTTCTTTTGACTATTACTATAAGAAAACAAATGATATCTTGGTCCAGACTCCATATATCGCAGCAATGGGTGAAGGTGGTGAACCTTGGGTTAATGGTGCTAGTATGAATAACCAAGGTGTAGAATTTACAGTATCTTTCAAGAGTGACCCCTCCAGTGAATTCCAGTGGGCTGTTAGTGCCAATATTGGTACATACAAAACTGAATTGACTGACCTTCCTTCCAATGTAATCAATAAGTATGCTGGTGATGGTGTACACGATTTGATTTTAGGACGTTCTCCAAATTCTGCTTATGGTTTGGTAGCTGATGGTATTTTCAAAACTCAAGAGGAAGTTGATGCTCATGCAGACCAGCCAGGTAAAGCAGTTGGACGTATTCGCTACAAGGACTTAGATGGTGATGGTGTAATCAATGAAACATATGATAGAACTTGGATAGGTTGCTATGACCCGGATTTCTTTGGAGGTCTTAATTTTGATTTCGCTTATAAGGGCTTTGACTTGAACTTATTTTTTGAGGGTATGTTCGGTAATGATGTAAATAGCGACTGGAAGAAAGAGAGTGATATTTGGCTTTTCACCAATCCTGCATGGAAAAATCATGCAACTCGTATGTTGGGCGGTTGGTCACCTGACAATCCGAATTCTGATATTCCGGCTATCTCGAATAATACTGCCAATCAAGAACAAAGATTCTCTTCTTGGTTCATAGAAGATGGTTCATATATTAAGTTGAGAAATATTGAATTGGGTTATACATTTCCGACTAAGCTTATCAAAAAAATGCATATGAGTAATCTGCGTTTGTACGCTGCTGCATATAATGTATTTACTTTGAAGAAGTTTTGGGGAGATGACAAATATACAAGTTTCGATCCAGAAAGACCTTCTTATCATTATCTGACACCATTTACTTTCAATTTCGGTATCAATGTTTCTTTTTAAACTTAATTAATAAATTATTATGAAAAGCAAATATATAACTTTATCAATTGCTCTATGCTCTATATTGGGAGTCAGCAGTTGTGATTCATATTTGGATATCAATCCTAAACAAGTTCTGGACCAAAATATACTTAACAAACCTAGCGATATAGAAGGTTTTGTCACAGCAGCCTATGCCCGTATGTGTGAGATGGGGTCATTGGATTCCTCTCCTTATATGTATTGGTGGAGTGGTTCTATGCGTTCGGATGACTGCTACAAAGGTGGTGGTGGTGTTGCTGATGCTGTAGGTTCTTTTGGTAACATATCACTTTTTACTTATGTAAATCCTAATACCGGTGCATTGGATGGTACTTGGTATAATTCTTATCAAGTTATCCAAAGATGTAATACAGCAATTCAAAGAATGGCAAATTTTACGGAAGAAGAGTTACCTAATAAGAATAGTTTTATGGGTGAGATGCTCTTTATCCGTTCATTTACGTTGTATCGTTTGAAAAAACTTTGGAAATATGTACCCTATATTGATGAGAATGTAGTAGGTATGTCAGATGCTTTTGAAGCAGTACCTAACCGTGAATTGGATAAGGGGAATGATCTTTACTTATGGCAACGTATTCTTGATGATTTTAAAAAGGCCGAGGAATTATTGCCTTTGGATCAGATGGATAAAGGTCGTGTAAGCCGTAATGCTGCTACTGCTATGGTTGCTAGGACAATATTAAATATGGCTTACGAACAGGATGACCGTCATCAAGTGATAAATATCAATAAGGAATTACTTGCAGAAGCTTTGCCTTATATTGATAAAATTATTGATCAAGAAGGTGGTCGTGTAGGTTTGGAATCTGATTTTGGTAATAACTTTTTGGTAGAGTATGATAATGCTACTAAAGAATCCATTTGGGAATTACAATTTGCTCTTGATAATAATTTTCATACAGCAGGTCGATTTAATCGCGCTGAAGGTTTGAATCATCCATGGATGTGGCCCGAAACACAACCTGGTAATTTTGTATTTAAGTGTTGTGACTTTAACCATGCTAGCTATACGTTGACTAATGCGTTTAAGACAGATGAAAACGGTTTACCCCGTTTCGAGGATTATAATGAGGATGATTATGGTCAATATATTAAAAATTCAGATGGTTCTTATAATTTGGATATCGTTAATTCTGGCGCTAAGCCTTACTTTGATAAGTATACATGGGATCCCCGATTTAGCCATACTATCGTAGCTCCTGGACAGCCTTGGAAGTATGATCCTGATTTATTATTCCATTCAACTGCTACTCGTGATCCGATTACTTATAGTTTCTTGAAACCCATCAAAGATATGCCACATCCTGATTGTGGTTGTATTGCTTATGATGGATGGCAATTTAATTCTATGAATAAGAAGATGATTCGTTACGATGACGTGTTGCTGTGGAAAGCTGAGATTTTGATTCAATTGGATAGAGAAATGGAAGCCCTGCCATATATTAACCAGATTCGTACTCGTGCTGCCAATAGTTTGGTTCGTTTGACTCAAGCTGACGGTTCATATACAATGAATTATCATATTGCTACTTATCAGCCGGGTATTAACTGTAATTGGACTAAGGACTTTGCATGGAAAGCCTTAATGTGGGAAAATCGTCTTGAATTTGCTTGCGAAGGTCATCGTTTCTTTGATTTGCAGCGTTGGGGATTGTTGGAAAAGACAATGAACGAATATTTTGCTATTGAAAGAACTCGCTTCGATTGGTTCAATGATGCTCGTTTTACTGCCGGTCGTGATGAGTACTTTCCGATTTCCCAACCACAAATGAATTATTCAAAGGGTAACTATACGCAGAATCCGGGATATTAATGTTTAACTATTAAGAAGAAAATTATGAAAAAGATAGTAACCATTTTTACAATGTTGTTGGTAGTGTTATCACTGTCCAGCTGCTATGACAGAGATGTGCTTGATGACAAGGGCTTGAATTATTTCATACCTACGCCTGAGAATGTGCAGTATATTCAAGATAATGCTACTACAGTGACATTGACTTGGAGTATTCCTTCAGTAATTCCAGAAGACTTCAGACGTCCTATTTCAGTACAGATTCAAATAGTGGAAAATAATATTTATAGAGATAGAATAACCTTGGTAAATGAGGAAACCTCTCATACTTTCACTATTGATCCTGCTAAGAAGTATCGCTATATCGTTAAATTGGTAGGTACTTTTACTGAGGAAAATCAAGAAACAGGGCGTACATCTACTGTTACTTCTGAGGGTGTAATAGTTAATGTCGAATAGTTTCGAGAAGGATTTTTGTAGTTAATGATAGAGAGTGGGCTTTTACTGGTATTTTTCTGAGTCAGCTCACTCTCTATTTTAGATTTTTCTCGGTTTGACTTAACCGATTGAGAAATAAACTTTTAGCGAATTATTTGAGAAATAGAGGTAACGATTTAGCAACTGTGCGAATTTCAGTGTTTTGCGTTGCTATGCTGTCAAATAACTCTTTCATTTGCAAATATAACATCTTTTTCCGAAAGTACGAAGTTTCGGTGGCGATTTTATAAAATCAACTTGCGAAAAAAGAAAATCATTCATCCCATTCATGGGTTGTGTCATCGGTGGCGTTGTACTGTTTCCAACGTCCCGACTTCTCGCCGTCGGTGTATTGTCCCTCGATGGTTATATAGGGTTTGCCGTCCCGTGTCGATTCCACACGATAAGAGCCGTCAAGTTTTCCGTTACGGTAGTGTCGTGTAGTCCTGCTGCGAAGCGTGCGCCCATCCTCAAAAATTTCCCATTCCTCACCCTCTTTTTTGCCGTCTATATAATGAGATTCAAAAATCTGCTCACCCGTCTTGCTGTCAAAGCGGCGTTCCCTTCCGCTCTCCACACTCTGCCTATACTCCTTTTCGGTTTCTATTTTGCCGTTACGAAAATAGGTCTTTACAGTTCCGTCTATCTTGCCTTGCTGCATGGGTGTTTCTTTTCGGGGAGTAACGCCATCTTGGTAATACTCCGTGAATATGCCGTTGCGCTTTCCTTTGGCATATATGCCCGATTCACGCAGTACCCCATCACGATAGCGGAGATAATCACCGTTTATTATGCCGTCGGAAAGTTTAACACGCTCCTCGTCAAACCCTCGTATAATGCGATATTCTCCCTGCAACGGCTGTTTACTGCCTTTTTCATAATAGACCGTGCGCCGTGCGTTATCCGTTATAGTCTGTAAATCGTCCCATTTTACTATTTGTTGTGCGGAAGCCGTGCCACACAATAGCCAAAAGAGGTATAGTGTTAATATTCTATTCATTGTATTTTTGCTTTTCGAGGTTGATAACGGTTCTCAGCTATACGCAGGCAGGGATTTTAACCACTGAACTTCCTACGAAGAACTGAACTTTAAATTTACCACTTAACTGTCCTACGAAGCACGAAACCCCTGCTTGCGTATAGGTGATGTTATGCGGTCGGTTTTCATTTTCTCTTCTTTCTCGTTAATTTATCAAGCAAAGTTACTAAATTTGCAGTCAAGTATTCACCTGTAAGAAGTTACTAATGACAAAAAAGAAATTGCCCGTTCGTTTTACGGGTCAGCACTTTACTATTGATAAAGTGCTAATAAAAGATGCAATAAGACAAGCAAATATAAGTAATCAGGATACGGTTTTAGATATTGGGGCAGGCAAGGGGTTTCTTACTGTTCATTTATTAAAAATCGCCAACAATGTTGTTGCTATTGAAAACGACACAGCTTTGGTTGAACATTTACGAAAATTATTTTCTGATGCCCGAAATGTTCAAGTTGTCGGTTGTGATTTTAGGAATTTTGCAGTTCCGAAATTTCCTTTCAAAGTGGTGTCAAATATTCCTTATGGCATTACTTCCGATATTTTCAAAATCCTGATGTTTGAGAGTCTTGGAAATTTTCTGGGAGGTTCCATTGTCCTTCAGTTAGAACCTACACAAAAGTTATTTTCGAGGAAGCTTTACAATCCATATACCGTTTTCTATCATACTTTTTTTGATTTGAAACTTGTCTATGAGGTAGGTCCTGAAAGTTTCTTTCCACCGCCAACTGTCAAATCAGCCCTGTTAAACATTAAAAGAAAACAGTTATTTTTTGATTTTAAGTTTAAAGCCAAATACTTAGCATTTATTTCCTGTCTGTTAGAGAAACCTGATTTATCTGTAAAAACAGCTTTAAAGTCGATTTTCAGGAAAAGTCAGGTCAGGTCAATTTCGGAAAAATTCGGTTTAAACCTTAATGCTCAAATTGTTTGTTTGTCTCCAAGTCAATGGGTAAACTGTTTTTTGGAAATGCTGGAAGTTGTCCCTGAAAAATTTCATCCTTCGTAGTTCAAAGTCGGGTGGTTGTCAAGATGATTTTTCTGGTTTGGTGTCGTCTTTTAAGCTGCCGCATAATGTTTAGAGGATAGCCGACCGTTTAGGGCGGTTCATCCTCATGTTCGAGACAATTTTTATTTCCTTTATTACATACTATATAGAACTTCAATTTTTGACTGCTGTTTCCGGCAGAAAGAGGTGTGAAGTTCATGCCCGCACCCCGTTCGTTTCATTACTGCTCTTATCCGTATTTCATTCATTTTTCAGTTCTCCTTTCTTTCTTTTCATGGGATTTCACTGTTCTTGTTCACGGCAGGACATAGCTATCCCATGTTGCTGTCATGCCGCTTTTTTCCGGTGTATGTCGCAATGCTCCAGTATTACCGTGTATGTCATGCCGCCACCCGTTACCGTGGTATGGCTGTAAACTCTCGTCCGTCCGCAACGTTCGCAGAAGTACGGGTTTTCATATCCGCTTTCTGCCTGTTGCAACTCAGCTTCCTCTATCTCGCTTTCATCCCGTCCGAAGTATTCTTCCGGCAGGCTGCCTTTATTGGAATAGAAGCCGTAGTACCTCACGATGCGGAAATAGCGCAGTGGAACGTGTTGCAGCAGCCGGGGGAAGAACTCCCGGTAGTGCAGTGTCAGTTCCTTTTCAACCGGGTTCCTCCTGTCGGGTGAGTTTTTGTAATCACGGTAACGGAATGAAATGTTTTCGCCGTCCATTGCCGTAATCTTGTACTCGCTCAGACACGCCCGTTTGGAATACCTGCCCACATATTGTATCACCTGTTCCGGCATCTGTATGGGCTGCTCCAAATGTACAATCCAGTCCTTTTTGTTCACCACCTTTTTGATGAAGCCCATAAACTCCATGCGGTCGTGGAAATCATGCTCCAACCTGCCCGCATCGAACAACCCTATCAGGGCGTGTTCAAACTTGTAGCGGAATACCTTACAGATAGAGGGGATATGCACGTAGTCATGTTCGGGGATGACTATCTTACCGTCGTTATCTATGCCGCCCCATGACATAATCATGTGCGTGTGTACATGGAGCTGTTTCGTTTCCCCGTAGGTATGCAGTACGGCAATCACTCCGGTTTTCAAGCCGAACTTGTGCATCATCCAGTCTTTCAGCGTTTCAGCCGAAGTACGCATCAGTATATTCAGCATTTCTTTCCTGTTGCGCTTCACCAAGTCCAGCAGGATATGCGGCAAGGTCATCACCACATGGCGGTGCGGCACCCGCAGCATCTTTTCTTTCATGCGTGCCGCCCATTTCAGCGTGTCACGCCAGCCGCATGACGGGCAAAAACGGTGTTTGCAACTATGGCTGATTTCCCGTACTTCCCCACAATCGGGACAAACGTATGTGTCTATCCCCAAAGTGGTTGTGCGACATACACGGATAGCGTTCACCGCCTTGTACTGTTCGGGGGTGATGTACTCCGCCGGGTGCTGTGCGTATTCATCCCACCACCGATTGAAGAAATCGGACAAGCGGTACTTCTTTTCTTTGCAACCGTCTGTATATATGTCGTTTAGCACTTCTTTCATAGCTCGCACACAAATCCTTTTTTACTCTATTTCAACATCTAATCTTTTGATTATTAGTTGTTTATTGTCTTGAATGTTGTGCTAACAGCGAAATCGGCTGTTATTTTCTTCAAGTATATCACCTTGCGAACAAATATAAAAAAAGTGCGGTACACCACGAACGGCGTACCGCACTTTTTTCGGCAAATCGGGCAGGATTTAACATTTATAGCTTGAATCCCTTGCCTTTCCTTTGCGGTTGTATAGGTCGGCGTATGTTCTGCCTTAACTTCTCGAACTGTTCCTTAAACCACTCGGCAATGGGCTTTCGGTCGATGACAAGAACCAATTTAGTCCCGTCCGTGGGGTCTTTCAGCACTTGGAAACCTGCCCTTTCGGTCGTGAATTTCCGTCCGTGTTCCTCCGAGTAGAGTTCCCCCGTATACTCCAACGGCTTTCCCTTGACGAGCGTTGCGGTCTGCCTTTCATCGAACCCGACAAGGCGGCAGAGGTTTTCGATACGGAGCATTTCACGGAAATAGGGAAACCATGCCGCCGCCCTTGCGATTACCGTTTTCAGAAACGATATTTCCTGCTTGTGCCTTGTGTCCTTGTCGGCTATCTCCCTGCCGTGCTTTTGCTGCATTTCCCGTATCTCCCTGCTGTGGTCTGCCTGCATGGTCTGTATCCTATCTTGCAGGGCTTCGATGGTTTCCTCGTGGTCGGCTACCTCCCTATGCAGGGCGGTGTTCTCCCTTTCCAGCGTCTTGACCTTGTTACTGCCGAAAAGAGAACCGACGCTCTCGGCGATGTTGGCGGCTGCGGTGGTTGCCGCCCCTTTCAGCTTCTCGGTCTGTATTTCTTTTTTCGCCCGTCTTAGTTCCTCCCGTGCCGTTTCTTTCTGCTGCTGCAAATCCACCACTTCCGCTTTGAGGTCGTCGGAGAGTTTCTGTATATCCCGATAATACTGCTGCGTGGACTTGTGGCGAGCTTTCGAGCCGTCTATGCCCCTTTGCAGCCCGTATTTCGCCATCGCTTCGGCATAGGTATCTTGGTAGGACTTCAATTTCAGCCGTGTCATAATATCGTCTGCGCACAGCCTCACGGTGTCGGTCGGCTTCTTGCGGTATCGCTTCTTCGTCTGTTCCTCCCTTTTCCTGCGCTTGCGCTCTCCCTTGACGATAGGGACGAGTGTAACGTGTATGTGCGGCGTTTCCTCGTCCCTGTGCAGGTGAGCCGCCACGATGTTCTCCTTTCCGAACGTGTCGGCGAAGTATTTCAGATTGTCGGCGCACCACTCGTCCAAACGCCCCTCTTCCTCTATCCGCTTCATGTCCTCGTGCGTTCCCGACACGTTGATGCGGATAGCCCGTACTTGGTTGCTTCCGATTTTGCGTGTCAGCCCCGCTTCTTCCAGTCTTCTCTGAACAGCCGCCGAACGGTCTTTCACCCCGTCGGGGTATTCGATGAGCCTGCGGTTTAGGTGCGTGCGTGTGGGGTCGGCGTTCTTCGGTATGATGAAACGCTCGATATGTGCGGTTGTTCCGCTGTCGCTGCCGTGCGCCTTTTCCATGTGTAAAACTACGAAACCCATATATTCTTCCTTTCTTTTTTGGCTTGTGAAACAATGATTTTTTGTATCTTCGGGGGCGGCAAATGCCGTCCCCGATGGGGTGTGCAGAGGGGCTTGCCCCTTGCCTTATTGGGGAATTTTCAGCGATACGTAGTATTGCGGCTCGGAAAATTCCCTAATAAGCTACGGTATTTTCTCCGTAAATACCCTGCGGCGTGCCGTCTGCCTTTCGGCTGTGGCTGTTCCTACCACCTGCTTACCCATATAACCCCACCTTATTTTTTCCCTTTCGGTCGGTGGGTGGCGGGGCGGTCGTTTCCGTTTTCAAAGGCTCTTTTGCATGGGGCGGTCGGATACAAGGTTTTCCCGATAAATACGCTCGCAGCGAAGCGAGAGGAAGATTTATCGGGAAACGGCGCAGCCGCCTGACCTTTTAGCCGACATAAAGCCCCGTGCTTGCTTTGCCTTTGTAAACGGAAATGATTGCTCCGCTTTCCTCTGAAAAGAGGAATAGAACCTGCAATATCTATCACCATAGTGATAGATTTGCATGTTGGTATGTTGGTATGCTGATATGTTGGTATGTTTGCATGTTGGTATGTTGATATATCATCATGCTTTCCAACGGCTGTTGGGCTTGCCGTCCGAAACAACCGACACGAATACCGTCGTTTTCTCTTTTCGCCCGTGTATAATCCTCTCTAATAATGCCCTGCGGACTTTCGCCGCCCCGAACGATTCGACACGGAAAGCGAGGGCGGCTATCGTTTCGAGGTTGTAAACCTCCGCGCTGTATTTGTCCGATAGGCGGATAATGCGCTTTATGTCATATATAGATAAAACTCCGCTTTTGCAGAGTGCCTTTATCCCTGCCCGAACCGTCGGGGCGATAACCCCGAACAGTTCGCAGATTTCCCGCTCGGTCATGGCGGTTGCGCCTATATCGCTCGGCAGGGAGATATTGCCCTGCCCGTCCATCGTGATAATGTTCTTTTCTTCTTTCATCGGTATTCTGTTCTTAATTAGATGGCTCGGCAGATATTCTTCTCCATATCCTCCAACTTGTGCGACAAGGTTTCCATGTCTTGGCTTATCTTCTGGGCGGTGATTTTGGCGTAAATTTGGGTGGTCTTTATGTTCGTGTGTCCCAAAAGGCGGCTCACCGTTTCGATGGGTACGCCGTGCGACAGAAGTACGGTCGTGGCGTTCGTGTGACGTGCAACATGGTAGGTCAAGCGTACCTTGAAGCCGCATTGTCTGCCTATCTCTTTGAGTATCTTGTTGCAGCTTCCGTTGCTCGGAACGGGGAAAACATGACCGTCCCGAGCCAGCCCCTTGTATTTCTCTATGATACGCTTGGGAACGTCCAAAAGACGGATGTTCGATTCGGTGTTGGTCTTCTTTCTTCGGGTGATTATCCACAGGTTGCCGTCGAAGAATGTTTGCAGGCGGTCGGTGGTGAGGTTCTTCACGTCGGAATACGCCAAACCCGTGAACACCGAAAAGACGAACAAGTCCCGTACAAGTTCATGGGTGGCGTTCTTCATCGGTGCGTCCATGAGCGTCTGTATCTCCGTTTGGGTGAGGTAGCCCCTATCCACGCTTTCGGGAGAGTTGATATATCCTGCAAAGGGGTTGAACGGCAAACGCCCGTCGTTCCTCGCTATGGAAACGATGTGTTTCAACACAATCATGTAGCCCCACACGGTATTGGTATGGCATTTCTTCTCCGTGCGCAAAAAATACTCGAAGTCGTTGATGAACGTGAGGTTGAGTTCCTTTAACGGAATATCCTCACGCTTGTGGGTATGGGGCAGGAACTCCCGAATATGGTTGCAGACCGTCCGATAACGGGTAAATGTACCCTGCGCCCTGCTGTGCCCGACTTTCTTCTCAAACTCGGCGTTGTGCTGCTCGAACAGCTTTAACAATGTTTCCTGCTTGACGCCGATACCGAGATAGGCGTCTTTGAGTTTGGCGGCGGTAACATAACCGTCCGTCTGCATCAACTCTTGATAGCGGCGGTTTACCTCCACACGGATTTTATCTACCGCAAGGTTGATTCTCTGCGCTTCGACACTCTTGCCCGAAGCACGGCTGTTCCTCACGTCCCACAACCGTGGGGGAACGTCCATCTTACAACTGAACTGTTTAATCTCGCCGTCCACCGTGATACGGCACATTAAAGGCAGGTTGCCGTTCGGCTTCTCGCTGCCTTTCTTCACGTAAAATAATACCTTGAATGTACTACGCATAACTCACTCCTTTTTTTGGTTACAAAATTAGTTATTAGTGAGTTACCGACAGCTATGTAAATCTACGCAAAACGCAGAAACAGAACCTTTTAGCAAAAAATCTGCACCCGTTACGGGAGTAACGAGGTGGTAACTGAACTTCTGCACCGTTTGGCTTCGAGGTGGTATTTCGTTGGCTCTGCCCCATAGAAAAACAAAGCGTAACGAACGCTCTATCAGCTAATTCGCTACGCTTTGCCCAAATTTACTTTTTCGCTATGTGTTTATTTTAATATTTGATATAAGGCGAATGGGTTATCTGGTTACGATAAATTGAAAAATGAATCAATAGACATGAAAAACATATTATTTATAGTATTCTCTTCGTTTATATTTTTATTTGTTTCTTGTACTTCTGAACAAGAAACTGAAACTTATATTCCTATTGATGAAATTATACCTTTGGATACTCATTTGATTCCAAATAAGGATACAAAAATTGTATCAACAACATTGAATTTTAAGGATATTGATGCCATAGATTATTTGCTGGTTAGAAAGAGTGTAGGTGACAGCTATTCAGCTAAGATAAGTCAAAGCGAACTTACGTCTGATTATATTTTCAATTATACCATCCAAAAAACAGATCCACAGAATTTTCGGCTAGTATTGGCTGCCTTTTACAAAGATGGTAATATGTCGAAAGAACTCTCTTTGAATGTGGATAACCGTTGGGGTTTTTTTATTCGTAATGTTACTCGTATAGCTCGCGTTACAGGGAGTATAATAAATGGAGAAAACTTTCCAAGTCCTAATAATACTGCGACAAAATGGAATGTAGGAGGAACAGATCTTGGCATTATTTGGGAGATGCAGCCCGGAAAATATGGAATTTTCTTTGGTGATACTTTTGGGTATGACTTTAAACCGAATCCGGCTAATCCTGGACCTAACGGAGGGAGTTGGCGTAGTAATGTGCTGGCTTTCTCGGAGGATAATGATTTAGAAGATGGATTGTCATTCAGTAATATGGCTACTGATGATAAAGGGTATGCCCGCGAGATAGTATATGGAGGAAAAGATTCGTCAGGTAATGGTGATTGGACTT
Organism: Bacteroides sp. AF34-31BH; assembly: GCF_003602795.1. Classification (NCBI taxonomy): domain Bacteria; kingdom Pseudomonadati; phylum Bacteroidota; class Bacteroidia; order Bacteroidales; family Bacteroidaceae; genus Bacteroides; species Bacteroides sp. AF34-31BH. The sequence continues at coordinate 20,922 of NZ_QTLV01000008.1, forward strand.
CTATCCCAACAGCTGCTATTCGTGCTAATGGAATAGATTATGTGCATTATTTTAATATGAGAAATTGGACGGGATGGATTACAAATTATTCGGGAATATATAAGTCGGTTGATAATGGTTTGACATGGGCTAAATGTAAAGATATAACCTTCTCATCTTATAGTTTCTTTGGCCAGGTAGGGTACTTTAAGAAAGATGGATATGTTTATATGATAGGTACTCAAACGGGGAGGGATAGCAATGCTAAATTAGCACGATTTCATGAAACAGATATTGAGAATAAGACAGCTTATGAATATTGGAATGCTTCTACTAATCAATGGATAAAAGGCAATGAAAATGAGGCAACTGTATTAATAGAAGATAAGGTTGGTGAACTTTCTTTTATATATAATGAGACACATAAGAAATGGATAATTGCTTATTTCAATGCAGATAGATATAATATAACTATGCGTACGGCAGAAGACATAACTGGCCCATGGAGTGAACCCTATGAGCTTGCTAATGGTAGAGAGTATGCCCAATTGTATGGTTCTTACATTCATCCGTTGTCGGTAACTGGTGATAATTTATATTTTACGATGTCAATGTGGATGCCTTATAATGTTTTTTTAATGAAGGCTGAATTGGCTGATATGGGAGAGTTTTAATTATATTGATAAATATAATATCATGAACACACGCACATTAATTATAACTTTTGTTTGGATGATAATGTCCAACATAGGCATCTGTGCTCAAGAGCATTGGGATGCACAAGAGAGAATTGAGTTGAATAAGGGTGTTTTTCCGAAAAATTTTAGTAAAGCTATTGATGCTATACAGTATGATTTATTAGGAATTGAGAGAGGAAAAAGCCATGTGAAAGTGATAGATAACAACACTTTGTACATAAACCTTTCTTTTTCGCTTAAAAACTCTGTTCAACAAGGTGATTGGCGTATAGCCGTAAAGCCGGATTTTTTACCTTCGTTCCATTGGGCGCCACATCTTACTCCTACTGATAGAAATGTCATCGATCAACATGTATTCCGTTCTCCTGCCCTTATTGTAGCAGACGATCATCAAACTCTTATTCTTATTCCCGATTTGGATATTATGCAGAAGGGGACTCCTGTACGATGGTATATGGATATGGACGCATCCTCTAATACACTTATTCTCGGAATGTGTAATAACCATGTATCCGAACACGTTCTGTTTGAGCGTGATCAAGAAACTACTTACCCAAAAGGAGATATTGAAATAGGCTTTTATTTGATGTATTCTGATAGCAAGGAAGTATTGCGGAATCCTTTTAAGAAGCCGTTAGAATTTATGTGGAGTCGATGGGGGCATGCTGCATATGAGAAAGGTAATCCGGTGAAGGAAAACCTAGAAACGTATGTGAAACATACTTATAATTGGGCTTTTAATTCATGGTCAGAAAATGTGTGGCAGCAATTTGAGTTAGATGGGAAAAAAGTGGGTGCTCCCGTATTCATTGTGAATGTTACTCAAAGTCCTAATTATCCGGGAGAGATTAATGAACGTGAATTTCGTTCTATCTGGAATCAGGCATGGTTCAGTTCATTGCGTTCTGCAAGTGGATTATATCGATATGCAAGAAGAACCGGTAATAGGGAGCTTCTTGCAAAAGCAAATTTGACAAAAGAACTGGCTCTGTCATTTCCGCAGAGGAATGGTTTTTTCTATGGACTTATCGGTACGGAAATGCATGAAGTAGAGATTGATGGTAAAAAGTATAATCGGAGCAAGGGGTGGAATACCTATTATTGGGGAAATTCCAACAGAAATCCTTATACCTGGAATCCGAAAGAATCTCCGTATCATATTCTTGATATGAGTTGGACAGCATTGTTGATGCTTCGGTGGTATGATGAATTAGAAAAAGATGCCCGTCTTTTGGCTTATGCAGAAGATTATGCGATGGCTTTACTTGGAATACAGTATGAAAATGGTTTTTTCCCTGGCTGGCTTGACTTAAAGACAATGCAGCCGATGAACCATTTGAATGCTTCTCCTGAAACATCTTTATCAGTTACTTTTTTACTTAAACTGTATGAGCTTACACATAAGGAAGAGTATAAACGGGCAGCATTTAGAGCCATGAATGCAGTTATCCATGAAATTATCCCGGTTGGGAAGTGGGAAGACTTTGAAACCTATTGGTCTTGTTCTCGTTACGGTTCGGATAACTTGGTAGGTAAAAAAGTTTTGCGGAACAATATGCATAAACAGAATAATTTTTCAATGTTCTGGACAGCTGAAGCCTTACTGGAGTGCTATCGTCTTACCTCAAATAAAGAATATCTTGATTATGGACAGCGTACACTTGATGAATTGCTGATGACCCAAGCATCGTGGCAGCCGCCATACATGTATGTAAATGTATTGGGTGGTTTTGGTGTGTTGAATGCCGATGGTGAATGGAATGATTCACGCGAAAGTCTTTTTTCCGAACTCATCATTCAATATGGAAAACTTCTTGATAAGCCAGAGTATATAGAACGGGGATATGCTGCACTTAAGGCATCTTTTGTAATGATGTATTGTACTGAAAATCCTCAAACCAAACAGCAATGGGAAAAAGTTCATCCGTTCTTTGCTTCAGAGGATTATGGATTCATGATGGAAAATTACGGGCATGGCGGCCGTACAAATCCGGCAGGTGAAGGTATGGGTGAGTTTACAATCTATGATTGGGGAAATGGAGCAGCGGCTGAAGCGTACAACCGCCTCCTTGATAAATTTGGAAAAATAGAATAATGATTCGTTAACATTAATAATTCAGCTATGGTAAGATCAACTTTAACTTTATTGGCCCTATTTAATGTGGCTATACTGTTTCCGGGTAAAGCAATGTCCCAGAACAGTGAAGGGCGGGAGTTTAACGGTAAGTATCAAAAGGAATATCTGGATAAGATTGCATTTCCTATAGGGGGAATCGGCGCCGGAATGTTCTGTTTGGAGGGAACCGGTGCCATTTCGCATGTGTCTCTCAGACACCATCCTGATGTGATGAATGAGCCGTATACCTTTGCTGCGATTTATGTAAAGGGGGTTGAGAACGGAGCAAAGGTATTGGAAGGGCAGGTTCCGACTTGGAAGTTATTTGGTCCTGCACAGAGTGGTTTAGGTAGGGGAGACAAGACGTACGGTCTTCCACGCTTTGAAGAAGCGGTATTCCAGGCACGTTTCCCTTTTGCAACTGTAGATTTGAAAGACAAGGATATGCCTTTGGCTGCAAAGATTACGGGTTGGAGTCCTTTCATTCCGACGGATGCGGACAATTCCAGCTTACCGGTTGGAGTACTGGAATATCAGTTTACAAACACTTCCGATAAGGCTATCGAAACCGTGTTTTCTTATAATACCAAAAATTTCATTGATGGTCAGGGTACTATCCGAGGAGTAAAGAACGGGTTTGTTTTAGAATCCGATCAGAACAACAGTGGGCTAGCTATTTATGTGGACAATGCTGCTGCTGTTGTAGACCATTGTTGGTTCCGTGGTGCCTGGTTCGATCCGCAGACTGTGGTTTGGGATAATATTCGCTATGGGCGGATCGCTGATAAGCAGCCGGTTAAGGGTGTTGCTCCGGGAGCGTCTGTTTATGTTCCGCTGACGTTGCAGCCGGGAGAGACAAAAACAGTCAAGGTAAACTTCTGCTGGTATCTGCCCGATTCAAACCTTTCTATCGGTGGTGCCAGAAAGGTAGGACAGGCATTTACGGGGATGCCCTGCAAGGGAACGGCTTCCGGTCAGCAACCTGTGAGCGGCTTTGTCGGCAAGCAGTTGCTGAACTCGTTCGATAAGGGTGGAGATGGACTGACGGGTATTATTCAGTCTCCTGAATTCAATATTGGGAAAAGATATCTGAAGTTTCTGGTAGGTGGAGGCAGTCAGGCTGACCGTACTTCTGTAAATCTTGTAGTAGACGGAAAGATTGTAGAGACGGCGGTCGGAAATCAGACGGAGACTCTGAGTGAAACCGTATGGGATTTGAAACCTTATCAAGGAAAGAAGGCTTTTGTGAAAGTCATTGATTTGGATGTTTATCCGTGGGGACATATTCTGGCCGACCAGTTTGTGTTGACAGACAATAGGAATGAAGATATTTACAACTTGTCTTCTACATCCACCTTACTTGCCGATTTTGAAAGTAACAGTTGGGGAGACTGGCAGGTTGTGGATTCTTCTGAAGAAGAAAAACAATTCCTGGCAGATGAAGGAGATGTCGAAGCTACCTACAGACCTTGGTACTCGGAGCGTTTCAAGAGTTTGAATGAGGTTATCGGCTATTGGGATGCAAATCAGGCGATGCTGGAAAAGAACAGCCGGCTGTTCAGTGATGCATTCTATAGTTCCTCTTTGCCGGCAGAAGTACTGGAGGCTGTTGCTGCTAATTTAACTATATTGAAATCTCCTACGGTATTGCGTCAATGGGATGGAAGATTTTGGGCTTGGGAAGGATGCCAGGATTCTTTTGGCTCTTGTCACGGAAGTTGTACGCATGTGTGGAATTATGCACAGGCTTTGCCCCATTTGTTCCCGTCTTTGGAAAGAACCTTGCGTGAAACGGAATTTAGGGTAAGCCAGAATACGGAAGGACACCAGAATTTTAGAGTCAACTTGCCTATTTCGGCACCGCCTCACAACTTCCATGCTGCTGCCGACGGACAGTTGGGTGGGATTATGAAAATTTACCGTGAATGGCGTATCAGCGGGGATACACAGTGGATGAAAGACCTTTTCCCGGCAGTGAAAAAGAGTCTTGACTATTGCATCCGTACATGGGACCCCTTGCATAAGGGCTATCTTGAAGAGCCGCACCACAATACTTATGACATCGAGTTCTGGGGACCGGACGGCATGTGTACAAGTTTCTATTTGGGAGCTTTGACTGCGTTTATAGAGATGGGCAAGGAGCTGAAGCAACCCGTTAAGGAATATACGGCCCTGCTGTCAAAAGGCAAGAAATACATGGAAACTGCACTCTTCGATGGAGAATATTTCATACAGAAGATTCAGTGGGAAGGGCTTCAGGCTCCCAATCCGGTTGATGTAATGTCTTTCGGGGGAAGTTATTCCGATGAGGCCCTGAAATTGCTGAAGGAAGAAGGGCCAAAATACCAATACGGTACCGGTTGTCTGTCCGATGGAATTTTAGGGATGTGGATGGCTTCCGTATGCGGACTGGATGAAGTGCTGGACAATGAAAAGGTCAGGAGCCATCTGGTGGCCGTACACAAATACAATCTGAAACATGACTTGGTAGACCATTTCAATCCTCAAAGACCGGTGTATGCTTGTGGTAAGGATGGCGGATTATTGCTTTGCACATGGCCGAAGGGTGGTATGCTGTCACTGCCTTTTGTATACAGCAATGAAGTCTGGACCGGTATCGAATATCAGGTTGCCAGTCATTTGATGATGAAAGGTGAGGTGGAAAAGGGCTTGGATATTGTCCGTGAATGCCGTGAGAGATATGATGGAAGAGTAAGAAACCCATTCAATGAGATAGAGTGCGGCCACTGGTATGCACGTGCCATGGCAAGCTATGGAATGTTGCAGGGGCTTACAGGAGTGCGGTATGATGCTGTTGACAAAACCATGTACATCAATTCTAAGATTGGTGATTTCAAAAGTTTCATCAGTACTGATACCGGTTTCGGAACTATTGAATGGAAAGCAGGAAAGCCTGTGTTGAACGTGGTTTATGGCAACATTGATGTGAAACGCTATAATGTTTCAGGCAAGATTGTGGATTGAGGTCAATTAGGATAGGGATGTACAATCAAAGACAGATTAAGATGACAGAGAAGAAGAAACTTCTTGTTTTGTGTGTTGCACTATTTTGTTTTATAGCTGTTTCTGCACAGCAGAGAATGTCTGTATCGTCTCCTGACGGAAAACTTAGATTTTCTCTGAAAGTGACGTCGGAGAGTGTTTCATATGACATCGACTATAGGAAGCAGCCTCTTATAACAAATTCTTTGCTTGGTTTCAGCTTTGATAGCGGAGAGTTCGGAAGGAATCTTAAAGCAGGAAAGGTGCAGCGTAAAAAGATTGATGAGACATACAAGCTCATTGTCGGCAAGACAAGTAGTGTACGTAGCCGTTGCAATGAAATGACCGTTCCCATGCAGGAACGGTCAGATTCCGGCCGTCTGATAAACCTGGTTGTAAGGGCATTCGATGACGGGATAGCATTCAGATATGAATTTCCGGAACAGAAAGCATGGGATTCATACGTGATGTACGATGAAAGGACACAGTTCAACTTGCAAGGAAACCCGATGGCGTTGCTCATGTACCTGCCCGGGTATGTGAATACACACGAAGGGGTATACAGTCATGTAAGATATGACAAGGTGGCAAGGAAAAGGCTGATAGAGATGCCCGCCACATTCGAGTTCGACAACGGGGTGGCAGTGGCCATAACCGAAGCGGCCATACGGGACTATGCGGGAATGTACCTGATGAAGGAGAAGGGTGGGCTGACTGGAAAGCTCTCGCCAAAACTGGGGCAGGAGAAGATAAAGGTCGAGACAGACAGTTTCCCGCACCGTACCCCGTGGCGCGTAATCTCCGTTGCAGACCGGGTGGGAGGATTGCTGGAGACGAATATACTAACAAGCCTGAACGAGCCCTGCAGGATTGAAGACACTTCATGGATTAAGCCTTGCAGGACCACGTTTACATGGTGGAACGGGAATGTCGTGCCAGACAGCACCTTCTCTCCGGGAAACAACTTCGATACAAACAAGTACTACATCGATTTTGCAGCACGCAATGGCTTGGATGCACATGGAATCTACGGATATGCGGAGACTCCTTGGTACTATGATGACAACTTCAATTTCGGATGGGCGGGACCCAATGCGGACGTTACAAAACCGATACCGTGCCTGAACATGCCGAGAATTGTGGAATATGCAAGAAGCAAGGGGGTTGGCATACATCTGTGGGTACACTGGAGACCGTTGTACGACAAACTCGAAGAAGCCTTTGCGCTCTATGAGGGATGGGGAGTAAAAGGACTCATGGTGGACTTCATGGACCGTAATGACCAAGAGATGATACGCATCCAAGAAGAGATACTGGAATGTGCGGCAAGACACAGACTGTTCATACAGTTCCATGGGTCGAGCAAGCCTTCCGGACTGGTAAGGACGTATCCGAATGAATTCACACGGGAAGGGACACTCAACTATGAAGTATGCAAATGGGACACGCTGGTGAATGCGGACCATGACATTGCGATACCCTTCACCAGGATGCTGGCGGGAGCGACGGACTATCACCTGGGAGGGTTCAGGGCACTGCCGCGCTCGGAGTTCAAGATACAGTATGTAAATCCTCATGTAATGAGCACGCGCTGCCATATGTTGGCCATGTATGTGGTTTTGGAAAACCATCTTACCTCGTTGTGCGATACGCCAAAGGCTTATGAAGGTCAACCGGGGTTCGAGGTGCTCCGTACCGTGCCGGGAACGTGGGATGAGATAAGAGTTCCGCTGGCAAGGATGAATGAGCATGTCACGGTGGCCCGCAGGAGCGGTTCGGACTGGTGGGTAGGCTCGCTGAACAACGGTACGGAAAGGGATCTGAAATTGGAATTGGACTTCCTTAGTGAGGGGGACTACCAGGCAACGATCTATACCGATGCGGAGGATGTGGAGCGGAATCCAAACAATCTGGACAGACAGGTACGGAAAGTTACAAGGAAGGATATCATTGAATTGAATCTGGCAAAGGATGGAGGAGCGCTATTACATATCAGAAGGTTATAAGGGTGATGTTTATCAGTTGAAATTGTATTTCAATCAGTTGTTAGTTTGTTAGGATAAGAAGATTGTTCCAGGATAATATTTTTAATCAATGGATTTATAGCATGAACAGAAGAAATTTTATAAAGAGAGTGGGCCTTTTGGGGGCAGGATATGCGCTGAATAAAAACTTGATGTTTGCGAATTCAGGCGTAGCTTCGACAGCTACCTCTTTTTCGTCGTTTCCAAGAGTAAGGAAGCCTATATCGGAAAGGAACTTCAAAAGTCCTGCCATTGAAAAGGCCATTGCTACTTTTAAACAGAAGGTCAAGAATGAAGAACTGGGCTGGCTGTTTGGGAATTGTTTTCCGAATACGTTGGACACAACCGTTTTTTATTCAGAAAAGGATGGCCGACCGGATACATATGTGATTACCGGTGATATTGATGCCATGTGGTTAAGGGATAGTTCTGCCCAAGTATATCCGTATTTGGATTTCATGTCTGAAGATAAGAACCTGCAGAAACTGATAATTGGCGTTATCAATAAGCAGACTTCCTTTATATTGAAGGATCCGTATGCCAATGCCTTTTATGATGATGATACGAAGTATACAAGATGGAACAGCGATCATACGGAGATGAAACCGGGTATTCATGAGCGTAAATACGAGTTGGATTCGCTTTGCTATCCCATTCGCCTGGCATATGGATACTGGAAAAAGACAAATGATGCTTCTCCTTTCGATGCGCAATGGAAGAAGGCGATAGAAACCATTTTAAGGGTCTGCAAGGAACAGCAGAGAAAACATGGTAACGGGCCTTATAGCTTTCGCAGAACTTCGGAATGGGCTATAGATGCTGTTCCTATGGGTGGAGTGGGTTATAAAGTAAATCCGGTTGGATTGATTTGCTCTACTTTCAGGCCTAGTGATGATGCCACTATCTTTCCTTTTCTCGTCCCGTCCAATTTCTTTGCGGTGGCCAGTTTGAGGCAGGCTTCCGAAATGGTTCAAAAGATAACCAAAGACAATGTATTGGCTGATGAACTGTTGACGTTGAGTAAAGAAGTTTATAATGCTTTACAGACGTATGCCGTGGTGAATCATCCGAAGTTCGGTAAAATCTATGCTTTTGAAATAGATGGCTTTGGATCGGCTTATCTTAGTGATGATGCCAACGTCCCTAATCTGCTGGCGTTACCCTATCTGGGTGGTGTTGATAGTGATGATGCAATTTATGCCAATACCAGAAGATTCGTGTGGTCGGAATACAATCCTTATTTCTTTAAAGGCTCTTATTTTGAAGGGATAGGAGGACATCATATTGGTACAGACATGATATGGCCGATGAGTCTGATAATGAAAGCCCTGACCGCTCAAAACGATGAAGAGTTACAGCAATGTATCCGGATGCTCCAGAAAACGCATGCCGGTACCGGATTCATGCACGAGTCATTCCACAAGGATGACCCCAAGAAATTCACAAGGAGCTGGTTTGCATGGGCCAATACATTGTTTGGAGAATTGCTGTGGAAAACATTCAATGAGAAACCCTATTTATTGGAATACTAATCATCTAATTAATCAATGTAAACAAAAAATCATGAGAAGAATTACAAAATTCAGTTTGTTGCTTTCCCTTGTTTTGGGATTGTACTTTCCTGCTGTTTTTGCACAGTCGAACATGACGAATGAAATGTTTGACTTGGCAAAGTTGAAATCGGGTGTAAAGAACAAAAGAATCTCCAGTACAGACCCTACCGGAGGCAACAGAGATCATCTGGAACCTTTCAAGCCGGGTGAGAAACGTATCATTGCAGACATCAAGGGAGCAGGGGCCATCAACCATATTTGGGTAACCATTGCGCCTCCTCCTCCCACGTTGAGCAGAAATGATATTATTATCCGTATGTATTGGGATGGCAACGATTATCCCTCTGTAGAGTCTCCTATCGGACCTTTCTTTGGGCAAGGATGGGACGAAAGATATAATTATGCATCATTGCCTCTTTCATCAGGTCCTGAAAACGGTACCGGAATGTCTTGCTACTTTACCATGCCTTTTGAAAAGGGAGCACGTATTGAAATCGAGAATCAAAGTGACAGGAATATCGATGCCTTCTATTTCTATGTAGATTATCTGGAAATGGACAAGCTTCCCAAAGATATGGGCAGATTCCATGCGTGGTACAACCATAACCTCACGGAGGCCCTTCCCGAAGGTGAAACGGAATGGGGGCTTACCGGAGAGCAGAAACCGAATACTACCGGTAAGGACAATTACGTGTTTGTAGAGACACAAGGAAAAGGTCATTTCGTTGGTATTAACTACTATGTACACTGTCCTACTACTATGTGGTATGGTGAAGGGGATGATATGTGGTTCATTGACGGAGAAAAAACACCTTCATTGATAGGAACGGGTACGGAAGATTTTTTCAATACTTCCTGGTGTCCTAAAGAGGCATTCTCGCATCCTTATTTCGGGTATCCTCGTGTAAATAATGACATCGGCTGGTTGGGACGTACCCATGTTTACCGCTTCTTCATAGCTGATCCCATCTTCTTTGAGAAGAGTGTTAAAGGAACGATAGAGCATGGTTCTAATAATAATTTGACGTTGGATTTGGCAACCGTTGCCTATTGGTATCAAGATTCAGCCGTTGCTCTTCCAGAAGCTCCTACGAAAGCACAAAGAGCACCGAAGCCTTTCATCAATCACATGGACATACATCGTTGGCGTGACGCTTGGCGTAAGTCCAAGGGTAACAAAGCCACTCTGTGGGGCAACGAGTAAGCTTTGGTAGCGCTCTTTTCTATACATTCATAGGCTGATATTTATATCCGGGGTCTTGCCACTATAGTGGCAAGACTGTGCCTCTATATTGGCAAAGTTGTGCCACTATAATGGCACGACTATGGAAGAATAGTTCTACGGAGCAGCAAATTCAATAAATCATTAATAAAGGTACGAAATGAAGAATATTCCCAAAAAGCAATTTGTGGGCTGGATGCTGATGCTACTGTTGTGCATCAGTAGCTCGGCATTTGCCCAGTCGCCTAAGAAGGTGACCGGACGTGTGATGGATGCACAGGGTGAGTTGCTCATCGGTGTGAATGTGACGGAGGCGGCAGACCCCTCCAATGGTGTGGTGACGGACATCAACGGTACGTATACGATTACGTTGAAAAGTAATAAGCCGTCATTGAGGTTCTCTTATATCGGCTTCAAGGACAAAGTGGTAGCGGTAGGTTCCAAAGGAGTGCTTGATGTAGCTTTGGAAGAAGACGTGGCAGCCCTTGATGAAGTGGTGGTAGTGGGCTTCGGAACGCAGAAGAAAGCTTCTGTGGTCGGCTCCATCACCAATATCGAGCCTGCCAAGCTTGCCGCGGCTCCCAGCCGTTCGCTCAGTAACAACCTGGCGGGTATGGTTCCCGGTGTGATTGCGGTTCAGCGTAGTGGTGACCCTTGGTTCAATAACTCCGACTTCTGGATTCGTGGTATCAGTAGCTTTACCGGCAATACTAATCCGCTGGTATTGGTGGACGGCGTCGAGCGTTCGCTCCACGACATCGATCCTGAAGAAATCGCCTCCTTCTCCGTGTTGAAGGATGCCGCCGCTAGTGCCGTCTACGGTGTGCGCGGTGCCAACGGTGTAGTGATGATTGAGACCAAGCGTGGTAAGATTGGAAAGCCGCAGGTGAACGTCCGCTTCGAACACTCCTTTACGCAACCCATCAAGATACCCGATTACATCGGCAGTGTGAAGTATCTGGAATTGATTAACGAAATGTATGCCGAGCAAGGTAGAGCCCCCTTTGCCAGCGAAGCCACCTTGCTGAACTACAAGAATCAGACCGACCCGGAACTCTATCCCGATGTGAATTGGTGGGACATCATCTCCAAAGACCATGCAGACAACACGAAGGCAAACGTTAGCGTCAACGGTGGTACGGACATCCTTCGCTATGCGTTGGTGGCAGGATATTACAATGAGAACGGTATTATTGAACGCGACAAGAACCAGGAGTGGGACTCTTCCCTGAAGGTGAGCCGATATACGGTACGTTCCAATGTAGATGTGAATGTGACTCCCACTACCTTGTTCCGTGCCAATGTGGGCGTGTTCCTGCAAACCCGTAACGCTCCTCCGGGAGACACGGAAACCAATCAGGGCATTTTCTATCAAGCCATGCGTGTACCTCCTTACGTGCATCCGGCCATCTATGCCGATGGACGCATTCCCCGTGTGATGCACAAGGAGAACCCTTGGGCGTGGGCCACACAGCGTGGATACGAAAAACTAAACCACAATAAGATTGAATCCCTAGTATCGTTGGAACAGGATTTGAAGTTCATCACACCGGGACTGAAGTTCAAGGGAACCTTCTCTTTTGACAAGTTCTCGGCAACTTCCGTGACACGTTCCAAGAACCCCTATTACTACAATCCCGCCACCGCACGCGATGCAGAGGGCAACATCATCACTGATGTGCAGACCACCGGACAAGAGTTCCTGGGCTATGAAAAAGGAGCTAAATGGGGAGACCAGTCCATCTATCTGGAAGGAATGCTTTCGTACAATCGTGTTTTCGGCAAAGTGCACGATGTGAACGCCATGTTCCTCTACAACCAGAAGGAGTATGACAATGGTGATGCGCTTCCCTATCGTACCCAAGGCATAGCCGGAAGATTCTCTTATACTTACGACAGCCGCTATGTTGCCGAGCTGAACTTCGGTTACAACGGCTCCGAGAACTTTGCCAAAGGCAAGCGCTTCGGCTTCTTCCCCGCCGTGGCGTTGGGATGGATTGTATCTTCCGAGAAATTCATGGAGCCGGTTTCCGATGTCATCTCCAACTTGAAGCTGAGAGCTACTTGGGGTAAGGCCGGTAACAGTAACATTGGTGGTAACAGACGTTTCGCCTATATTTCTACCATTGTCAATACCGGTTCGTACAGATGGGGTACAGATGCGGAAATCTATCGCCTTGGACGTTCGGAAGGCGAAATCGGTGTGAACAACTTGACATGGGAAACCGTGACCAAGATGAATGCCGGTATCGACTTAGGTCTATGGAATGGTAGCGTGAACCTCGTAGTGGATGTGTTCAAGGAAAAGCGCGATGACATCTTCATGCAGCGTAAGAATGTGCCTGGTTCTGCCGGATTCAACCGCCCTGTTTGGGCCAATTATGGCAAGGTCGATAATCAGGGATTTGATGTGTCTTTGAATGTCAACCACAAGTTCAATAGCGATTGGGCCATTTCCGCTATGGCAAACTATACCTACGCACACAATAAGGTTGTGGAAATAGACGAACCTGCCGCCATCTTGGGTACATACCGTTCGCAGACCGGTAAGCCTGTAGGGCAATTGTTTGGCTTGATAGCCGAAAGGCTCTTTACGGAAGATGATTTCGATGAAAACGGTATGCTTAAGGAAGGGATTCCCGCACAAAAATTCAGTGATATGAGTAACCTGCGTCCCGGTGACATTAAATACAAGGATTTGAACGGGGATGGTGAAGTGACCGCAGTAGATGCAACAGCCATTGGCGGTACACGTATTCCTGAGATTGTCTATGGTTTTGGAGCTACAGTAAGCTATAAGTCGTTCGATTTGGGAGTATTCTTCCAAGGAACAGGTAAAACCTACCAGCTCCTGGGCGGAGAGACCTGGTTACCGGGTTCCTCTTTAGGTGCCGGTAACATCTATTCGAATATTGACGACCGTTGGACACCCGAAAATCCGAGGCAAGATGTATTCTGGCCCCGTATGGGAGACAAGGCTGTGGCAAACAATGAACAAGCTTCCACATGGTGGTTGCGTGACATGAGTTTCCTGCGCTTGAAGAATCTGGAACTTGGATATACCCTTCCGCAACGTTGGACTACCAAAATTGGCATCCGCGGCTGCCGTTTGTTTGCAAGAGGAACCAATCTGCTGACGTTTTCCGACTTCAAGCTTTGGGATCCCGAACTGGAAACTACCGATGGATTGAGATACCCGCAGATGAAATCTGTATCAGTGGGCTTTAGCATCAATTTCAACAATTAATCAAGATACGAAGAAAATGAAAAAATATAAATCTATAGTAAAAGCTGTCTTATTGTCGTGCACCCTGGCATTGACAACAAGTTGCAACGATTTCTTGGATAAAGCTCCCGATGACCAGCTTACCATGGAGATGATTTTCACGGATAAGATAAGGACCGAAGACTGGTTGGCAGGTGTCTATTCATCTATTCCCAGCCCCATGTGGGGGTATTTCAAGGCACAGGGCTATAACATCATGGGCGATGATATCACCATTCCCCAAGACTGGTCGCCGTATGGATGGGGCAATGTGTATGCCTACACCACCGGAAACTGGAGTCCTATCTCTACATGGGACCCCTATTATTGGGTAGAATTGCACAAGCGCATACGTTCCGGCCTTATCTTCTTGCAAGAGGCAAAAGTTCTTCCGGAAAAAGACCTGACGGAATCTTATGTCAACCAGATGAAGTACGAAGTCCGCTTCCTGATAGCCTACTATTACTCTTTGATGATTGAGTTGTATGGTGCCATACCGTTTACTCCCGGTGTGCTTGTTTCCGTCGATGCGCCCGAATCGGAGATGATGACTTCCCAAAGACCCTATGCCGAAGTGGTAGATTGGATTGACAAAGAGCTGCTGGAAGTGTCAGAACATCTGCCCGCTGTCTATCCCAACAATACCGATTGGGGCAGGGCCACCTCTATCATGGCTTTGGCAATACGTGCCAAAACGTTGCTATTTGCCGCAAGCCCGTTGTTCAACGGAAATCCGGACCTCGAGGACTGGAAGAATTCGGAAGGAGAATTCCTTTTTGATGCCGAAGCCAAGCCGGAAAGATGGGAAAAGGCTGCCAAAGCTCATCTGGACTTGATAAAGGCAGCCGAAGCAGCCGGACATAAGCTGTACTATGAATATAATGTGGATGGAAGCATCGACCCCTTCATGTCTTACTACAACATGTCGTTGAAACGCTTCTCAGAAGGCAACAAGGAGATTCTTTTCGGACGCCCCGAAAATGTGGACCTGAACTACTGGCAGGCTCATCATCTGCCGAAAGGTATCGGTGGAAATGCCGCTATGGGTGTCACTCAGGAGCTGGTGGACGCTTTTTATATGAAGAACGGTGAAATGCCTATATTGGGATATAACGAGGATGGTTCGCCCATTATCAACCCGGAATCGGGGTATGTGGAAAACGGATTCTCTACCAATACAGAGTATAGAACCACGAAGTGGCCGGGCGGCGGACCTTCGAACCTTGCCAATAAAGAAACCGGTGTAAGCCCGGTAACAGAAGAAGGTACCTACAACATGTATTGCAACCGGGAGCCTCGCTTCTATGTTTCCGTCATCTATAATGGCGCATGGCTGGGAGTTGATAACCGTCGTGTGGACTTCCTTCAAGGAGGCCGTGATACGGATATGACTTTCGACTCTCCGCAGAACGGTTATAATGTCCGTAAGCGAATCTCTTTGGATGTACTTCCCAGAGATGGAAAGTATGTATATCAGCCGGGTATCTTATACAGAATGGCTGAAGCGTATTTGGGCTATGCGGAAGCATTGAACGAGTCTTCGCCAGCTCCCACTCCCGATGTATATAAGTATGTGAACTTGATTCGTGAACGTGCTGGAATTCCCGCTTTGAAGGAAGGGCTGAGCAAGGAGGAGATGCGTGCCGCCATTCAGCAGGAGCGTCGGGTAGAGTTTAATTGTGAAGGTATCCGTTTCCATGACCTCCGTCGTTGGAAGATTGCCGACAAACACCTGGGTGGTAAGCTCTATGGTATGAATCATGACGGTTCTGAGAAGAGCGACGATGTGAACAATCCGAAGGCTTTCTATAAGAGAACCTACTACAAGAGCCGTACCTTTAACAAAAGGATGTATTTATGGCCCGTTCCACAGGCTCAGATGGACATCAATCCCAATTTGAGACAAGCTCCCGGATATTAATAAATAATTAGAGAACAAGTATGAAATCAATAAAATTCATTTTTTGTACGATGGCGTTAGCGTTTACCACATTGATGTCTTGCTCGGATGATAATGAGGTGGACTTGTCCAATCGTAAGTTTGTCCGTATCGATCAATCGGCAGTTTATGTGGAGATTGACGAGAATGTCACTGTCACCGCTTCCGTTGACACTTTGGCGGGTGATTCCTATCTGTTGAAATGGAGCGTGCTCGATTCCGATGTAGCGACCATTGAAGGTGTAGAAAACAACGCAGCCGTCATTACGCCTATTGCCGTTGGAAAAACGGTTATCAAGGTAGAGACAGCTGATGGCAAGTTGTGCTACTTTAGTGACTTGACTGTTACCAAGACTCCTAAGACGTGTTATATTGACTTTGGTGTCATTGATTCTCCGGCTCCGTTCAACAACTATCGGAATCCCAGAGACCCCGGATTGGTAAATATGCTCGACCATAGAGGTCGTCCTACTACTTTCGGCATCGAAGTGGACAAACCGTTTTCCGGAGAATTGGCTCGCGGTTTGAATAATAATTTGGGTCTTCCAAAAACAGCTTCTGAGGATATGTTTTTCAGCGACGGTATTGCTATTCCGCTCAGTGGATTTAAGGTGACAGGTCTCTCTCAAGGAACAAAATATACGTTCAGTTTCTATGGTCACATCAATGACCGTGGAACTGAAACCGAGTTCCATGTAATCGGAAAGAACGATGGCGTTGCTTATTTGGTTAATGACGATAATTTCGATAGAACGGTAGAGATTAAGGGTATTGAGCCTAATGACGAAGGTGTTGTTTATATCGAAATGAAACCGGGCCCGAACAATGTACAATGGGCCAAATTCTTTGGCGTAAATACCATGGTACTTTCAGAAGAGGAGAATTGATGTGGTTTTATAGACCATAATCCTTTCTATTGAAATAATACTGTCAGTGAGGAGAGATACCGTTTAAACAGGCATTCTCTCCTTGCCTTTTTAAAAAACATATAGTAAAATAGTTTATGAAAATTAATTTGAAAGAAGTTTCTGTTTTCTTGTCTGCCATTCTATTGGCAGGCTCGTATGCCGTGGCTCAGAACCCATACAGATGGACGGATGAGCTGGAGTTATTGAAAAGAGTGGATAAATTGCCGGAGTATCGCACTGGCTCTTATGTGGAGCAGTTCTCGAGTTACGACCGTACCGGAGGCAATGATGATGGTTTTGCGGGTACTTATTCTTTCCTTCGTAAGGAAGGTGATAAGTTGGTGATTGCTGAGATGGAAGGCCCCGGAGTCATCAACCGAATCTGGACTCCTACACCGACGGACAATATGCTCTATTTCTATTTTGATGGACAGAAAGAGCCCGGTCTGAAAATAAAGTTCTCGGATTTGTTTTCCGGTAAGGTTTATCCGTTTACAAAGCCCGTTTGTGGCAATGAAATCGGTGGTTTTTATTGTTATCTGCCCATTACGTATAAAAAGTCCTGTAAAATTGTTTTCGATGGACCTAAATTGGAATTCATTCAGATACAATACCGTAACCTGCCGGGAAAGAAGGTGGAAACCTATACCGGTGAATTCTCACAGCAGGATAAGGATTTGTTGGCTGAGGTGAATAGAATATGGGCTGACTTGTCTCCTGCTGTAACGAATTATACCTTTGGAAAATCAGCTGGTGTACAGACGGAAGAAAAGGTATTTACACTGAGTCCGGGAGAAGAAGTTTCTTTCTTTGAGATGGCAGAACCGGGACGTATTGTAGGTATGTCGATTGATGGCGGAACATCTTTCGAAGGTTTATACAAAGATGTGATTCTTTCAGCTAAATGGGATAATGAGAAGGTGGAGGCTATTTATGCCCCCGTTGCTGATTTTTTTGGATATGCCTATGGAAAAGGAGCAATGCGGAGTATCTTAATGGGTAAGCAAGGTACTTCCAACTACTGCTATCTGCCAATGCCTTTTGACAAGTCAGCTTCTATGAAGATGATTTATAAAAAGAGAGAAGGTATTCAGCAATCTCCTATTTCTGTAAACGTTAAAGTGTACTATAACAGTAATAAGCGTAATGTGAAGGAAGAGGGTAAGTTCTATTCTGTATGGCGTAGAGAGAAAACTCCTCTCGGCATTTTCCATAAGTTTGCTGCACAAAAAGGAAAAGGACATTATGTAGGAACCATCCATCAGGCACAAGGCCTGCGTCCGGGAATGACCTTGTTCTTCGAAGGGGACGACAGCACTTACGTAGATAATAAAATGCGTCTGCACGGCACCGGTTCCGAAGACTATTACAACGGTGGCTGGTATGCTTTATTGGATCGTTGGGACAGAGGAAACAGCCTCCCTCTCCATGGTTGTCTGGATTATTCACTTCCGATGGCCAGAACCGGTGGATACCGTTTCTTCTTGGCCGACAAAATGTCCTATGAGAAGGAAATCTATCATGGAATGGAACATGGTGAAGTAAAAAATAATTTCCCGGTAGATTATACATCTGTTGGATTCTTTTATGCAGCCCAGCCATTGCAAGGCAGAGAAGAGCCTACTGCTGAATTACGCACTGTATATCAGCCGACAGAACATATTTATTTCCCTCAATTGATGCAGCTGAGTCTTGGTGGAGGTGTCCAGGTAACAAATGAGCGTGGAATCCGTATGACCACCCAGCATGGAGGAGTAGTGCGCATCATGCTGAACGATGTGCCCGAAGGAAAATATAAAGTGCTGATAAACTATTTCGAGAAACCGAATGGTGCCGATTTCCAGGTTTGGCAACGCCAGAAGCAACTGTCCGGATGGATCTCTACTAAGAAGGACAAAGAAGTGTCTAAAGACAGAGTACATGTAGGAGACATCAATTTGACGGAACAAACCAATTCGGTCACTTTCCATGTGAGAAATAATAACGGTGGGGACCAGTTTGAACTGGGACTGATTATCCTGGAAAGAATAAAGGAATAGATGTGGGAATGTGTACTTGTATATGGAATTGATAAGAATGAGAACTAAACAAATTTTACTGTTCGGGCTTGTTACCTGTAGTTTGACGGGCAATATGGCTTGTAAGGATGCTGATAGTGAAAAAACGCTGTGTATTGATAATGTACGCATGATATCCCGTGTCACGGGTGATCCTTTGCCGGGAGATACATTGCTGAATCCCAATAATACCGGACCTGACTTTGATGTATATGGAACGGATTTGGGGTTAATGTGGCATATGGATGGAAACCGTGTGGGCATGTTTTTCGGAGATACCAGTGGAGAAGGTTTTGTCGTGAATAAAAATGGTGGCAATGGTTCCAACTGGCGTTCCAACGTACTGGCTTTTTCATCGGATACAGAGCTTACAGACGGTCTTAAAATAGATTCAATGCTGCTTGATGCCGATGGTAAGGCGCTTGAGGTATGTGCGGGCGGTAAGACGAATCCGGAGGTATACCAGACTTCCATCCCTACGAGTGCTATTCGGGCCGGTAAAACGGATTGTGTCCATATTATGAACATCTATGATTGGGGAGCGCCTCATGGACGCTGGCTTACCAATTTTTCTTCTGTCTATACTTCCAATGATGACGGTCGGACATGGGAGCGGCGTGAAGAGGTGACTTTTTCTCCCGACAGTCATTTTTCGCAAGTGGCTTATGCCAAACGTGACGGATGGATTTATATGCTTGGCACACAGGCCGGACGTGGTGATGCTGCGTATCTGGCGCGTTTCCTTGAGAAAGATCTTCTGGATATGAAGGCCTATGAATACTGGAATGGTGAAAGTAAAGAGTGGATACGTGGAAATGAGGCTGCCGCTACTCCGGTATTGAGAGGTCCCGTAGGAGAAGCGTCGCTGATATGGCACAAGAAGTTTGAGCGTTGGATTCTGACTTATAATTATGATCCGAATCATGACGAGACTCCTTTGACCAAAAGGCATGCCATTCTTTATTGTACATCGAAGGATCTCGTCCAGTGGAGCGAGCCGAAAGTATTGGCAGAAGCGGACAGATATCCAGCTTTGTATTGCGCTTACATACATCCGTTGAAAGACAATGATGACCAGCTTTGGTTCATCATGTCCATGTGGGGGCCGTACAATGCTTTTCTGATGTGTGCCGATATGAAGCTGGAATAATAATCACTTGACTTGAATTGGATATGAAGCTTAGGAATTTATTTTTATTAATAGCTCTCTCGTTACCGGTTTGCTTGTCTGCACAGACAAGCAAACAAATCTATCTGCAACGAGCCGATTCTTTGCTTCAGCAGATACTTACTCTCTATAAAGTGGAGAAGTATGGCCTGCTGACGGAAACTTATCCAAGAAACCCGGAGCAGAGAATTACATATACGGCCAATACCGGCGTTGTTGTTAACCAGCAGGAGGTCTCTTTTTTGTGGCCTTATTCAGCCTTGGTATCTGGTTGTGTTTCTTTGTATAAGGTTTCCGGGCAAAAGAAGTACAGAAAACTGATGGACCGGCAGATAAAGCCGGGACTGGACCTTTATTGGGACTCTACCCGGATTCCCCATTGTTACCAGTCGTATCCGGCTTTTGCAGGTCATAATGATCGTTATTACGATGACAATGACTGGGTGGCCATTGATTTCTGTGATTACTATGAACGGACTGGTGACAAGGAGTATCTGGAAAAAGCCATCCAGCTGCATGACTATATTTATTCCGGATGGTCCGAAGAGTTGGGGGGAGGAATCTATTGGTGCGAACAGAAGAAAGAATCAAAAAACACTTGTTCGAATGCTCCGGCTACTGTTCTCTGTATGAAGCTGTTTAAGTTGACTAAGGATGCAAAATACCTTGAGCAAGCTAAGAAGACCTATCAATGGACCCGTGACAATCTTTGTGACCCTTCTGACTTTGTATATTGGGACAACAAGAATTTGCAGGGAAAAGTGGATCCGGCCAAATATACTTATAACAGCGGGCAGATGATTCAGGCCGGTGTACTTCTCTATCAGGCAACTGGAGAAAAGCGTTACCTGAAGGAGGCGCAGCAGACAGCCGAGGGTGCCTGCCGTTTCTTTCTGAAGGTACAGCCTATCGCAACAGGAGAGATGAAATTCTTCCCGGGAACTTCTTGGTTTAATGTAATCTTGTTCAGAGGCTTGAAGGCACTATATCTGGTTGATAGGAATGAGGCGTACATAAAGACCATGATTGAGAATGTGGATTATGCCTGGAACTATACGCGTGATGAGAATGGCTTGTTTAGTAATGATTGGTCGGGCCACAGAGAAGAGCAGTTCAAAAGTCTACTGGAGAATGCTTGTATGATTGAGCTTTTCGCCGAGATCAGCGAATTACAATTTAAACACAATAAACAATAGATAAACAGAAAATGAAAAAACAGATTGCAGTATTGGTATCCGCCTTGCTAATGGGTGGCGGTACCTATGCTCAGAATGGTGCTCAGGCGCAAAAACCGAAAGCCTACATGGTGTCTGATGCACATTTGGACACACAGTGGAACTGGGATATCCAGACCACAATTAAGGATTATGTATGGAACACGATCAGTCAGAATTTGTTTCTGCTGAAGCAATATCCGGAATACATCTTTAATTTTGAAGGTGCGGTCAAGTATGCTTGGATGAAGGAATATTATCCGGCGCAATACGAAGAGATGAAGAAATTCATAGAGAGCGGTCGTTGGCATATTAGTGGAGCCAGCTGGGATGCCACTGATACGCTGGTTCCTTCCATAGAGTCTGCGATTCGTAACATCATGCTCGGCCAGGATTATTACCGGAAGGAATTCGGTGTGGAGAGCACGGACATTTTCTTGCCGGACTGTTTCGGTTTTGGCTGGACACTTCCTGCCATTGCGTCCCATTGCGGACTGATCGGCTTCTCCTCCCAGAAGTTGCAGTGGCGCAACAAACCGTTCTACGGTAACGACAAATATCCTTTCACTGTCGGCTTATGGCAAGGTATAGACGGCTCTACCATCATGATGACTCATGGATATGATTATAACCAACGTTTTGAGGACGGGGACCTGTCGGAAAACAAGGACTTGTTGGAATTGACCGGCCACTCTCCGCTTCACATGGTCTACCGCTATTACGGTACGGGAGACATAGGCGGTTCACCTACATTGGAGTCTGTACGTGCCGTAGAGAAAGGCTTGCAAGGCAATGGTCCGTTGCAGATTGTCAGTGCCACGAGTGACCGGATATATAAAGACTTCCAGCCTTACGCAAGCCATCCGGAACTGCCCAAGTTCAACGGTGAACTGTTGATGGATGTTCACGGTACCGGATGTTATACTTCCCAGGCTGCCATGAAGCTGTACAACCGTCAGAATGAGCTTTTGGGGGATGCAGCGGAACGCTCTTCCGTTGTAGCCGAATGGCTGAACCAAGCTTCCTATCCCGGAGCTGCATTGACTGAGAACTGGCAGCGTTTCATTTTCCATCAGTTCCATGATGACCTTACGGGAACAAGTATACCGCGGGCTTATGAATTCTCATGGAATGACGAGTTGATTTCCCTCAAGCAGTTCTCCGGTATTCTGACTTCCTCCATTGATGCTGTGGCAAGAAAGATGGATACCAGGATGAAAGGGATACCGGTGGTGCTTTACAATGCGCTTGGATTCCAGGTTTCCGATATGGCAGAGGTGGAACTTGCCTTGCCAAAGAAACCGAAAGGGATTACCGTATATGATATGAATGGCCGGAAAGTGGCCGCCCAATTGCTGTCCTATGCCGATGGTAAAGCCAGACTATTGATAGAAGCCGTTGTGCCTGCTACCGGTTATGCGGTATATGATGTCCGCACTTCCGGTTCGTCGGCTGACACCCGGGTATCTGTGGATTCCAATGCATTGGAGAATTCCATTTATAAGATAACGTTGGATACGAAGGGTGATATTGTTTCACTGTTTGACAAGAAGAACGGCAAGGAGCTGGTGAAACCCGGTAAATCTATTCGTTTGGCGCTTTTCACGCAGAACAAGTCCTACATGTGGCCTGCTTGGGAGATCTTGAAGGAGACTATAGACCGGGAACCGGTTTCCATCACAGAGGATGTGAAGATGACACTGGTGGAGGATGGTGAGCTGCGCAAGTCACTCTGCATCGAGAAACGTTATGGAGAGTCACTCTTCAAGCAGTACATCCGTTTGTATGAGGGTAGCCGTGCCGACCGCATAGACTTTTACAATGAGGTGGACTGGCAGTTGTCCAATGCTTTGTTGAAGGCCGAATTTCCTTTGAACATGGCAAATACGGAAGCCACCTACGATTTGGGACTTGGAAGTGTGAGGCGGGGCAACAATACGGAGACTGCCTACGAAGTCTATGCACAGTATTGGGCCGATTTGACTGACCGTAGTGGAAACTATGGCGTATCTGTCTTGAATGACAGCAAATACGGCTGGGACAAGCCGGACGACAACACCCTCCGCCTGACCCTGCTGCATACCCCCGAAACAGACAAGGATTATGCTTACCAGAACCGCCAGGACTTCGGGCATCATTGCTTTACATACAGTCTGGTGGGTCATGCCGGTGGACTTGACAAGGCTGTCACCATAGAGAAGGCGGAGATATTGAACCAGAAGCTGAAAGCTTTCCGTACCGATAAACATAGGGGTACATTGGGTAAGGAGTTCTCTTTCGTCTCTTCCAATAACCGTAATGTCATTATCAAGGCATTGAAGAAAGCCGAGAACTCGGATGAGTATGTAGTGCGTGTCTATGAGATAGGCGGTGAGAAGGTGCAGGATGCGGTACTTTCTTTTGCAGGCGAAATTGCCAGTGCCTGCGAAGCGGATGGCACTGAAAAGAGTATCGGTTCGGCCGAATTCAGTGGAAACGGGCTGTCTGTAAGTATAAAGCCTTATTCTATAAAGACATTCAAGGTACGTTTGAAGTCATCGGGCGAGGACGCTTATCAATTGCAGTATGCCTCTTTACCGTTGTCCTATAACTGTAAATGTTCCTCATTCAACGAGTTCCGCGGTGAAGCTGATTTTGAGTCGGGTTATTCGTTTGCGGCAGAACTGTTGCCCGAATCCCTGACTGTAAACGGGATTCCTTTCCAACTCGGCGAGAAAGATGCCGCCAACGGAATGACGTGCAATGGTGATACTATTGTTCTACCGGAAGGTAAAAAGTATAATAAACTGTATTTTCTGGCTGCCGCTACGGACGGGGACTATGCCGCCACTTTCCGGTGCGGAGGGAACAAGAGTGAGGTCATTGTACCTTCCTATACCGGATTTGTCGGACAGTGGGGACATTCGGGACATACCAAAGGTTATCTGAAGGATGCCGAAGTGGCTTATGTGGGAACTCACCGCCACTCTCCTACAGCCGATGAGGCCTATGAGTTTACCTATATGTTCAAGTTCGGTGTCGATATTCCGGCAGGTGCTGCCAGCCTTATACTTCCGAAGAATGAAAAGGTTGTTCTTTTTGCTGCCACATTGGTGGAGAGAACTCTGAAACCCGTCCAGGTTGCCACTAGCTTGTTCCATACAGCCATCCGTGACAATGAGATGGAGTTGAACAGTGTGGAGGTGGAAAAAGAAAACCTGTTGAAGGGTGCGAAGATTATCGCCTATTCCGGCTATTTTAATGATAATGAGAAGCCCGAACGTATCGTTGACGGGGATGTCGATACCAAATGGTGTGAAGTGGGAAGTGCGTTGAACTATGTGGATTTTGATTTGGGTGAGGCGAAAACTGTGAGCGGTTGGAAACTGGTGAATGCAGGCCGTGAGGACAAAGGGTACATTACTTCCGCTTGCTTCCTGCAAGGCAGAAACAGCCAGACTGAAGAATGGAAGACACTTGACAATATAGATGGAAACCGGCAGAACGTCGTATCACGTATGATTGACACTCCGGCGCAGGTACGCTATGTACGCTTGATGATAACCCGTCCTATGCAGCATGCAGGAGGAAGGGTGTTACGCATCAATGAGATGGAGATTTACTAAAATAATCGGTTATGATGAAAAAACTAGTTTTTGTAATTCAGTTGATATTTCTCTATAGCGGTTTGGCTATGGCCGACCCGGTTATCTCTCTTAAGACATTGTTGCATGAGATGACAGACCGTTCCGTGCTGGCGCGTTGGCCCGAAAATGCCTATACGTGTAAGCAGTTCAGCAGCTACGACCGTAGTTCGCATAACATGACGGATAAGCGTGCCTGGTTTGGTAATTTCGACCAAGGACAGTTTATCCGCCAGGAAGAGAACGGAGGGAGGACGGAATATGTGATGATGGATGCCGAAGGCCCCGGTGCCATGGTTCGTTTCTGGATGACTTTCTCCGGCATAAATCGGGGACAAGGGACTCTGCGTATCTACATAGACAATGAGGAAAAACCGGTAATTGAAGGCAATGTACGTGATATATTGAGCGGACAAGTCCTTTGTGGAGAACCTCTTTCAACTTCAGTACCCGATGAGGCTCCGATGGAAGAAAGAGGGCATAATTTATATTTGCCCATACCTTATGCCAAGCGGTGCAAGGTGACCATCGAATCGCCGGACTTGAAGATTACTCCGGAGGGGAAAATTGAAAGTAAGACCATTGTATACTATGCCATCAATTACCGTACTTATATTTCTCCGGTCAAGGTGGTTTCTTTCTCGGCCAAAGAGTTGAAGAAGAATGCCCGGCTGATAGCTGCTGTCAATAAGAAGCTGTCGGAAGGAACACCTGGTATTGATACTCCGCTTGCGGGAGGAGAAAGTACGCTCAATTTGGCGACTTCTCTGGCTCCGGGTGAAAGCCGTAGTTTTACGATTGACGGCTCTCGTGCCATTCGTCGTCTTTCGATGCGGATTGATGCTGATGACCGTCGCCAAGCACTTCGCTCTACGGTCTTGTCCATTGCCTTTGATGGGGAACTAACTGTCTGGGCTCCGGTCGGTGAGTTTTTTGGGGTAGGCTATTATCCCGTTGCAACTGGTACGTGGTATACGCGGGCCGTACAGGATGATGTGATGAGTGCATGGTGGGTGATGCCTTTCGAGCGGAACTGTACGATTACCTTGACCAATTATGGGGAACAGCCGGTGGAGATATCCAAGGCTGCTGCAGTTAGTGGAAAGTGGCAGTGGGATGAGCGCTCCATGCACTTTGGTACCACATGGCAGCAGTTTACGCATATCCATGCCCGGGGCGATGAGTTTGCCCAGGACCTTACGTTTGCCGATCTTAAAGGTAGGGGCGTGTATGTGGGAGATGCGGTTACTGTCTATAACCCCAACTTGGGTTGGTGGGGAGAAGGAGATGAAAAGGTGTATGTGGACGGTGAAACCTTTCCGTCACACTTTGGAACGGGTACAGAAGATTATTATGGCTATGCCTGGGGGCGCTATGAACCGTGGATAAACCATCCTTTTGTTGCCCAACCCATAGGAGATGGTTGTTATGCTCACATAGGTTTGGCGCAGAATACCCGTGTTCGTAGTTTGGATGCGATTCCGTTTACCCGGAGCCTGCGCTTTGACATGGAGTTATTCGATTGGTCGAATATACACCTTAATTATGCTCCGATAACCTTCTGGTATATGCTTCCCGGAGGCGAAATACAGCCGAAACCCTTTGTGAGCGATGTACGCGAACGGGTTGCCAACCAACCGTCAGATATTTTCGGTTCAGGGATGAGTCTGGTTGTGGAGGGCGAAGTCATGCAGCCTCGTCCGGGGCATATGGGGTCCGTTGAATTGCAGACCAACTTCCACCCTTTGTGGAGTGAGGGTATGCAGCTCTACTGGAAAGAGTTTAAACCGGGAGATAAGCTGTCATTGGTTTTTGACAGTGAAGTGGAAGGAACTTATTATGCGAAAATACAGTTCACTGTGGCGCCTGATTATGGTACATTTGCCCTTCGTGTAAATGATAAGGTGATTACTCCGGAAGTCAGTCTGACCAATGGAGAAGTGTCTCTGCTTTTGGTGAATCTTGGGCGGGTCAATTTGGAAAAAGGAAAGAATGAGTTGCAGATTGAGTCGATTGCACTGGCTCCGGGACATGATACCGGTTTCTTTGGGATTGATAAGTTGACTCTTCGCAAATAATTCTGTAGACGTCTCTATCGCAGGGATTGTACTTGTATGGATAGCTTTGGATAAATAAAAGTCCAAGGCTATCTTTTTTGTATCAGTTCTTTTTCTATGATAAAATGCTATCTTTGTCCTCAAAATAATAGGTAAGATGAAACTTCGTTCACTCTATATCCTTTCTATTGTAGGGCTGCTACTGGTAATTGTGGTGCAGATTGGTGGTATGATGTATGCTTACGACAATACCAAGAAAGAGGCAGAACGCGCACTGAACGAATGTTTCCGTCTGGCTTTTATCGAAACGGTGGACAACGAGATTAATAATTTACCGTTTCCTGACATGACTATCCCTTTTTACTCGTATCTATCCAAAGACAGTATCAGGTCTTTCGAAGATGAGATGTTTTTAAACTATCAGCAGGCAGCTTCCTTTCTCGAAGATGTATATCATGTCGCCATTCCATTAGATGTGATGGCGAGGTTGGTAGAGAAGAAACTGAAATGGAAAAATATAGACCGGACTGTAAATATCCGTCCTGCGACGGACAGAAGCAAGCGTTCGGTATATGTACGGTTCAAGTCTGTTCTTTCGGAAAAAGCCTGGTTGAATGAGAAGAAAGGAGAGGCCATTGAAGCTGTCATGTTTTCTCCTTTTATACCGCTTGTCAAGGATATAGTCTTTTTGTTCCTTCCTACGCTTCTCTTGGTTGTTTTTCTGGTGTACAGTTGGGCCAGGCAAATGGATTCCATACTTAAACAAGGTAATGATATTGAGAAGCAGCGGTCTGCTTTTTATGTGCTGGCAGAGAAGATGAGGTTGCCGATAGGTGAGGTACGTAGTCAGATATCGGAGAGCCGGTGGGCAGATATAGAAGCCTCGGGGCAACATTTGCTGGACATGACAGAACATACGCTTACGGGAGCTAAGCAAAGCGAACGGCAGCGGCAGGTGCGCAAGCAATATTCTTTTAAAGTCTTTTCGATTGTCGGGTTGATTGCCGGCTGTCTGCTGATGGTAGTCTGGTTTGTCTATCTGTACCGTGCTTCTTTCAAAGAAACTGCCTATCAGGTAAATGATTGTTTTGAAGCAGCTTTTTATGACGAGGTCTTGAAACGCCGCCTTTCTTTGCTCTACGAACAGACTGATAGGGATGGAAAGGATGAATGGGAAGAGAGTGTTGAATCGCCTTTTGCAAAGGAGCAAAGGGAATTTCTGGAGAAAGAGCAGTCGAAGTATAAGGTGAACCGCTTTGGAGTGGTACATATGTACAATCCGGTCGATTTGAATTATCGACTACGCTCTGCTTTGATTATGCAGCGCAGCATCAATGAAAGCGGAATGGAACTTCCTCTCTCCGTGCAGTACCTCGATTCTGCTTTTGCTTCCAGGTTGGAAGCCTTGGGAATGACCTATAAGAGTGGTATCCGCCAGTACTACGCTCCCTCCGATAGTACAGTGGTGGAAGCAGGATATGCCTCGGCAAAATATCAGGATATTTCTTCCCGGTTTATACCGTTGAAGGAGGACAGCATCCTTTGTATACAAGGTGTGGTGAAGAATCCGTATCGCTACGTCATAAGTTCCGTATGGTATCTGTTTCTGCCTCTTTGGGTGATGTTTTTGGTGGTGTTGGACTGTATTCTCGGCCAGGTGAAAGTTTTGCGTACACAGCGGCATTTGGAGCAATTCCAGAAGGATTTTACTTATGCTATGATACACGACATGAAGTCTCCTCTGAGTTCCATCCTGATGGGAGCTCATATTCTGAATAGCGGCAAATTGTCCGGTAAGCCTGGAAAAGAAGAGAAATACCGGCAGGCGATGATGGAAGAGTGTGAGCATCTGCTTACCCTTTCCAATCGTGTACTGGTACTTACCAAGCTGGATGAGGGACATTTGGAACTCCATCAGGAAGAGGTGCCTTTGCGGCCTTTACTTAATGATATAATTGCCAAAATTTCTCTGAAAACCAGCAAAAGGGTAGAATTTACGACCGTTTATCATCGTTGTGAAATGGTGTATGCCGATGCCTTCTGTTTGCGTGAAGTGTTGGGCAATCTGCTGGACAATGCCATTAAATATTCCCATGAAGAGGTAAAGATAGATATTATTTGCGAATCGGAGAAAGGCTTCTGCAAGATAAAGGTGTGTGACAACGGATTGGGTATTCCCTTAAAAGACCAGTCTCTTATCTTCAACCGTTTTGAACGTTCTGCAGCAGTCGGGCGAAGTGGAAGGGGCGGTGCTGCAGGTTTTGGTCTGGGCCTGAATTATGTACAGCAGGTGATGCTGGCACATGGCGGCAGGGTAGAAGTGGAAAGTGAAGAGGGGCGCTTCAGTGAATTTACACTCTACTTTCCTATTGAGACTGTATAAATTTACCACACGTGGAAATTCAATCCTTCTGATTTGTCAGTAATATAGGAGTCTCCGCCGAATGAGCGTAATTGCCAGAGGATGTAAAGGTCGTCGAAACTCATGACAGCCAGTAATATTCCAAATCGTGTGACATCATAATTGCCACTTGTCATACCATATATAAGGGGCAATATACCCAGTAGCAGGAAGGGCAGCAGGCATGTGGTGCGATATTGCCACATGCGTATCGGCGAAAACAATCTGAACAACAGTTTATGTAGGAATAGATTTACCAGGACAGCTGCCAATATACACATGAAGAATCTGACCAGCGATAGATGGCTGGTTGTTTCTCCATGTATCGACTGAAACAGAATCAGCATTGGTACTGCAAATACTATGGCAGCTATGATGCCGTATTTATTAATCCTCTTGCCCGAAACTACTATCTCTGTCCCTTTTCGGCTTTTTGTTATTGAAATATCTGCTTTCATAGTGTGGATTTTTTGTATTGATGTTGCAAAGGTAGAGTGGGGCACATGCTTCATAAGTTATCGCTACGTTAATATTAGGTTAAGAGGCGTTGTTTTCCTCGTTTATTTTATAGCAATATGACTGTTGCATTCATTCTTTTCCTTATTTTTGCAATATATAATAAACGCATTATGATAAAGTTATTGTTGGTAGAAGACGATGCAAGCTTGAGATATATAGTTCAGGGCGGGTTGGAAGATATGATAGGCGGTTATGAAGTGATTGCTGCCGCCAATGGCGAGGAGGGCTTGAAACAGTGGAAAGAACAACATCCTGATGTGATAGTATCTGATATAGAAATGCCCGTTATGAACGGTTACGAGATGGTGAAGCGTATCCGCGAGACAGATGGGGAAACTCCGATTCTGTTCTCCTCTGCCCTGATATCTCCTAAAGATGTGGTAAAAGGTTATGAAATCGGTGCCAATAACTATATAAAGAAACCGTTCATTCCCGAAGAACTGGATGCACATGTCCACGCCTTATTGAAGCTTTCCAAAGGCGAAAAATCGAAAGACACGAGTCAATGCTACAAGATAGGCAAGGAATATGTGTTGGATGCCACACATGCCACTTTGAAACATGCTTCGGGTGTAAACAAGACTTTGACTGTGCGCGAGACAGGTTTGTTGCAGATGCTTTGTGAGAAGCGGGGAGACGTTATCCGCCGGGAAGCTATCTTGGATAAATTCTGGAATACGGAAGATGATTACTTTGCTTCCCGCAGCCTGGATGTATTTGTGACGAGACTTCGGAAATTTCTTTCGGAAGACGAGTCGGTAACCATTAAAACAGTGAAAGGAGTAGGATTGATACTGATAGAAAATTAATAATGTATCCTTCTATATTGCAATAATTTAGCAGTACATGTACTGTTCTTCTGGTTTATTTTCGTTATTTTTGTATAGCAGTATTATATGAATATAAAGAAGGAGGGTATATGCGTATAAAACGGAAAGTCAGTATCTCTTGTCTTGGTGGCCGTTTGGGAATCTGCCTGCTGTTGGCTTTTGTGCCGCAATTGCTTTTTGCGCAGGAAGACAGTGTACGTTTCATTCGTGACAGTATACAGATACAGCCGGAATTCAATGAATCTCTATTCTCTCCTTTTGAGCTTCCTTCTGAAAACTCTGCCCCTTCTTCCATGTTTCATCCGGAGCACTCCTATTCCCTGCCCGATTTTTCACTGAAAGAGTCTCTTCGTCTGCCTTATCAGACCAATCCTTCCCTGCTATTCCGGGGAGATTACAGTACAAGCGGTGTATTAAGACAGTTTCCTCACGGTATGTTATTCGGTTCCGGTGGGCAGACCAGCGTACCGGGTATCGGACGTTTCAACAATGCTTCCCTGGGATATCAGCATGCCTTTAACCAAAGGCTGACGCTCCAGCTTGGCGTAGATGCCATGAAGATAAATATGATTCATTCCACCGGGCAGGCTTTCAGTACTTCGGGAGCTTTGCGGTATCAGGCTTCGGACCGTGTAGCTTTTAAGGTTTTCGGTTCGTATGCCATAGGAAATACTTACGGGATGGATACCCACCGCTACGGTGCCACCATGTCTCTGGATATGTCCGAACGTTTTGGTATGGAAGTTGGAGTACAACGTTATTACGATGCTTATCGCGGTCGTTGGGAGACGGTTCCCGTTGTGATTCCCTATTATAATTTCGACAAGTTTAAATTAAGTCTGGATGTAGGTGGAATCTTGTATGAGATTCTGCGTAACACCGTCTTTGATAATAGAGGGGGCAGTGGCGGAGCGACTATTGCCCCACCACGTTTTCAGATGCCGCCATTGAGATAAGATAAGTATACATCAGCTTTTTGTAGGGACAATCATCAAACAATTTACTACTGTTACATAATATTATTGCTAATGTAGAAATACTTTCATGATATTTCGTTTATTTTTTGTTTTGCTGTTCGTTTTTGTGCGGACAGTTGTCCGAAAATGGACATTACTATAAAATAGTTATTCTTTGATAATCAGTGATTTAATTCTTTGGCACGCAGATTGACTATATATAGGCGAAGGCGGTTACGAAACAACAACCTCCTCAGAGAAAGAAGTAATAACAATAAAAAATAACGATTATGAAAGCAACAGTATTTTCAAAAGCAGTGGTAATGATGGCAGTGGTAATGGCAAGTGTAATGAACTTTTCTGCAAGTGCGGCAACTCCTGCCGATTATGTGAAAAACGAGGAGATGACCGGCGAACTGATGACCGCCAAGACTATCTTCCGCAATGAGGACGGACACCTTTTCCGTCACCTCCGCTACACTTACACTTATGACAGTGAGAACCGTGTGACGAGCAAGGAAGCTTTCAAGTGGGATAGCGTAAAGGAAGCCTGGGTGCCTTATTTCAAGCTGGATGTTGAATACACTGACAGTGAAGTTGAGTTGAGCTATGCCCGTTGGAACAGTAGAACTAATGGTTACGACAGCTATACGCAAACTACCGTTTACGAACTGAATGACAGCAATGCGGCTTTGATGTTGGCAAGTACCAAATAAAGGATAATATATCAAATACAAAAGAGCCAAGTATCGTGAGGTGACACACCTTTGATACTTGGCTCTTTTTCGTTGAGGAAATGTATTATTGTTTCTCTGTTATCAGTCCGACAGCATAATTCAGCACTGTATCTTCATCCTTCATGAAATCTGCTACGGTTTGGGATACTTGATGATGGGGCGGTATGCCTATACCTTCCATGGGGAAACCTTTAGAAGAGACGTCCGGCTGGCGGGTAGGGATACGGAAATAGGTCCGCTGTTTGGTGCAGAAAGGACGGGGGCCATTGCCGGTATCCCCTCCGGTAGCTTCGCCGATGAGGGTGACATTTCCGCTTTCCTTCATGTCGAGTGTGAAGCTCTCGGCAGCAGAGAGCGTATATGTGTCGGTCAGCAGATAGATTTTACCTTTATAGGCGTCGGCTTCGGGCTGCATGATGTAGCTCTTGCTGACGCAGTGTGGTTGTGCTTCGCGGATGAAGTACTTGCAGATGTTTACTCCATTCATGCTGTTTCCTCCGCCGTTTCTACGTACGTCTATAATGAGGTATGGTAAATCCTTGACTTTGGGATAGACCGCCTTGAAATCTTCCATGACGGGGTTCATCATGGTTTTGATGGTAAGGTAACCAATGCTGTCTTGTAATATCCTGCTCTCCACAGTTTGTTCTTCGTTATCCGGAAAATAGTCCCTTTGTTTCAAGGGAAGGGTGACGGTCAGAGTATCGCCCCCTCTCAGCAGTGTATAGTTTCTTAGGGTGTCTGCATAACTACGGAACGCATCATAGGCTGTACGGAGCCGTCTGTGGGGGACGGTAGATGCTTCGGTATATTTTTCGTTCTGTTCAATCCATTGTTTATAGGGGAGTCCGTTGATAGCTATAATCCGGTCTTTGTCCTGGAAGCCGTATTCTGTCAGATAGTCACTGGGTTTGTCAACGAACAAGGAATCCTCTATAAAGGCTACGCGCTGATTGGCTGTGTACCTCTTGTAGCAGGTAATGGCGTGGGCGCATTGTAAGGCAGAGATGTATTCCTGCACTATCAGTCCGTAGTCTGTGGTGGTCTGCGCCTGGCGAACGCGGGCGTCACAAGCTTGATACAATGAATCCATATTCAGATGCTTGGCTTGGTATAATGAATAATTCTCCATGACGGTCTGGTGCATTTTTTTGAAATCTTCTTCAAACTGTGAGGGGGCTAACGGTAGTTCCGCAATGTAGAAGTTTTCTACATCAATCTGCTTATCATTATAGAAATAGTTGACATAAACATACAAACCACACCAAATGACTGCCAGTACAGCCACTACAATGGCTATTACTTTTGAAATTTTTTTCAGAATCTTCATGTTTTATAGAGTTTAGTCGATATTTGCTTTTTCGGCAAAAATAGTAATAATTTTCGTTAATCTTATTTTTCTAACTCCTTATTTGTCAATAATGGTAACATGGAGGTAACTAACTGAGCTTCAAGTGCCTTCTTGTACAATATCTAGTGGTTGGCTAACTTTGCAACCGTAAATTAAAACATACTAAGGAGAAGTGATTATGAAGAACTATCAGAAAGTAAATGTGCCCGCAGGCGAGGCACGTGTCGAGCTGCACGATTCATTGAATCTGACTGGTGCAGAAGTATCTATCAGCAATCTGCCGGCTGGTGCAGGAGTACCTTTTGTGCATTCGCACAAGCAAAATGAAGAAATTTATGCCGTCCTCTCCGGACGCGGCACCATGGTGGTTGACGGAGAAACCGTAGAACTGCAGGCGGGTGACTGGCTTCGCGTGGCTCCGGCAGGAGAACGCCAATTGTCGGCTGCGGCAGACAGCGCCATCAGTGTGATTTGTATTCAGGTGAAAGCCGGCTCTCTGGAAGGCTTTACGATGACGGACGGTGTGGTGAAGTAAGAGGAAGTCACACAAGTAGAATTAAGGTGATAGGGGATGGTCTGTGGTGCAGGCTATTCCCTATTGTCATATGATGTGCAGTGATTTATTGACTGCGATTTGTTTTAAGTCAAAATAATCATATATTTTGTACTATACCTAAGAAAACAGACTATGTCAACTGATGCAATAAAACAGAAATTATGATTAAATTGAAGAAAGAGCATTGTTTCTGTCACATAGCGAGGACCCAATCAAAGAGCTTAAAACTAAGAATTGAAAACATAATATCATGACCCAGCATAATGCCATCAAGCTTTTCGAAGCGAAGAAAGTCCGAACCGTTTGGGACGACATAGAAGAAAGATGGTACTTCTCAATAGTAGATGTGGTGACAGTCTGCTGTATGCCTATCCAGTTACGTCTCCGATAGATTGGAAAAGGAAAGATATAAGAGGAAACGTGTTTTCATTTTGTTCTTGTTTTGGGCGCAAAAGTAATAAATATCTCCGTTAACCTAACATTAACGTAACGATAACCTAAAAGCTTTTTACCACCTCCTATCTTTGCAATGTCGAAAGGGAACAACTCCCCCAAAGACAAGAACTTGAAACAAAATGTATAACTTAAAAAATAGAACCATTATGAAGACTTTAGTAATTTCAGCAATCATCGCAATGACCTCTTTAGTAAACGTAGTAAGCGCAGCAGCCGTTAACCGTACAGACAACTTTGCCTATAATACCGAAACCAACGACGGCCGTGTGGAAACACAAACCGTATTCAAAGTGGAGAATCAGAAATTCCTGCACCGCCACCTGAAGTACAATTACATTTACGACAACTCCGGTCGCATCTCCCAAAAAGAAGTGCTGAAATGGAACGAATCCACGCAAAGCTTTGAGAAGCACCACAGTCTTAACTTCTTCTATACGGACGACGTCACTGTGGAATACGCCCTCTGGAACGAGCAAAGCAATGCCTACACCGACATCAAGCAGAAAGCCGTCTATCGGCAGACCAACAGCAGTGTCTTGCGCTACCTCAGCTACGAATGGGACGAAAAGAACAATGACTGGAGCTTGACAGCAGACCATCACATGACGGATGAATCTGTGCAGCTATTGGCAGAGAAATAAGAAAACACGATTTCTATTCTATTTATTTTAAAAACCAAGACATTATGGCAATATTATTTCGCAAACACGAACGTTTAAGTAATTTGGCACAGAATTCTGTAAAAAGGTATATCCTACAATTATATATAAATACAGCAATCCGGAAGACTGAAAGAAGTGGCAAAGGAAATCAGCACCATGTCCAGTGGGAGTGAGGGTAATTCCTATAGTGTGCTGAAAGTTATCTGAAGAAATCACTGTTGGCAGGTCGTATCGTGACTGAGTAAATTCTGAAAATATAGAGACTATGGGCCTCCTTTCTACACTGTGTGCGGGAGGGAGGCCTTCTTCTCTTCCAAAAATAACCGGATTGCCTTTCTTGAACAAACAATTATAAATATCTTTGGAGCATTATTCACTCATTAAACTAACAGAAAACACCATGAAAGTCACAAACAAATCAACAGTGAGAGTAGGCGCGGCAGGAGTCGCAGTCATTGGAATTATAGTATTGTTCTTGGTCATGTTTGCCGTGGAGCGTATTGATTCGGGACAGACGGGCATCATCGTCAATCTGGCCGGTAGTGAGCGTGGAGTAGATGATGCCAAGGTGGAAACCGGATGGGTAGTTTACAACCGTTTTGCCAAGCAGCTATTCGAATATCCTGCATTTGCGCAGATTGTAGACTACGAACCTTTCGACATTCAGGACAAGAAGGGAACCATCTTCAAGACAGACCCTACTATAGAATACTTCATTGAGCGGGAGGATGCCAAAGTAGTTTTTCTACGCTATCGCAAGACTACCGAAGAATTGGAACAGAGTGTTATCCTGACGGAAGTGAAGAACGCTTATAAGGACGTGGCAGGACTCTATGAGACGGATTCGCTCATCAACAACCGTCCGGCTTTCGAGAAGGAGGTGGAGGCATTACTGAAGGAGCGTCTCAGTACCCGTGGCTTTACGTTTACCAACATACAGTCGTCCGTGAAACCCAACGATGTGCTGCAAGCTGCCATTGACGAAAAGAATACTGCTGTGCAGAATGCCTTGAAGGTGGAGAATGAAAAGAAAGCCGCTATAGCCGAGGCGGAAAAGGTAGTAGCTGCCGCCAAGGGTAAGGCAGATGCCAACCGTATCCTTCAACAAAGCATCACGCCGGAATTGATTCAACTAAAGGCTGTGGAGAAATGGGACGGGAAATTGCCGTTGTCTACCGGTGGAAATACGTTGCCATTCCTGAAGTTGCAATGACAATCTCTATGAGACCCCATTGGCAACTTGATTCTTTTGGGGAGGTACTGATTGTGTGCGCGGATAATCACAAATAAATCAAGCGGTAAGCCATCTATCTCTCTATTTGCTAAGATTTATTCGTCCGATACTTGTTGAATTATCGTCCGACAGCCGTTGAATTATCGTCCGACAATTGTCGGACGATAATTCAACGGCTGTCGGACGAATAAGTTTTAGTAAGCAAGAATTTAAAATGCAGTATTGCAGGAATTGTTGCTTAAATAGGGAATGTAGTAAATGGGAGACAACTGTTGCTCATCCTTGTTGGGATCGCATGAACAAGGTTTTCAAGAAGATAAAGGGCGTTTCGCCGAGTGAATATGTACTTTTGTAAGGGAAAAGGGGAAAGATACGAAAGGTATGGGCATAAAAAAAGGAGTACCGCTGTACTCCAACCTTTGTTAACCTTAAATCTAATACTATGAAAAACACATTGCAAAGGTACGAACTTTTTGCTTATCTCCAAATAAAGCAAATAAAAAAGGCTGTTTTATAACATGTTTTAGGAAAATACGTCTCTTTGTTAAGGCTTGCTAAGGTTTTGAAGCCTCTACGCAGCTGTTTTCTAAAAAAGAATTATCTTTGTCACATTAAGTTTTGGGCCTTACTTGACGATTTTCTGCTCTCTTGGCTCAAAATCCTGGAAATTAAAAATTAAAGACTTGTATGCACGAAGATATTGTCCTTACCCCGATGATGAAACAGTTCCTCGACTTGAAGGCAAAGCATCCCGATGCTGTCATGCTGTTTCGTTGTGGTGACTTCTATGAAACCTATTCCACCGATGCCGTCGTCGCGTCCGAAATCCTCGGTATTACCTTGACCAAACGTGCCAACGGCAAGGGGAAAACCATCGAAATGGCGGGCTTTCCGCATCATGCACTCGACACCTATCTGCCCAAGCTGATACGTGCCGGCAAGCGCGTGGCCATCTGCGACCAGTTGGAGGACCCGAAGTTGACAAAGAAACTCGTAAAGCGGGGCATCACGGAGCTGGTGACGCCGGGAGTCTCCATCAACGACAATGTGCTGAACTACCGGGAGAACAACTTTCTGGCTGCCGTACACTTCGGCAAGGGTGCCTGCGGTGTGGCTTTCCTGGACATATCTACGGGCGAATTTCTGACGGCGGAAGGCCCTTTCGACTATGTGGACAAGTTGCTGAACAACTTTGCCCCCAAAGAGGTGCTTTTCGAGCGTGGCAAGCGGTTGATGTTCGAAGGGAACTTCGGCAGCAAGTTCTTCACTTTCGAGCTGGACGACTGGGTGTTTACCGAGACTTCCGCCCGCGAGAAGCTGCTGAAGCATTTCGAGGTGAAGAACCTGAAAGGTTTCGGTGTGGAGCATCTCAAGAACGGTATCATCGCTTCGGGAGCTATCCTGCAATACCTCATCATGACGCAGCATACGCAGATAGGGCATGTCACTTCGCTGGCACGCATCGAGGAGGATAAGTACGTCCGTCTGGATAAGTTCACAGTGCGCAGCCTGGAGCTGATGGGGTCGATGAACGACGGCGGTAGCAGTCTGCTGAATGTGATAGACAAGACCATCAGCCCGATGGGTGCCCGCCTGCTGAAACGCTGGCTGGTATTCCCGTTGAAGGACGTGCAGCCGATTAACGAACGGCTGAATGTAGTGGAATACTTCTTCCGCCAGCCCGATTTCAAGGAGTTGATAGAGGAGCAACTGCATTTGATAGGTGACTTGGAGCGCATCATCTCCAAAGTGGCGGTAGGCCGTGTCTCTCCGCGTGAGGTAGTGGCGCTGAAGGTGGCTTTGCAGGCGATAGAACCCATCAAAGCGGCTTGCATGGATGCCGATAATGCCAGCTTGAATCATATAGGCGAGCAGTTGAACATCTGCCAGTCCATCCGCGACCGCATAGACCGGGAGATAGACAATGACCCGCCGTTGCTGATTAATAAGGGCGGTGTCATCAAGTCCGGTGTTAGTGCCGAGTTGGACGAGTTGCGCCAGATAGCCTACTCCGGTAAGGATTATCTGTTGCAGATACAGCAGCGCGAGAGTGAGCTGACGGAGATTCCCAGCTTGAAGATAGGCTACAACAATGTCTTCGGTTATTACATCGAAGTGCGCAACACGCATAAGGACAAAGTGCCGGCAGAGTGGATACGCAAGCAGACCCTTGCCAATGCCGAACGCTACATTACCCAGGAATTGAAGGAGTACGAGGAGAAGATTCTCGGTGCGGAGGACAAGATACTGGTACTGGAAACACAACTCTATGCAGAATTGGTGCAATCATTGAGCGAGTTCATCCCCGCCATTCAAATCAATGCGAACCAGATAGCGCGTCTGGACTGCCTGCTCTCCTTTGCCACAGCGGCGCGCGAGAACAACTATATACGCCCCGTCATTGCCGACGACGATGTGCTGGAAATCCATCAGGGACGGCATCCGGTCATTGAGAAGCAGCTCCCCATCGGCGAGAAGTATATTGCCAACGATGTGATGCTGGACAGCCAGACGCAGCAGATTATCATCATTACGGGTCCCAACATGGCGGGTAAGTCCGCTTTGCTGAGGCAGACGGCGCTGATTACGCTACTGGCTCAAATCGGCAGTTTCGTGCCTGCGGAGAGTGCCCATATCGGTTTGGTGGATAAGATATTCACCCGTGTGGGTGCCAGCGATAATATTTCCGTGGGCGAGTCTACCTTTATGGTGGAGATGAACGAGGCGGCGGATATCTTGAACAACCTTTCTCCCCGCAGCCTGGTGCTGTTCGACGAGCTGGGACGTGGTACTTCTACGTACGACGGTATTTCCATCGCCTGGGCGATTGTGGAGCATATCCATGAGCATCCAAAGGCGAAGGCACGCACCTTGTTTGCCACGCACTACCATGAGTTGAACGAGATGGAGAAAAGCTTCAAGCGTATTAAGAACTACAACGTTTCGGTGAAGGAGATAGATAACAAAGTCATCTTCCTGCGCAAATTGGAGCGCGGTGGCAGCGAACACTCCTTCGGTATTCATGTAGCCAAAATGGCGGGTATGCCCAAAAGCATCGTGAAACGTGCCAATGACATTCTGAAACAACTGGAAACAGACAACCGCCAGCAGGGGATTTCCAGCAAACCGATGGTGGAAGTGGGAGAGACACGCGGTGGTATGCAGCTCAGCTTCTTTCAGCTCGACGACCCGGTGCTGTGCCAGATACGCGATGAGATACTGAATCTGGATGTGAATAACTTGACGCCGCTGGAGGCGCTGAACAAGCTGAATGATATTAAGCGGATAGTGAAGGGAAAGTGATTTTTACTTATAGGAGAAAACGTGGAATTTCAGGACTTGTACAAGTTTTTGCACAAGCCCTGAAACTCCATGGTTAATAGTTTTTCCTCTAAAATTATTCTTCCAAGATTATCTCTAATTCTGCTATGGCAGCTTTCTTTCCTTTGTCATGGGCCGATAATCCCAATAGTTTCACATAACGTGCCCGGCAAGGAGTAAATTCTATAGTTTGCGTTGCTGTACCTATATGGAAGGTGCCATAGATAATGGGCTGCCCCCAATTTTTTCCATCTTTGCTTGCATATACTTCATAGGAAGCTATCCGTCCTTCTTCGCTATCTTGTCGCGGAGTGTAGCGGATACCCTTTATAGTGGCCTCTTTGGATAGGGAAAGATGTATCTCATGAGGGTAGGGAGCTATGTAGAATTGGTTGTGTACCGTGTGCCAATAGGTGTTTATGTTACCGTCTGCCGCCAGCTTCATGCTGTTGTCTGCATCGCTGTCTACGGAGACCACTATTTGTCTCTGGGATGCTCCGCTGATGTTTTTCAGGATGCTCACATTCAGTTCGGCTGCCGAAGCCCATTTCCTGCCGTGCATTTCGGACAAGGGAACGAATTTGAAGTAACGGGCAGTGACGGGTGTTTCCAATGTTATGGTTTGGGCAGACGTCAGATTGGAGAATGTACCTTTGACGGTGCTTTCCCAATTTTTTCCGTCTTTGCTGAAGCTTAGCTCGTAGTCTTTGACGTGTCCGTTATCATTGGAATGTCGTGCTGTGTAGATGAATTTGTCCACTACCAGTAGGGAAGCCATGTCTACCACAATGCTGTGTGGAAACTCTGGAATGGGTTCGTGCCAACGGGTGTGCCAATACGTGGAAGGGTCTCCGTCGATGGCGTTTTGCGCCTCTTCTCCTTGGCTGTCGCTGCTGGAGGAGACCACCTTCCATGCCGAGTGGTCTACGAATATGGGTAGTTCCATAGTAGTGACCAGGCTCTTGCCTAATTTTCCGGAAACAGCGTATGTTTGTATCTTTCCACCGTCAATGAACTCGAATGGAGCTGTGTATTCCCGGTATTCGTTACCGTTAAGGCTGTAGAAGATGGTCGCGTCCGGAGTTCCAGTACTCATTTGCAGGTAACCGTTGTTATCGCGTTCTACCATTACGGGCATGCATGCAGGCATCTGTACGCGTGCTTTCTTGGTAAGCTCACTTTGCGTGTAGCTTCTTTCCAAAGGCATCATGATGAAGCTGAATGCTACGGGAGTTGCTTGCAGTTCGTATTTTTTCATCGGGCCCGGACCGCAGCTTGCGTTGCCCAGAGGACGATTGTGGGCATCAAGACAAAGAACTGTCTCCTTGCGCATCGGGATGTCGTATTTGTGAATCAGTTTTTGCAGATGGTCGGGATCTGCCATGTCTTGTGCTCTGACATGCAGGGCAGAAGCCGCCATTTGGTCGCCTGCCACGAAAACGAAGCCCATACCGTCGGCGTTGGTGATGGAAATCCAGCGTACCTCTTCATGGTTACCCATCTCCTGAGGCTTTACATAGTTCACCCATTGGTCGGATACTGTACTTTCGTATACGCCTATTGGGGTGGCATCCTTGCGGTCTACGTAGTTTTCCCATGGGCCACGTCCATACCAACGCATACGCTCGAAGCCTTCGGGCAGTTCCATTCGATAGCCCACACGCGGAATGATTTCGCTGTCGGATACCGGGATGATGACACTGTTCACCATGATGGAACCATCGGCATTTACGGTGTATTCTATTTCTGTGCGATACTCAAAACCGAGTTTACCTTTGTGGCAGTTCCGGATGTGCAGGGTTATTCTGTCCTCTTCTTGGTGGGTTTCCCATTTGCCGGTTTCCGCTTGCAGCTGGTAAAGGCCTTTGCGTTGCCAATCGCCACTTACCTGTTTATCGTTGTCGGTGGGAGCACGGAAGAGGTTCAGTTCGAGTCCTTTACTTATCAGGGGGATATTATTCAATGTATATGCCGATAAAGTTCCTTCTTCCTTGGAGAAGACAGCTTCAAAACGTTCACCTTTCACCACCAATGCGTCGGCAGTTTCGTTTAGATTGATGTTTCCTTTTTCGGGTACGAATATAGGTTTCTCGCTGCTTGATAGCTTGAATTGTTCGGTGGCTACCTCGTAGTCGGCTTTTGCCCATTCGGTATCTCTTTTTTGGCAGAAACTGAAATTGATAAAGTATTCTGCTCCGGGTACCTTCGTTGCGGGTATGTCTGGCAGGGTGATGACTTTGCTTGCCTGTGCTTCCAGCTTCAAATCTTCCAGATTGCCTGAGCAGACGGTCCTTCCATCTTCCGTTATTTCGTATCTCCCGTAGAGGTCTTCCATATTGGCATGGAATCGCTTGTTGCTGATTCTATATTTGCCATTCCCTAATGCTTCTATGCGGATGGGTTGATGTATCTTCTTCATTTCATAGGATTTGGCAGATAATGTACGGTCGGAGAAGATGACGCCGTTGGTACAGAAGTTACCGTCGTTGGGCTTGTCACCAAAGTCACCGCCTACGGCCATGTAGAAGCCTTTGCCGTCGGGAGTGGGCATACGCAGGCTTTGGTCTACCCAATCCCAGATGAAACCTCCGATGAGTGCCGGATAGCGTTCGTAGGTTTCCCAGTATTCCTTGAAGTTTCCTATGGAATTTCCCATGGCATGGGCATACTCGCATACTACGTGCGGTTTCACGATCTCGCCCTTTTGTATTTTCTCCAATCGTTCACGGCCTACGTTTTCCAGCCAGTCCACACTTGGGTACATGCAACTGGTCACGTCGCAGAAAGAACTGTTTCCCTCGTAGTGGGTGGGGCGGGTAGTATCCAAACGTTTGATGGCCTTTTCAGCAGTGGAGAAGTTGTTTCCGTTTCCCGATTCGTTGCCCATGGACCACATTACGATGGAAGCGTGGTTACGGAAACGTTTCACTTGGTTCTCGTTGCGCTCGGTGAATGATTTTTCCCATTGTGGCTCGTGTGAGAGACGCATTTCGCCGTGACACTCTACATTGGCTTCTGCCAATACATAGATGCCATAGCGGTCGCATAGGTCGTAAAAGTAAGGGTTGTTGGGGTAATGGGAGGTACGGACGGCGTTTACGTTCAGCGCTTTCATTAGTTGTACGTCCTTTTCCATCTCTTCTTTGGAGACGGTACGGCCATTCAATGGGCTGTGATCGTGGCGGTTGACACCTTTGAAAAGAGTGGGTTTGCCGTTAATCAGCAGTTGTCCGTTTTTGGCAAACTCTATTTCGCGGAAGCCTACCTTTACACTACGTAGGTCTGTCACTTTTCCTTTCTGTTTTAGGGTCAGGGTCAGGTTGTAGAGGCTGGGTGTTTCGGCTGTCCATTTCAGTGGGTTCTTCACATCGAATTCCAGATGGGTACTACCTATTTTTGTGGCGTGGATAGTGCGTGATAGCACTTCCTTTCCTTCTGTGTCGGAGAGCTTCACTATGAGTTCGGCAGAACTTTTCTTACCGGTGATTTCCACGTCCAAAAAAACTGTAGCATTACGATAATCTCCGTCCAAGTCGGTTCGGAAGAAGAAGTCCCTAATTTGCGTGCGTGGTGCTGACCATAGGAATACATCGCGGAAGATACCGCTGAACCGCCAGAAATCTTGACATTCAAGAAAACTTCCATCGGTGAAACGGTACACTTCAACTGCCAATGTGTTTTTTCCTTCTTGTAAATAGGGAGTCAGATTGAACTCGGCAGGTAAGTAGCTGTCTTCTGAATAGCCCACTTTTTTACCGTTCAACCAAAGATAGAAACCTGCTTCCACTCCATTGAAGCGAATAAATACATCTCTGCCCTTCCAAGATGTGGGCAAAGTGAATTCACGTCGGTAACTGCCTACGGGATTGGGCATGTTGGCAAAAGTATAGTCTGCCGGGCGAGGTTGGATGACGTTGGGCCATTGTACTCCTTTACTGTAATCACAGAAAGGGTAAATGGTATTACAATACAAAGGCTTGTCCCAGGGCTTATTATGGCGTACAGCCTCTATCTGCCATGTGGCGGGCACTTTGATGTTATCCCAGCCACTTACGTCGTAGTCGGGCTTGAAGAAATCCTTCGGCCGTTTTTCGGGATCGGCCACCCAATGGAATTTCCATGTACCGTTCAGAGTTTGATAATAGGGGGATTCCTCGATGCTCAGGCGTAGGGCTTGTCCTTCGTCGGCAAAGGGAATAGCGGTTTGGCATGCCGTTTCTTTGTTCACTCCCGAAATGTTCAGGTCATTCCATTCGGGTTGTTCGTGAGTTTGTGCTGTTGCGGTAGCAAGCAGCCCGGTGAATGCGATACTCAAAAAAGAGCTTCTTTTCATAAATACAGATGGTATAAGATGATTAAGTATTAGTGATTTCCTGTCCTTCCTTCACGTTCTTCTTTTGCTGTTCGCAGTATTGACGGGGTGGCATTCCGTAACGTTGTGAAAAAGCTTTATAGAAAGTGCTTCGGTTGGTGAATCCCGTGCGGTCCATCAGCTCTTCGATGGTGAAGTTGCTGGAGACTAACAAGCGTTCCGCCGTGGAGAGGCGGTATTCTTTGATGATGTCGGCAGGCGATTTGTCAGTAAGTGGTTTCAGTTTGCGGTAGAACTGCCGGCTGCTGT
The DNA here is from genome assembly GCF_003602795.1 of Bacteroides sp. AF34-31BH. NCBI lineage: Bacteria > Pseudomonadati > Bacteroidota > Bacteroidia > Bacteroidales > Bacteroidaceae > Bacteroides > Bacteroides sp. AF34-31BH. Next base: position 65,392 of record NZ_QTLV01000008.1, read on the forward strand.
AGCCCATTTCCTTACTCAAAAGTTCTACTTGCAGGTCTGGATTGGCTAAGTTCTTTTCAATGACTTCTGTCATTTTCTCTAAGAATTCTTGTTCTTCTTTGTGCAAGCAGCTTCCTTCTTTCCAGGTAAAGGTGCTGAGTGCCGAACTATAATATTCCTTCAGGTTTTCTTCGCGGCGGATGAGATGATAGACCATCTTTTCCAAATATTTCACATTGAAAGGCTTGGTGACATAGGCATCCGCCCCCGATTCCAGTCCTTTTACTTGGTCGTCTTCGTGATGCAGTGCTGAGAGCAGGATTAGGGGAATATGGCTCCACAGCTTGTGTTGCTTGATGGTGGAGGTGAAGGATAACCCATCTATATCGGGCATCATCACGTCTGAGATGATGAGATCTGGCTGTCGTTGCTCCAGGCTGTCTAATGCCTTTTGGGCATTATTGAAAGAGAGTACGTTGTATTTCTCTGTGAATATTTCGGATACGAACCACAGCATGGAAGGGTCATCATCTATCACCATGACCGTCTGCTTGTTTGCGTCGAATTCTTGGGTGTATTTTTCGGGCAATTCTTGCACTTCTTCGGTGGGAATGCTTGGAGAAGCCGCTTCGTATGCAGTTTGCGGTACTTCTTGTCCGTTTGGGGGGAGCGAGGGAAGGCTTACAGTGAAGGTGGTCAGTTCGCCCGGTGTGCTTTCGATGTTTATGTCTCCTTCCAACAGGGTCACCATGTTTTTGCAGATGGCCAACCCCAGTCCGTTTCTTGAGTTTTTGCCGTTCATCTCCACGGAGTCGAGAATCTTATAGCGGTCGAATATCTTTCCGAGATTTTCCGGTGTGATGCCTTTGCCGGTATTGGCTATCTTCAAAATAAGACGTTCGTTTTTCGTGTACAATGTTACGCTGATGTTCCCCTTGTCGGGTGTGTACTTGAAAGCGTTGGATATGAGGTTTCCGGCTATTTTGTTGAAGCAGCTCAGGTCGGTGTTCCATGTCAGTTCGGGGGCTATGTCAAGGCAGTAGTTCATTTCTCTGTTTTCCGCCATGTCACCGAAGGATTCGGCGATGTCCCTTAACTTTTCGGAAACAGGTTGCGGCTGTATGGAGAGCATTTTGTTTTCCGTTTCCAGTCTTCTGAACTCCAGCAATTCCACAATGAGACCATTCAGCTTTTCCACATTTTGCTGAATCATCTTGGCGTAGCGGTGCGTGTAGATATCTGTCTCCTTGTGGGTGAGTATCTTCTCGCACGGTCCCTGAATCAGGGTGAGGGGGGTGCAAAACTCGTGGGTGATGTTGGTGAAGAAGCGTAGTTTTGATTCATAGACTTCCTCTTTTTTCTGTCGTTCCATTTTCTTCATCATGTGCTGCCGCTTCAGGCGGTAGGTATAGAATGCATAGGCGACTATGCCTGTACATAATAGTAACCCTAACAAAAAGTAGCCCACATAGGCCCAGGTACTGAGATACCAGGGAGGAGCGATGTAAATGGTGAAGGCTTGCGGATGGCTTTCTTTACCGTTGATGTTGTTGCGGTATTTCACAAACAGAGTATATTCTCCGGGGGAAAGGTTGGAGAAGATGGCATTGGGTGAAACTCCGTTTTCTATCCATTGGTCGCTTGCTTCCTTTAGTTTATAGGAGTAGAAATAGTCGTTTCCGTTAATGTAGTCTGTTATCCGGAAGTTGAGCTGGAAGAAGTTGTGTTTGTAGTCCAGTTGTAGCACGGGCTTCCCGTCTTTGTAATGTAAAAAGTCATGCAGGTTGTATTCCTTACCGAAGATGGAAAGTCCTTTCAGGCTGATTTCGGGCATATAGTCCGTGGTGATGTAAGAATCGGGCTTCACGGTGACGAAGCCGTTTACACCTCCAAAGAAAAGGATTCCCGTAGCATTGTCTTTGTAGAAGGCTCCATCACTAAATTCGGTCACGGCCAGTCCGTTTCCGTTGTTGTAGGTCTGCTTGGTCTGTTCTTGGGGATTGAGTCTCATTAATCCTTGATTGGTACTCACCCAGAGATTGCCTCGGTTGTCCTCCAAGATACCATGTACGGTGCTGTTGGTGTAGAGCTTTGCACTGATGCTGTCTGGGTTTCCGTCTTCGTTTGAGTAGAAGCGGAGAAGCCCTGATCCAGTGCCCAGCCAGTAGCCTTGTTCGTTTTTGTGTATGGCGAACACATCGTTGGCGGTTTGGCTGTTTACCAAGTTGTTGAAGCGGAACTGTGCCATTTCTCCAGTACGTACATCAATGCGGTAGGCTCCGAGCCCTCTGTTCCCGAACCACAGCGCAGAGCTGCTTTCACGGTAGGAGGTGAAAAAATAGTTTGATGCCATATGTCCGTTACTCACCAAAGTCCGTGTAGCATGCTTCACAATAGGATCTTTTCTCTGATTTTCTAGTGTCACCTTTACGATTCCTTCGCCCACGGTGGAAATCCACAGTGTACTGTCATTGGTTTGGTCAATGGAGTGCACATATTTCACTTTGGTTCCATTGGCTTGTACCGCCAGTTCTTTCAATTGGTGGGTAGAGTAGGAATAATAATTGATTCCGTTTTCCGTACCTATCCAAAGTCGGTCTTTTCCACCGGGTGCAAAACAGTAGACGGAGTTGTCAGTCAATGTGCTGTTACCGGTGATGAGACGATCATGTTTTTCGGGTGTATTGTTGACAAGATAATTCGGTATACGCAATATGCCACTGCCTTTGGTTCCTATCCATAAGGTCTGCTGTGGGTCGAGGTAAAGGCTGCGTACCGGGTTGTTCACCTGATATGCTGGAGTGTTGAGTAGGGTGTTGGTCATGGTGAATGTGTCATTGTAAAGCATGTATAACCCTTCTCCGTCGGTAGCTACCCATACGATATCTTGAAATTTGTCTTTCATCAGGCAGAAGATGCCCGACTGTATTTCAGTGTATTCTATACGGTATTTAATCTTTTGGTTTGCTTCATATTTCAGTACTATCAAGCCGCTGCTTTTGAAACCGATACAGAAGTCATTTTCTCGTTTGATGATGGAAGATACTTCACCTCGTTTTTCTATTTCGTCTTTCAGGTCGGCAATGTAGTAACACTGTCGGTTGCTGAAACTATATTCGTAGAGGGCATAGGTTTCATCAATGAAGTAGGCTGAATCTTCTCCGATGAAGGCATGCTTCAAGCCGTGATGTCCAAATGGCTTTTCCGGAATCAGTGTCACGCTTTTTCCCGTGTGGTTCAGACGATAGCAACGAGTGTTGTTTCCAGTTGCGAATATCCAAAGCAGGTTGTTGGAATCGATGGTCATGGACAGTACTTTATTAAAATCCATGGAAGGGGTGTTTAACTGGAGAAATTTCTGGTTCTCTTGTTGGTAGTGATACAGATTTCCGTCATCTTTCAGCACTAACATGCACTTATTGTTGCTTCGTGCCAAGAAGATGTTGTCCTTGAATTCGGTAAAGGTCCGGCAGGTCTGTCGGTATGTATCCAATCTGTCTAACCCGTAGTTGGTTTGTAACCACAGTATGCCTGGCTCTGATTCTACGATCTGGCTGATAATGTTGCCTGACAATAGGTTACGTGACACATCAACGGGCGTATATAGGTGGATATTGTTGCCGTCAAACACGTTCAGTCCGTCGCATGTTCCTATCCATAGTACACCTTGGCTATCTTGGTAAAGGGATTGGATGGCACTATTGGAAAGACCGTTTTTATTGGAGAATTGCCGTAGGCTGTAAGCGTACACAAAATCCGGAAAACAGCATAAGAGGCTGATGAGCAATAAAATCGTATGGCCTTTCCAGTATATGTCTTTCATGTGGCTTGTTGTATTGATTTTGAGTTGCAAAGATATATTTTAAGGTGGAAACAGTCAATTTTTGCAATATATTTCTTTAGTTGTAGGCTTACAGTTTGCTTTGTATCTGCTCCGTATCCTTAGAAATGTATTTGTACGGAGCAGATAGGTATGGATATGATTAGCGAATGACCGCAGCGAATCCACCGTTGCGTGCCAAACGGACTGTGATATGGTCGCCTTTCTTCAAGGATTGTTCTTGCTTGCGGTAGTCCATGGCTTGGTGGTCAGCGTTGATGCCGTCTTCAAAAGAGGTCATGAGATAATTTTTTCCTTCTTGCAGGAAATCGAGGGAGATGTTGAAGACCCGTTCGTGTTCGCGGTTGTTGGTCATGCCTCCTATATACCATTGATTTCCTTTACGTTTGGCTACGATGGCATACTCTCCCGCTTCGGCTTCGAGGGCGATGGTCTCGTCCCATGTTTGGGGCACTTGGGTGATGAAGCGTGTACATTCGTCGTTGCGATAGTAGAGGGTGGGATTGTCTGCCATCATCTGCAGGCCTGTTTCAAAGAGGACGAAGAGTGCCATCTGGTAAGCACGTGTGCCGATGCTGGCTGAATTGGGGCGTTCGGAACGGTAAACCTCGGGCTGCATGCTGAGCATGGCACCGGGAGTATAGTCCATGGGCCCTACCGCGTTGCGTATAAAGGGGAAGTAGACACTGTTGTCGGGGCGGCATCCGCCCATTTGCTCCATGCCTCTCACACCTTCGTAGGAGAGCACGTTGGGGTATTTGTATTCTAATCCGGCAGGTTTGAAGGAGCCGTGGAAGTCGACGAAGAGGTGGTGCTCGGCGGCTTCGCGTGCCACACGTTCGTAGAAGTTTACCATCCATTGGTCGCTGCGATCCATGAAGTCTATCTTCACGCCTTTCACGCCCCACTTTTCGAAGGTCTCGAACAGATCGAAGTGGTTTTCCACCGTGAGCCAGGTGAGCCACAGTACAATGCCTACGTTTTTCTCCTTACCGTAGCGGATGAGTTCGTGTACGTCTACCGTGGGATTGGGCGTGTAGGGGTCGCGGGTGCTCATCGCCCAGCCTTCGTCCATTACGATATATTCTATGCCGTAGCGGGATGCGAAGTCAATGAAGTACTTGTAGGTGTCGAGGTTGCAGCCTGCTTTGAAGTTCACGTCGAGACCGTAGGGTGTGGCTCCGTTCCACCATTCCCAGCTGGCCAGCCCGGGCTTGATCCAAGAGGTGTCTTCTATGGCATTCTTTTCTGCAAGACGGTAGGAGAGGGTGTTTTCTATAAGTTTGCGGTCGTCGTCGGTAATGACAAAGTAACGCCACGGATAGCTGCGCTTTCCTGCGGTGCGTGCCATGCAGTCGGCTTCCTTCAGAATCTTGAGGCTGCGGTCGCCGTCTTCGCCGAACTCAAGGGGCAGGCGGGGAAAGGCGGAGGTGATGCCGCCTTTCCCGTCACTTTTCAGGAACATGGCGGGATAGTCTGTCAGGTCGGTTTCGCTGATAAGGATTTTGGTACCTTTTCGTGTGTCGGCTAAGAGAGGAAGCAAGGCCATGCGGTTGGAGGCTTTCCACTCGCTGCTGGTCTGGTGACGGTACTCTTCTTCGTAGGCGGTCTTGAAACCGCCGGGTTGCTGGAGGTGCAGCAGGCAGTCGTCCGCAAGGTTCAGGCAGAAAGTTTCGTTCATTATCTCTTGCTCGCCTTTCAGGTCGGTGAGGAAGCGGTAGGCGAATCCGTCGTCAAAGGCACGGAACTCTACCGAATAGCCTCCTTTGAACTTCAGCAGCAATTGGTTGTAGCGGTTGGTTACGGTAGAGAATTTCAGGGGCACCACTGGAGTCAGCTTTTCGTCTATGCTTTGGCGCACCGCTTTGCTCAGTCTGGGGCGGAAGCCCAACTGGCGGTTGGCAGTTTCCAAACCGATGGCACAGCCATCCATCAGTGTTTGGTCTCCTTGGGTCACGTCATATCGGATTTGATCGGTCAGCTCCACCGAGATGCGGATGTTTCCATTGGGTGAAGCCAGTTGATGTGTTTTCTGTCCGAAAGTGGCCAGTGAGAAGCAGAGGACTGCCGTGAGTAGGAATTGTTTCTTCATGTTCTTAGCTTTTGGGTTTTATGGTATGCAAAGATAGTCGGTGCCTCGCAAGAAGTGTGTCTCATTTGTGACATAAGTGTATAAAATTTCGCCACGAACGGCTTTTTACACATCTATGTCGTGAATTTGTACAGCATGGGAGTGGAGGACGGGCTATCTTTGTGTTGAAGACGAAGAATCGGATTCTTGTACTTTGTACCTTTGGAACAGACACTTTTTAAATGAAAAACAATAATAACTGAACCATGAAAATGAAACGAATGTTGACGGGGAAGGCTCGTCTGATTGCGGGAGCCATGATGCTGGCCGTTGTAGGCGGGCAAGTGTCGGCTCAGACCGTTGCGCCGAAGAAGGCGAAAGCGTATATGGTGGCGGATGCCCACCTGGACACGCAGTGGAACTGGGACATCCAGACCACTATCAAGGAGTATGTTTGGAACACTCTGAACCAAAATCTTTTCCTTTTGAACCAGTATCCCGATTACATCTTCAATTTTGAGGGTGGTGTGAAATACGCTTGGATGAAGGAGTATTATCCCCGTGAATACGAATTGATGAAAGCCTTTGTAAAGGCAGGCCGTTGGCACGTAAGTGGAGCCAGTTGGGACGCTACCGACACGCTGGTACCTTCCATCGAATCATTCATCCGCAACATCATGTTGGGACAGGAGTTCTATCGCAAGGAGTTGGGTGTGGAAAGCACAGACATCTTCCTGCCCGATTGCTTCGGATTCGGTTGGACATTGCCTACCGTTGCCGCTCATTGCGGACTGATAGGCTTCTCTTCGCAGAAACTGGACTGGCGTAGCAATCCTTTCTACGGCAAGAGCAAGCATCCCTTTACCATCGGATTGTGGAAAGGTGTGGATGGGGCATCCATCATGCTGGCTCATGGATACGATTACGGTCGCCGCTGGAATAACGAAGACCTTTCACAGAGCAAAGATTTGATGGAACTCTCCAAACGTACTCCATTGAATACCGTTTACCGCTACTACGGCACAGGTGATGTGGGCGGTTCACCTACCATCGCTTCCGTGGCTTCCGTGGAGAAAGGCATCAAGGGAGACGGGCCGTTGAAAATTATCAGTGCGACCAGTGACCGACTGTTTAAGGATTACCAACCATATAACGCTCATTCCGAGCTTCCCGTATTCGACGGCGAACTGCTGATGGACGTTCACGGCACCGGCTGCTACACTTCACAGGCAGCCATGAAGCTTTATAATCGCCAGAATGAACTTTTGGGCGATGCAGCCGAACGCGCTTCTGTGGCTGCCGCTCTTTTAGGGACTGCCGAATATCCCGGAAAGAGTTTGTCGGAATCTTGGCAACGCTTCATTTTCCACCAGTTCCACGATGACCTGACGGGTACCAGCATTCCTCGTGCCTACGAATTCTCCTGGAACGATGAATTGCTCTCTCTGAAGCAATTCTCCGGCATCCTGACTCATGCCGTGGAGAGTGTGGCGGGCAAGCTTGACACCCGTGTCAAGGGGACTCCCGTAGTGCTTTATAACGCTTCGGGCTTCAAGGCTACCGATGTGGTGAGCATGGAAGTGGAAGCTTCCCGTTTCCCCAAAGGCGTGACAGTGTACGATGAACAAGGCAAGCAGGTGGCTTCTCAGTTGGTTTCATACACCGATGGAAAGGTCCGCTTGTTGGTAGAAGCCACTGTACCAGCCAACGGATATGCGGTTTACGATGTCCGTCTCTCCGGAGAGGGTAAAAAGGCATCTGTTGTTGAAGCTGCAAGTATCGAGAATTCGCTCTACAAATTGACACTGAATGAGAACGGTGACATCACTTCGCTGCTCGACAAGAAAAACAACAAGGAGCTGGTGAAAGCCGGCAAGGCTATCCGTCTGGCCCTCTTCACTGAAAACGAGTCGTTCGAATGGCCGGCATGGGAGATATTGAAAAAGACCGTGGATGCTACTCCTGTCTCCATCACCGAGGATGTGAAAATGACTCTCTGCGAAAACGGCGCATTACGCAAGACTCTGTGCGTGGAGAAACGTCACGGCGACTCTTTCTTCCGTCAGTACATCCATCTGTATGAAGGCGCATTGGCCCACCGCATTGACTTCACCAACGAAGTGGACTGGCAGTCTGCCAACGCCCTGCTGAAGGCCGAGTTCCCCCTCAACCTGAACAACGAGAAAGCTACTTACGACTTGGGCGTGGGTAGCGTGCAGAGAGGAAATAACATCTTGACCGCTTACGAAGTATATGCCCAATACTGGGCGGACCTGACAGAAGCGAACGGTTCTTACGGCGTTTCCATCATGAACGACAGCAAATACGGCTGGGACAAGCCCGACAACAATACCCTGCGTCTCACTTTGCTGCACACTCCGAAGACAAAAAGGAACTATGCTTACCAAGACCGTCAGGACTTCGGTCGTCATATCTTTACTTACAGTTTGGTAGGTCATGCAGGCGCTTTGGACGTAGTTCAGACCCGCGAGAATGCCGAACTGCTGAACCAGCGCATCAAGGCGTTCGCAACCGGAAAGCATCGCGGTGAATTGGGCAAGAGCTATTCATTGGCTTCTTCCGACAACCGCAATGTCCTTATTAAAGCCTTGAAGAAAGCCGAAAGCTCGGATGAGTATGTGGTACGCGTGTACGAAGCCGCAGGCAAGCAGGCACAGAAAGCCTCGATTGTCTTTGCCGACGACCTTGTGGCTGCTGTAGAGGCAGATGGTACGGAAAAGACCATCGGTAAGGCTACATTCAGTGGAAACCGCTTGGAAGTGTCAGTCAGTCCAAACAGCATTAAGACCTATAAGGTGCGTTTCGCTTCCGGTAAGAAGGTGCAGGCGGTTGGTGAATCATTGCCGCTTGCTTATGACAAGAAGTGCTTCAGTTGGAACGAGTTCAAGGCTGCTGCCGATTTTGAGTCCGGTTATTCTTACGCTGCCGAATTGATACCTGCTGAGATGAATGTGCATGGAGTGCCCTTCAAACTGGAGACACGCGAGGAACTGAACGGCATGGCTTGCAAGGGCAATGTACTGAAACTGCCTGCCGACCGTGCTTATAACCGCCTCTATATCCTTGCTGCCGCTGCTTCCGATAAAGATGTAAAGGGAATATTCCGTGCGGGCAGGTCTGAGCAGGAAATCATCGTGCCTTCTTATACGGGATTCATCGGTCAGTGGGGACACACCGGACATACGGAAGGCTATCTGAAAGACGCTGAAGTGGCCTACGTGGGTACGCACCGTCATTCCGGCGAAGGCGACCAGCCGTATGAGTTCACCTACATGTTCAAGTTCGCCATCGACCTGCCCGAAAAGACTACCGAGGTGGTGTTACCCGATAACAAGGATATTGTTATCTTTGCCGCTACTTTGACTGATGCCGCCACTACCCCCGTTTGTCCTGCTTCCGAACTGTTCCGCACGGCAAACAAGCGAGATGACTATCAGGTGGAAAACTCCGTGCAGAGAGTGAACTTACTGAAGGAGGACATGATAATGGGATGTTCGAGCTACGTGAACGAGAAAGAGAAACCGGCTTTCATGGTAGACGGTGACGAAGACACCAAGTGGTGTGCCATTGCCGGAATGCCCCATTACGTAGACTTTGACCTGGGCAGTGAGAGAAGCATCAACGGCTGGAGGTTGCTGAACGCTGCCGGCGAAAGCCATTCCTACGTCACTTCCACCTGCTTCCTGCAAGGCAAGAGCGACAAGAACGGCGAATGGCGTACACTGGATTTTGTTTCAGGCAACAGCAAGAATGTGGTGAACCGTACGCTGGGCAAGCCCGAAAGTGTCCGCTACCTGCGTCTCTTGGTGACGCAACCCATGCAGTCGGCTTCCGGTAAGGATGCGCGCATCTACGAAATGGAAGTGTACGAATAAACAGTCATTATAGCCCCATTCTTCAGGTACTTGTGTCTGTGGTGACAGGCACAAGTATCTGAAGAATCAGATGTAAGCATTTGATAAACAGATGATGATATATGGGTGGCTGTAAGTTAACAACTCTCGGAAGGCAGCTGACAAAATCAAAACAGTTTTTAATAAATACCTTGAAAAATGAGAATTAGAATATTTGCCGTTGCATGTTTATTAGCTACTAATCTCTTTACAGTATCTGCTCAAAAGTGGTTTACGCCTGAGGCAGAGAAACGAACGGATGCTCTTTTGAGCCGGGTGGTAGAAGGAAACTACAAGAATAATCGCTATCCTCTACTCCGTAAGCCCTTGATGGAACTTCCTTTAGGCAGCATCAAGCCTAAAGGCTGGTTGCACGAAATGCTGGTTCGCCAGAAAAATGGTGCCAGCGGTCAGATGGACGTTCTTTACCCTTCGGTTATGGGCAAACGCAATGGCTGGTTAGGCGGTGATGGCGACCAGTGGGAACGCGGCCCGTACTGGATTGACGGCCTGCTTCCTTTGGCATATATACTGGATGATGAAGCCTTGAAAGCCAAAGTGCAACCTTGGATAGAATGGGCTTTGCAGAGCCAGCGCGAGGACGGATTTTTCGGTCCGGAAAAAGATTATCCGGGAGAGCCGGGGCTGCAACGTGATAACTCGCACGACTGGTGGCCGCGTATGGTCATGCTGAAAATCCTGCAGCAGTATTATTCGGCAACGAACGATAAGAGAGTCGTCGCTTTTATGACCAAATATTTCCGTTATCAACTGAACACCTTGCCGCAAAAACCTTTAGGACACTGGAGCAGTTGGGCCGAATTCCGTGCTTGTGACAATCTGCAAGCTGTATATTGGCTCTATAATCTTACGGGAGAGGACTTCTTGCTTGAATTGGGGCATTTGCTGCACCGGCAGAGTTTCAGCTTCACTGATATGGTAGACAGGGGAGATTTACGCAAAACCTGCACTATACACTGTGTCAATCTGGCGCAAGGCATCAAAGAACCGATTATTTATTATCAACAAGATACCGACCGGAAATATATTGATGCCGTCAAGGAAGGTTTTCGGGATATTCGCCGGTTCCACGGGCAGCCGCAAGGCATGTATGGAGGCGATGAGACTTTGCATGGAAACAATCCTACACAAGGCTCGGAGTTGTGTTCGACCGTAGAGCTGATGTACTCGCTGGAGAAAATGGTGGAGATTACGGGAGACATAGACTTTGCCGACCATTTGGAACGCATTGCCTTTAATGCTTTACCGACCCAAATATCCGATGACTTTATGGCCAAGCAATACTTCCAGCAACCGAATCAGGTGATGGTAACGCGCCACCGCCGCAACTTCGACCAGGATCATGAAGGGACAGACCTTGCTTTCGGCACTCTGACCGGATACCCGTGTTGTTTTTCGAATATGCACCAAGGTTGGCCAAAGTTTACACAGCACCTATGGTATGCCACACCTGATAACGGCATTGCAGCCATTGTCTATTCTCCGTCGGAAGTAACAGCCAACGTGGGTGATAATGTATCGGTGGTTATCAGTGAAGATACTTACTATCCGATGGATCATCAGATAACTTTTACCATCAAAGAGGTGAAGAATAAGGTGAAACAAGTGAAATTTCCGTTCCACCTGCGTGTCCCGAAGTGGTGCAAGCAAGCTGAAATACGGGTAAATGGAAAGATGGAACAAACTGTCGAAGGCGGGAAAACAGCCATCGTAGACCGTACATGGAAGCGGAATGACAAGATTGAACTGTATCTGCCCATGGAGGTCTCTACCGGCACATGGTATGAAAACGCAGTATCTATTGAAAGAGGTCCGTTGGTATATGCCCTGAAAATGGAAGAAAACTGGGAAAAGAAAGAGCTTAAGGATAGTTGGTATGGTCCTTATTATTACCAGGTGACTTCCTCCGACCCATGGAACTACGGATTGGTGGACTTTGACCGTAACCGAATGGACGAGGCGGCCCAAGTGAGCATCAATAGCGAAAAACTGCAATCAGACTTTCCTTGGAATCAGGAAAATGCGCCGATTGAAATAAAGATGAAGGCTCGTCTTATCCCTACCTGGACAGTATATAATGAGATGGCAGGGCCTCAGCCCTTCTCTTTCTGTAGCGGTGCCGAAGGAGGAGAACAAGAAATCACGCTGATACCCTACGGTTGTACAACCTTGCGTATTTCGGAATTCCCGATCGTTGGGAAATGATGTTTCCGAGATATGTGGGAAGCAGTGTATTTGTTTTGTGACAAACTTGTTTCAAAATCCTGCCATGTCCGGAATATGGACGGTTATGTCACGGATTTATAGTTGGCTTTTAAGCCTACTGCCTATTTTTGCAATCGTTTTTAATAGGATTTATATATAAAAAGGAAGGCTCCTTACGATGGAGTGAAGAAAAACAAGTAGAACAATTTAATGCCATTGAAAAAGATGAAAAAATCCAAGAAAGTACTCCTCTGCCTGCTGGCATGCGCCTTGGCAGTGACGGGATGCAAAACACAGAAAGAACCGGCCGCAGCGGACAACGCCATGCTGGCCAAATCTACACAAACACTTGATTCTTTATATGCTCACTATTCTGCACCGGGTACCTGCCTGTTGCGTGAGAACTATCCCTCGGATGTGGAAGGATACACTGCCACTTATCTGGCTTCCGAGGAACAGAAAAATCGCCCTAATCTTTATTCTTATCTGTGGCCCTATTCCGGCACCTTCTCTGCCGTGAATGCACTGATGGAGGCTACGAAAGAGAATAAGAAAGATTTCGGGAACTATCAGAAGCTGCTTGATGTGAAAGTGCTGCCGGGACTTGCCGAATACTTCGACACCCGTCGCATGCCCGAAGCGTATGCTTCTTACATCAAGGATGCTCCGCTGTCCGACCGCTTTTACGATGACAACGTGTGGCTCGGCATTGACTTCACGGATGTCTACCTGATGACTCGCCAAGCCAACTACCTGCAAAGCGCCAAGCTTATCTGGAAGTTTATAGAAAGCGGTATGGATGATTGCCTGGGAGGCGGCATCTACTGGTGCGAACAGAAGAAAGAGTCGAAGAATACCTGTTCCAACGCTCCCGGCTCTGTTTTTGCCCTGAAACTTTTTAAGGCTACACAAGACAGTTCTTATTTTGATAAAGGAAAGGGCTTGTACGAATGGACCAAGGCAACGTTGCAAGACACTACCGATTGCCTCTACTTCGACAACATGCGTTTGGACGGCGAGATAGGTCGTGCCAAATTTGCCTACAACAGTGGGCAGATGATGCAGTCGGCCACCTTGCTCTATCAGCTTACCGGCAATGTACAGTATTTGGAGGATGCGCAGGCGATTGCTGCCGCTTGTCACAATTACTTCTTCACGGAATTCACGCCCGAACAGGGAGAACCGTTTCATATGCTGAAGAAAGGTGATGTATGGTTCACTGCTGTTATGCTGCGCGGTTTCGTTGAACTTTATCAGACAGACAGTAACAAGACTTACCTTGATTCCTTTGCCCGGAGCTTGGATTACGCCTGGGCACATGCCCGTGAAGAAAACGGTCTTTTCAATACCGACTTCACCGGCAAGGATCGCGACAAGCGTAAATGGCTGCTGACACAAGCCGCCATGGTAGAGATGTACGCACGTTTGGCGACAGTCCGCTAATATCAGCCTTTTACAATTAAAAACGAATAAGACAATGAAAAAGAGAAACATTGCCCTATGCGCTACAGCCTTGCTCTGTATGCAAGGTTATGCCAAGACAGAGACTTTCACCTTGAAAGGTGACAATACCCATGTGGAGAACTACGCTCTGATGACTGCCGCTTATAAAAGCAATCGTCCGAAAATGAAGAAACGCCTCTTTACTTCAAAAGTCGTGGAAGCCGAGATTGTTCGCGTGAAGCAGCTGCTTACCAATCCCAAATTGGCTTGGATGTTCGAAAACTGCTTCCCCAACACGCTCGACACTACCGTACACTTCCGTATGCTGGATGGTAAGCCCGACACTTTTGTGTACACCGGTGACATCCATGCCATGTGGCTGCGCGACTCCGGTGCACAGGTGTGGCCGTATGTACAGTTGGCCAATGATGATGCCGAGTTGAAAGAGATGCTCGAAGGCGTTATCCGTCGTCAGTTCCTTTGCATCAACATCGACCCATACGCTAACGCTTTCAACGATGGGCCTACAGGAGGTAGCTGGATGTCAGACCTGACAGACATGAAGCCCGAACTGCACGAGCGCAAATGGGAAATCGACTCCCTCTGCTATCCGCTTCGTCTGGCCTACCAGTATTGGAAAGTGACTGGTGACAGCAGCATCTTCGACGGTGAATGGATGAAAGCGATTACTGCCATCCTGAAGACTTTCAAGGAACAGCAGCGTAAGGACGGTGTAGGCCCTTATCATTTTCAACGCAAGACAGAGCGTGCCCTTGACACCTTGAACAATGATGGTCTGGGTGCTCCGGTCAATCCCGTGGGGCTGATTGTTTCTGCTTTCCGCCCGTCGGACGATGCCACTACGCTTCAATACTTGGTTCCTTCCAACTTCTTCGCCGTTTCTTCTTTGAGAAAGGCTGCCGAAATCCTGACGGAAGTGAACAAGGAGAACACCTTGGCTAAGGAATGCACTGAGCTGGCTGCCGAGGTAGAGACAGCTTTGAAGAAATACGCTACTTACAATCATCCCAAGTTTGGAACCATCTATGCGTTTGAAGTAGACGGATTCGGCAACCATTTGTTAATGGACGATGCCAATGTACCTAGTCTCCTCGCCATGGCTTACTTGGGTGATGTGGATGTAAACGACCCTATCTATCAGAATACACGCCGTTTTGTGTGGAGCGATAGTAACCCTTACTTCTTCAAAGGCAAAGCCGGCGAAGGTATCGGGGGGCCGCACATCGGTTATGATATGGTATGGCCCATGAGTATTATGATGAAGGCATTTACCAGCCAGAATGATGAGGAGATAAAGACCTGTATCAGGATGCTGATGGATACGGATGCCGGTACGGGATTCATGCACGAGTCTTTCCACAAGGATGACCCCGCTAACTTTACCCGCGCATGGTTTGCTTGGCAGAACACGCTGTTTGGAGAGCTGATTCTGAAATTGGTGAACGAGGGTAAAGTGGATTTGCTGAACAGTCTGTAAAAACAGAAATCATTTAAAATCAATAAAGTGCGTTAGGATAAGGATCGGAACACGGATTGCATGAATCGGTTGTTTATTGGTGCTGTTTGTGTTCTTTTTCCTTTTTTATCGCAGTTTATTATAATGTTTAATCTTAAATAATATGAAAAAGAATCGAGTGTACACAGTAAGTTCATTGCTGGCTCGGATAGGCGGGAACTGTAAGTTCTGGCTTATTGCCTTGCCTGCCGTGACTATGCTGGCGCAAGCTCCCGTGGCTTATGCCCATGCGGAGAGTGTTGCCGTGGTGCAGCAAAGCAATGCCGCGGTGAAAGGTTCCGTCAAGGATGCCACAGGCGAAAGCCTGATTGGAGTAAGTGTTACTGTCAAAGGTAAAGAAGGTGTGGGTACCATTACGGACGTGGATGGAAACTATTTCATTGTTTGCAGTGCCCAAGACATTCTTGTCTTCTCCTATGTAGGTTATGCTACTCAGGAAGTTGCAGTGAAAAATCAGAAACAGCTGAATGTTATCTTGAAAGAGGACACCAAGGTACTGGATGAGGTCATTGTCATTGGTTATGGTACCACTACCCGCAAGAGTGCCGTGGGTGCCGTGGACCAGGTAAAGGCTTCCATGATCGAAGACCGTCCCGTGGCCAATATGACAGACGCTTTGCAAGGAGCCGCGCCCAACGTGGTTATCCAGCAGCGCAGCAGTAACCCCAATGACCGCAAGACTAACTTTAATATCCGTGGTATCAGTACGGTGAACGACAACAGTCCGCTTTTCGTCATCGACGGATTGGTAGCCGATGGCGGCAGCTTCGATAAACTGAATCCCAACGACATAGAAAACATTTCCATCCTGAAAGATGCCGGCGCGGCAGCCATTTACGGTTCACGCTCCTCCAACGGTGTGGTGTTGGTTACTACCAAGAAGGGTAAGAAGAACCAGCGTGCGACAGTCCGCTTGAGTGGCATGATGGGATGGCAGAATCCGGACATCTTGTTCTCTCCGGTGAAAGGTTATCAGAATGCTACCCTACGTAACCTGGCTGCCACCAATGCGGGAGAGGCCCCCAAATATACGCCCGACCAGATTCGTGACTTGGCTGCCCATCAAAACGAGGAGAGCTGGTTTTTCGACCAGATTATGCGCACGGCTCTTCAGCAAAACTACAACCTGAGTGTATCGGGAGGTAGTGACAAGACTACTTACATGGTGTCTTTGGGCTATTATGACCAGGAAAGCAACTACGTGGGAAACAATGATTTTGGTGTGCAACGCTATAACTTCCGTACTAACATTACCACAGAAGTGGGCCGCTTGAAGCTGAATGCTATTTTGGCCTATACACGCAACAACAGCGTAAGTACCACCGGTGGAAGCTTGGAGGTGGATGCTGCCCGTGTACCGACTTACTATTATTACAAAATGAAATCGGCAGACGGAAGATACCTGCTGAACGATGTGTTGAGTGAATTCAATCCATTGGGTTCTTTGGAAGCCGGTGGCCGCAACAAGTATCGCAACAACTACCTGAACGCTAACGTAAATGCCGAATTCCGCCTTATCGACGGATTGAAGCTGCGTGGAGTATTGGGTGCGGACGTGATAAACGACATGCGCTCCACCCGCAATCTGGGTGTGGCCTATTACCTGAATGAAGAGGCTACCGAACCGCGTCCGGTGAAAGATACCGACTATAGGACCAGTAACTGGAACCATACGGCTTACCTCATCAATACCCAACTTTTGCTGGACTACAACAAGACATTCGGCAAGCACAATGTCACCGGACTTTTCGGAGTAACCAATGAATCGTTCACTTCATCCAGCAATGAGATTGAAAAGAAGGGTGTAGATCCCGACTTGGGCATTGGTACAGACATTACCAACAGTACTGTGGGAAATATCACAGGAAAAACGTTTGTAGATGAATCCAACCGTACCAGTCTGACTTCTCTGTTGGGACGTGTGGGGTATTCTTATGCTGACAGATATTATACGGAGTTCAGTTTCCGCTATGACGCTTCTTCCAAGTTCCATAAGGACTACCGTTGGGGTTTCTTCCCTTCCGTCTCATTGGGTTGGCGCTTGAGCGAGGAGAGCTTCATGCAGACTTACAAGGAACGTGTGGGCGACTTGAAACTGCGTACTTCTTTCGGTATCTTGGGTAACCAGTCTATCGGTACTTATGACCGCTTCACTGTTTACGAACTGCACAACAACTCTTACGCATACAACAACCAGACGGTATCGGGCGCAGGTTTCAAGTTGGGCAAGAACAACCTGACTTGGGAAAAGACCAAGACCTTCAACGTGGGTGTGGACGCTTCGTTCTTCAACAATGCTTTGAATGTGACGTTCGACTATTTCTACAAGCGTACGAGCGACATTTTGATGAAGCCCCTCGTACCCTCGGTGTTCGGTACGGATATGGCGATGGACAACATTGGCGAGATGCAGAACCAAGGTTGGGATCTCTCCATTAACTATCGTTTGAAGACGGGCGGTGCAAATCATAACTTCAACTTCAATCTTGGTGACTCTTGGAACGAAGTGCTGAAGTACCCTGGTCACGAAAGAATCTCACAAATAGAAGAGTTGAGCCGCATCACCCGTGAAGGATGTCCGTTAGAGTCTTACTACGGTTACAAGATGGACGGTTTTTTCCAAAGCTACGAAGAGATTGAGGCATCGGCTATTCCCGTAGGTGGAAAGGTACAGCCGGGTGACGTGAAGTTCGTGGACCGTAACGGAGACGGTGTCATCGACTCGAAGGATAAGTTTATCTTGGGTAACGCCTTCCCTCGCCTGACTTTCGGTTTCAACTACAATGTGGAATGGAAAGGATTCGATTTCGGTATGTTCTGGCAGGGTGTGGGCAAACGTGAAATGATGCTCCGTGGTGAATTGATTGAGCCGTTCCACGCCAACTACTCTTATAACATCTATAAGCATCAGTTGGATTTCTGGACTCCCACCAATACCGATGCACGTTGGCCGAGACTGACTGCTCCGGGTTCTACTTCCAACAGAAACAACTACGGTAACGGACAAGGTTCCGACCTCTTCTTGATGGATGGAAAGTACTTGCGTCTGAAGAACTTGCAGATTGGTTATACATTCCCCAAAACGTGGAGCCGCAAGGTGGGCATGGAAAAGGCACGTATCTATGTCAACGGACAGAACTTGCTGACCTTCAGCAACAACTCGTTCATTGACCCCGAATCTTCCGAGTTCGACTCTAAGATGGGTAACAGTGGTGCCAACTCCGGTAGAAACTACCCGACGCTCCGTTACTATGGTTTCGGTATAGACATTGAATTCTAAAAACAACAGATAACTATGAAACTAAGAAAATACATAGCTTTTGCCGGGATGGCTGTTCTGATGCTTTGCAGTTGCAACGAGATGGAGAACGCACCGACAAACAAATTTACGGATAACTCCTATTGGACTTCCACCACCAAAGCCCAGTATGTGGTGAACATGGCCTACAGCCAGATGTACAATGCAGGCCGTATGTGGAGCGATGAAAGTTTGAGTGACAACGCTTACGACGGTCGCAGTGTGGACGACCAACGTGCCATCCGCAAGGGTATGGCCACTCCCTCGCTCGACATCTTCAAGAACGAATGGAAAGACCTTTACGGAGGTATCAAGACCTGCCACGTGTTCCTTGAAAAGGTGAACCTGGTATCCAATATGGATGCGTCAGTTAAAGCGCGCATGGTTGCTGAGATACGCTATATCCGTGCAAGCCTCTACTTCCGTCTGACCAACCTCTATGGTGCAGTACCTTTCTTTACGGAAGACATCACGCTGGAAGAATCACGGAGTGTAAGCCGTACAGACCGCGAAACCATCATCAGCTTCATTCACCAAGAGCTGGAAGACATCAAGGATGCGCTCCCCACGCGTGATCAGTTGCCCGAAGAAGAAAGAGGCAAGATTACCAAAGGCGCCGTTTGTGCTTTGCAGGCCCGCGTCTACCTGATGGACAGCGATTGGAGCAACGTGATGCTTTATTGCGACAACCTGATGAACAAGCAAGGCGAATATGGTACTTATGCCTTGTTTCCTGATTATGCCGGACTTTTTGATGAAGCCAATGAGTATAATGAAGAGATTATCATGGACCGTTCCTATGTACCCAATTTGATTACTTGGGGTGAGATGGTAGACATGATTCCTTTGTCAAGAGGCGGACGTGCCGTGAGCCGTGTGCCGCAACAATCGTTGGTAGACACCTATCTGATGCTTAGTGGAAAGACTATCAGCGAAGCCGGGACAGATTATAACGCTGCTTATCCTTACAACAACCGTGACCCACGTCTCACAGCCACCATCATTTATGATGGTTATGACTGGAGCGGCAATGTGGACGATGGCAGCAAGGACGTAGTCATCAACATCCGTCCGGGTTCGGGAACCGATGCCTACGATGGTGGCGGAAACGGTACTTCTACCGGTTATTTCACCCGCAAGTACTATAATCCGCAGGCTCCCGGTGACCAGAATTCCGGTATGAATATCATCACTATGCGCTATGCTGACATCTTGCTGATGTATGCTGAGGCTGTTCACGAAACAAGCGGTATGACTGAAGAAGTATGGAACAAGACCATCCGTCCCATCCGCGAGCGTGCCGGATTCACCGCCGATGCAGCCTTGAACTTTCCTGCCGGAAAGAGCAAGGAAGAGATGAGGCAGATTATCCGTGACGAACGCCGTGTGGAAATGGCGATGGAAGGTTTGCGCTGGTATGACATCAAGCGTTGGAAGGCCGGTAACGAATACTTGTCGGGAAAGGTGCGCGGCGCAAGCTTTGTGGACGAGAACAAGCTTGACACCCGCAAGTTTGAGGAGGCGAGAGATTACCTTTGGGCAGTTCCCATCAGTGAAATCAATTTGAATCCCAACCTGGCACCTAACAATCCGGGATATGGAAATTAACGTGTATCTAAACTCATTAAAAATAAAAGAACAATGAAAACAATATTCTCAACAATAGCTCTTTTTTCGGCAGTCCTCTTTGCTACCTCCTGTACGGAAGACATGGAATATAAGGACTCCAAAGTTTCCTCAGTAAATCAGTTATATGAACCTACTGACGGCAAGGAAGTAGCCTTGCAGTCGTCGGCCAGCGCCAGCCTGTTCTTTGAATGGGAATCAGCTAAGGCAGAAGACAGCGGCTCCCCGCTCTATGAAGTAGTGTTCGATAAAGAAGGCGGAGATTTCTCCAAACCCATTTACAAAGTGCTTTCCGACAATGGCGGTTCTCTGAACTATGCTACTATAAGCCACAAGACACTGAACAAGATTGGTGCGGCTGCCGGATTGAACAGTGGTGAGACGGGTACACTCGTTTGGACAGTAATGGCTTCCAGAGGTTTGAATTATGCCATGGCAAAGGAAAGCAAGAGCCTCACCATCACTCGCTTGGTAGGATTTGAAGAGATTCCGGCACAGCTTTACCTGACTGGAAATGCTACTGAAGGTGGTGTGGATGCTTCTAAGGCTGTGGCTTGTGCTTCACCCGAAAAGGATAAGTTCGAAGTATTTACGAAGTTGGAAGGTGGTAAGACCTATAAGTTGGTAGATAGGGCAGCCGAAGGTGCCAAGACATTCTACATAAGTGGCAACAGGATTATGGAAGGTGAAGGTGAGACAACCGTAGAAAAGACGGGTGTTTATCGCATCGAAATGGATTTCTCTATTGCATCTGTAACCATTAAGGAAGTAAGTAAGATGGAATTCTATTTCTGTCCGAGTGGTGCCACTACCTTTGAATTGCCTTATGTCGGAAACGGTGTGTTCTGTGGTCAGGACAAGGTGGAATTCAAGCAGGAAGGCTGGGGACGCGACCAACGCTATAAGTTCCTGATGACTTATGCCGATGGCAGCATACAATATTGGGGAACCAAGAATACCACAGATTCCAATCCGGGTGCGGCTACTCCCGAAGATCCTTACTTCTACATTATGGAGACTCCCGATAATCAATGGGATCAAAAGTGGAAACTGAACAACGAGTTCGATGGTGCGGCCGACGGTTACAATCCGGGTGCCATCACCAAGATTAGCGTGATATTCAACGTAGAGAACTATACTCACAAAGTAGAATTGGCTGACTAATTTAAAGAGAGATTATGAAAAAAATATTATTCTGCCTGCCCCTGCTTCTTCTCGCGCTTCAGTCGTGCGAGATAGAAGACGAGTACATGTACGACAAGGGGCTTTATACCATAGATTGGGAAGCGGCTGCCGACAGCAGTTCCGTGACACTGATAGACCGTTTCTGGAATGCGGAGGGAAACTACTTCAACTACGGAAACGACGGCTCAATCAAGGATTTCCATTACTGGCCGCAGGCTCATGCCATGGACGTAATGATAGATGCCTATAACCGTACGGGTGACACTAAGTATAGCGACTTGTTCGATAAATGGTACACCGGTATCAAGGCAAAAAACGGAGGTCGTTATTGGAATAACTTCTACGATGATATGGAGTGGATTGCCCTCACTATGATTCGTTTGTACGAGGCTACCGATGACAGCAAGTACTTACAAACCGCTCAAGAGATGTGGGATGAAATCAAGACCGGTTGGAATGATTACGCAGACGGTGGTATTGCTTGGACTCACGACCAGCCTTGGAGCAAGAATGCTTGCTCCAACGGTCCTGCCAGCTTGATTGCTGCTCGACTTTACAATATCAACGGAAGTGAGGAAGATTTGCAGTGGGGTATCAAAATCTATAATTGGGAGCGTGAGAAGTTATTCAATCCTGCTACCGGTGCTATCTACGATAATGTGAACGGCGAAACGGGTGAGTTGAATACGCTTTCCCTGTCCTATAACCAAGGTACATTCTTGGGTACTGCTTACGAACTGTATAAGATTACCGGAGAGGAGTCTTACTTGAAAGATGCTCGTAAGGCTGCCAATTTCGGTATCAGTAACAGTGGTATGATAGATACCGGAAACAACTTGCTCCGTGATGAAGGTGACGGTGACGGAGGCTTGTTCAAGGGCATCTTCATGCGCTACTATGTACACTTGATTATGGAGCCTGATTTGGAACCCGCGTATAAGAAGAAATTCATCACCTTCTTTAACAACAACGCCGAGACTTTGTGGCGCAAGGGTATCAACAAGCTTGACCTGCTGTATAATACCAACTGGGCAATGAACAACAGTGGTAACAACCATCTGACTACACAAACAAGTGGCTGTACTTTGATTGAAGCCAAAGCTCTCTTTGACAAGAGCTTGAAATAAATCTGTAATCAAAGATGTGTCGAAACTCAATCAGGTTGTTGGGTTTCGGCACATTTCTTTTTAAATAGCCTTTCCCTTAATTTTCTTCTTGAAAGAAGAGATTCCAATAATGTATAAAATAAACATAGAAGATGAAACATAACCGATATTTATTCCTGCTGTTCGCCTTGATGGCTTTGACGGGCTGTGGCGGTGCGCAAAAGAAACTGACCGAATATGTCAATCCTTTCTTGGGCACGGCCACTTTGTGGGAGCCTGAGGATTTGGGATATGTACGCAAAATAAAGTCGCGCACATGGGGTGCGGAAACTTATCCGGGCGCTACTCTGCCCAATGCAATGGTGCAGCTCAGCCCCGTCACCCAGTTTCGTAGTGGTGCGGGCTATCAATACGAGGATACAGTGATTTATGGCTTCTCGCACACCGCTAAGGGACATTGGAACTTGTTGCATGTACCCATGTTGCCCGTGGTGGGGACCATCGCTCCGAGTGATTATTGCTCCGGGTTCAGTCACGAGAACGAGTCCGCGCATCCGGGTTACTACCAAGTTTATCTGGAACGCTATAAGGTGAATGCCGAGCTGACCAGCACCTTGCGTTGTGCCTACCACAAATATACCTTTGCCAAGGAAGATGACAAGTCACTGTTAGTGGATATTCGCCGTTCCAACAATCACGTTCGCGATTGGAAGATTGAGAAGACCGACGACAATACCTTTACGGGCTATCAGGATGGCGACGGCAAAATATATTTCTACGCTAAGACCAACTATAAAATAGCCCAAGTGGAGATGGTAAAAGACGACAAGCATGAAGTGGCTGTGGTGCGTTTTATCGGCAGTAAAGGTGCCGAACCCTTGGAAGTGAAAGCAGGTTTCTCGTTTGTGAGTGTAGAGAACGCCCAAATGAACCTAAAGGCCGAAATGTTAGACAAGAGCTTTGCCCAGGTGGCAGAGGAAGCTGATGCCGCTTGGGAGGCGCTCCTCTCCAAAATTCAAGTTTCAGGCGGTACGGAACGTGAAAAAGGACTGTTTTACTCTACTTTCTTCCATGCCTTTAAGTGGCCGGCTCTGCGCAGCGACGTGAATCACGAATATACCGACGTGCGCGGCGAGGTGGTGAACAACGGCTTCCACTACTACACCGATCCCTCTTTCTGGGACGATTACCGCAACAAGCTGGTACTCATCGGTATGGTTTCTCCCGAAGTGACTACCGACATCATTAAGTCCATTATTGACAAAGGCGAGAAGCGCGACGGTTATATGCCCACCTTCTTCCACGGTGATCATGCTTCCACTTTCATCTCCGGTTCTTGGTTGCGCGGTTTGCGTGACTTCGATTTGGAGCGCGCTTATAAGCTGATTCTGAAAAATGCCACGGTACCCGGCAAAGGAGGCCGCCGCTATTTGGACGAGTATATGGAGAGAGGCTGGATTGCCGAAAAAGACACGGTGAACGTGCCCACGTGGGACGAGTATAAGGGGGCCGTAACCAAGACTCAGGAATATGCTTACGATGACTATGCCGTAGCCTTGGTAGCCAAGGAGCTGGGAGATGAAGCCAACTACAAACTGATGATGGAACGCTCCAACAACTACAAGACGCTATTCGACCCCTCTACCGGCTTTTGGAGAGGTAAGATTGACGACGGTAGCTGGATTCAGGATTTCGATCCCTATTATCCCTATTACCAGTACATGTACCGTGAGGCCAACGCATGGAACGCCCTCTTCTTCGCACCCCACGATCCCGAAGGCATGATTAAGCTCTATCCCAGTAAAGAGGCGGTGGATGCTAAACTGGATTCCCTATTCAGCGAACCGTGGAGAGGTTACGAGGCCCACAACCTGACCGGATTCATCGGGAACTATTGCCACGGAAATCAGCCGGGGCACAGCATCCCCTACACCTATTATTTCATAGACAAACAGGAGAAGGCCCAGTGTGTGCTCGATAGCCTGATGAACCACTACTATGATATGGGTGCCGACAAGCTGGCGTACGCGGGCATGGACGATGCCGGCGAAATGTCTTCCTGGTATGTGTTCAATGCCATCGGTCTTTATACCTACTCGCCTGCCGACCCGGAATACATTGTTACCGTTCCCTTATTCGATAAAGTGACGTTCAACCTGGATGGTCGTCCTTTCACCATTGTGAAGAAAGGAACAGGCAAGAAGATTACCGACATCACTTACGACGGTAAAAAGATTGACGGCTACTTCATCACCCACGACCAACTAAAGGAGGGCAAGGAGCTGGTGATTACCACGGAATAAATAAACCATAAGTCCATGAAAAGAAACATACTGATTTTATTTGCATTCCTTGCTTGTATTGCCGTTCAAGGGCAGACTTCGGTTTGCTTGACAGATTTGAGGAGCGAGCATCTTGACAGTCCTATAGGTGTCGACAATCCTACCCCACGCCTTTCCTGGCGGATGGAGGACAGCAGGCAGGGAGCTGTGCAGACTTCCTGGCGGATTGTAGTAGACGAGGACTCGCTGAACGTGGTCAACGGTTGCGGCAGGATGTGGGATAGCGGCAGGAACACTTCCCGTAATCTGCTTGTGACCTATGCAGGCAAGGGACTGCGACCTTTCACTAAATATTACTGGAAGGTAATCTGCGGTGACATGGAACATAAGGAAATTGTTTCTCCCGTCTCCTGTTTTGAAACGGGTATGATGGGGATGCAGCATTGGCAGGGAGCTTGGATTGGCGATGGCAAGGATATTCATCACGAGCCTGCACCTTATTTCCGTAAGAAATTCGAGGCAGGCAAAGAGATAAAGTCGGCGCGTGCCTACATTGCCGCCGCCGGATTGTATGAACTCTACATCAACGGAGAGAAGATAGGGAACCACCGTCTTGACCCTCTTTATACCCGCTTTGACCGCCGCAACCTGTATGTGGTCTATGATGTGACTTCGCAATTACGAAATGGCGACAACGCCATTGGCGTGCTATTGGGCAACGGATGGTACAACCATCAGTCCAAAGCTGTGTGGGACTTCGACCGTGCCCCCTGGCGCAACCGTCCCGCTTTCTGTCTGGACTTGCGCATCACCTACGCCGACGGAAGTGTAGAAACTATTCCTACCGACCTCAGTTGGCGGACATCATCGGGTGCGATAACCTTCAACAGTATCTATACCGGCGAGCACTACGACGCACGTCTGGAGCAGAAAGGCTGGAGTACTCCGGAATTTGACGACTCTAAGTGGCACGGAGTGGGCTACCGCAGTGTCCCTTCGTCCAATGTTACTGCCCAGCAGGCGCGTCCTATCCGTAATGTGGAGACCTTCCCTGCCGTTTCTTTCCGCAAGGTAGACGGGAAGACATACATCTACGATTTCGGACAGAACATGGCAGGTGTCACTCGCATCCGCCTTTCGGGTGAACGGGGAACAGAAGTCAGAATCAAGCATGGCGAACGTTTACATCCGGACGGTCGCCTCGACCTCTCGAACATTGATGTCTACTTCCGAGGCGATAAGGAGAAAGACCCTTTCCAGACAGATATCCTCATTCTGAGTGGGGAGGAGGACGAGTTTATGCCCCGCTTCAATTACAAGGGATTCCGTTACGTAGAAGTAGTGGCTGATAAGCCCATTGAGCTTGACCAGAACAGCCTGACTGCTTACTTCATGCACAGCGATGTGCCTGCTGCGGGAAGCTTGGAAGCTTCGGCTCCACTGATAGGCAAGCTGCTTCATGCCGCCAACCATTCTTATCTCTCTAACTTGATGGGTTATCCCACCGACTGTCCCCAACGTGAAAAGAATGGTTGGACCGGTGACGGGCATTTCGCCATTGAAGCGGCACTCTATAACTTCGACGGAATCACCGTTTACGAGAAATGGCTGGCCGACCACCGCGACGAGCAGCAGCCCAACGGAGTGCTGCCCGATATTATTCCCACCGGTGGATGGGGCTACGGCACGGACAACGGACTGGACTGGACCAGTACCATCGCCATCATCCCTTGGAACCTCTATCTTTTCTATGGTGACAGCAAGCCCCTGAGCGATTGCTACGAGAATATCAAGCGCTATGTGGACTATGTGGAGCGTACCTCGAACAATCACCTCACCACGTGGGGGCGCGGCGATTGGGTTCCCGTGAAGTCGCACTCCAACAAAGAGCTTACTTCTTCGGTCTACTTTTATGTAGATACCAAGATTTTGGCCGCTGCTGCCAAGCTTTTCGGCAAACAAGCCGATTACGAGTATTATGACGCTTTGGCGAAGGAGATAAAGCAGGCTGTCAACGACAAGTTCCTGAACCGCGAGACGGGTATCTATGCCGGAGGTTCGCAGACCGAACAGAGCGTTCCCTTGCAGTGGAAGATCGTGCCCGAAGAGCTGATAGGAAAAGTGGCCGCTAACCTGGCCCGCAAGGTAGAGGAGAGCGATTTCCATCTGGATGTGGGCGTATTGGGTGCCAAGGCTATCCTGAATGCACTCAGCGAGAACGGCTATGCCGAGACAGCCTATAAAGTGGCGGTGCAGGACACTTATCCCTCATGGGGCTGGTGGGTGGCGAACGGTGCCACTACGTTGCTCGAAAACTGGGACTTGCAGGCCACACGCGACATCTCGGACAATCACATGATGTTCGGTGAAATAGGCGCTTGGTTTTACAAGGGATTGGGCGGCATCTTCCCTGACCCTGCGCAGCCGGGCTTTCGCAATATCTTGCTCCGTCCTTACTTCATGAAGGGATTGAAGCGGTTTGAGGCCCGTCACCGGTCGCCTTACGGTGAAATCATCTCCCGTTGGGAATGGAAAGGAAAGCGTGTGTGCTATGAAGTGACAGTACCTGCCAACAGCACCGCTACGCTCACCTTACCTGATGAAACCAAGGGAGAACGGGTAGTGGAATTGACGGCAGGCAGACATGAGTTTATTGTGAAGTAACCTCTTGTTTCGTTTACAGATATGTAGTGGGCGGGTTGTATCATGTTACTGTGGTACAACTCGCCCAATCTGTTTCACTTATTCATTCTCGTTGCCAACTTGGCGGGAGATGACTTCTCATAACCTGATGTTTTCTTTCAACCGTATATCTTCCGATGAAGCCCCTATCAGCAGCTTCACCGTTCCGGGTTCTACAACGAACATCTGCTTTTCTTCGTTCCAATAGCCGAGCTCCTCTTTGGGAACGGTGAGCGTCACTTCCCGGGTTTCGCCGGCCTTGATGGGGATACGCTTGAAGGCGCGCAACTGCTTGGAGGGACGTTCCACTTTGGAGTCCGGATAGCTGGCATAGAGCTGTACGACTTCTTCCCCGTCGCGTCCGCTGGCATTCTTCACTGATACCGTCACGCGGATGTTCTTCTTGTCCTGTTTGACGGATTCAATCTTCTCATATACAAAATCGGAATAGCTCAGACCATAGCCGAAAGGATAAAGCACAGGGCCTTGGTGGTACATATACGTGCGTCCGTTGCGGATGTCGTAGTCCATCATGTCGGGCAGGTCGGTGATGTCTTTCACCCACGTCTGTACGGTACGTCCGGCGGGATTCACCTTGCCGAAGAGTACATCGGCCAGTCCGTTGCCCTGCTCCTGGCTGCAGTGAGTGATGTGGACGATGGCAGGTACGTGCTCTTGGCTCCAGTTGATGGTATAGGGGAAGCTGCTGACGAGCACCAGTATGGTATTGGGATTGGCCTTGAGCACCAGCTTCACCAAGTCTTCATCGGGCAGCATCAGCGATTTGCGGTCCACGGCTTCGCGGCCGTCACTGGGGACGGGAGAGAACTTCCAGTCCGCACGTGTACCGTAAGGATGGTTTCCTACACATACAATGGCGATGTCGGCGGCTGCGGCGGCCTTTTCCGCCTGGCCCATGCGGTTGTCTTCGGCGTGGATGATTTCGGTTCCTTCTTTCACAGCATTGCGTATGCCGCTCAGAATCGTTGTTTCGTAAGGTGGGGTACCACTATACCAGTCTTGCACGATTTTGTTCGAATACGGGCCTATAACGGCTATTTTACGCAGCTTTCCGGCATCGAGAGGCAGGAGGTTCTTGTTTTTCAATAACACCACGGACTTGGCGGTGACTTCCCGTGCCAGCCTGCGGGCTTCTGCTGTCATGAAAGGCGGTGCCTGCGTACTGTCCTTTCCGATGGAGAGATAAGGGTTACGGGAGTTGTCCCCGTCGAGCAAGCCAAGCTTGAGGGCGACGAAGATGTTCCCGCGGATGGCTTTGTCAATGTCGGCTTCGGTCAGCAATCCCTTTTCCAGCGCTTCCCTGACGTAGGGAACGTATGCGTCGAGAAACTGTCCTGTGGTGGCTTTCACTACGGCAGCGGCACCCTCCGCAAAGCTCGGAAAACTCTTGTGCGCTTCAATCAGCAGTTTCAGGGCGCCGCCGTCCGTACAGATGATGCCGTTGTTGCCCCACTGCTTGCGGGTAATCTCTTCGAGGCAGGGATGGATGGACATGGGGATGCCGTTCCAGCTGTTGTAGGCGGCCATGAAGGCGCGGCTGCCTCCCTCGGTGATGCCTTTATAGAAAGGATAAGCATAGTATTCGTGGAACAGCCGCGTGTCGAAGTCGGAGGAAGTGCTGTCCCGTCCGTCCTCGTTGCTGTTGGCAAGGAAATGCTTCATCAGGGAGGCGGTCCGCCAGTAGCGGGGATGATTGCCTTGCAGGCCGCGTACGCTGGCAATGGTAAGCTGGGCAGTGAGGAAAGCATCTTCTCCGAAACTCTCCTCGGTACGCCCCCAGCGCGGGTCGCGGGCAAGGTCGGCATTCGGAGCGCGCATCACGAGGGCATGACGCTTGTTGCCGGTGGTCTGCATGTAGTAACGGGCTTCTTCAGAGGCTTGTTCCGCTACTTTCCGCACCAGGTCGGTGTCCCATGTGGAGCCCAGACCGTAGGATTGGGGGAATATGGTGGTGGGGCAGTCTGTGGGGACTACTTTCCCGTCTTCCGTTCTTTGGCGTCCGCCCCACATGGCAGGACCGCCGAGGGTCAGCCCGTGCAGTCCTTCATAGTGGCCGCAACGGGGAATGTTGAACCGGGGGACACCCAGGTCGGTGGAAAGAAGGTTTATCTTTTCATCCAATGTCAGGATGGAGAGAAGATGTTCCACGCGCTGTTCGTCACTGAGCGTGGTATCTTGAAAGGCTTGTGTGTGTTGCGCGCTTGCCTGCAAGCCGAATAGCAGGGGCAAGGCGAGGAACAATAACTTGTTTCGCATGGGGTATTAGAGTTTAATGTGTTTGATATACCGGTTATGGGATTGATATCCGTTGTAACTGTCCGTCCTGCGGCAGGCAGAGTAACCCTTCGGCTTTCTTTTCGTCTGCCAGATACTTCTTCCACGTAATCTTGTCCCACTTCATCCGGTCCGTGCATTGTGCCACGGGGATATGGGGGATGGCTGACCCGTCCTTTACAAGAATGACGATGGGCAGGGTGCCGCATTCGATATGGTTCCATCCCGGAGCATACACCTTTCCGGTCTGGTAGTCTATCCACTTCTGTCGTCCGGGGAGGTAGACATCCCGTCCGCTGCCCTCTTCGAGCATGGGGGCCACGAGGAGATTGGAGCCGAACATGTACTCGTCCTCTACCAGCCATGCGCCCGGGTCGTCGGGATACTCCAGCAGCAGTGCGCGGAGCATCGGCCAGCCGTTCTCGGTGCACTCTTTGGATTGTGCATATACGTAGGGCATCAGTTTGTACTTCAGTTCGGCGCAACGGCGGAAGTAGTCTGTGAACTCTTTCCCGTAGTACCACGGCTCGGTGGGAGGTGCTCCGTGCACGCGGCTGTGGCTGGTGAGGAAGCCGAAGGGCAACCAGCGGCGGTAGAGGCTTTCGGGGCTTTGGGTCACGAAGCCGCCTATGTCGTTGCTCCAGAAGCAGAATCCGCTCAGTCCGATGGAGAGGCCGCTGCGGATGGTTCCCTCGAAACCGGTTTCGGTAGTGGCGGCATCACCGCCCCAGTGCAATGGATAGCGCTGTGAGCCTGCCCATGCGGAACGTGCCCAGATAATGTTTTCGCCGTGTATCTTCTTGATTACCTCGGCCACGGTCTTGTTGTAGCGCAGGGGATAGAGGTTGTGTTCGTACAGTCCGCTACGGCCGTTGGCATAGATGGCATCCAGCGGAGCGCCTTCGCCGAAGTCTACTTTGATGGCACCTACACCCATTTCAATCAGGTTGCCGAGCTTCTCTTGATACCACTGTACGGTTTCGGGGTTGGTGAAGTCCAGCACCACGTCCTCGTAGGGGAGCTGTCCCTTGCCGTTGCGTACGTACAGACCGCGTTCCACCAGCTCGGGGAAGAACTTGTTTTTCGGGGTGAAGTAGGGGAGTTGCCAGAGGCAGGTGCGGAAGCCTTGCGACCTCAGGTCGGTGAGCATCTGCCGGGGATTGTCGAAGCGGTCGGCGGCAAAGGCGTAGTCGCATTGCCAGTCCACGCCGAACCAACCGGTATCGAAGTGGATGACGTCGCTCGGTATCTTGTTCTCACGCAGTTTCCGGGCTACATCGCGGCCCTCTGCTTCGCTGAAGTAGGTGATGCGGCTCATCCAGGTGCCGAAGCTCCACAAGGGGGGCATTTCGGGCCGTCCTACCAGTGCGGTGTATTCGCTCAGCATCTCCTTCGGCGAACCCAGGAAGAGGAAGATGTCCATCGCTTCGTCTGCCATGAAGAGTTTGGTGGCTCCGATGTAGGAACAGCCGAAGTCGCAGGTCACGGGGGCGGAAGTGTACATGAACATGCCATAGCCGCGGTTACTGAAGAAGAAGGGGATAGGCTTGTACATGTCCGGGGTTTCGGGGCCCTGCGGGTCGGTGACAAAGAGGTTGACCTTCTGTCCGGCCTTGTTCAGTGCGGTGGCAGACTCGCCGCAACCGTAGATTTTCTCGTTCGGCGCGAGGCTGAATACGGGATTGATGCTGCGTGAGTTGTCCGAGCCGCGCTTGATGAAGCTGAATGGAGGTACCTTGACCTGCGTGGAGTCGTTGTCGCTCCAGCAACGGGTCTGTGTCAGCAGGCGTCCGTCGGCATCTTTCAGTACCAGGCGCCAGGGATAGTTCTGGATGAGCAGGCTGCCGTATCGGGAGGTGTACAGCGTACCTTTGTCCGTTTTCTCGGCTTTCCAGAAGGAGCGTCCGTCGGCGGGCTTTCCTATGAGCATGGGGTCATCGGCATCTTCTTTCGGTACGATGGGCGAGGTGAGCATACGGATGCGGAGGGTACGTTCGCTGACCGGTTCGACGGTGAACGTCAGTTGCGGGTTGTTGTCGTAGGCGGTCTCCGGGAAGTCCAGCGACTGGAGGGGCTGGTGCAGGTAGGTGTTTGCATTGAATGCCTGGCGAGGCATCAGTTGCTGGCGTTTCCATTGGACAGTCCCTTTACCGGTAGAGGTGTCGAACGATACCAGGCTGTCGGCAAAGAAGTAGGTGTTGCTGAGGTCCAGAAAATCCTGGCTCATGTCTTTCGACTGGGAAAGCAGGTATTGCACGCCGGCATTTGTTTTCAGTTGGGCAGGCGCGGGCAGGGTGGCAGTTGCTGCCAGCAGCATAAAAGCTGCCCCTTTCATCAGTTGTCTCTCTTTCATGATAAATATATGATTTACGGTTACTGTTTCGATGCCGTAAAAGTAGAGAAATCCACACAGATGAAAGGGGCAGGTATGTTGCTTATGTGGGGCCTAAATGTTTATTTGGAAGCTTTCTTTCCGTAGAAACACATAAAATACACCCCGATAATGACAAATGGGATGCTGAGCCATTGGCCCATGTTCAGCGACATGCTGTCTTCAAAGTTCACCTGGTTTTCTTTCAGGAACTCGATGAAGAAACGGAAGAGGAAGATTTCCGTCAGGCAGAGGCCGAAGAAGAAACCGCGGTGATAGGGTAGGGAAGCCTCGGCTTGCACGGCGGTTGATTTCCGCTTGGTGGTGCTGAAGTCTGTTTCGAGCTTGGTTTCTTGTTTTTTCTGTCCGCGTTTGTATAGCCAGACCATCCCTAAGAAGAAGATGAAGTAGGCGATGGCTTCGTAGAGCTGTGCCGGATGGCGGGGCAGCATGTCTTCCCGTTCAAAGATGAATGCCCAGGGCATGTCGGTCGGTTTGCCGATGATTTCGGAGTTCATCAGGTTGGCAAGGCGGATGCAGCAGGCGGTGATGGGAGTGGCAACAGCTATCATGTCGAGCACGTCCATGTAGTGCATCTTCGTCTTGCGGCAGTACATCCAAAGGGCGATAATCAGGCCCAGCGTGCCGCCGTGGCTGGCAAGGCCGGTGTAGCCCGTCATCTTCCAACTGCCGTCCGGCAGGATTTTTATGGGGAGAATCATCTCGAGGAAATGGTCCTGGTAGTAGGCCCAGTCGTAGAATATGCAGTGGCCCAGTCGTGCGCCTATCAGTATGCCGAAGAAGCAATAGAAGAAGAGAGGTTCGAATTTCTTTTCGTCTATTCTGCGGTCGCTATACTGGCGTTGCACGATGAAGTAGGCAAGAGCAAGACCGATAATCCATAACAGTCCGTAGTAGCGGATGGATATGCCGAAGAACTTGAACAGTTCGGGGTCGGGATTCCAGTTGATGGTGAGTAATGATAACATATTTATTGAAGAATTAAATTACCGAATTACGGGGTTGTCCGGGACAAAGGTATGAAAATATCTTATTGGGTGATTCTTTGTGACGGTTTATTTGAAGCCTATCTTGTTACGGGGCTTGTCGGACTGCCGTTTGGAAGATTGCATTTCAGCAAGAGTCCGGTTGATGAGTTCGAGCTGGATACGAGTGTCTTCGTTGATGTCGTTCAGGTCGGTGAAGACTTCTTCGATATAGGCTTTGAGGTTTTGTACTTCTTGTTCCAGGCTGTCAAGGCAGTTGGCGGGAGAAGTGGTTATCAGTTGGCGGACGGCTACGAAGGCACGCATGATGGCGATGTTGACTTCGATGGCGGTGTCGCTGTTCAGCACTCCGGAGAGCATGGCAAGCCCTTGTTCGGTGAAAGCATAGGGGAGTTTACGGGTTCCTCCCCAACTTGATGTTCCATTTTGGAATATCAAGTCTGATTTCATTTTCTCAAATTCCTCTTTGGTCAGTTGAAACATGAAGTCCGATGGGAATCTTTTTATGTTTCTTTTGACAGCTTTGTTTAGATTGCCGGTGGTGACTTAATAAAGTGCAGCCAGAGCGAAATCAAGCATCACTCTTTGTCCTCTTAGTTCATATATTTTTTGTTGTACAATGATTGTTAATTCCATCATTACCTATGATTAGTCTATTTACTATTCTGAAAGTCATTTGTATATTGGGGAGGTTACGATTTGTGGCGGTTTATTTGAACTTCTCCGCCACCATCCTATACGTCGGCACCTCAATTCCTTGCTCCTCTGCAGCTGTAATCATGTCGAAAAGCAAGCCTTGTACTTCGCTCTGATGTCCTTTTGCCATATCTTTCTGCATGGAGGCGGTGCTTTCGGGGGCGAGTTTGTCTATTACTTTGAGGTTGTACTCCACAATGTCTTCCTTGAAGGCTATGCCCAGTTTCCTGCCCAGGGCTGCACTTTCTTGGGACAGTCCGATGAAGGTGTTGCGCACCTCGCCCGGTTTCTGTACTTCGCCCATAGGCACGTCATAGTAGGCTCCGGTGACTGCCATAGCGGAGATGAACGACCACTTGACGAATGTGTCCCGGTCGATGTCGTCGGAGATGTCGGCTTTGATGCCGCTCTCCTGCAAATCACGTTGCACGGCTTCCAATGTTTCACGGGAAACAATCGTGCTGCGGTGTGCCCCATAGACGAGGCGGAAAATCTTTCCCATCTGCGTGATTTCTCCCCGTCCCGATACAAAGCCTACGATGTAGATGCAGCCGTCGAGCACCGTGACGCCGGGGACCAGACGCTGGATGCGGGGGCCGGTGCCGTAGACATTCAGAATAGGGATGACTACCGTATGTTCGTGTGCGGCGCTTTTGATGAGTTCCGTAATGGAGTCTACGGAATAGCCTTTGACGCAGACGAAGATGACATCTGCCTTGTAGTCCGCAGATGTTGATACGAGAGCAGTGTATTCTTCTGCCGTATAGGCGGGTACTCTCAGTGCATATTCACCTTTCAGGTCGGAGTGCAGTTGCAGGCCGTTTTCGCGTATGGCGGCAAGGTGTTCGCCACGGGCAATGCAGGTGACGTCTTTGCCGGCAAGTGCGAGGAAGGCGGCGATGCTTCCGCCTACGCCGCCAGTACCGGCGATGAGGTATTTCAGAGGATGGGTTGTCATAACTGTAGTGTGTATGGTTAATGTTATTGAACGTAATTTTCTTTATTCCAGTTGCAATTGTTTGTTGAGTTTGGCGGTATATAGGGTGGTTTTCATTCCTTCGTTACGTTTGCTGAGCATCAGGAGGGTATTCTCGTCTACGTAGTTATCAATGAGAATAATTGTCTTTCGGGCTGATTTTATCAGATTGGTGGTAAAGACGTAGGCATCGAATATCTGCCCTTCAAAGAAGATGCCTTCTGCCGGGGGCAGGGGGTGCGGACAAAGAAATCTATCTTTTCTTCTGTCTTTGCAACACGTTGTTCCAATTGCTCCATGCGTTGGTTGACGGCGTAGCCTTTGAGGAGATATTCTTTGAGGACTTTTGTTGCCCATATTCTGAAGTCAGTACCTCTTTGAGACTTTACCCGGTAGCCTACAGATATAATAACGTCAAGATTGTAATATGCTATATTACGTTTTACTTTACGGTTACCTTCTTGCTGAACTGTCAAGGAATACTTGACAGTTGAAATTTCCTGTAGTTCCTTTTCTTTGAATACGTTATTGGTATGCAAACTTATATTTTGCTTACTTGTCTGAAAGAGTTCTGCCATCTGTTGTTGTTTCAGCCAAACTGTGTCGCTTTCTAATCGGACTTCGAGCTTGAAAGTTTCTTCTGGTTGATAGAGTATTATTTCGCTTTTATCTTCCATGGTTTTTATTGGACTTTTCTGATTCTTTACTGCTTTCTTATGCAAACTTGTAAGTGTTTCTTACAAGTTTGCATCCTACTCAATTGTACTTTCAACCCTTAGTCGTCTGAGGTTTGTTACATGGGGAATTTGACTATCAATATACGCTGATCGGTTTCAATCGGCAATTCTTTATGTACGTTACACATTGAACCGGAAGTGCATAATGTCCCCATCCTGCACCACATACTCCTTGCCTTCCACGCCCAGCTTTCCGGCTTCGCGCACAGCGGCTTCGCTGCCATACTTGATATAATCCTCATACTTGATGACCTCTGCCCGGATGAATCCCTTTTCAAAATCCGTATGGATAACGCCGGCGCATTGTGGAGCCTTCCAGCCCTTGCGATAGGTCCATGCTTTTACTTCCATCTCTCCGGCAGTGATGAAGGTTTCGAGGTTCAGCAGGCTGTAGATAGCTTTAATCAAACGGTTGCAGCCGCTTTCTTTCAGTCCCAGGTCTTCGAGGAACATCTGCTTTTCTTCGTATGTCTCCAGTTCGGCGATGTCGGCCTCGGTCTGGGCGGAGATGATGATGAGTTCCGCATCCTCGCCCTTGATGGCTTCACGCACCTGCTCTACGTACTGGTTGCCGCTGGCGGCACTGACGTCATCCACGTTGCAGACGTAGAGCACAGGCTTGGTAGTAAGCAGGAACATCTGCTTGGCGCATTGTTCCTCGTCGTCGTTCTGCGGAATGACGGTGCGGGCGCTTTGTCCTTGTTCCAGGGCATCCTTGTAGCGGAGCAGGAGTTCGTACTCTATCTTTGCCGCCTTGTCGCCACCCACTTTGGCAATCTTCTCTACACGCTTGATGCGGTTTTCCACCGTGTCGAGGTCCTTCAGTTGCAGCTCTGTGTCGATGATTTCCTTGTCGCGTACGGGGTTCACCGAGCCGTCCACGTGGACGATGTTGCCGTTGTCGAAGCAGCGCAGCACGTGGATGATGGCGTCGCACTCGCGGATGTTGCCCAAGAACTGGTTGCCGAGTCCTTCACCTTTGCTGGCGCCCTTCACCAGTCCGGCAATGTCGACGATGTCGCACACGGCGGGTACGATACGCCCCGGGTGAACCAGCTCGGCGAGCTTCGTCAGTCGTTCGTCGGGTACGGACACTTGTCCCATTTGGGCGTCGATTGTACAGAACGGGAAGTTTGCCGCTTGTGCCTTTGCGCTGCTCAAGCAGTTGAAAAGAGTGGATTTTCCTACGTTGGGAAGGCCCACGATACCAGCTTTTAATGCCATAGTGTTATCTTGTTTTTTTAGTTATTGTTCAGTTAATTGGATGCAAAGATAGTGCAAACCGAATGCAGAATAAAATGAACTCGTTCATTTTTTATGCTGAGGTGCAGCCTATCTTCGCTTTTTTAAGTAAAGATAGTGCAAACTTACTGAAAAATAGCTGATTTTTGCATATACCAACGAAGAAGGGAGGACATGGGAGAGTCACCGGAACGATATTTACGTATTTAGAAATTCGTATTGAACGTGTTAATTTGCATTAAAAGCATGACGATGAAACGATAAATTGATAGTTTTGTCGCAATTATAATTTAAGTATCATTCTATAAATCAATGCGATTATGAAAAACAAAGTAAGAAAAATTCTGATGATTTTATCATGTCTCATCAGCTTGTCTTTTACATTATCTGCACAGAATCCTTATCTGCCGCTTTGGGAATTTATTCCTGATGGTGAGCCCTATGTGTTTGAGGATCCTGACTGTCCCGGCAAGTACCGTGTCTATATTTATGGTTCGCACGACAATCTCAAGTGGATGTATTGCGGACGTGACCAGGTGGTGTGGTCGGCACCCGTAGAGGACCTGACCCGTTGGAGATATGACGGCGTGATATTTAAAGTCAATGAGTCGCCCGAACTGTATAAACTGAATGCTGATGGAACCGACGACGTGCTTTTTGCCCCTGACGTGACAGTAACTACCGATGCCGATGGTAAGAAAACTTACTACCTCTTTCCGAATAATCAAGGTGGTGGACGCAATTCCATGATTGCCAAAAGCGACCGTCCCGATGGCCCGTTTACGGTATGCAACTGGCATAAGGAGCGTCCTCGCGAGACTTTCGGTTGTTTGGGATTCGACCCCGCAGTGTTTGTCGATGATGATGGACGTGTGTATGGTTATTGGGGATTTGGCATTTCGCATGGCGCGGAGTTGGACCCTGCTACCATGTGCACGGTAAAGCCGGGTACCGAAGTGGTGGAGAACATGATTTCAGGCTATCGGCAGGAAGGTATATTCCGCTTCTTTGAGGCATCCTCCATCCGCAAGATTGAGGATAAGTATGTGTTTATCTATAGCCGTACTACCGCTGAGGGTGAAGATGGCCTGCCAAACGCCAGCAACTATACGTTGGCCTATGCCTACAGCGAGCATCCCTTGGGCCCGTGGACCTATGGTGGGACAATCATCGATGCGCGGGCGCGCGAATATGATGAAAAAGGCAATGTGATAGCTTCGGCTATGCCCGGTGGAAATACGCATGGCAGTATCTGCAAGATAGGTGAGCAATGGTACGTGTTCTATCATCGCCAGATAGGTACCGATTGCTATGCACGCCAAGCTATGGTGTCGGCCATTGATGTAAAGGTGGAAAAAGGAAAAGGCGGGAAAGTCGTGATTTCACGCGGAGAGTTCAACTCTGAAGGTTTCCTTCTTGAAGGGCTCAATCCTATGCAGCGCATCTCGGCCGGGCTGGCTTGTTGGCACACCAATCCCGGAGGAATCAAAGAGGTCTATCCCCATTATGTGTATACGGGGTCTTATATCCGGCCTGTGTACCGGGATAATAATCCCTATGCCGGCGATAACAACCACAAAATCCCGTTCGCTCCGGTGGTGAATAACACAAGTGGGTCGATTGTAGGATATAAATACCTGAATATGAATGCCGTTCCGCGAGATAAGTCTTTGCAGATGCAGTTAAGGTTGAAGGCTGAAGATACCGACGGACGCATCCGCATCATGCTGGGTAGCCCTTGGACAACAAAAGGCGGTGTAGAGATAGGACTTGTGAATGTGAAGGCTGGCAGCACTTGCAGGGAGTTCTATGCTTCGCTCTCTATTCCGGCAAAGCTGCATAAGGGAAAGCAGCCGCTCTTCTTTGTCTTCGAATCAGAGACCGAAGGCCAGTCCATCTGTGAGTTTTATGATTTCCTCATGTTGGCACGCCCATAAGTCTTTATACTTATGGAGGCGGATACTTATCTTGTAAGACCTTCTAAATAGAGCTATTGTATTAGTTCACAGCACTGAACACTTTGTTACACCCAGTCGGAACAGATTGTTTCTCTTGTATGAAACGACTTGTTTCGACGGGATAAAACGATTTGTTCCGTTATAGGAAACACTTTGTTTCCTTATAGAGAACACTCTGTTCCATTATAGGAAACAAACCGTTTCCATAGTCGGAAATGAAATGGGGCATATGCTTCATTGATACCGCTATTACTTTTCCTCCTCGAATATTCGGTTGAAAACTTGCCGCAGCTGTCCTTCGTCTGCGATAATGGCTTGGAGCTTCTTCAGCTGTTCCGCATTCTTGCCCTCGGGAAACCAGAGCTTCAGATAACCGCCGGGTGCATATTTTGCCATGAGATGCTGATGGAACCGCTGGTAGTGCCACTCCTTGTCGGCGGCAGGATTCTGTTTCAATCCGTACTGCACGGTGCGGCGCAGGGTGATGTCCGGGTCGATGATACGGTCCGCTTCGGCAACAATCTTGCCGTAGATGCTACGAGGTTCGTGGTCTGTAGAGGCCCGGTGGTCCTCTACGGCTTCTTTCATGAGGAGGATTTCCGTGTCGGAGAACCATTGCCGCAGGGTGTCGTCTACCATCAGTATCTCGCCGGAGACAAGGTGGTGGGTGGCGCGGTCGCGGCATAGTCCCGTGTCATGGTAAGCGGCAATGACGTATGCCAGGCGTTCGTCCGCTTCGGGATATTGCCGGGCGAGGGCAAGGCTTTCTTCGATGACGGTGCGGACGTGTGAGAGGTTGTGTGCCTTGTCAAACTCCTTGTAACGGGGGATGATTGCTGTCTCGATGTAGGTAATGAGGGGCTTGGGTATCATGTGGCATTCCTTTTTCGGGTAAAGGTACGAATAATAACCGATAGCTGAATAACGAGGAGCAGGGAATGGCTCATAATCAGGTACCGATTACTATCTGTCTGTTTACTTAATGTTCCAAAGACTGCTCGTAGCTTTTCCCGTTGGCGTCAGTCACCACGATTTTTATTTTCTTTGCTTTATCGCTCGGTTTTGTAGAGAAAAAGAAATAAGCATTCTTGTTAGCTTGGCGACCACGTTCCTTCATATCCTTTCCCTCTGTGACAGCTTTGCGCTGCAGGAAGAAATCATAATCAGGATCCATGCCTTTATACTGCTTCATTTCGCCTTTCAACTTCCCGTCTTCGTAGTATTCCACTTTCCAGCGGTTATCCCAATTCCATACCTTGACGCAGAGTTCGTCTTCATGGCCGGGTACTGTACCCACGGGATAGTAACGGAACTGATAGTCACGGTCATGTCCTAATGACTTGAAATAATTTGCAATTCCGTTCTTGCCGGATTCGAATACTTGGTAGCCAATAGGGGTACCGTCTTTGCTATAGATGCCGTCCCATAACCACCACGCGCCTCCGATGGAGGCGATATTGTACTCACGAATGTTGTTTCTGATTTGTGTGTTGCATTGTACATGGGTGTGACCACTGAGAATATCTACCTTATAACCCTCGAAAAGGTCGAGTAACTCGGCTACGCGTCCCAACTTGTAGTTCTCGTTATAGAAGTATGCCGGAGCATGCATGCAAACAAACAGATGAGCCCCTTTGGGGACGTACTGCAGATAGCTCTTCACCCAATTGAGCTGCTGATCATTGAGCCCCACCTCATACTTCTTGTTTCCTTTATAAAGGATATTGTCCAAAACGATATAATAGTCTTTTCCAGCATTGAACGCATAGTAAGTGGGTCCAAAGAAATGCCGATAAAGATGTGCACTGGCATCATCGTCGCTCACCTCCTTGTCGTGGTCGTGGTTGCCGATAACCGGATAGATGGGAATTTGGATCTTTGCTATCTCTTGCTTGATGTGGGGAAACATTTCCAGGTTATCCCATAAGATGTCGCCCAAGAAGATGGCGAAAGCAGGAATATTCTGGCTCATATATTCAAAGCCCACTTGCTTGAGGTCGGGGAAAGCTTCCGTTTCAAGCCGATGGAATGCGTTCTCTCCGCGCGGTTGTGTATCGGCTGCTGCCATCATGGCGTATTTGCCTCCTACTGTTCCCCAGCGATGGAGCTGGAAATCGTGGCTGTTCTCGTTCAGAGTCTTATAGAAGACGGGAGTACCCCCGTTGCAAGGAGCCATATAGCCTGAAGGTGTCACTACATAGATAAAGTGGGCCTTCTCATCAGCATCAATCATATAGCTTCCGTCTTCACTGGTAAGAGCGAATGCGGTGCCATCGGTTACTACAACTTTGGCCAGCCCCTTGCCGTCGGCCATGACTTTGCCTTTAATCTCTTTAGCTTCTGCCCCTATTGCCATAAGCAGCAATGCGGCGTAAAAAATGTTCTTTTTGTTCATTGCTTTTCTCTTTCAATTATTTGTTGTTTGAATTGAGAGCAAAAATAGGTGAGTGAAATTACTTCGTCGTTTCTATGGGGTTACGTTCAAGTTACATATGTCGGGCTCTCATCCGGTGTCATATCAAAATCACAGAAGTGACACAAGTCTGTAATACAGCATCCATTCTTTTGCAGCCGAAATTAAAATCATCATAGAAACTAATGAAAACAAGAATGATTAAATCCTTTGTGTGTGTCTGTGGGCTGCTTGTTTCGTTGAATGTAGTCGCAGCTTCACTGAAACCCGTCAAAGGTAAAGTGGTGGACCGGTTCAATAATCCACTTCCCGGTGCTACAATTCAAGTGACCCATTCTCCCGAGAAAACCATTACCGATGTGGACGGCAACTTCAATTTTGAAACCATCGAAGACGCGGAACTCATCGTATCCTACATCGGCTTCCGTACCCTCAAGCTGAAGACTGCAGGGGAGAACTTCATTCATGTGGTACTGGATGAAGACTCACAATTGCTTAACGACGTGGTAGTGGTAGGTTATAGCACTAACAAGAAGGTTAATCTGTCAGGCTCGGTTTCTTCGCTTAACAGCGAGAAGCTTGCAAACCGTCGAGTATCAAACGTATCTTCGGCTCTGCAAGGCATGGCTGCAGGTGTAACTGTCACTACACAGAGCGGTGAGCCAGGCGGCAATGGCGGTCATATACGTATACGTGGTATCGGAACCTTCGGTGGTGATAGTGCCGCCCCGTTGGTGTTGGTCGATGGCGTAGAAGGAACCATAGATGAAGTGGATCCTAACATCATCGAGTCAGTGTCCGTCTTGAAAGATGCTGCATCTGCATCCATCTATGGTTCACGTGCTGCTAATGGTGTCATTCTGGTGACTACCAAACGGGGTGGCAGTCAAGACAAGTTCAGCATATCCTATAAAGGATATTTTGGATTCCAAGGCGCAACGATGCTTCCTCAAAAAGTGGATGCATTGGAATATATGCAATTGGAAAATGTGGCAGCAGGTAACGACGGATCCGACCTGCCCTATAGTGATGAATATATAAGGGAATATGTGGCTGGCATGGCTACTGACCCGGACATCTATCCTAATACAGACTGGCAGGACTTGATTCTTACAGAAAACGGATTCAACCATGGGCATACGCTTACTCTGACTTCTTCATCAGAACGTATCAAGACACTTACTTCTATAGGGTATCTGGACCAGACGGGTATAGTGGTCAATTCCTCTTACCGTAAAATCTCTGTACGCAACAATATGGACATCAAGCTTAGCGACCGTCTGGACATGAAGTTTGACATACAAGTAAGCAATGCCAATAAAAATAGTTCTCCCTACGAAGGACATGCCTTCAATTATATGAACACCCGAACCCCGAACATTGTCAATCAATTTACTACTGGTCTTTATAATGGGGCAAATGGTCTGATGGGCAATAACCCCGTGCTGTTGTTGCGTGAAGGCGGTATTGTGAAAAACAATGTTATCCGTGCTACCATGGCGATGGCTCTGACCTATAAGATTCTCGATGGATGGAATGTGTCAGTTCAAGCCACTCCACGTTATATCACCAAGAATAACCATAACTATAAGAATTCTGTCACCACGTATGGTGACCCGGAAGGTACTACCAGCTTCAAGAGCGGCGAAACCTACAACTCGCTTACAGAATCGGCCTACCGTTACTTCTACTGGAACACACAGGCACTGACCAACTATGAGAAACAGCTGGATGACCACTACTTCAAAGTAATGGCAGGTATGGAGTGTCAGACCTATACAGAAAAGACTCTTTCTGCCTATCGTCAAGTATTCAACTTCCCTCAATATGACCAAATTGATGCCGGTAACATTGAGAACATGAACAATGGAGGAGGGGAGTACCAATGGGCCATCAACTCCTTCTTTGGCCGCTTGAATTACAACTACAAGGAACGCTACCTTGTGGAGGCCAATATCCGTACCGACGGTTCTTCCAGATTTGCAGAGGGTAACCGATATGGCGTGTTCCCTTCATTCTCTGCAGCATGGCGCATCAGCGAGGAACCCTTTATGGAATCTATACGCGATAGAGTGGATAATCTGAAATTACGTGCCTCTTGGGGCAAACTGGGCAACCAGAATATCGGAAGTTCCTATTATCCCACTACTCAGCAACTCTCTACGGGCTCTATATCTATGGGAGGTAATCTTTACACGACCTCTGCTGTTACCTCGCTCTCCAATAGGGACCTTACATGGGAGACTTCTACCATGACTGACTTAGGCATAGATCTTTCACTGTTCGGCTGTATCAACATCACTGCCGACTGGTATAGGAAGATAACGGATGGTATCCTGATGAAGCTGGACATCCCCAACCACATTGGTATGGGTGCTCCCTTCCAGAATGCCGGCAAGGTAAGAAACCAGGGATGGGAGCTAAGCGTAGGCTACAGCAAGAAGCTGACGAGGGACTTTTCGCTGGATGCCGCCCTTACGCTGAGCGACGTGAAAAACACCATCACCGACATGCGGGGCACAAGCAGCACAAGCGGTGATATTCGTAACCAAGAGGGGTCTTCCATTAACTCCATTTACGGATTGATATGCGACGGTTTCATCAATTCACAAGAAGAAGCGGACGAAATCAATGCCAACTGTCCCCAATTCGGTACAACCGTATATCCCGGTGACCTGAAATACCGGAATGTCAGCGGAGACAACAAAATTACTACAGATGACAAGACGATTATCGGAAGTACAGTTCCACGCTATAGTTATAGCTTTAATTTAGGAGTAGGATACA
Organism: Bacteroides sp. AF34-31BH; assembly: GCF_003602795.1. Taxonomy (NCBI): domain Bacteria; kingdom Pseudomonadati; phylum Bacteroidota; class Bacteroidia; order Bacteroidales; family Bacteroidaceae; genus Bacteroides; species Bacteroides sp. AF34-31BH. Next base: position 109,064 of record NZ_QTLV01000008.1, read on the forward strand.
AAGGAATTCGTCTTTCGGCTTTCTTGCAAGGAGTTGGCAAGGCCGACGGTTATCTCAATTCCTACTACGTGATGCCTTGCTATCAGGGAGGAACCTACCGCAAGGAACACCTTGACTATTGGACGGAGCAGAATCATGATGCATCCACGCCTCGCCTCTCCTATAAGAGCAGTAACAACACCTATACATCATCCTTCTGGATGAAGAGTGCCGCTTACCTGCGTCTGAAGAACCTGCAGCTGGGTTACGACCTGCCCTCCAAATGGATGAAAGCCATCGGACTGAAGTCTGCCTACATTTATGCCAATGCTGAGAATCTCTTGACTTTTACTGACTTTTGGGATGGCTATGACCCCGAAGTCAACTATAACGCATCAGCAACAGATGGGGTATCTCTGGGTGCGGCAAACAATTATCCCCAGACGAAAGCCTTCACTTTTGGCGTTGACATCAAATTCTGATTAGTCGGAATAGGGAAACCGTCTGTATTCAAGAAGACATAAAAAGAAAAAATGATATGAAACGAAACAATATTTATACAGCACTCCTTTCGCTGTTTCTATTAGGCCTCGGTGCTTGTTCACTCGGCCTTGAACCACTCACTTCACCGTCTTCTGCCTCTTATCCTTCGAGTATGGAAGAGGCGAATTTCGGTTTGAACGCTGTTTACTCATCTCTGACAGCTTATAGTGCCAGCACCACCACCTGGTGGAAGGTGACAGACAATATTACAGATATTGGTGCTACACGTGTCAACACGGCTATGTATACGGAATTAATCACCTCCGGAGCTTCTGCTGAAAACGCGGTGGCAAACAAGCTTTATAATTGCGTGTATAAGACCGTGGCACGTATCAACCAGCTTCTCGATGCGCTGGATAATCTGCATGGCACAGCCTCTGATACGGATATAGAGAGTATACGGGCAGAGCTGCTGTGCATACGGGCATTCTGTTATGATCAAGCTTGCCAGCACTATGGAGACTTGCCGTATGTGGTCCACACAGCGGGTATAAATGACAGCCAGACCCCACGTACACCGAGAGAGACCATTGTAGAGAATCTGCTTTCGGATCTTAGCGACGAGTGTTTGGCTAACCTTCCACTCCGCCATAAAGCAGAAAGCTATGGCAGTGCACGCATCGGACGGGTAGCAGCGTATGCGTTACGTGCCCGTATTGCCTTGAATTGGAAAAAGTATGACTTGGCTGCCAGTTCGGCCAAACAAGCCTTGAATTTGGCTAAGGAGGCAGGCTTTGAATTGGAATCCATCAATACACAGTATTGTGGAGAAAGTCATGAGGCAGGAGAGCCAACCGGTCAGACGGCTCTGTTTGGTTATGACGGTGAGGCAAGCAATGAGTGGCTCTGGTCCGTGCAGTATGATGCGGTAATATCCAGTAATAAAACCAAGGAGGCATATTACATGGCTCCACGTACACTGGGAGGATGCGCCTATTTTGGTCCTACACAAACATTTGTTGATATGTTTCAATGCAAGGATGGCAAATCGATTACGGAATCTTCTCTGTATGACTGGCAGAACCCTTGGCAAAACCGGGACCCTCGTCTGGATCTTTTCTGTTTGCGACCTGGTTCACGCATATTCAATCTGGAATTCCAGACTTCCACTACCAGTAAAAAGATTCACGACTATAGCACGGGTAAGGACGTGACAAACATGGAGTCACAGGGTACCAAGGGCGTATACGGTGCCAATGGCACTAAAGGTCCTGCTGGATATCTCTGGAGGAAATATTTGGATATAGCCGAGTTGGAAAGAGCTGCAATCTCCAACCATGAAACCAGTGATCTTAATTGCGGCTTGATGCGTTTAGCAGAGGTTTATCTAATAGAGGCAGAAGCCAATATTGAAATGGCTGATGGCAATCTGGAGTTAGCACGAACGGACATCAATATAATTCGTAATCGTGTAGGAATGCCCGATGTGGTAGTTACTTCGCAGAGCGGACTCCGAAAGGCATTACGTTACGAACGTACTGTTGAACTTTGTAATGAAGGTTTTCGTTGGTTTGATCTCCGTCGTTGGGGTATGGCTTCTACAGTGATGACAGGTAAGATTTATGCTCCCAATCAAAAAGGGCTTATGTCCAATGCCAAGCCTTCATTTGATGACAACTGGCATCCGGCATATTCAGAAGGTAGTTCTTGGGATGGGAAAGCACTGAATCTCCGTGTGTATAACACGATGAAGTATATCGAAGGAAAGGATGAACTTTGGCCGCTTCCCCAAAGTGAGATTGATACAAACAGTGCCATTATAGAAAACAATCCAGGATACTAATCGTGTAAGGTTATTGGTATCTGACGGAAAGGATTTGTTTTTCAAGATATAATAAAAGAGCCGGAATGTGCGAATCATTCCGGCTCTTTTATGAAAGGTTTCGGTTATTGTTGTTAGGAATAAGATTTCTTACTTTAAGAGAGAGTTTGTCAATTACATGTTAGGGTTGTCCATGATTACTGTCATCTCGGGAACCAGTATGTATTCGCCTTTCTTGTTGTTCCATTTGTAGTATGTGGTAGTCATCGTCTTGCCTTGGTATGCATAGCGGATGCACATGTCCTTGCCCCATGTATTCTTGGTGCTGTTCCATTTCAGGGCTTCGCTTTCCGTCATGCGGTTCTGGTCGTCGTACTTATAATTGTACTTCATATAGTTGGCAAGCGTGTTTCCGTCCATCTTGTATACGGTCTCTGCCACTTTCATGCCATTTACTTCTTCCGAATTGTAAATGAGGTTGCTCTTATTGTCGGCTGAGGCATTTAATCCGCAAACTAAGAGAAGTGCTGAAACAATCACTGTTTTTAAAGATACTTTTGCTTTCATGGTTTTATGTCTTTTTTAGTTTAACTTTCTATTTTCTATCAATATGTCATTGATTTCGCTGCAAAGGTACGTATTAAATTGACATAAATATAAATATCATATTAAATTTTATCAATATGTCAGTAGTGAGGGCTTCGGTATGCTTTCCTTTTGGCAAGATTGGTGAATAAAAAATATCCGGCAGTGAGGTCGCCGGATATTCTGATGAGCAAACTGTATTTGGAAAGGATTGCTTCTGTTGCTTTCTGATTGTAAGTTAAATAAAGTTATTGGGTGGTTTAGTGTGCCTGCAACCAGTTGTTTCCCCACCCACAATCGGCTTTCAGAGGTACTTGCATGCGATATGCTTGCTCCATCTCTTCGATTACGATTTTCTGTACAAGTTCCTTTTCAGCCTCTGGAACGCTGAAATTTAGTTCGTCATGGACCTGTAAAATCATCTTTGCTTTCAGATTGTAAGCTTGGAAGCGCTGATAGATGTGTGCCATCGCTACTTTTATGATGTCGGCGGCACTTCCCTGGATGGGGGCGTTGATGGCATTCCGTTCGGCATAGCCCCGTACCACCCCGTTTCTTGAGTTGATGTCCGGCAGGAAGCGCTTGCGGTGGAAGATGGTTTCCACGTAGCCCTGCTCGCGTGCCACCTGGATGCTTTTGTCCATATACTCCTTCACTTGCGGGTAGGTTTCAAAGTAGCCGTCTATCAGCTCTTTGGCTTCTTGGCGGGAAACGCCCATGCGTTCGGCAAGCCCGAAGACGGAGATGCCGTAGATGATGCCGAAGTTTGCCGTTTTTGCCTTGCGGCGCATGTCGGCGGTTACGTCGTTTATGTCTATCTTATATATCTTGGCAGCGGTGGCGGCGTGGATGTCGTGTCCGCTGAGGAAGGCTTCTATCATGTTCTTATCTTCGCTGAGGTGTGCCATGATGCGCAGCTCTATCTGCGAGTAGTCGGCAGAGAAGAACTCGCAGCCGGTGTCGGGGATGAACGCCTTGCGGATTTCCTTTCCGTCTTCGTCGCGGATGGGGATGTTCTGCAGGTTGGGATTGCTGGAGCTGAGGCGTCCGGTAGCGGTCACTGCCTGGTTGAAGGAGGTGTGGATGCGTCCCGTGCGTGGGTTGATGAGCTGGGGTAGGGCATCTATATAGGTGCTCAGCAGCTTCTTCAGTCCGCGGTATTCCAGTATCTTCCCGATGATGTCGTGCTTGCTGCGGTAGCTCTGCAGCACCTCTTCGGAAGTGACGTATTGTCCGGTCTTGGTCTTTTTGGCCTTCTCCACGATTTTCAGCTTGTCGAAGAGCACTTCGCCTACCTGCTTGGCGGAGCTGATGTTGAATGTCTCGCCAGCCATCTCGTAGATTTCCTTCTCAATCTCCTGCAGACGGACGGTGAAGTGTTGGGACGATTGCTTCAAGGCTTCCGTGTCGAGCAGCACTCCGTTGCTCTCTATATTGACAAGTACGGGGACGAGCGGCATCTCTATTTCGTAGAACAGATGTTCGGCACCTTGCTCCTTCAGTTCCTTTTCCAGCACGTTTTTCAGTTTGAGGGTGACGTCCGCATCCTCGCAGGCATAACGGTAGACATCTTCGGGTGGAAGGTCGCGCATGTTCTTTTGGTTTTTGCCTCGCGCTCCAATTAGCTCATCGATGTGGATGGTCTGGTAGTGCAGGTAGATTTCCGCCAGATAGTCCATGTTGTGTCGCAGTTCGGGTTGAAGCACGTAGTGGGCAAGCATGGTGTCGAAAAGTTTGCCTTTCACCTGGACGCCGTAATTTTGGAGGATAATCATATCGTACTTGATATTTTGTCCCACCTTCATGGATTTCTCGTTTTCGAAGAGGGGACGGAACTCGTTTACAATTTTTAAGACTTCCTCTCGTTCGGCGGGAACGGGTACGTAGTATGCACGGTTTTCGGCATCGCTGAAGCTCATTCCTACAAGTTCGGCGTCCATTGGCTCGGTTCCGGTAGTCTCGGTATCTATTGAGAGAATTTCGCTTGTAAGTAACTTTTGAATAATTTCTGCTCTTTTGTCTTCTGTATCAATGAGTTGGTAGTCTACATCGAGCATTTCTAACCGCGTCAGGTTTGAATTTTCAGAAACGCCCGTCCCCTCGCCCGCAAAATTTGCAAACAAATCGCCTTGAATCGGGGCGCTGTTTTCGGGAGTGGAGGTTTGCGGCTGGGCAAACAGAGTCCCGGCAAAGAGGTCGGGTACCGGAGAGGTTGGAGTAGGGGAGGACGAATTGCCGCTTCCCTTTTTGAGTACCCGATCGATGAGTGTGCGGAATTCCAACTCCTCGAAAATCTTGCGGAGTTCCTCTTCGTTCGGTTCTTCGCGGACGAGCGAATTCATATCGAGCCGGATGGGAACATCTGTTTTGATGGTGGCAAGGAATTTGGAGAAGGTTATCATCTCGCGGTTGGTTTCCACTTTCGTTTTCAGTGCGCCTTTCAGCTGGTCGGTATGTTCCAGCAGGTTTTCGATACAGCCGAATTCGGCAATCAGTTTCTGTGCGGTTTTCTCGCCCACACCCGGACAGCCGGGGATGTTGTCGGAAGCATCGCCCATCAGTCCCAGCATGTCAATGACCTGCTCGGTGGTCTGTATGTTGAACTTCGTCTTCACTTCTTCGGTACCCATCACTTCGAATCCACCAGTGTGCTTGGGGCGGTACATGAAGACGCGGTCCGATACCAGTTGCCCGTAGTCCTTGTCGGGAGTCATCATATAGGTGGTGATGCCCTGCCGTCCGGCTTCGGTGGCGAGCGTGCCTATCACGTCGTCGGCTTCGTAGCCGGATACTTCGAGGATGGGAATGCGGTAGGCGCGGATGATGTCCTTTATAATAGGTACGGAAAGGCGGATGGCCTCGGGTGTCTCCTCGCGCTGTGCCTTGTATTGCTCGTAGGCCTCGTGGCGGAAGGTGGGGCCCGACGGGTCGAAGGCTACTCCTATGTGTGTGGGATTCTCTTTTTTGAGCACTTCTTCCAGGGTGTTTACAAAGCCCAGAATGGCCGAAGTGTTGAATCCTTTTGAATTGATTCTCGGGTTCTTGATGAACGCGTAATAGGCTCGATATATCAGTGCATAGGCATCGAGCAAAAACAGTTTATCGATTGAATTCATACATTTAATCCTTTTTTTCATGGTAAAAGTACAAAAAAATACCGTATTAACCGTTTTATTACTATTTTTGTAGGCAAATAGCGATGCATGGACAACTCATCATTGATAAAATCTCCGATTTCTGAGGAATTGGAGGACTTCAAGAAGCTTTTTGAAAGTACTCTCTCCAGTTCCAACCTTTTGCTGAACAGCGTAATTGCGCATATCCGGCAGAAGAACGGGAAGATGATGCGCCCCATTCTGGTGCTTCTGGCTGCGAAGCTTTTTGGCAAGGTATGTCCTGCAACCCTGCATGCTGCGGTTGCGTTGGAACTTCTTCATAATGCCAGCCTTGTGCACGATGATGTAGTGGACGAAAGTACTGAACGCCGTGGACAACTCTCCGTTAATGCCATTTTCAATAATAAAGTAGCCGTACTGGCAGGCGATTATCTGCTTGCAACAGCGTTGGTGCAAGTGGGCATGACCCGTAACCATGACATTATCGACATCGTCTCCTGCCTGGGGCAGGATTTGGCAGATGGTGAACTTCTGCAGCTTTCCAACGTCAGCAATCTCCATTTCTCCGAGGAAGTCTATTTCGACGTTATCCGCAAGAAGACGGCCGTGCTCTTTGCAGCTTGTACGAAGGCGGGCGCTCTCTCGGTGGGAGCCAGCGATGAAAAGGCGGAATCTGCGCGTCTGTTCGGTGAATATATCGGGCTTTGTTTTCAGATAAAGGATGATATTTTCGATTACTCCGAGAGCAAGGAAATAGGCAAACCTACCGGAAATGATATGGTGGAGGGGAAGTTGACTCTACCTGCGCTTCATGTGCTCAATACCGTGAAGGATAAAACAGCGGAAGAAATTGCCGTAAAGATAAAGAATGGGGAGGCAACGCCTGGCGAAATAGCCCATTTAATCGAATTTACCAAGCAGAATGGTGGTATAGAGTATGCTTCGCAAGTGATGTATGACTATAAGGAAAAGGCTCTTTCTTTGCTGGCTTCTTTGCCCGATACGGAGGTAAAAGTAGCGCTAGCCGGGTATCTGGATTATGTGGTAGAGCGGGAAAAATGACGGAACTGTTTCCGGTTGATAATATGAGAAAGCCTGATGGAACCCACTCCATCAGGCTTTATTTATAGGTAAATACAGCTTTCTCTTAGAAGAATTTCATCTCTTCACCCTTGATTTCCGAAAGCAGCAGGTTGGCAAGACGACTGGTTCCCAGACGGAACAGCTCGTTGTTCAGCCATTCTTCGCCGAGCACTTCCTTGACGATGGTGTAATAAATCAGTGCATCGTTCACGCAGTTGATTCCTCCTGCGGGCTTAAAGCCTACCTTGATACCCGTCAGCTCGTGATATTCCTTGATGGCCTGGCACATAACCAGGGCGGCCTCCGGCGTGGCGGCAGGCTGCTGCTTGCCGGTGGAAGTCTTGATGAAATCGGCACCCGAATACATGGAAAGGATGGATGCTTTTTTGATGTTCGAAGCCGTCTTCAAAGCTCCGGTTTCGAGGATTACCTTCATGTGGTGCTCTTTGCAGGTTGCTTTGAGTTCTTGTATCTCCTCGCACATGCCTTCATAGTCTCCCGCCAGGAACTTGCCCACCGAAATAACGATGTCTATTTCATCGGCGCCTTCCATCAGTGCCATGGCAGTTTCTGCCACTTTCACTTCAATGAAAGTCTGGGAGGAGGGGAAACCTGCTGATACACAAGCTATTTTTACATCTTCCACTTCCAGCGTGTCTTTTACGACTTCTGCAAAATTGGGGTATACACAGATGGCTGCCACATTCTTCAGGTCGGGGAACTCTTCGTCGAATTTATTCACTTTCTGGGTGAATTTCATGACGCTTTCGTCGCTGTCCGTACTGTTCAGTGTGGTGAGGTCAATGCAGTTGAAAAGGAATTTCTTTACCTCCGGCGTGTTGTTTGCCGGCACTTTCTCTGCAATGATTCTGGCAGCTTGTGCAGCTATTTCCGCATCATCCAGTTGGGTGTTGTACTTTGCCAGGGCGGCGTCATACTTACTCTGGGTAGGCTCATTCTTCTCCATGGTCTTTCAATTTAGGGTTATTGATATGTCTTGTCTGGTCACGTCTGGTTTTCTTCTCGAAGTTGCGGCAGAAGGCGTCTGTCAGGTTCACTCCGGTCTGGTTCGCAAGGCAGAGAAGTACCCAAAGAACATCTGCCATCTCATCGTCGAGATTGTCTTTTTCTCCTTTCTTGAAGGATTGGTCGCCATACTTGCGTGCCATGACGCGGGCGAGTTCGCCCACTTCTTCGGTCAGTATCGCCATATTGGTGAGTTCGCTGAAATAGCGCACTCCGTATTCCTTTATCCAGGAATCCACTTGTTTCTGTGCTTCTTCTAACGTCATTATTCCTTGTTTTTTGTATCTATACAGATGGTCACGGGACCATCGTTCATCAGTTCTACTTTCATATCGGCACCAAATTCGCCGGTACCTATTTCTTTACCTAATGCTAAACTCAGTTCCCGGCAGAATTGTTCGTACAGTGGGACGGATATTTCCGGCCGTGCTGCCCGTATGTAGGAGGGACGGTTGCCTTTCTTGGTGGAGGCGTGGAGGGTGAACTGGCTGATAACCAGTATCTCGCCGTCTGCTTCAAGAATGGATTTGTTCATTACGCCGTTTTCGTCATCGAAAATGCGCAGGTTGACTATCTTCTTGCAAAGCCAGTCAATATCTTCTTTTCCATCGGATTCTTCGATGCCTACGAGTATCATGAGGCCCTTTCCAATGGAGGCTTTGCAGGTTCCGTTGATGGTGACGGAAGCGTGTCCGGCACGTTGTATCACTACTCTCATGTTGTTTTTGTCTTTTTGAGGGGACAAAGTTACGAATTAATTCGTTGTGTGCATGGCTTTGCAGGCTGATTTATCAGTCATTATTTCTCTGAGAAATAGGTCTGGATGATTTTGGCTTTCGCTTCTCCCACCACGGCGGCAAGCTCCTCGGCAGATGCTTCGCGGATACGCTTCACGCTTTTGAACTCCTTGAGCAACGCGCTTTTCGTCTTTTCACCGATACCTTTTATCTCGTCCAGTGCGGAGGCAATCTGCCGTTTGCTGCGCTTGTCGCGGTGGAAGGTAATGGCGAAGCGGTGCACTTCATCTTGAATCTGCGTCAGCAGTCGGAAGAGGGGGGTGTTCTGTTTCAATCCGATGGTCTGGGGAGGGTAGCCATACAATAGCTCGGAAGTGCGGTGTTTGCCATCTTTGGCAAGTCCGGCGATGGGGATGTTCAGGCCAAGCTCGTCTATCACCTCTTTTACGGCGCTCATTTGCCCTTTTCCACCGTCGGTGATAAGAAGGTCGGGCAGGGGTGTTTTCTCTTCTATAGCGCGCTGATAGCGCCGTTTTACGACCTCTTTCATGGAGGCATAGTCATCCGGTCCCTCTACGGTCTTGATATTGTACTTGCGGTAATCCTTCTTGGAAGGTTTCCCCTTGACGAAGACCACGCACCCGGCCACGGGGTCGGAACCCTGGATGTTGGAGTTGTCGAAACATTCTATCTGCATGGGCAGGCGGTCCAGGTGCAGCTCTTGCTGTATCTCTTTCAGCAGGCGCACGGTCCGTTGCTCCGGATTCAGCTTTTCGGCTTGCTTCAGGCGGTCGGCTTTGTACTGCTTCACATTGAGGATGGAGAGTTCCAGCAGCTTCTTTTTGTCTCCCCGTTGCGGGATGGTAAAGACGACATCTTTCAGCTCCATATCCAGCTCAAAAGGCACGATGATTTCACGAGAAAGGCTCTTGTATCTTTCCCGCATTTCGATGATGCCGAGAGAGAGCAGTTCTTCTTTGCTCTCATTCAATCGTTTCTTGTATTCAAAGGTGAAAGCCTGGTTGATGGCACCGTTCGTAATGTGCAGGTAGTTGACGAAAGCGGACTTTTCATCGCTGTCTTCTTCGATGGAGAACACGTCGATATTGTGCAGCACGTTGCTTACCACTTCCGATTTTGCCCGGTAGTTTTCCAGCAGCAGGTATTTTTCCTTTATCTTCTGTGCTTCTTCAAACTTCATTTCGGCTGCCAGTTCCTGCATTTGCTGGAAAAGCATCCGTTCTATCTCCTGGGTATTCCCTTTGAGTATTTCCTTGATTTCAGCGATGTTTTTCAGATACTCTTCCTGGCTTTGCTTCCCGATGCAAGGTCCTGCACAGTTCTTGATGTGGTATTCCAGGCAAACATTGAACTTTCCGGCACGTATGTTTTCCGGAGAGAGGTTCAGGTGGCATGTACGCAAAGGGTACAGATGCTTGATGAGGTCGAGTAATGCGTACATGGAAGGTATATGGCTGTAAGGGCCATAATAGGAGGAACCGTTACGGATTATCTTCCGGGTTCTGAATACACGTGGAAAGTATTCGTTCTGCACGCAGATGCTGGGATACGTCTTGTCGTCTTTCAACAGTACGTTGTAGCGAGGCTTGTATTTCTTGATAAGATTGTTTTCCAGCAATAGCGCGTCTTCTTCCGTATTCACCACGATATATCGGATATCTGCAATCTTGCTGACCAGCACCCTCGTCTTTCCCGGTTCGTGCTCCCGGTTGAAGTAGGAAGACACTCTTCGCTTCAGATTCTTTGCCTTTCCTACATATATAATGGTTCCTTCGGTATTCAGATATTGGTAAATACCGGGACTTTCGGGAAGGTTGGATACAATCCCTTTGAGGTAGTCGTTGGTTCTGAGTTCTTCCATAATACCGACGTTTCACCACAGATTACACAGGTTAGCGCAGATTTCTCTTCGATAAAACTGTGTTTTTGTGGTGGATAAATAATCTGTGTAATCTGTAGTGAAATGTGAAATGGCTAAAGCGACAGCACAGCCTCCACTTCCACATCATCTCCAAACACATCCTTGCCATGAAGCTCTTTCAGCTCGATGATGAAGTTTACATACACTTTCTTGGGGTTCATCTGTTTCACCAGTTTGCAGGCGGCTTCCATTGTTCCACCGGTTGCCAGCAAGTCGTCGTGTAGCAATACTACATCGTCTTCATTGATGGCATCCTTGTGCATCTGCACGGTGTCTTTGCCATATTCTTTATCATAGCTTTCTTCAATGGTTTCTGCAGGAAGCTTTCCCGGCTTGCGGATAGGTACGAAGCCTGCCCCCAGTCTGGTGGCAAGAATGGGGCCCATAATGAATCCTCTTGATTCTATACCCACTACTTTGGTGATGCCTTTGTCTTTATACATCTCGTATAGTGTGTCCGAGAGTTCCTGCAAGGCGGTAGGCTCCTTGAACAAGGTAGTTACATCGTAGAATAGAATTCCCGGAATGGGGAAGTCGGGTATTTCTCGGATGCTTTTGGTAAGAGTTTCTTTGCTCATAATCAGTTTATTTAATACGTTTATTGAATTCTTTGTTTCACGTGGAACTTTGCACTCTATCGTCCGCAAAGTACCAGTAGCACGTTGATGTCGCTTGGAGATACTCCCGGAATCCGACTCGCTTGGGCTATTGTTTCTGGATCTATCTTCATCAGCTTCTGTCTAGCTTCGGTAGAAAGGGATTGAATGGAATTATAGTCAAACTTACCTTTTATCTTGATGCTTTCCAATCTTGCCAATTTATCCGCAATAATCCGTTCGCGTCCGATGTATCCCTCGTACTTGATGAGTATTTCTGCAGCTTCTACAATTTCTTCCTTTCTATCGGATATTTTATCCAGTTCTCGTTTAAAGGCACTGACGTGTTCGGCAATGTTCTCAATCGTTATCTGCGGACGGTTTATCAAATCTATCAATTTGCATCCCTGGCGCAGTGGAGTAGTGCCGAGCTGCTCCAATACCGGATTGATTAATGCCGGTTTCATCGAGTAATTCCGCGCGAAGTCTATAATCCGGTTCACGGCTTCACGTTTTTCTGTCAGCAGCTTGTACCGCTCTTCCTTGACAAGTCCCAGCTTCCAGGCTTTTTCCGTGAGTCGCATGTCCGCATCATCCATACGGAGCAGGATGCGATATTCGGCACGGGAAGTAAACATACGGTAAGGCTCGTCCACACCTTTTGTTACCAAGTCATCGATTAAAACGCCGATATATGCTTCATCCCTTGCAAGGGTGAACGGTTCTCCGCCGTGGCAATTGATGTGGGCGTTGATACCTGCCATGATTCCTTGTCCAGCTGCTTCCTCGTAACCGGTTGTTCCGTTTACTTGTCCGGCAAAGAACAGATTCTTTATATTCTTCGTTTCCAGCGTATGTTTCAGTTGGGTGGGGTCAAAGAAGTCGTATTCGATGGCATAGCCCGGGCGGTAGATGACGAGGTCTCTGAACGCCGGTATCTTTTTCAATGCTGCAATCTGGATGTTCATGGGCAATGAAGAAGAGAATCCATTCAAGTAGAGCTCTTGGGTTGTTTCCCCTTCGGGCTCCAGGAAAAGCTGGTGCTGCGGTTTGTCGGGGAAAGTCACAATCTTGGTTTCTATACTGGGGCAATAACGTGGGCCGATACTTTGGATTTGTCCGTTGAAAAGGGGAGAATCCGGCAGACCTTCCTGCAGGATGCGGTGTGCTTCTTCGTTGGTGAAGCAGGTCCAGCAAGGGAGCTGTTTCAAATGGCGTACATGAGTGTCCATGAACGAGAACTTGTGGAAGTCACATTCTCCGTCTTGGATTTCCATATCCTCATAATGCACGCTGCGTCCATCTATGCGTACGGGGGTTCCCGTCTTCATGCGTCCAAAGGTGATGCCATGCTTTGCGATGGATTCGGTTAATTGGTAGGATGCAGGTTCTGCCATACGTCCACCTGGAAGCATGGTACGTCCCACGTGCATCAGTCCATTGAGGAAAGTTCCTGCGGTGAGTACTACACATTTGGCATGGAACGTTACTCCCCATAATGTGACTACTCCCGTAATCTCACCGTTTTCAACGAGGATTTCCTGCACGGTATCCTGCCAGATATGCAGGTTGGGGATATTTTCCAGTATCTCTCTCCATGCCCAGATGAATTTGTTGCGGTCGCACTGCGCGCGCGGACTCCACATAGCGGGACCTTTGGAACGGTTCAGTATACGGAACTGTATGGCTGTCTGGTCTGTCACCAATCCCATATATCCTCCCAAGGCGTCTATTTCGCGTACTATCTGTCCTTTGGCGATGCCTCCCACTGCCGGGTTACAACTCATCTGTCCGATTTTGTTCATATCCATTGTGATAAGACAAGTCTTCGAACCCAGGTTTGCAGCAGCGGCAGCGGCTTCGCATCCTGCGTGTCCGGCGCCGATTACAATAACGTCATACTTAAACTCCATTCGTTCAGTGTATTTTAAAACTGTGCAAAGTTACGAAAAAAGTTGTATGCCGGGACGTGTCATATCTTAAAATCCGGATATATCTTCTTTGGCATTGCTTATATTTCCGTATCCAGCATCATACTTATTGCTTGGAATGCTTAGGCTATAGACATATTGCTTGTGTTTAGCTTAAAATACAATCAAAATGAAGCTTTTTGAATACTATTGCTTTTCTTTTTGAAAAAGATACATACCTTTGCAACGTTTGGATATTAAAAAGTGTTTTGATTGACTAATTTTAAGGAAGAGAAGCATGAGAAAGAAATTCTTCTTGTTAATCATTGTCTGCCTGGTTATGGGGGCGGGAGTGATGGCTCAGACGTCTACGGTCTCGGGAACAGTATTTGCCGAGGACAACAATGAGCCGATTATTGGGGCATCGGTATTGGTGAAGGGTACAACGCTGGGGGCCGTGACCGATATCGAAGGTAAATTTACAATCTTGAATGTGCCGGGCACGGCAAAGACAGTGATTGTCTCTTTTGTAGGTATGCAGAAAGTAGAAGCTGCCATAAAGCCTGCTATGAAGGTGGTGCTGAAATCGGATTCGGAACTGCTGGATGAAGTGATGGTGGTGGCTTACGGCACGGCCAAAAAGAGCAGCTATGCAGGTTCGGCTTCTTTAGTGAAAGCGGATGCGCTGAAAGACATTCCGACGACCAGCTTTGAAAACGTGTTGAACGGTAAAGTGGCGGGCTTGCAACTGACGAATAATTCCGGCTAGGCGGGTTCCGCACCGGCCATCCGCATCCGTGGCATAGGTTCTATGAATGCCGGGAATGAACCGTTGTATGTAGTGGACGGTGTTCCGGTCTCTTCGGGCAATACGGGGCAGATGAGCGGTGAGCTCTATTCTACCAACAACATCATGAATACGTTGAACCCGGAAGACATCGAATCTATTTCTGTATTGAAAGATGCGGCGGCCAGCTCGCTTTATGGGTCGCGTGCGGCAAACGGCGTCATTCTGATTACTACCAAAAAAGGACAGATTGGCAAGCCGGTGGTGACGCTGAAAGCCGAAGTGGGCTTCACGCCCTGCTGGGCAACGGACAACTATGAAACGGCCAGCGTACAGGAGAATGTGAATATGCTCTACACCGTATTTCACGATGCCCGTACAAGCGGTAAGGGCGAAACGGACGAAAAGGCGGCAGCCTATGCCATAGGCCAGTTGAACAGCCGTTTCAACAAACATGGCTACCAATTTACCACAAATGGTACGGGAGCTTACGAGAACGTCAATATCCTTGAGTACGACAACTCCGGGCGTGGAGGCAAATACTACGATTGGGACAAGGCATATTTCCGTACCGCCATTTACCAGACCTACGATATGTCCGTCAGCGGTGCTACGCAGAATACCAACTATTACACTTCCCTTTCCTATACCCAGGACGAAGGACGTTTGAAGATGAACAGCTTCGACCGTGTTTCCGGTCGCCTGAACCTCACCCAGAAGGTGGGGAAATTCCTTGAACTGACCACCAATGCCAGCCTGGCGCGTACCAAGAAAAGCGGTTATAATGATACACGCAACACGGGCAGTAATTACTTCATGCAGACCCGTAACTTGCTGTGGGGACTCTACTGGCCCACTGATTACAAGACCGGCGAGCTCTGGACCGAACGTTACGGTAGCTACGCCTACAATGGGCTTTATTATGACAAAGAGTGGGAGAACGGTTCTACCAGTACCAAAATCATAGCTGCGGAGACGCTCACCCTGCATCTGATGCCGGGCCTGGACCTTCGTTCTATCTACTCTTACGACAATACTACTGTAAAAGACCATATCTATTACAGTGCCAATCACTATAAAGGCTCGGCAGACAATGGGAATGTCAACGAATACCGTACTACATACGAGAAGATGGTTACCTCCACTACCGCCAATTATACCGGCACCTTCGACAAACACACAGTTGGCACCATGGTGGGTTTCGAAGCGGAGAAGAACAAGACAGACTATGTGCGTGCCACAGGAAGCAATCTTGCGGTCAGCACCATTCATACAGTTTCTACTGCCGGAACGCAGACTTCTGCCGGATATTCCTGGGGAAACTCGATGGTGTCCGTGCTCTCCAAGTTGGATTATAATTACGATGAACGCTACTTCATTTCCGGTTCTTACCGCCGCGACGGTTCTTCCCGGCTCAGCAAGCAGGAACGTTGGGGAAACTTCTGGTCAGTGGCGGGAGCGTGGAACATCATGCGCGAGGGTTTTATGAGCAAATATTCTTTCCTGAGCAACCTGCGTATACGTGCCTCTTATGGTATTAACGGTACGCTGCCTTCGGACAATTACGGCTATATGAGCTTGATGAGCTATACCAGTAAGTACATGGGTAACCCGGGCGGTACAATCACTACCGTCACCAATGACAAGCTGTCTTGGGAGACGAGCTACAACACGAATGTGGGTATCGACTTCGGCTTCTTCGGCCAACGTCTGCGCGGTACGGTGGAATACTTCAACCGTGATTCGAAGAACCTGCTCCAGGATGTTCCCATTTCGATGGTTACGGGATTTTCCTCTACGTTGCGGAACGTAGGATGCATCAACAACCATGGGGTAGAGGTGGAGTTGAGTGGTGACATCATTGATAGTAAAGGATGGTTATGGAGTGCCGGTGCCAACGCAACCTTCCTCCGTTCTGAGGTGAAAGAGTTGTATGGCGGTGCGGACATTATCTGGTACGACCCCACCAGTAGCGACAGCCGTGCGCAATATGTATACCGGGAAGGTCAGTCCACGCTGGCTTTCTATGGATACGAATGGGCAGGTGTGGACAAGACCAACGGCAAGAACGTCTACTATGTAAATGACCCCAAGAATGGCAAGGCCGGAGATTTTGAGTATAACGGGCGCGGAGCTACTTATGACTATAACAATGCCAACTACACCATCATCGGCAATGCCGTTCCCAAAGTGTATGGGGGCATCAATACCTCGGTCTCCTACAAAGGCATAGCCCTTTCGTTGGGCTTTACCTATAAGATAGGAGGAGACTTGTACGACGGAGCCTACATGGATGTGGCCGACGACGGTTATTATTGGGAGCGTATCCGTGCTAAAAGCTACTACAACAACCTTTGGACGCCAGACCATACGAACGGTACAGAGCCCCGTATCGAAGGTGTAGACCTCGATGACCCGCAACAATACAGCAGCCGCCACTTGTTCAATGCCAGTTATCTGCGCTTGAAGAATCTCTCATTGGCCTATACGCTGCCCAAAGCCATGACCCGCAAGGCTTTCATCGAGAATGCCCGCCTTTTCTTCACTGCCAGCAACCTTTGGACAATAGCCAAATACAAGGAGGCAGACCCCGAAGTGAGCGAATACGGCACACGTGGTTGGGAAACCCCTATCGGAAAAACGTTTGTCGTTGGCGTTGAATTGAAATTTTAATGAACTGGAGGAACTAACAATGAAAAAGATATATCATTTATTGGCACTTGTGATACTTGGTGCCTTTACATTCACTTCGTGTGACGATTTTCTGGATATGCAGCCCACCAACTCCGGAAATGCAGAAGGTGCTGTCGGTACGGTAGCCGATGCGCAGGTGGTTATCAACGGTGTGATGAGTGCGATGACCTCATCGTCTTATTACGGCAGAAACCTTTTTATGTACGGTGATGCCAAGGGCGGTGACCTCACGATTTTTGCTGCCGGACGCGGACTGGATGCATTCTATACGTTCAACCACACTTCCAACAGCAATACTTATTCCGGTTTCTGGAGCCGTGGATATTACTGCATTCTGCAGGTCAACACCTTGTTGAGCAACATTGAGAAGCTGGAAGAATCGGGCAGTATGGAAGACTTTTCCGAAGCCAAAGGGCAGGCGTTGACTCTGAGGGCGCTGTTCTATTTCGATTTGGTCCGTCTCTACGGGCTTCCTTACAATTACAACAAGACCTCTTATGGAGTTCCCAATGTAACCGAGCCGCTTACGGTGAACGCCCAGCCCACCCGTGCTACTGTGGAGGAGAACTATCGCCAGATTCTGCAGGACTTGTCGGACGGGGCGGCCCTGCTTGCCAAGAAGAAGACAAAGCAGAGCGGATATGCGGACTATTACACCAACATAGCCCTGCAAGCGCGTGTGAAACTCTATATGGAAGATTATGACGGTGCTTTGAACGCTGCCCGGGAGATTATAGAAAGCGGTGTGTACAAACTGTATGAGCCTGCCGATTGGACGGCTTCCTGGAGCAAGCAGTTTGGTTCCGAGTCCATCTTTGAGCTGGGCATCACCACTGAGGAATCAGACCTGGGAACTTCTTCTTTGGGCTTTTACCTGATGCGCTACGGACAGTTGAAGAATGCCATGGGCTGGTATCTTGCCAGCGATTATTTCTTGAACCGTCTGGGTGAAGACGAGACGGATGTGCGTTGGGGAATCATGGACAACGATGAATACTGGGTGGACAATGAGATTGAACGCAAGGGAGCCTGCTACAAGTATATGGGCAGTACCACTCTGGCAGGTGACGGCAAGGCAACCAATACAGCCGTCAATATCAAGATAATCCGTCTTTCCGAGATATATCTGATTGCCGCCGAAGCAGCCTTGCACTCCACGAAGCAGGAAGCAGGCGCAGATGCCGCCGCCGGTTACCTGAATGAAATCCGCAGGCGTTCTCCCGGACTGGCACCGGCCACTGCCGCTACCATTACCGATGATATGATTCTGGACGAGCGCAGCAAGGAGCTTTTTGGTGAAGGACAACGCTTCTTCGACATGATGCGTATGGGCAGAACCATCGAATTCAACGACGATTTTCAAGATATTCCGGTGAGTCACCGTGGAAAAACAATCGACCGTACTTTCGAGAAGATTGTGCTTCCTATTTCGCAGGATGAGATAAATGCCAATCCGGCATTGGAGAACCAGCAGAATCCGGGATATTAGTCATTCCCTGCTGTCTATTGTTTGCTACTCCTTGTATATCAGGGAGGTATTTTGCCAACAAGTTGTCACTGCCTTGGCAAACTTTTGCCACGCCTATGGCAAAGTTTTGCCAACGCGGTGGCAAAGTCTTGCCAATGGGAAGGCAAAACCTTGTCATAGGCGTGGCAAGAAAAGCGGAAAAAGGTGCCTTTGATGAATTTCTTTGATAAAATGAGATGGTAATACCTTGATATTCCACAAAAATACTATTTATTGGTTCGAAATTTCTATTCTTTTTTTCTGAATCGGCTTATCTTTGCTTTCGTAGAAACCAATAAAAAGTTATAATACTATGAGAAGATTTTTCCTCATATCGTCATTCTTGACGTTGTTTGCAATCGGAAGCTCGGCGCAATGGAAGCCGGCAGGTGATAAAATCAAAACGGACTGGGCATCCCAGATCAATCCCGCGAATGTGTTGCCCGAATATCCTCGTCCCATCATGGAACGGAGTGACTGGAAGAACTTGAACGGACTGTGGAATTATGCCGTTATAAATAAAGGTGAGCATCTTCCGGCAGAGTTCGAAGGGCAGATACTTGTTCCTTTTGCCATCGAATCCTCCTTGTCCGGAGTTGGAAAAAGAATCAATGAAAACCAGGAACTGGTCTACCAGCGCAGTTTTGAAATTCCTTCTGCCTGGAAGGGAAAACAAGTGCTGTTGCACTTTGGCGCTGTCGACTGGAAAACGGATGTATGGGTGAATGATGTGAAAGTAGGCAGCCATACGGGGGGATTTACTCCGTTCTCTTTCGATATTACTGCCGCCCTTTCTGGCAAAGGCAATAATCAGTTGGTCGTAAAAGTTTGGGACCCAACGGATAAAGGACCTCAACCCCGTGGAAAGCAGGTCAGCAATCCGGAAGGTATCTGGTACACTCCCGTAAGCGGTATCTGGCAGACGGTATGGATGGAGCCGGTTGCCGGAAAACATATCAAGAACCTCCGTATCACTCCCGATATTGACCGTAATCTGTTGACAGTGAAGGCTGAATTGAATAGTGCATGTCCTTCCGATTTTGTGGAAGTGAATGTGTATGACGGCAATCAACTGGTAGCCACCGGCAAAAGTATCAATGCAGAGCCGGTGGAGGTGTCCATGCCCCGGAATGCCAAGTTGTGGAGTCCGGATTCCCCCTTCCTCTATACGCTGAAAGTGACTCTGAAAAGCGGAGGCAAGGTAGTGGATAAGGTGGACAGCTATGCTGCCATGCGTAAGTACTCCACCCGTCGTGACGCGGATGGCATCGTACGCCTGGAACTAAATAACGAGGCTTTGTTCCAGTTTGGACCGCTGGACCAGGGTTGGTGGCCCGACGGACTGTATACAGCTCCCACAGACGAGGCTTTGCTGTATGATGTACAGAAGACGAAAGATTTCGGTTTCAATATGATTCGCAAGCATATCAAGGTGGAACCGGCACGTTGGTACACACATTGTGACCGTTTGGGTATCATCGTATGGCAGGATATGCCGAGCGGTGACCGTAATCCGGAATGGCAGAACCGCCGCTATTTCGACGGAACAGAACTGAAACGCTCCGCCGAATCCGAAGCCTATTATCACAAGGAATGGAAGGAAATAATGGATTGTCTCTACTCTTATCCGTGTATCGGTACATGGGTACCGTTCAACGAAGCCTGGGGGCAGTTCAAGACGGTAGAGATAGCCGAATGGACGAAACAGTATGACCCGACCCGTCTGGTGAATCCGGCAAGTGGCGGTAACCATTATACTTGCGGTGACATGCTCGACCTCCACAACTATCCCCAACCGGAGATGTATCTGTATGATGCACAGCGTGCCACGGTTTTGGGTGAGTATGGCGGCATCGGCCTTGTCTTGAAAGACCATATCTGGGAACCGAACCGCAACTGGGGATATGTTCAGTTCAACTCTTCCAAGGAGGTTACGGATGAGTACGTGAAATATGCCGATATGCTGTATCAGATGATAAAAAGAGGTTTCTCGGCAGCCGTCTATACACAGACCACGGATGTGGAGGTGGAAGTGAACGGTCTGATGACTTACGACCGCAAGGTGATAAAGCTGGATGAGAAACGCGTGAAAGAGATAAATACACGTATCTGCAATTCACTTAAGAAATAGGGGCATTTACAATTTACCATTTACAAAGTACAATTTGGCTGCGCTGTCATCTGCATAGTTAAATTGTACTTTGTAAATGGTAAATTGTGCATTAAAAATGTTGTTATGAAACGATTGATTATAAAGCTTTTCCTTAGTCTGTGCCTATGGGCGGTATTGCCGGTCTGTGCGCAGGATGCTGTTCATTACTATTTCAGAACGATGGATATCCGGAACGGTCTTTCGCAGAACACCGTGTATCAGATTTTGCAGGATAGGAAAGGCTTTATGTGGTTCGGAACCAAGGACGGTCTGAACCGGTATGACGGGTTGTCTTTCCGTGTCTACAAGAAAGAGAACTCCGGTTTAGGCAAGAATTTCATAACCGCGCTCTACGAGGACCGCCGGGGCAATATCTGGATTGGTACCGATGGGGGAGTCTTTATTTACGACCCGGTACTGGATTCCTTTACCGCTTTCGATGAGGCCAGTGATAATGGCAGTATCATCAGGGATTTCGTCACCATGATTGGAAGTGACGAGGACGACAATATCTGGATATCGGTAGAAAACCAGGGGTTGTTCTGCTATAAACCGGATGAAGGGAGGCTGCTGAACCATCTGCACGATTCGGGACTGCCCAATGTAACCCGCTTTTGGCTGAATGGGAATACGTGTTGGCTGGCCTTGTATGCGGATAATCTTTACTATACGAAAGCTGACTTTGAAACTCCTCTGCAGCCTTTCAAGGATGCGGAAGGAAATGAGATTTTCAAGAATGATATTATCAACTGGCAGGTCAGCGGACCCCATAATTGTGTGTATATCGCTTCGCTGAACGGGTTGACAGAGATAAACCAGACTACCGGCAAGACGCGGAAGCTGCTGAACACCTATGTGAGGGCTTTGCAGTTCAAATCTGACAACGAGCTGTGGGTGGGCGCAGAGTCCGGCTTGTATATTTACAATCTGACGAATGACAAGATTACCCATTTGACCGTTCCCGACCAGGATGATTCGTATGCATTGTCGGACAATGCCATTTATTCGCTCTGCTGCGACAAGGAGAACGGCATGTGGATAGGGTCTTATTTCGGTGGAGTGAACTATTGCCCTTATCAGTGGACTTATTTCGAGAAGTTCTATCCGAGAGACAATCTCAGGCATTTCGGCCGTCGTGTACGGGAAATCTGTGAAAGTAATGATGGCACCTTGTGGATAGGTACCGAAGACAAAGGCTTGTTCAATTACAATCCGGAAAACGGAAAGATAGAGCCTTTTGAGCATCCGGCCATTTATCAGAATGTCCACGGCCTTTGCCTGGACGGGGATGATTTGTGGGTAGGTACGTTCTCCGGTGGTCTGAACCGGGTGAATCTTCGGACCAGGCAGGTGAAACATTATGCCAAGGGTGAGAGTGAGAATTCCATGGTCGCCAATGACGCCTTTACCATTTGCAGGACCACTACGGGAGACGTGTGGATAGGCACCACGTCCGGTCTGTTGAAGTACAATCGCTCTACAGATGACTTTACCCGGATTCCTCAGCTGAAGAATATGTTTACTTATAACATTCTGGAGGACTTCAACGGAAATCTGTGGTTTGCTACTTTTTCTAATGGAGTGTTCTGCTACAATGTAAGAAGCCAGCAGTGGAGGAATTATCTGTCTAATGAGAATGATTCGACCTCTCTTCCCTACAATAAGGTAATCAGTATCTACGAAGACAGCAGGAAGCGTCTGTGGTTCATGACGCTGGGTGAGGGCTTCTGCCGCTACAATCCGGAAACGGACAATTTTACCCGTTATGACATGTCGAAAGGATTTCCGAGCAACACTATCTACAAGATGGTCGAGGATAAGCGGGGTAACTTATGGATTACTTCCAATTATGGTCTGGTCTGCTTCAATCCCGATACGGAGAGCAAACATGTCTATACCACGGCAAACGGGCTGCTGAGCAACCAATTTAATTTCCAGTCCGGTTACATTGACAAGAAGGGACGCATCTATTTGGGAAGTATCAACGGATTCATAGCCTTTGACCCGGAAACTTTTGTGGAGAACACTTTTCTCCCTCCCGTAGTGATTACAGATTTTTATCTGTTCAACAAACGGCTTTCGGTGGATAGTCCGGATTCTCCTTTGGAGAAGAGCATCACCTATGCGGATGAGATAGAGCTGGATGCCGACCAGAATTCTTTCTCTTTTCAGGTTGCAGCCCTGAGTTACCAGGCACCCGAAATGAATGGTCTTGAATGTAAGCTGGAAGGCTTTGACCGCGACTGGTATACGGTAGGGCGGAATTCCATCATCAACTATTCAAACCTTCCTTATGGAAGCTATACATTGCGTATAAAAGGTTCCAACAGCGATGGCAAGTGGAACGCGACGGAACGTGTGCTCGACATCCATATCCGTCCTCCTTTCTATCTCTCCACTTGGGCGTATGCTGTTTATACGGTATTGGCGTTATGTTCACTGGCTGCTGTAATTATCTATTTCAGAAAACGGACCCGGCAGAAGCATCAGCAGGCTATGGACAAGTTTGAACGGGAAAAGGAACGGGAGTTGTATACTGCGAAGATAGACTTCTTCACGAATGTGGCGCATGAGATACGTACACCGCTTACACTGATAAAGAGTCCGCTCGAGAATGTATTGGCTTCCCGTTCTGTTTCGGATGACATCAGGGATGATTTGGAGACCATGGAACTGAACACCAACCGGCTGCTTGATTTGGTGAACCAGTTGCTGGACTTCCGGAAGACGGAGACGCAAGGCTTCCAATTGAATTTTGTGGAATGTGACGTGTCTGAGCTCTTACAAAAGACGTATAAGCGTTTCAAGCCTTTGGCACGTGAAAGGGGGCTGGCATTGAGTATAGAGACTCCCGAAAGCTTGTATGCTTCGGTTGATAGGGAAGGGCTTACCAAGATTATCAGCAATCTGCTGACCAATGCGATAAAGTATTCGGAGACCTATATACGCATTAGGCTATATTCGGAAGGTGAAAGACTGCTGCTTTCTGTATGCAATGACGGCCTTGTCATTCCGGTAGAGATGCGCGAGGAGATTTTCAAGCCGTTCATCCAGTATAAAACTGGTACCTTGCGCTCTGTGCCCGGCACCGGTATCGGGCTTGCACTTGCCCGTTCATTGGCCGAACTCCATGAGGGTACGTTGTGCATGGAAGATTCGATGGAGAACAACTGTTTCCTGCTGTCACTTCCGCTGAAGCACGAGCAGACGGTGGCCATGGAGCATAAAGAACCGGTAACGGGCGGGGAACCCTCTGAAGAAAGTGGTGCAGGTACTGCCTTGGAACAGCACCGGTATACTCTTTTAGTGGTGGAAGACAGTCCGGAAATGCAGGCATTTGTTGTGAAACAGCTCTTTTCGGAATATCATGTACTGACTGCCGTGAATGGGGTGGAAGCTTTGAAGGTGTTGAAGGAACATACTGTAAATCTTGTCATTTCGGACATAATGATGCCCGAGATGGATGGGTTGGAGCTGTGCGAGCATCTGAAGTCCGAGCTTGACTATAGCCATATACCGATTATTCTGCTTACAGCGAAGACGACCCTTCAAGCCAAAATAGAGGGAATGAAATTGGGGGCTGACGTATATATAGAGAAACCTTTCTCTGTGGAATATCTGAAAGTGTGTGTAGCCAATCTGCTGAACAATCGTGAGAAGCTACGGGCTTCTTTTGTCAATTCTCCTTTTGTGCAAACGGGCAGTATGGCAATGACAAAGGCAGATGAATCTTTCCTTAAAACATTGAAGGAAGTGGTGGTTGCCAATATGCAGAATCCGGATTTCTGCTTGGATGATATGGCAAGCCTGCTGAACATGAGCCGTTCGAGCCTGAATCGGAAGATAAAGGGCATATTGGATATGACTCCCAATGACTACATCCGCTTGGAACGACTGAAGAAAGCGGCGCAGCTTTTAAAGGAAGGAGAGTGTAAAATCAATGAGGTTTGCTACATGACCGGCTTCAATACTCCTTCCTATTTTACCAAGTGCTTCCAAAAACAATTTGGTATTCTGCCCAAAGACTTCGTGAAATGATAGCATGGAATGCTTGCTAAATATAACAATCCAATCAAATGCCCCTGAGAGACATCTCAGGGGCATTTTTTGGATTTATAATTGCATAGATTGAAGCGATATTTGTATTAATTTTAGCTTTATGCGGATATATTTGCATCCGAAAGCCAACAATTTATAATACTATGACCCCTATGCCTATGACGTAACAAATCCTAATCAATGTTCTATGATTGGCAGAAGTGACTAATCACTTTCTGCGGTGTATTTAAAAGCGGACGTTAGTTTCCGCATAGTTTTAAAATCTAATTCTATAAAAAATGATCAAGAAAATCTTATTCTTATTCTTTGTTGTGTTTGCAGCTACCGCTTATTCACAAGATGTGACCATAACGGGAACGGTGACGGATGCAAATAGTGAGCCTTTGGTGGGCGTGAATGTATTGGTGAAGGGTACTACCACGGGTGCCATTACCGATATTGACGGTAATTTCTCAGTGAGTGGAAAGAAAGGAAGTACACTCGTTTTCTCTTATATCGGTATGCTTACGCAGGAAGTTGTCTATAAGGGAACTGCCTTGCGCGTGGTGATGAAAGATGATTCGAAAGCACTGGAAGAAGTGGTTGTCATCGGTTATCAGACTGTGAAGAAGTCCGACTTGACTGGAGCGGTTGCCGTTGTTGATACCAAGGAAATGAAGAAAAGCGCTGCAGGAACACTGGTCAGCCAGATGCAGGGTTTGGCAACCGGTATTAACGTACGCAGTAGCGGTAGGGCAGGCGAAGATGCCTCTATTGAAATTCGTGGTGTCGGTTCTTTGAGTAATAACTCTCCGTTGTGGGTTATTGATGGTATGATTACAGACCCGGGTGTTGATTTCAATCCTGCGGATGCAGAGTCCATCCAGATTCTGAAGGATGCTTCTGCTGCTGCCATCTACGGTTCGCGTGCTGCCAATGGTGTGATTATCGTTACTACCAAGAAAGGTACGAAAGGTCCCATGAAAGTGAATGTAAGCGTAAAGGAAACATTGGAATGGAGCCCGAAATTTGATTTGATGAATGCGGCAGAATATATCAAGTATAATGATATTGCCTATAATGAAGCTATCAAAGATGGCATTGCTACTGTAAACAGCACTCAGAAACACTCACAGTATGATACCAACTGGCAGGATGAAGTGTTGAAGACCGCATTGGTGCAGGACTACAACGTATCACTCTCCGGTGGCGGCGACTCCGGTAGTTATTTTGTATCAGCCGGTTACTATAACAATGATGGCGTTTCTTATGGAAATACTTTCGACCGTTATAGCTTCCGTGTCAATACACAAGGTAAAAAGGGCTGGTTCTCTTTTGGTGAAAACTTGGCTTATTCACTCACAAACACAGACCCGAACCAGACCAATACCTACAATGACTTTTTGCGTATGATGCCTACCATTCCTATCTATGATGAGAATAACCCGGGTGGATATGGCTATGGTGATGCTGCCAAGTACAATACGTTCGGTGTAAACCCGATTGCCCGTGAAGATTTGGAATACCGTCATTTCCGCCAGAATCGTCTGAATGGTTCTTTATGGTTGG
Source organism: Bacteroides sp. AF34-31BH (assembly GCF_003602795.1). Lineage (NCBI taxonomy): Bacteria > Pseudomonadati > Bacteroidota > Bacteroidia > Bacteroidales > Bacteroidaceae > Bacteroides > Bacteroides sp. AF34-31BH. The sequence continues at coordinate 135,090 of NZ_QTLV01000008.1, forward strand.
AATTCAAGCCATTCGAATTCCTTTCCTATAAATTCAATGGTGGTATTGACCTTTACTTTTATGAGAATTCATGGTTCCGTGGAGAAGGTAACTGGACTCAGAATCAGGAACACCGTGATCCGGAAAGCCAGAAGGCGCGTGACAATACCTACAACATGTTGATTGAGCACACGTTGAACTTCAATAAGGATTTTGGCAAGCATCATGTGGATGCCGTGGTCGGTACTACTTACCAGCACCATGAATGGGAAGGCTTGTGGGCTTCCCGTCTGAACTTCCCGATGTTGGGTAACGGTGATTATCTGACAGTATTGAATGCCGGACAAAGCAACCAGCAGAATTCAAACAGTATCAGTGAGAATGCGATGATTTCTTATTTGGGACGTGCGAACTACATTTATGATGATAAATACTATCTGACTGCTACCTTCCGTCGTGACGGAACTTCCCGTCTGGCTAAGGAAAACCGTTGGGGTAATTTCCCGTCATTCTCCGGTGCCTGGAGAATTTCAAAAGAGGAATTCTTTGATGTGCCTTGGATTAATGATTTGAAGATTAGAGGTAACTGGGGCCGTCTTGGTAACTCTTCCATTGGCGATTGGGATTATATTGGAACTATCAATCAGAGTATTGTAACTGTATTCGGAGGTGCTATTGTTCCGGGTTCTACTCAGGTGAAACTTGTGAATGCAGGTCTTGTTTGGGAAACGAAAGAAACGGTGAATGTAGGTTTTGATGCCAGCTTCCTTAACCAGCGCTTGACTGTCAGCGCAGAGTATTACAACTCAAAGACCAGTGATGTATTGGCAGAGACTCCGATTGCCATTTCTACCGGTAACCAAGGAGGTTCTCCATGGAAAAATGCTGCCAGCTTGCGCAACAAGGGCTTCGAGTTTACACTTGGTTGGAAAGACCAGATTTCGGACTTTAAGTATAGCGCTTTGCTGAATGTGACTACTATGGATAACGAAGTATTGAGCTTGGGCCGTGATGGTACTAATAGGGATTATATTGATTCCGGTCAGGCAAGAACCAAACCGGGCAGATCTTTGGCTGAATTTTATTTGAGAAAGACAGACGGTATTTTCAAGACACAAGAACAGATTGATAATTATGTGACATCTACGGGTACCCCCATTATGATTGAGGGAAAGCGTCCTCAATTGGGAGATGTCAAGTATCTCGATTTGAATGATGATGGAGAGATTACTGATGCCGACCGTGGTTATTGTGGTAGCCCCTGGGCCAAGATGCAAATGTCATTGGTATTCAATGCAGAATGGAAGAACTTCGATTTCAGTATGATGTGGAATGGTCAGTTCGGCAATAAGATATACAACGTATCCCGCTGGCAAGGACGTCTGTTTGCAGACAACTCCAACTATATCCGTTTTAAAAAGGGTGAAGAACCTTACCAGGTAAATCCTAACTCCAATACCCCGCGTATCATTTACGGTGATTTCCGCAACTCCCGTGATGCCGACCGTTTCTTGGAGAATGGCTCTTACTTCCGTATGAAGAACATTTCCATTGGATATAACTTCAGACAAGATTGGTTGAAGAATTTGGGAGTCGAGAAGCTCCGGCTGTTTGCTACCGGCAGCAATTTGATTACCATCACCGGATATTCCGGCTTGGATCCTGACTTCAAGGGTGCGAATTCCGTTTGGAACAGTGGTACGGACAGCTTTGCATATCCCAATACCCGTTCGGTAATGTTTGGATTGGATTTGACCTTTTAACTTATAAATCAGCTTATAAATTATGAAAAAGATATATTATGGATTAATGCTTGCAGGTGCCTTGACGTTGTGCACCGGATGCAGTTCGAGTTTATTGGATATTGATAATCCCAATGAAGTGACCAATGATACTTATTGGAATAAGCCGGAAGATGCGACAGCCGGTGTGAATGCCTGCTACAGTTTTCTTTATAAGGAAGGTACTTGGATGCGTTGGCTCTCTTTCCGCTATGATTTGACTTCGGACGAAGGATGGAGTTCTTCTCCTTGGATTGAATTGGGCGACTGGACACGTTTCCTTTACAACAACTATAATTTTTATGAAGGCAACAACATACATTGGGAGCATTTCTATGTAGGTATTTTCCGTTGTAATCAGGTGTTGGCTCATGTTCCTTCTATTGAAATGGACGAGACGACGAAAAACCAGGTACTGGCACAAGCTTCTTTCTTGCGTGCATTGTGGTATTTTCAGGTAAATCTGTTGTGGGATAAAGGAACTATGCCGTTGGAGCCTAAAGATGCTTCCTATATACCGGAAGATGCTTCCGAGCAGGAAATATGGGACCAGGTAGAGAAAGATTTGACTTTTGCCATGCAGTATTTGCCGGAATCTTGGGATGCTGCCAATCTGGGACGTGCTACCAAAGGTGCTGCCAAGGCATTGTTGGGCAAGGCTTATATGCAACAACATAAGTATGACAAGGCAAAGGAACAGTTGCAATGGCTGATTGATAAAGAGGGCTCTTTGTACGGTCTTATTGCCAACCGTGAGGATAACTTCACCGACTTGGACGAGAACAACAAGGAAGGCATCTTTGAAATTCAGTTCGATGACCAGAACAAGGGTGGCACGGGTAATGACGCCAGTATGGCATTCGGTTTCCAGCGTACTCAGTTCTATGCTCCGAGTGGTATAGGTTGGGGAGACGGTAAGGCACGCCGCTGGCTGGTAGACGAGTTCTTGAAAGAGAAGCGTGTGGACGGAAAGAACGACTTGCGTTTGTACGGTAGCATTTTGTACCGTGGATTCTCACAAGACTTCCCCGACCAGCCGAAAAGTTACTATAGATTTGAAAATGCCGATTGGAATGACGGTTGGGGAACTGACCCGGAAGACTGCTATATCCGTAAATACAATACTTCGTACTATCGTAGTGCAGAAGATTATTTTGCCCGTAACAACTATCGTATCATGCGTTACGCAGATATACTGATGAACTATGCAGAGTGTCTTGTTGAAACGGGAACCAATCCTGCCGATGCTGCTGTTTATGTGGACAAGGTAAGAGAACGTGCCGGTCTAGCCAAGTTGGAAGACAGTCAGTGGAAAGACTGCTTGAGCTCTAAAGATGCCTTTATCAAGCGTCTGCAGATGGAACGTACATTGGAACTCTGTTTCGAAGGTTGGCGTTGGGCTGACTTGAAGCGTTGGGGATTACTTGATTCCCAGGCTGGAATTGATGAACTGAAAGCTCGTGACAAGGACTTTGACAACTTTATTGTCGGCAAGCACAGACGTCTGCCTATTCCAAGAGATGAGGTGGAAAACAGCACAGTAGGTGGTGTTGCACATCTTACTCAGAATCCTAACTATTAATAACTAAAGAAGGCTATGCCTGGAAGCCTGTTCTCATTTAGGATGCTTCCGGCATAGCCTTTTCTTTCTTAAATCTTATACCATATGCTTGTCTGTAAAAAACTACTATTACCATTCGCTTTTGCTTGCTGCGGCAGCTTGTTTGCGCAGAACATCCAGAATCCGGTACTTCCGGGAGTGGCGGATGCCGGCGTAATGAAATATAATGGCAAATATTATATTGGAGGGGTCCGTACAAACGGGGATTTCTATGTATCCGATGACCTGGTTCATTGGGGGAAACCTATCCATGTCGTATCCATGGACAATGACTGGACCAGAGGCAGCGGAGCCGGAGATGACCAGATTCATGCCAATGACATGTTCTATCTGAATGGAGATTTTCATTTGTACTGGTCAGTCAATTATTGGGGGAAGGACAAGCATGCCGTTCACATTGTACATGCGCAGAGCAAAGATGCCCTGGGCGCTTACACAGAGCCGAACAAGAAGACATGGATGGATAACCGTATCGACCCCAAAATATTCAGAGATGATGATGGACAACTATACATGTATATGGTACGTTTTACTGATGGAAATACCATATGGGGACGTAAAATGAAGAACCCGGCAGAATTTGCCGGTGAACCGGTGTGCCAGTTCGCCTCATTGCCGGATACATGGGAAACGATGGATAACAGAGTAGCGGAGGGACCGTGGGTCATGAAGTATAGAGGCCGCTACTATATGATGTATAATGCCAACCACACCTCTACAGAGTGGGGCAATTATCAGTTGGGAGTTGCTGAGGCAGACTCTCCTTTAGGTTTTCAAAATGGTAATAAATATAGCTATCCGGTTGTAGGCTGCAATCAGACACAACTGGAGGAGAAGCAAGTGGATTTATTGCGGTATGGCCGCACATATGAGCCGTTGTTTGCTTATACGGAGAGCAAGCCGGGAAGCGATTGGACAAAAGTGACCTACGATGACTCCGGCTGGGCGAGGGGGGAGACCGGCTTTTCGTCCCGTGAAGTGAAAGGTTCCACCACCCGGCATCTGGGTACCTTGTGGAATACGCCCTCCTTATGGTTGCGAAAGACTTTCTCTGCCGGTAGCGAAACCGGTAATCTGGCATTGCGTGTCGCTCACGACGGAGATACCCGGATTTATCTGAACGGAACACTTGTCTACGAGAAGCAGGGGCGTGATTATTGTATCGTGAACCTGGACAAGAAGCTGCGTGCTGCTTTGAAGGAAGGCACGAATCTGCTTGCCGTAGAAACAAACAAGGGACGTTCGCAATTCTTCGACGTTTCTCTGTTCGATATGAAAGACGGTATTGCCGATGATATTCTGATGACTCCCGGTCAGCCCAATATTTTGAGAGGCCCCAACGGATTTGAATGGTGGCTGATTTATATGGCAAACAAGAACGATGAGCATCGGGGGCAATATATCAACCGTGTCCAGTTCTTCGACAAGACGTTGTTTGTGGATGGTATCACCGGCCCCCGCACGGCAGGTTATCATCCCGAACCTTCGATGCCTACCTTTGCAGGCAAAGGCGAGACAGCTTCGTTCGGTGTGTTGCAACAAGTACAGCCGTCCGTGGATTACTTGTTCGAGACGGGAGTCAAGACCGAGGGTGGAGCCGGCGTCATTGCCTGGTGGAAGGATGCAGATAACTGTGCCTATGTAGGTTTGGATGCCGAGAACCGGAGTTGGTACCTGCGTACACTTGTCGGCGGTAAAGAAAATAAGGAATCCTATGCCCTGCCTGAAGATTTCCGTTGGGGTGTGTACCATCATCTGCGCATTGAGCGTAATGGTGGCTGTCTGAAAATTTGGCTGGATGAGATTCCCACACCGGGAAAACATGTCTTTGCAGAGGCTCTTCCGACGGAAGAAGCGGGTGTTCCCGGAGTATTTGACGAGACAAAGTCTGCCTTGTTCGAAGGGGCTACCTATACCATCGGCTTCGATGATGTGCATTTCCAGCTTTCGGGGAATGAGGAGTTGTTGAAGGGCGATTTCTTGAACGATTATGAATTCAGCTTCCAGTTGTCCGGCTTGTCCGGACAAGACAAGGCAGGAAGCTATCCGGTTTATGTGGATAAGGATAACTATGTGAAGGCTCAGTTCGATGGCATCACCCGTATGCTTGAGGTGACAGCCGTGAAGAAAGGGAAAACTGCCTGGAAGAAGGAATTCCCGTTGGGATGCCTGCAAACGCTCTATCCGGATGTGAAGTATACCGACTTCATTGAGAAAGGTTATCGTTTTGCCGCACCTGCATGGTTGGATACACTTTACCTGAACCGTCACGAAGCAGGCAATAAATCCGAATTTGTGGATGACATGTTCGGCAAGTTCGACATAGAATACCTGAATGGCGGCGAATGGCATCCGATAGAAAACAAAGATAGGGGGATAGCAGAACATCCTGCATATAATTATTGTACCTTTACTCCGGTAAAGGCAGAAGGCATCCGCTTCATCAACAAGGAGGCGGAGGATTTGGAACGCCATATCTATAAGATAGGTGTACATGAATTGTGGAAGGAATCCTATAATTTTCGTGCCGTGCGTCGTGCAGACAAGCTGTATCTGTTTGTCGACGGCAGGGAGCTGGGAGCTTTGGATATACGCTACCCTGCATCCCGCATCGGATTCTGTTCGGAAGGCGGCTCTCCGGTTTATAGTGGTACGTTGTATTATCATGTAGGGCAGAGGCGCGATTAGACGCAATCGTGGGATGTGCCGTTCCGTATATATGTAATGAAAGATGTATATAGAAGCCGGTGTTTGTATTTCCTTGTGAATCAGTGTGATGGACTGGGGTGATTCAGTATACGACTGAATGTATTTCAGTATACGACTGAATAGGGTTCAATATACGGGTGTAACGGAACATCTTCTTGAAAGTAAATATTTATCATCATAACAATTGTTTAAGAAAGAATCATGAAAAAGAATTTTATATGTATGTATCTGTTTCTGTTGGCCACGCTGGCTTCCTGCCAGTCCTGCTCTTCAGACTATAAGGATGTGGACGATATTGTTGTCGAAGGAGTTGAAACGCCGGTGCTTTTGGGCGACCCGTTCATCATGTTGCACGATGGCACTTACTATGCCTATGGCACCCATGCGGATGAAGGCATCGAAGTCTATACCTCCGATGATTTGAAGACTTGGAAGTATAAGGGCATGGCGCTCCAGAAGAAGGATGTCTGGGCCGACCGCTGGTTCTGGGCACCGGAGGTCTACGAAGTGAACGGGAAGTTCTATATGTATTACTCGGCAGACGAGCATATCTGTGTGGCAACAGCAGACTCACCTGCAGGACCATTTACCCAAAGTAAGAAGGAACCGATGATTGCCGATGAGAAATGCATTGACAACTCTCTGTTTATTGATGATGACGGCACGCCTTATCTCTTCTTCGACCGTTTCAACGACGGGCTCAACATCTGGGTGGCCGAATTGGAGAAAGACCTCATGACTATCAAGAAGGAGACCATGCACCCTTGCATCCACGTCTCTCAGGCATGGGAGGAGGTATGGCCCCGTGTGAATGAAGGCCCGTTTGTCATCAAGCGTAATGGGCTCTACTATATGACCTACTCTGCCAATAGCTATGAAAGTCCTTTCTACGGCATAGGTTGCGCCACAGCTACCGATTTGATGGGTACTTGGACCAAATACGAGGAGAATCCTTTGCTGCAGAAACCCGGAGAACTGGTTGGGGTGGGGCACAGTGCCACCTTCACAGACAAGGCAGGCAAGCTTCGTATAGTTTTCCATGCCCATAAGGACAAGAGTAGTATCCACCCACGTGCCATGTACATCAGTGACGTTTCTTTCGAGAAAGTGGACGGTGTGGACCGTATGAGAATCAGCAAGGACTATATGACGCCCAAAATAGTAAAATAAGAGATGGATATGAAGAAGAATTATATATTGCTACTGTTGCTTTGTCTTTGCTTTGCAGGCTGCAAGGAGAAGACGGTTGTAGAATCAGACTATCTGCCGATTGCCGACCCTTACGTAATGCTTTACGAAGGCAAGTATTATGCTTACGGCACTGGAGGTACGGTAGAAGGAGAAGGCTTTGCCTGCTTCTCTTCCGATGACTTGAAAAACTGGACGCGTGAAGGCCAGGCGTTGTCGGCAGCAGATTCCTACGGTACGTGGGGATTCTGGGCGCCGGAGGTCTACTACATCGAATCGAAAAAGAAGTTTTATCTGTTCTACTCCACCGAGGAGCATATCTGCGTGGCAACGGCAGATGTTCCCCAAGGTCCGTTCCGTCAGGAAGTGAAGCAGCCGATATGGGATGAGAAGAGTATCGATACCTCTCTATTCATTGATGATGACGGTACGCCTTACCTTTATTTCGTGCGTTTTACAGATGGCAACGTCATCTGGGTGGCAGAGATGAACGATGACCTAACCGGCATCAAGCAGGAGACGCTGACAGAGTGCATTAAGGTGGGAGAGCCTTGGGAACTTTCGCAGGACAAGCCTGCTAAGGTGGCCGAAGGTCCTTCAATTTTGAAGAAAGAGGGTGTCTACTACCTGGTTTATTCAGCCAATCACTTTGAAAGCAAGAACTACGGAGTGGGTTACGCGACTTCGAACAGCCCGATGGGACCGTGGAAGAAATACGAGGGAAATCCGATTCTGCAACATGCCGACGGCTTGATGGGTACCGGTCATGGAGCACCCTTCTGCTGTAAGGACGGTAGCTGGAAATACATTTTCCATGCACATTGGGATTCCACGAAAGTACAGCCGCGCACTTCGTATATCAAGGATTTTGCCATTTCCGACCAGGGAACGGTTTCTATCGGTGGCTCTCTTATCCGTCCGCAGGTATTGGGCAGTACATCACCCGAAAAGTAAAATGAAAGAATGAAAAGAATACATTGTATGAAGAAGTTTCTTGTATTATCAGTGTTATGCAGTCTGATAGCCTGTTCCTCGTCATCGGCTACAAAAGAGGATAAACCGGAAGAACAACAGCCGAAGAATGTCTATCGCAATCCGGTGATAGATTATAGTTTGCCAGACCCTTCTGTCATTGAGGGAGATGATGGATACTACTATTTGTATGCCACCGAGGACATACGCAATCTGCCGATTCACCGTTCCAAGAACCTGGTGGATTGGGAGTATGTAGGTACTGCCTTTACGGACCGTACGCGGCCTGATTTTGAGCCGAACGGCGGTTTGTGGGCGCCGGACATCAACAAGATAGGTGATAAATACGTGCTCTATTATTCTATGTCTGTTTGGGGAGGCGAGTTAACTTGCGGCATCGGTTGTGCTACTGCCGATAAGCCTGAGGGACCTTTTACGGACCACGGAAAGATGTTCCGCAGCAATGAAATCAATGTACAGAACTCCATCGACCCTTTCTATATAGAGGATGGAGGGAAGAAATATCTTTTCTGGGGCAGTTTTCGAGGAATCTATGCGATTGAACTGTCTGATGACGGACTCTCTCTGAAGGACGGCGCCACACCGCAGCAAGTGGCAGGAACCGCTTACGAAGGTACCTATATTCACAAGAAGGACGGGCATTACTACTTCTTTGCTTCCATAGGAAGTTGTTGTGAGGGATTGAAGAGTACTTACACTACTGTTGTAGGCCGTTCAGATAATCTTTTCGGCCCCTATGTCAACAAGAATGGCGGTAGCATGATGGATAACAAGCACGAAGTGCTGATTCAGAAAAGCAATTCCTTTGTGGGTACCGGTCATAATTCGGAGATTGTGACGGACAATGCCGGCAATGACTGGTTCTTCTATCATGCGGTGAGCACAAAGAAGCCTGAAGGCCGTGTATTGATGTTGGATAAGATTAGCTGGGAAGACGGATGGCCGACGGTAGAAGGCTCCGTTGCATCCACGGAAGCGGAGAAACCGAAATTCTGACAAGTATGAAGAAATCTATTTTAGTCTCCTTGTTGGCCCTATTGATGATGGGCTGTCAAGTATCGGGTGGCAGTTCCTTGAAAGTGGAGGAAACCACTGTTGAAATGCGGAAGAATCCCGAAGGAGTAGCTGTATCGGCTCCCCGTTTCTCATGGCAACTGGTAACCGACAAGCAGGATGTGATGCAGACTACTTATCAGATTGAAGTGGCGGACTCGGAAAAGGGCTTGCAGGCCGGCTCCGGGCTGGTATGGAACAGCGGTCGTGTGGAGTCTGGCCAATCGGTGCTGGTGAAGTACGCAGGGGCGTCTTTGGAGTCGGGACAGAAATATTGGTGGCGTGTCACTGTATGGACAAATACCGGTGACAAGGCGCAAAGTAGTATCCAATATTGGTCAATGGCTTTGCTGGACAGTTCGGACTGGAAAGCCGGCTGGATTGGACTGAACGACAGTACAAACTTGAAACTGGACGGTGAGCGGACCATCCTTCCGGCACGTTATCTGCGGAAGGAGTTTGATTTGCCGTCACAGCCGAAGCGTGCAGTCCTTTATGTTTCGGGAGTAGGCTCTTCCGTATGCTATATGAATGGCGAGAGGATTGGAAATGATGTATTCGGTCCTTTGCCTACCTGGTACGATGCTTCTGTATCTTATCTGACCTATGATGTCACCCCCTTGTTGAAGTCCGGTACCAATGCGATAGGCGTGGCTCTGGGCAACGGCCGCTATTTTTCCATGCGCGCCAATGGGATGGTAGGTTTTGGTTTGCCCCGTCTCATGGCGCAGTTGAATATAGAGTGCGACAATGGTGAGACGGTGTCGGTAGTCAGCGATGATTCCTGGAAAGCGACGAACCACGGTCCTATAACTGCGAACAACGAATTTGACGGTGAACATTACGATGCCCGCTTGGAATTGGGTAAATGGACGGAAAGCGGCTATGATGATTCCGGATGGCAGTTGGCCGAACGGATGGAGGCTCCCAAAGGAAAACTTGTGGCACAGCTCTCTCCGAGTCTGAAGGTGATGGAGGAGATAAAGCCAATATCCGTTAAATCGGTAGGTGATGGAAGATATATCGTGGATATGGGGCAGAATATGGTAGGAATACAGCAGGTGAAACTGCGTGGCAAGAAGGACAAGCCCATTACTATGCGTTTTGCCGAAGTGCTGAAGGACAATGGTACGGAACTGTATCTTGACAACCTGCGCAGTGCCCTTGTCACGGATATTTATACTCCTGCCGCTGACGGTGAGTTTGTTTGGGAACCGTTGTTTGTTTACCATGGTTTCCGTTTTATGGAAATATCCGGTTTGGACTATGAACCGGCAGCGGATGATTTCACCGGTAAGGTGGTGTATGATGAAATGGCAACGAACGGTACGTTCGAGACTTCTAAGGAGTTGATTAACAGACTTCACAAGAATGCCTATTGGGGAATCCGTGGAAACTATCGCGGTATGCCTACCGACTGCCCCCAGCGTGATGAACGTCTTGGATGGCTGGGCGACCGCACTACTGGTGCCTATGGTGAAAGTTTCATTTTCGGCAATGCCTTGATGTATAAGAAGTGGCTGGTGGATATAGAAGAGTCCATGAATGAAAATGGAAGTATCTCTGTGGTATCTCCCCGTTACTGGACCATCTTCCATGATGACGTGACTTGGCCGGCTGCCTATTTTTACGTAGCCGACATGCTTTACCGCCAGTTTGGCGATGATAGCTCCATCAAAGGGCGCTATCCGTCCATGAAGCGCTGGGTAAACCACATGACGGAGACCAAAATGAAGGACTATATTCTGGTGAAGGATGAATACGGGGATTGGTGCATGCCTCCCGAGTCGCCGGAGCTGATTCATTCGGAGGACCCTGCCCGGAAGACGAACGGCGAAGTGCTGAGTACAACGGTGTTTTACAGCATTCTGCAACTGATGGAGAAGTTCGCGCAAATGAACGGACTTCCGGCAGATGCTGAAGAGTATGCAGCACTTGCCATTAAGGTCAAGGACGCTTATAACAAGAAATTCTTCAATACTGAGACTGCACAGTATGACAACAATACGGTGACGGCAAACCTGCTTTCCCTTAGACTGGGCCTGGTTCCCGACGGATATGAAGATAAAGTATTTGCCAATGTCGTGGAGAAGACGGAAAAAGACTGTAAGGGACATGTCAGTGCCGGTGTGCTTGGCATCCAGCATCTGATGCGCGGACTTACCGAGTACGGTGGACTGGAACTTGCCTATAAGATAGTGACCAATGACACTTATCCCTCATGGGGCTACATGATTAAGAAGGGTGCAACCACCATTTGGGAATTATGGAATGGTGACACGGCAAATCCGGCGATGAATTCAAGAAACCATGTGATGCTTTTGGGAGATCTGCTGATATGGTTCTATGAGGATCTTGCCGGCATAAAGAATACTCCCGCTTCCGTCGGGTTCAAGCAGATTCTGATGGAACCGGTATTCCCGGAAAAACTGAATTATGTGAATGCTTCGCATGTATCGCCTTATGGCAGAATAGGAAGTTCCTGGAAACGTGATGGCAATAAGCTGGAGTGGAACGTTGAGATTCCTGCCAATACAACCGCTACGGTCAAGCTGCCGCTTGACTTCCATGTACAGGTAGATGCCGGTCAGGCGGGGATTCATTCCGTGGAGGAGGCTGACGGTAAGCTGGTAGTCGAATTGGGCTCCGGCAAGTATGTATTCATGTCTGAATGATATTTTTCTAACAACAATAAAACAGATGTAACTATGAGACTAAAAAGATTGTTTTTGGGGGTAATGCTTTTGGTGGGCATTACGGGTGCCGGAGCGACAAATGCTGCTCCGGAAGACATCTCTGCTTCTATTTCCTTGAAAGTGCCGGGGAATGATGCCAAGCAATATCCGCTGGCCTTGCAGAAGATGCAGGATGGTATGTACAGCTGCCGGGCTTCGGAAAAGTTACCGTTGGACATCATCCGCCAGGTGGTGGACAAGGATGGCAAACAGCGCATTACCGTCACACTCAAGGCGCTGGAAAATGTGTATTTCAACTACGGGGAACAGATAAAGACCGGTTACAAGCATTCAGACTGCCAGTTCTACATGCCGGGCTTCTGGTATCGCCGCAACCTGCGTTCGCCGAAGGAAGCTCCTTCTTTCCACACATCGGACAGTTGGCTGGTGCGTGAGGACCGTTTGAGCACTCCGCTGACGGCAGCTTTCAATCCGGCAAGTGGTACGTCCATGTCGGTTATCCGTATTGACAAGTTCGACAAGGAAGCTTTGACCACTCATAAGGAGGGAGAGGTAATCTTGTCCGGTGAGACTTCCATCGGATATACCGGTTTCTGCAATGTGGATGGTATGACTGTCTTGGCATACGGTTTCCCCTATAAGGAAGCACCGAAGACATATATCCGCAAATTGACGCTGGCTCCTGCCGTTGAGGCTTTCCAGTTGCTTCGTAAGGGTGACAGCATCTCCATGACTTGGGAGGTGTCCGAAAGGAATACTGCCGATTTCTCGGAATGCGTACAGCGCACCTGGGAGTATTGTTATGACACTAACCGCCCGAAACCGGTTGACACACCTTACACGGTAGACCGCATGAAGGAGGTGATGAGCAACTTCTTTGTGGAAAGCTATGTCAGCAATACCCCCACTCATTATTACTCCGGTGTAGAGTTGGAGACTGCTACTTGTGCCAATACCGATGTTGCCGAAGTGGGCTTTGTGGGACGTACGTTGCTGAACGCTTTCAATGCTTTGGAGTATGGCAAACAGCAGAACCGCCAAGACCTGGTGGACAATGCCAACCATATCTTTGACACTTATCTCCAGAACGGTTTTTCGCCTGCCGGTTTCTTCAACGAAGTGGTGCACTACAACCGCGGCTTCAAGGAAACTAGACATAGCATCCGCCGTCAGTCCGAGGGAGTGTATGCCATCTTGAACTATTTGAACTACGAGAAACAGCAGAAGCGTAAACACCCCGAATGGGAGAAACGCATCAAGGGCATGCTGGACAGCTTCCTCAAGTTGCAGAACGAGGACGGCAGCTTCCCGCGCAAGTTCAAGGATGATTTCTCTATCGTGGATGCCAGCGGCGGTAGCACGCCTTCGGCAACATTGCCTTTGGTGATGGCGTCCAAGTATTTCAAGGACAAACGTTATCTGGCAAGCGCCAAGCGTACGGTAGACTATCTGGAGAAGGAACTGATATCCAAAGCCGATTATTTCTCTTCTACGCTGGATGCCAACTGCGAGGACAAGGAAGCCTCCTTGTATGCTGCTACGGCTGCTTATTACCTGGCTTTGGTTACCAAAGGAGAAGAGCGTGCACACTATGCCGGTCTGGCAAAGAAAGCCGCTTATTTTGCCTTGTCATGGTATTATACTTGGGATGTTCCTTTTGCCGAAGGTCAGATGCTGGGAGATATCGGCTTGAAAACCCGTGGTTGGGGAAATGTGTCGGTAGAGAATAACCATATCGATGTATTTATCTTCGAATTTGCCGATGTGCTGCATTGGCTCTCCAAAGAGTACAACGAGCCGCGCTTCTCTGACTTTGCCGAGGTGATATCCACTTCCATGCGCCAGTTACTGCCGTATGAAGGGCACATGTGTGGCATTGCCAAAGTAGGCTATTACCCGGAAGTGGTGCAGCATACCAATTGGGATTACGGACGTAACGGAAAGGGATATTACAACAATATCTTCGCTCCGGGCTGGACGGTTGCTTCTTTGTGGGAGTTGTTCACTCCGGGACGTGCGGAGCAGTTCTTGTTGAAAAAATGATAGTCTAAACAGTAACCAATATTGTATTTATGAATAAGATGATGACTTTGTTGGCAAGCGTGATGCTATTGGCATCGGCTTGCACGGGCAAACAGGCGAGTGAAAAGACTGCTTCTGGACTGGAACCTGCGAACTTCCGTACGGAAGTGGATGGCAAGCAGACAGACTTGTTTGTTTTGGAGAATAAGAATGGTATGGAAGTTTGTATTACGAATTTCGGCGGACGTATTGTATCAGTGATGGTGCCGGACAAGGATGGCGTTATGCGTGATGTGGTGCTGGGCTTCGATTCCATTCAGGACTACATCAAGTTCCCTTCGGATTTCGGCGCTACCATCGGACGTTATGCCAACCGTATCAACCAGGGTAAGATTACAGTGGATGGGGTAGAGTATCAGCTGCCGCGCAACAATTACGGTCATTGCCTGCATGGAGGTCCCAAGGGATACCAATATCAAGTGTTCGATGCCCGTCAGTTGAGTGACCGGGTTCTGGAACTGACTTATCTGTCGAAAGACGGAGAGGAGGGCTTCCCGGGTAACCTAACCTGCAAGGTCACTTTCTCGCTGACAGATGACGATGCCATCGACATTCGTTACAGTGCCGAAACAGACCGTACCACTGTTGTCAATATGACGAACCATTCTTACTTCAATCTGGATGGCGATCCCTCCAAGTCCAATTCGGATTATCTGCTTACCATCGATGCAGATGCCTATACTCCCGTGGACAGTACCTTCATGACTACCGGTGAGATAGCTTCCGTAGAAGGTACGGATATGGATTTCCGCACTCCTACAGCCATTGGCGCCCGCATTGACAATGACTTTGAGCAATTGAAGAACGGCAAGGGCTATGACCATAACTGGGTACTCAATACGAAGGGTGACATCACCCACCCGTGTGCCACCCTCGAATCTCCCTCAACGGGTATTGTGCTTGATGTCTATACCAACGAACCGGGCATTCAGATTTATGCCGGTAACTTCCTGGATGGCACACTGACCGGAAAGAAAGGTATCGTGTACGGTCATCGTGCGTCCGTCTGTTTGGAGACGCAGAAATATCCCGATACGCCCAACAAGCCGGAATGGCCTTCGGCGTTGCTGAAGCCGGGAGAAAAGTATGACAGTCATTGCATCTATCGCTTTTCGGTGAAGAAATAAATATAAGGCAGGCGTAGCCTGCCTTATATTTATAATAATCTCTTTTGTTAACTTTAAAAATTAATGCGTATGAAAAAGTATTTATTGTATGCTTGGATTGTATCAGCATTTTGTTCATGCAGTGAGAATAGCATGGAACCCCTTCCTATAGAAGTGGATGCTGATTGTGTAGACATTGTAAATGATGAAAGCTTTGTGCCGGTTAGTCAAGCCACAGAGGTGGCCGGCTTGTTTTTAGCTGCTAATGGTAAAGATGCGGTGACAACAAGAAATGGCTCTATTGAGCCAGATGCCTTTTCTGGTAAAACAGTAAAAGATATTAAGACGGTTTACGGTGAAGACAATACGCCTTCTATGTATATAATAAATTATGAAGGCGGTGGTTTTGTTATAGTAGGTGCTACCAAGAATTACTATCCGATTCTGGCATATTCAGATACTAACTCTATCAATATAGAAAAAGCTAAGCAGAGTGGCTTTTCTATTTGGATGGATGAAACAAATTGGGCTATTAAGGAAAGCGATATGCAAAATGCCGAGACTTTGGCAAATATGCGCTCTATGTGGGAGGCTTACGAAATACTGCCTGCCACAACACGTGATGCTACTTCTGATCATTATAGTGATGGGACAATGTTTCGTGAAAGGTTAGGCGAATTGTATACTTTGTGTCCGGGATATTCGTTTGGTCCTTTAAGTTCTGCAAGATCTTTTCTCTCACAATCAGATTATGAAAGTCTTGTAGAAAAGGCTAATTTTTATGGTTCTCCTCTTGAGTTTACAATAGTAGGATATAATAGTAATAACAGAAAAGTTGGGCCTTTGATGAATACAAAATGGGGGCAGGAGGGAGGATATAGTGCATTATGTCCGAATGAATATCCTGCTGGCTGTGTTGCCATTGCTATGGCTCAGATTGAGAAGTATCATGAATGGCCTCAATCCTTTGACTGGAGCGGTATGGCTAATGATAGACCGACTTCTGCATCTCAATCTCTAATAGCGATGATTGGTAAAGCCGTGAATATGGAATATGGTAAAGACGAATCTGGAGCTTCCTTAGGTGATGCCAAAAGAGGTTTTGAGGCAATGGGGTATGCAGTATCTAAAAAGGATCATGACATGTGGGATGTAGAAAGTGAAATCTATTTTAGAGGACGTCCTGTATATATGACAGGTGACAGGAAAAATTTTATCGGAATAACTTGGAAAGGGCATGCATGGGTTTGTGATGGTGCGGAAGAATATGGAAGTTCCTATAGCTATTTTGTGGAGTATCTTGTAAACCGTTCTACAAATCCAAGTTATTCAAGTTGTGGATTCCCTAATTATATGAATCCCACTACTACTTCTTTTGGTTCTGGTCGCATATATTTTCATATGAACTGGGGGTGGTATGGCACTGGTAATGGCTGGTTTAGTGGAAATAATGTGAATCCTACAGATGATAGGAACTATCAATACGACAGAGAAAATCTGTATGTTTCACCCTTAAAATGACGCATTATGAGAAGAGTATATATCTATTCATTGTTATTGTTTGCAATATGCTTTGCCGGTTGTGAACATAAATTGGACTCTTACCCGCCTCATCTCTATAGATACTATTTAGCATTCATAGATAAATCGGGTAATGATTTGCTTGCAGATGTACCATTTGAAATAAACAGCGAGAGGGATTCTGTTTTATTACGCGGAACTTATACTTTTGAGTTTATCAAATCAACGGAAGATGATTATTTTGATACCAAATCATTAATATTAGGAAAGGTAAGTGGCTATCAATCGCTACGCATTGATGTCTGCATGGAAGACTGGTATGGGCATAAGAAGCCGGAAGTCCTTACTCATAAACTTGCCTGTAAGCATATATTCGGTGATGAGAAAGTACATACGATTGTTTCTTATTGGAAGTTTGATACTGATTATCGGGAGGCAGAACTTATCCGTCTTACAATAGATGATGTGGAGAGTCCGATTTTTGAAGGTTTTGACAAATTTTATCCTCAAGTTCTTGTTAGCTTAGATAAATAGAGAGTATCTTATGTTTTTTATATGGACGATATAATGGTTGGTATACAGCTTATGATGTTAGTCCTACAGAAGATAGATTTATCAATATGATAGAGTAAGTTTGTATGTTTCACTTCAGAAAATGTATTACGAGAAATTTTAGATTTTTGTTATTGGCTGCTTTATTCCCTTTGATTTTCATGGGTTGCAAAAGTGAGGAAGACTCTTATCCTCCTATTCATTATGGATACAATTTAGCATTTGTCGATGAAAATGGCAATGATTTGATTGAGGGAATGCAAACCGGTCTTGGAAGAAATGGTAAGCCTGCTTTGAGAGAGAAAGATTACTCCTATAAATTGGTAGAACCCGATTCTAAAGATGACTTTACCGGACCGGACTGTATCTATGTGGAAAGCAGGGACGGACTTTTTACTTTGGCAATCTTTGATGCACTATGGGATGGATATAAATATGACAAGAAGCCTGAAGTATTGAGGCGTACGTTTGTTTGTCCCTATATCTTTGGTGACGGAGAGGAACATTCCATTATTTCCCATTGGAAGTACAATGATGGTTATGGCAGTGTTGAACTTATTAGAGTAACTATAGATGGTGTGGATGCCCGCATCGAATCAGGAACAGACAAATATCACCCGTTAGTTGTCGTTGTGTTGACAAAGTAACTTGTTTTTCTTAAATACTCTGTCTTGGTAAAATCAGCACTTTATCAAGACAGAGTTTTTATTCTTTGGAATTACCGCATCGCCAGCGCCTTATTCTCTGCCTCCTCCATAATCTCCCGTTCTCCCGGCCCTTTGTCATTGATGCCGCAAAGGTGGAGGATGCCGTGGATGATGACCCGGTACAGTTCACGTTCGTAGTTGTTGTCGGCGAACTGTTCCGCATTGGTGCGTACGGTATCAAGGCTGATGAAGAGGTCACCGCTAAGGCGGTTGCCTTCACAGTAGTCGAAAGTGATGATATCTGTGTAATAATCGTGTTGCAGATATTGGCGGTTCACTTCGAGTATTTTCTCGTCCGAGCAGAAGATATAGGCGATTTCACCGACTCTTTTTCCGTAAGTGGCGGCTACGGATTTTATCCATTCCGTGGTTTCACGCTTCTTGATGGATGGCATTTCCACGCCGTCTGTCTGATAACTAATCATTTTATTTACGATTTAATGATTTACGATGTACGATTGAAATTACGTTCTTGCGATTAAGCTAGTTCTTTTAAAAGAAGAATAAGTAACTGATGATGATGGCTGCAATGATGCCGGAAAAATCGGCAATCAGCCCACACGTCACGGCATTCCTCGTTTTGGTGATACCTACGCTGCCGAAATACACAGCAAGAATATAGAATGTGGTGTCCGAAGCGCCACGTGCCACGCAACTCATGCGTCCTACAAATGAATCGGCGCCATACTGTTTCATGGTGTCAATCATCAGTCCGTTGGCACCGCTGCCGCTCAGTGACTTCATCAGGGCAGTGGGTAGGGCACCTACAAAGCTGGTATCTACACCGAATAGTCCTACTACATAACCGATACCGTTCACCAGTATATCCATGGCGCCGGAAGTGCGGAAAACGGCGATTCCAACGAGAAAAGCAACCAGATAAGGGATAATGCGTATGGCAGTGGTAAAGCCTTCTTTGGCTCCTTCTATAAAGGCATCGTATACATTGATTTTCTTCCATAGCCCCCAGAGGATGAACAGCAGGATGATGGAGAACAGCAGTATGTTGGCAATTAAAGTGGAATATACACCCATTTCATCACGGCTAATCTGTGTGAACAGATAAATGAGTGCGGCAAAGAAAAGACTGATGCAGCCAATCAGGATAAGTATGGGCTTGTTCAGCAGGTTGATGCGTTGTGCAATGCTGACGGCAATGACACCGACAATGGTCGAGATGGCAGTCGTTATCAGTGTGGGGATAAAGATGTCCGTGGGTTGGGCGGCACCCATCTGCGAGCGATACATCATGATGCTGACGGGGATAAGTATCAGTCCCGAGGTGTTGAGGACAAGGAACATTACCATCGGATTGGTGGCAGTATCCTTTTTCGGGTTTAGTTCCTGAAGTTCCTTCATGGCTTTCAGTCCCATCGGAGTAGCGGCATTGTCCAGCCCCAGCATGTTGGCAGAGAGATTCATGAAAATGGAGCCCATGGCAGGATGTCCTTTCGGTATTTCGGGAAAGAGACGGCAGAATACCGGACTCAGCCAACGGGAGAGGGCATTGATCATGCCGCTGTTTTCGCCTATTTTCATCACGCCGAGCCAGAGGGCGAGTATTCCTGTCAGTCCCAGGGATATTTCAAAAGCTGTTTTGGAAGAGGAGAAGGTGGAGTTGACGAGTTCTGTGAATATCTCCACATCACCCATAAAAATGAGTTTGCAGAGGGCTACGATGAATGCGATGACGAAGAAAGCTACCCAGATGTAATTTAAAACCATGTATCGTTACTTTGTTTCTAGTGGATTAATATTTGTTTTCGTTGGCAAGATTCCAGGCGTTGAGGAAAGCTGCTTTGGTTATTTCTATCATTTTTTCCCAGTTCAGCCGGTCGGTGTGGTCCGAAGGCTGGTGATAATCGGGATGTCCGTCTGTGTGGTACCAGATGATGGGGATGTTGCACAGGGCAAAAGAAGCATTGTCACTTCCTCCCGTGGGGCGGTCCCAGGCGCGGTAGTCCGGTTGCAGGCGCAAGCTGTAGCGTGCAATGTCCTGCTTCAGCCAGTCGCCGAATACGGGGTGGGCGGCGGTGTAGAAGTAGACAACGTGTTGAGGCTGCTCGGGCTTATTGTTACGGCCTATCATGTCGAAATTGAGATAACCTTTCACCTGGCTGATGAAAGGACAGCTTTGTACAAAGTATTTTGAGCCGAGCAATCCCTTTTCTTCCCCATCCCAAAAGGCAAAGATGACCGTGCGCAGAGGCTTCTGTCCGGTGGCAAGAAATGCACGGGCTATCTGCAGGACGGCAGAGACACCGGAGGCATTGTCGTCTGCACCGTTGTATATCCGGTCGTTTGCCAGCGTCTCGTCCACACCCAGATGGTCGAAGTGGGCACCTACGATGACATATTCATCCGGTCGTTCTCCCGGGATGGTTCCCAATACATTACTCATCTGCAGGATGCGGTGGACGCCTTGTTTAAGGATGGCGATGGAGTCGGGATGCACTTGCCACCGTCCCCGTTGTTGGCGTTCCTTGTTGTAAGCCTCGAAGGGCTGGTAATAATTGTCCTTTTCCAGCGGGGCAATGCCGGCTTCTTTCAGGCAGGATGCCAGATAGCGGGCAGCCAGTCGTGAACCGTGCATGCCTGCTTCGCGTCCTTGCAGCTCATCATCGGCCAGAAAGCCGACAATAGCCTTGGCTGAAGTGCGGCTGATGCTTTGCAACCCCTTTTCTTGTGGAGATTGTGCATGTAAGGATAGTGCGAAAGAAAGGCAGCAGATTGCTCCCAAAACAGCTTTATACATGTCGTACGGTTTTAAGGATTGGACATACCGGTTGCAAAATTAAAGATAACTTTCCATAGTTCCGATATAAATGTCGTATTTTTGTCCGTTGGTGGATGAATTCAAATCCGTGTAAATCAAATGAGAGAAGGATGAAAAAGAAGAATGAAGCAGTGGAAACCGTCTTGTGCGAACGTGTGCTTTCGGCAGAAGAAGTGGCGTGCATCTCGGTACAGATTCAGCAGGAATTGGAGGCGTATATCGACCCGGTGAAAAGGGAGTATCTTCCCCGTTTCTTCAAGACCGGAAAGGGGCAGTATGGCGAGGGGGATAAGTTTCTGGGAGTGGTGGTACCCAACACCCGGCAGGTGGCAAAGCAGCACAAGCACGAACCTTTTGAGGTAATGGCAACCTTGCTTCAGAGTGAATGGCACGAGTGTCGCCTTTGTGCCTTGCTGATGTTGGTGGAGCGATTCAAAAAGAGCGATGAAAAGGGGAAAAAGGAGATTTATGACTTTTACCTTTCGCAAACGGGCCGTATCAATAATTGGGATTTGGTCGATTTGTCTGCCCCCGGCATTGTGGGCGAATATTTGAAAGACAAACTTCGTAAAGACCTCTACCGGCTGGCGGATAGTCCGCTGCTTTGGGACCAGCGCATTGCTGTGGTATCTACCTATACTCTTATCAAAAATGGTGATTTCATCGATATATTAGCCCTTTCGGAACGGCTGCTCCATCATAAGCATGACTTGATGCAAAAGGCGGTAGGATGGATGCTCCGGGAGATGGGTAAGCGGGACAAGGACTTGCTGGTACAATTCTTGGAGAAGTATTGCAGGACGATGCCGCGAACGATGTTGCGCTATGCCATAGAGAAGTTTCCGGAGGAGGAGCGCAAGGAGTTTATGAAGCGCTGATGGGGAATGAAAATCGTTAAACTGTATTTTGCTCTTCTTGCCAACAAGTTGACAAGTTTTTGCCACCTTATTGGCAAGACTTTGCCACCGCGTTGGCAAACTTTTGCCATAGGCATGGCAAAGTTTTGCCAAAGGTGAGGCAAAGAGTTGGCAAAATTAGTCTCTGATGGTCAGTGCGTTACCAAAGGTAGCCTTCTGCGTAACTATCAAATTCTGTAGCCATGCCGGCATCCAGATGTCTGAAGACGTTCAGTACGGATTGTTGCTCTTCGGGGAGCAGCAGGCGTTCGCCTTTGCGGGCGCGGTAGTAGGTGCGTTGGCCGAAGCCGGCTATCAGGTTGGCGATGGCGATTCCCCGCTTGTTGTAGGGTAGGCTGTTCAGCATGTTCATGAAGCCTTTGGCGTAACGCGCCTTCTGACTGGAGCGGTAGAAGGGGCATTCCCCTTTGACGGTGGCAAGGCGTTTGGGGCTGATGATTTTCCAGTAATCCTTTTCGGTAGGCATGCTCTGCATGGCGAGCTGGCGGAGGCAGGTGGCAGCCTTGGGGCATTGCCCGTTGAGGCATAAGGGGTAGTCGAAGGGGACTTGGGTAAAGGATATTTCTTCTTTCATAAGTAGCGTGTTCTATGCATTGTGCTTTCAGCAGGGGGGAGATTCGGCTTGCTGTCAGTAAATGGCTGGTTATTCTGCACAAATGTAGGAAGAAAGTGTGAGCCTGCAAATATATTTCAAGTATATATCTTGCTACTTCTATCGTTTTTTCTGTAATTTGCCTCCGGGCAGCATAATATTCCGTTGTATGGAGCGTACCAGGTATGTCATACGCCTTTTACTTATGTGAAAAAAGAAAGGGGATGAGTGCTATCTCAAAATAAATTCGTTATTTTGCAGGAAACAAAAGGAATATCCCTATGATTACTTATCTTAAAATAAATGGTTTTAAGTCATTTCATAATTTTGAAATGGAGTTTACCCCTTTGACCATTGTTGCAGGAACAAATGCTGCTGGGAAGAGTAACTTGTTTGATGCATTGAATCTGTTGTCACGCTTGGCTGAAGTGGACAAAATACATACAGCATTCAGAGAAGGGCAAAGAGGTGATTTGTTTGAACTATTCACTCAGTATGATGAACATGCTTATGCCGATGAAATGGAGTTTTGTGTGGAAGTGCTGGTAAATCGTGAAGTGACTGATGCTTGGGGAGCTACTGCAAGATTGAAATATACGAGGTTGCGTTATGAACTAAAAATACATCGCTTTGTAAACTCCAGTGGTATTGATGATTTAGAAGTTGTTTATGAACATTTGGCTACATTGAAACATCAAGAAGACAAATGGATAAAACTTTTGCCTAAAGAACAAATAGAATTTTGGAGACCTAAAGTAATTACAGGGAAACGTGGTCAACCTTATATCTATACACAAGAGCAAAATGAATTGCCTACGGTATTTGTTCCTCAAGATGGTGGTGGAGGTAACAAGCGAAGTTTTCCCCTGAGAAATGCTACGCGTACGGTATTGAGCAGCATTGATTCTGTTGATTTCCGCCATATTCTGGCCGTGAAGCAGGAAATGATCAGTTGGCGTTTCTTACAGTTGAACCCGGAGGATTTACGTCAACCCACAAGTAAGAGGACGGGAGAAGATGTCATTGGTGTTTCTGGGAAAAACCTGGCTGCAGCATTATTTAGGATTCAGCAGGAAGATAAATATTCATTGGTAGAGATATCTCGTGAATTAAATAGTTTTATTCCCAACTATACCCAGGTCTTTGTAGAAGATGATACAGAAAACAAGCAGTATATCATTTATCTGAAGAATGTGGACGGAAAGAAATACTCTTCCCGCGTGTTGTCCGAGGGTACGTTGCGATTGCTTACGCTTTGCATCCTGCAACACGATATGAAATACTCCGGTTTGCTTTGTTTTGAAGAACCGGAGAATGGCATTCACCCATTTAGGATAAAATCAATGGCGAAATTATTGAAGGATTTGACCACTAACTTTGAAGACCATGATCTACCTTTAAGACAAGTGATTGTGAATACGCATTCTACCGTTTTTGTAGGTGAAATTCAGAAATGGGAAGATGATTTGAATGTTTCCATCCATTTTGCGGAGATGAAATCAAGAGTGCTTTCTTTGCCATCGGGCAATAAGGTGAAACTCGATGTTTCGAAAATTATACAAGTTCCTAAAGAAGGGCAATTGACTATCAATTTCTCTGAGCAAGAACGAAAGCTTTCTTTGCAAATGATTAAGGAGTACTTAGAAAATACCCTAAAGGAGTGGTAATATGGCTAGACAATTATTTATTGGATTAATCACGGAAGGCCCTACGGATGTACGTTTCTTGCAGAGTGTGGTGGAAAGGACTTTTATTGATGTGGCTTTTGAATGCGAGAATGATTTAGAACCATACGTGAAATGCTTGACTGTGGAAAAAGTGCGACTTAGTTTTAATGAATATGTAGAGAAAGCTTCACGTCGAGGAATGGAAGAGATGGGTATGGATATACTTTGTGTCCATACAGATGCTGATAGTAAGGATACTAAAAGAGCCTATGCTGAAAAGATAAATCCGGCCAAAGAGTTCTTGTCTGATAAGAAAGGGGAGATTTGCAAGAGTCTGATTCCTATTGTTCCAGTGAGGATGGTAGAAGCATGGATGCTTGCTGACAAAGAACTATTAAAAGAGGAAATGGGTACAAGGATGTCGGATGAAGAATTGGGTATAAATCGTATGCCGGAACTTTATCTTGATCCTAAGGCTACCATTATACAAGCCATAGGTAAATCTAATCGGACTACGACACGTAGGCATAGGAAGGATTTGGATATTAGTGAACTATATGCTTCCATTGGTGCGAGGTTGGAATTGGAAAAGTTGCATCTGCTTCCTTCATATAGGCAATTTGTGGATGAGGTCAGAGAAGCCTACAGACAGTTGGGATTGTTACGGTAATGTGGAAAAATCAATAGGAAATAAAGCAGTGTTTGGAACATGATAGATAGTATGGAACAAGAAGATTTTGATATACGCAACCAGCAGCCCGTCACCAGCCGAGAACGTGATTTCGAGAACGCTCTCCGTCCGTTGAATTTTGAGGATTTCAGCGGGCAGGACAAGGTGGTGGACAATCTGCGCATATTTGTGAAAGCTGCCCGCCTGCGTGGCGAGGCGCTGGACCATGTGTTGCTTCACGGCCCTCCCGGATTGGGAAAAACAACACTCAGCAATATCATAGCCAACGAACTGGGGGTAGGCTTCAAGATAACTTCCGGTCCGGTACTCGACAAGCCGGGGGATTTGGCGGGAGTGCTTACCAGCCTGGAGCCCAATGATGTACTTTTCATCGACGAAATACACCGGTTGAGCCCCGTAGTGGAGGAATATCTGTACTCAGCCATGGAGGACTACCGCATAGACATCATGATAGACAAAGGCCCTTCTGCCCGAAGCATACAGATTGATTTGAATCCTTTCACGCTGGTGGGAGCTACCACGCGTAGCGGTCTGTTGACAGCTCCGTTGCGTGCCCGTTTCGGTATCAACCTGCATCTGGAATATTACGATGATGATGTGTTGAGCGGCATTATCCGTCGTTCGTCCGGCATCCTCGATGTGCCTTGCTCCGTAAGGGCTGCCGCCGAGATTGCGAGCCGCAGCCGTGGCACACCGCGTATTGCCAATGCATTGCTGCGGCGTGTACGCGATTTTGCCCAAGTGAAAGGTTCGGGAAGTATCGATACGGAAATCGCACAGTTTGCCCTCGAAGCCCTGAATATCGACAAATACGGTCTGGATGAGATAGATAATAAGATACTCTGCACCATCATTGACAAGTTCAAAGGCGGCCCGGTGGGACTGACCACCATTGCCACCGCTTTGGGCGAAGATGCCGGCACGATAGAGGAAGTCTATGAACCGTTCTTGATAAAAGAGGGTTTCCTGAAACGTACCCCCCGTGGGCGTGAAGTGACGGAACTTGCCTACAAGCATTTGGGGCGGAGTCTCTATAGTAGCCAGCGTACCTTGTTTGGCGACGAGTGATTCATTAATCATTAATCACTAACCATTAATCATTAAAAAGAAGTGGCCGGATTAAAATCATTGGCAAAAGAAACTGCCATTTATGGGCTGAGCAGTATTGTGGGGCGTTTCCTCAATTACCTGCTGGTGCCCGTATATACCATGGCGATGTCCGCACAGAGTGGCGGCTATGGCGTAGTGACGAATGTATATGCGTGGGTGGCCCTCATGCTGGTATTATTGACGTGCGGCATGGAAACCGGTTTCTTCCGCTTTGCCAATAAAGGGGAGGATGACCCGATGCGTGTGTACTCCACGACATTACTCAGTGTGAGTATGGGGGCGCTTACTTTCCTTGCATTGGGGCTGCTGTTTCTCGACCCTATTGCCGGATGGATGGAGTACAGTGAGCATCCCTGGTACGTGGGCATGATGATGATTGTGGTGGCGATGGATGCTATTCAAAGCATTCCTTTCGCTTATTTGCGCTACAAGAAGCGTCCCATTAAGTTTGCGGCACTCAAACTGCTGTTCATCTTCTTGAATATAGCACTGAATCTGGTCTATTATGTAGGGATGAAAGGGGATGACGTGGGCTATGCCTTCCTTTTCAATCTGATATGCACCTCTACCATTATGCTTTGCATGATTCCGGAGTTACGCGGGTTTGCTTATGTGCTGGATAAAAAACTGTTGAAGCGGATGCTTGCTTACAGTCTGCCGTTACTGGTACTTGGCTTGGCGGGTATCTTGAATCAGGTGGCCGATAAGATTATTTTTCCTTTTGTCTATCCGGGTGAGGCGGAAGCTACCGTGCAGTTGGGCATTTATGGAGCTGCCAGCAAAATTGCTATGGTGATGGCGATGCTTACACAAGCTTTTCGCTATGCATACGAGCCTTTTGTCTTCGGAAAGAGCCGGGACAAAGACAATAAGCAGGTATATGCGCAGGCCATGAAGTTTTTCATCATCTTTACACTGCTGGCATTCCTGGCTGTCATGTTCTATCTGGATATTCTGCGCTATATCATCGGCCCTGATTACTGGTCGGGATTGCGGGTAGTGCCTATCGTGATGGCTGCCGAAATCTTTATGGGTATCTATTTCAATCTTTCCTTCTGGTACAAGCTGATTGACGAAACGCGTTGGGGAGCCTACTTCTCCCTGATAGGTTGCGCGGTGCTGGTAGTGATGAACATACTTCTGATTCCCCGATACAGTTATATGGCTTGTGCCTGGGCAGGATTCTGTGGCTATGGTATCGCCATGCTTCTGTCCTATTTCGTAGGGCAGAAGAAGTATCCCATTCAGTATGACCTGAAGGCTATCGGTAGTTATGTGCTGCTTGCGGCAGTACTCTATCTGGCTGCCGAATATGTCCCGATAGAAAATATCTACCTGCGTATGGTGTACCGTACCGTTTTGTTGCTGGTCTTTGTGGCCTATATCGTGCGGCGTGATATGCCTCTCGGCAGCATACCCGTCATCAGCTGGTTGATAAAGAAATAAACTACTGAATAGTAAATCGTCAAATTGTAAATATCATGGATTCTGACAACAGAAATACCTTCGCTATCAAGACTTTTCTGAAAGACTATCTTGATTTGCGCAAAGACAAGGACAATGAACTGGAAACTGTAGATTCCATCCGTAAGGGAGTGGAATTCAAAGGAGCCAATCTTTGGATTCTGATATTCGCCATATTCATGGCCTCGTTGGGATTGAATGTAAACTCCACAGCCGTGATTATCGGTGCCATGCTCATCTCGCCGCTGATGGGGCCTATCATGGGTGTGGGGCTTTCTGTGGGGTTGAATGATTTTGAATTGATGAAGCGGTCTTTGAAGAGCTTCTTGATAACTACCTTGTTCAGTGTGACCACTGCTACCATTTTCTTTCTGGTGAGTCCCGTTGCCGAGGGGCAGTCGGAATTGCTGGCACGTACGTCACCCACCATTTATGACGTATTCATCGCCTTGATGGGTGGCTTGGCAGGTGTGACGGCGCTCTCTACCAAAGAGAAAGGAAATGTGATTCCGGGTGTTGCCATTGCCACGGCTTTGATGCCGCCTCTCTGTACGGCAGGCTACGGGCTGGCAACGGGTAACTTGATTTATTTCCTCGGTGCATTCTATCTTTATTTCATCAATTCCGTGTTTATCAGTCTTGCCACTTTCCTGGGCGTGCGCGTGATGCACTTCCAGCGCAAGGAGTTTGTGGATAAGAACCGGGAGAAGAAAGTACGTAAATATATCGTCCTGATTGCTATCCTGACCATGTGTCCCGCTGTCTATCTGACGGTAGGTATCGTCCAGGATACCTTCTTTGAGAGTGCTGCCAACCGTTTTGTCAACGAGCAGCTCTCCTTTGAGAATACGCAGGTGCTGGACAAGAAAATCCATCACGAGGGCAAGGGCCACGAAATACGTGTCGTGCTGATTGGGCAGGAAGTGCCCGAAGCTTCCATCGCCATTGCCCGCAGCAAGATGAAAGACTATAAGCTGGACAATACCAAGCTGATAGTCCTCCAAGGTATGAACAATGAAGCGGTGGATATTTCTTCCATCCGTGCCATGGTGATGGAAGACTTCTACAAGAACAGTGAGCAGCGTCTGGTGGAACAGAAACAGAAGATTGCCACACTGGAGCAGAATTTGGAAAGATACAAAACCTTCGATGAATTGGGCAAGAAGATTATCCCAGAACTGAAAGTGCTCTA
This sequence comes from Bacteroides sp. AF34-31BH, assembly GCF_003602795.1. Classification (NCBI taxonomy): domain Bacteria; kingdom Pseudomonadati; phylum Bacteroidota; class Bacteroidia; order Bacteroidales; family Bacteroidaceae; genus Bacteroides; species Bacteroides sp. AF34-31BH. The sequence goes on from NZ_QTLV01000008.1 coordinate 163,487, forward strand.
CCCGTCGGTAAAGACCGTATCAATATCTCATGCGATTGAACTGGCGGTAGATTCTGTACGGGTGGATACTGTGACCCTTGCCGTCTTGAAATTCGGCAAGCATCCGGGTGCGCACGAGAAGGAAAAGATTGCGGAGTGGCTCAAGGCGCGTACGGGTGCCAAGCAATTGAGGCTGATTACTGAATAATACAAGAATTGACGGAATGAAAATAAGATTTATACTGATAGCTGTCTGCTTCCTTTTTTCTCTGCCGGGACAAGCGGATGAAGGGATGTGGATGCTGGGAAATCTGAACAAGCAGACACGCCAGACCATGAAAGAGTTGGGCTTGCAGATGTCTGTCAACAAGCTATACAATACGAAACGCCCGTCGCTGAAGGATGCGGTAGTCAGCTTCGGAGGCTTTTGTTCCGGAGTGGTGGTGTCCGGGGACGGGCTGGTGTTTACCAATCATCACTGCGGCTTCAGCAGCATACAGCAACACTCGTCTGTGGAGCACGACTATCTGAAAGACGGCTTTGTGGCACGTAATCTTAGTGAAGAACTGCCTAATCCGGAACTTTACGTCCGCTTCCTCTTGCACCAGCAAGACGTGACCCGTCGGGTACTTGGAGCAGTAAAACCGGATATGAACGAATCTGAGCGTACAAGTGTAGTAGATTCGGTGATGCTGGTCATTGGCGAAGAGGTTTCTCGTAAAGACTCCACGCTGATAGGCATTGTGGATGCTTACTATGGAGGCAATGAATTCTGGCTTTCCGTTTATCGCGACTACAATGATGTGCGTCTGGTATTTGCACCCCCTTCTTCAGTGGGCAAGTTCGGCTGGGACACTGACAACTGGGTATGGCCACGCCATACGGGCGACTTCGCCGTATTCCGTATCTATGCCGGCAAAGACAACCGTCCTGCCGACTATTCTCCCGACAATGTTCCCTACCATCCCGAATACGTGGCTCCGATATCCCTGGACGGCTATCGTGAGGGTTCCTTCTGTATGACGATGGGCTATCCGGGCAGTACGGAACGCTATCTTTCCTCTTTTGGCATCGAAGAGATGATGACCACCACCAACCAGGCTCAGATAGATGTCCGTGGTGTGAAGCAGGCCATCTGGAAGCGTGAAATGGATAGCCGTGACAGCATCCGCATCAAGTACGCTTCCAAATACGACGAAAGTTCCAATTATTGGAAGAACAGCATAGGAGTGAACCGCACCATCAAGAAACTGCATGTGCTGGACAAGAAGCGTGCCATGGAGACCGAACTCCGTCGCTGGATACAGCAGACACCGGAGGAGCGGGAACATCTGCTGCATCTTTTTTCCGACCTGGAGTTGAACTACAAGAGCCGCCGTGATGCTTATCGTGCCAGAGCTTACTTTGCCGAATCTTTCCTGAACGGTCCGGAACTGGTGCAGCTTGCTTTGTCCATCCTCAACTTCGACTTTGAGGGGGAAGAGAAAACGGTGGTTGCCAATCTGAAAGCTATCGTTGAGAAATATGCCAATCTGGACTTGGGCATTGACAAGGAAGTGTTTACAGCACTGTTGAAAGAATACCGCTCCCAAGTGGATTCCACCTATCTGCCCGAGCTCTACCAGACGATTGCGACAGAATACGGAGGTAACGAGCGTACCTATGTGGATAGTCTTTATGCCCGCTCGGAGCTGACCACCCCCCGTGGATTGAAGCGTTTTCTGGAGCAGGACACCACCTATCAGATATATAATGACCCTGCCATCAACTTGGGCATCGACCTCATCACGAAGCTATTCGAGATGAATATGCAGGTACAGCAGGCTTCCGGTGAAATCGAGCGGAATGAACGTTTGTTCAACTCTGCCGTGCGACGTATGTACGCATCCCGTAACTTCTATCCCGACGCCAACTCCACCATGCGTTTGAGTTTTGGCACTGTCTGCGGTTATGCCCCCTTCGACGGAGCGGAATATGATTATTATACCACCGCGAAAGGTATTCTGGAGAAAGTCAGAGCCCATGCAGGCGATGTGGATTTTGAAGTGCAGCCTGAGTTGCTATCCCTTCTTTCCTCCGGTGATTTCGGTAGATATGCCGATGAGAAGGGAGAAATGAATGTCTGCTTTATCTCCAATAATGACATTACGGGAGGCAATTCCGGCAGTGCCATGTTCAATGCCAAAGGAGAACTTCTGGGGCTTGCCTTCGATGGGAACTGGGAAGCCATGAGCAGCGACATCCTTTATGAGCCGAAGATGCAGCGTACCATCGGGGTGGATGTACGCTACATACTGTTTATGATTGAGAAGTATGGGAAGGCAGGAAATCTGATTCAGGAACTGAAGCTTGCCAATCCTTAACGTGTGCCCCCTGCCTATACTTTTATGGGTGATATTTTCTAAATCACTCCACGGATACGGTCATCGAATGCCGAGAGTGCTGCCTTTGCCCCTTCGCCCATGGCAATGACTATCTGCTTGTAGGGAACATTCGATACATCCCCTGCCGCATATACCCCCGGAAGTGTGGTACGGCAGAAAGCGTCAATCTTAATCTCCCCGGTCGGAGTCGTTTCCAGCTTGTTGCGGAAAGGAGCGCTGTTGGCTGCCAAACCGATTTGCACGAAGATGCCGTCTAACGGGAAGTCGCGTTCCTCGCCGGTAAGGCGGTCCTTGATGCGGATAGAAGTTACTTTTTCCCCGTTTCCATCGACTTTTACGGTCTGTGACGAGGTGAAGATTTCCACATTCGGCAGGCTCCGGGCTTTCTCTTGCAGCACTTGGTCGGCTTTCAGTGTATCGGCAAATTCGAATACCGTTACCTTCCGGCAGATGCCTGCCAGGTCGATGGCAGCTTCAATCCCCGAGTTACCTCCACCGATAACCGCCACATGCTTGCCTTGATAGAACGGACCGTCGCAATGCGGACAGAATGCCACGCCGCGTCCTATGTATTCCGCTTCGCCCTCCACATTCAGTTTGCGCCAGCTTGCCCCTGTGGCAATGATTACCGCCGGTGCATGGAACACCTCGCCGCCTACGGTGGAGACACTTTTTTCCGTTCCCTGCAACTTTACTTTCTCTATCTTACGCTCCTCGAAAATCTCTATCGGATAGTGCTCTATATGTGTGCGGAGTGCGTTGGCAAGTTCTGCACCAGTAGTCTGCGGCACGGAGATAAGGTTTTCTATGCCTACCGTCTCCTTTACCTGTCCGCCTATGCGCTCGGCAACAATCGCCACCCGTAGGCCCTTGCGTGCAGAGTAGATGGCTGCGGAAGCTCCGGCTGGTCCACCGCCCAATACCAGCACGTCGAAATCTCTCTCTATCGGTGCTTCGTCCTCTTGCGGAGCACTGCCGAAGGCTTCTTCCAGCTTCTGCAAAAGCTCTCCTAAAGAACCGCGACCTACGTGAAGCAGCTTGCCATTAGCGTAGACTGACGGCACGGCTTGTATCTTCAGCGCATCCACTTCCTCTTGATTAAGCGCCCCGTCCACCATCTCGTGGGTGACGTGCGGATTCAGCAATGCGATGATGTTCAGTGCCTGCACCACATCCGGACAGTTGGTGCAAGTAAGCGATACATACGTTTGCAGGCTGATGTCGCCTTGCAACGCCCGGATGCGGCGACGAATTGCTTCGTCCGGCAGATTTTTCCCCTTTCCATCGGCATTCAGCACGGCAAGCAGGAGGGAAGTGAACTCGTGTCCGCCGGGGATGCCGCGGAACTTGATGCCGGTTTCCATATCGTCTTTCAGCAATGTGAACTCCAACACGGGGTTCTCTATCTCACTCATCCGGCAGGAGAGCTTGTCGGAACAGCTTGCCACATCCTTCAAGAATCCGATAAGCTCTTGTGCCTGCTCGTGACCCGGATGATAGGTGATGTGAAAGACGTAGCGGGCTTCCAAATGCTGGAATACGCTCCGCACCTGGTCTAATATAGTTGTTTCTAACATGATTAATAGGGTGTTTGGGGTGAGAAAATAGTCTTTTAATATGTTTGATATAGAGTAGCTGCAGAACTTGTGAGGAAGTACTCCAATACTCCTTCGAAAGTACTGCGGTACTCCTTTGAAAGTACTACAGTACTTCTGTACAAGTACTGCGGACGTCTTAAAGGAAAGCGGACGTCTTTCTATGGTGAAAGCGCCCGCTCCTCCTATTACTTATCAAATCTTTCCTACAAGGTCGATGCTCGGCTTCAAAGTTTCCGCTCCTTTCTTCCACTTGGCAGGGCAGACTTCTCCATCGTGTGTGGCAACAAACTGTGCAGCTTCTACCTTGCGCAGCAGCTCGTCGGCATTGCGTCCGATGTTGTTGTCCTGTATCTCGGCAATCTTGATTTTACCCTCGGGATTTACGAGGAATGTGCCGCGATATGCCATGCCTTCTTCTTCAATCATCACGCCGAATGCGCGGCTCAGCACGCCTGTGGGGTCGGCAAGCATGGGGTACTTAATCTTGCGGATGCTTTCGGAAGCATCGTGCCATGCCTTGTGCACAAAGTGCGAGTCTGTGCTTACAGAATATACTTCTACGCCCATTGCTTGGAATTGGTCATATTTCTCTGCGATGTCTACCAGCTCGGTAGGGCATACGAAGGTAAAGTCTGCCGGATAGAAGAAGAAAATGGCCCATTTACCTTTTACGTCTTCGTGGGATACTGTTTTGAAACTTCCGTTTTGGAAAGCCTGAACCTTGAATTCAGGGAGTTGTGAGTTGATGATCGGTTCCATAATTTTTCTCTTTTAATAGGTTTAGTTTTTTGTTTTACCAATGCGAAGATTGTGCAGACAGAATGTAGAAGCCAGTTTGCTTGATGATGCTGAGGTGCAACCGACCTTCGCTTTTTCTGTTTGCAAAAATATAGCATTTTTCCCCGATAGAACAAAAAATCCGATTGAAAGATTTTATGGAGCGATAGATGAAATCTATACGACTGCTTGGGTTGCTTTCAGTGAGAGCATTTCCTTGGGTACGGAAAGTTTTATCTCCTTAACCAGCACTTCGAGCAGCGTGTGGCGGATAAAGTTCTTATTGGTCAGCAGCACGACCTGGCGGGTGGGGCAGGGGATGGCGAAGGAACGTACCAGCTCTTTCTGGGCATCGCCCAGTTGCAGAACGGCCAGTTCGGGGATGAAGGTCACGCCTTTGCCGCTTTCTACCATGCGCATAAAGGTCTCCATGCTGCCCAAGTGATAGGCAAGCTGGCTGGCACGTGCCGACTTCATCTGGCAGAAGCGCACCAGCTGGTCACGGAAGCAATGGCCCTCGTCGAGCAGCCAAAGCTGTTCGCCGTTCAGGTCGGAAGTACGGATTACCTCGTTGTTGAAGAGGGCGTCTTCGCGCGACACGTAGGCAAAGAACTGTTCATAGAACAACGGCGTCTGCTGCAACTCTTCCATACCTGCCAGACTCGCTACGATACCTGCATCTATTTCTCCCGTCTGCAGGGCTTTCTTGATGTCGTTTGTTTTCATTTCGACTACCCGGATGTCGAGGTCGGGGTATTTCTTCATCAGCTGCGGAAAGAAACGGGGCAGGAGGTAAGGAGCTACGGTGGGAAGTATGCCCAGCTTGAAGATGCCGGTCAGTGAGTGTTTTTCTTCTTCTATAATATTCTTTATACGGTTGGCTTGAACCAATATATTCTGTGCTTGTTCTATGATGTGGATACCGACGGGAGTGGGGCATACCGGCTGCTGGCTGCGGTCAAAAATCCGGGTGTCCAGTTCCTCTTCCAGTTTCTGAATCATGGCACTGAGGGTGGGCTGTGTCACGCGGCAATATTCGGCTGCTTTGGCAAAGTGGCGGAACTGGTTGACGGCAAGGATGTATTCCAATTGTTGTAAAGTCATGATGAACAAGGCATTTGAAGGTTATGTATAGAGTTCGTCTATGCAAAGATAGAAATTATCTGTTTGACAAGCCTTGATTTCCCCCTTATCTTTGCAATATCCAAAAGAAAAATAGTATAAATATTTAAAACAATAGAATTATGAAAACTTTAGATTACTTGCATTTGAATGAAAAGAAAGTGGCTGGCGTAACATCAGCATTGCACCAATTATTGGCCGACTTCCAGGTACATTACACCAATCTGCGCGGTATGCACTGGAACATCAAGGGACACGGCTTCTTTGTGCTGCACGAGAAGTTCGAGAGTATGTATGACGATACCGCCGAGAAGATTGACGAGATTGCAGAGCGCATCTTGATGCTGGGTGGCGTGCCCGAGAATAAGTTCAGTGAATACCTGAAGGTTGCTAACGTGAAGGAAGTATCCGATATCTCTTGCGGCAGTGAGGCTGTGGACCATATCCTCGAGACTTACGGCTACCTGATTGGTGAAGAGAGAAAGGTAATTGAACTGGCAAATGAAGCCGGCGATGACGTGACGGCAGATTTGATGACCGGCTACTTGAAAGAGCAGGAGAAAATGGTTTGGATGCTCGTTGCATTCAGTACGAAAAGCTGTACGAAATAAAGGATAAAGAGTTGTGAAAAAGGATAGGGTGATAAAACGGTAGCGGATGCTGCCGGTTTTATCACCCTATTATCTTTCTATAGTTTATATCACTTCTTCTTCGGTGTCCGTCTTGCCCACCCTTCTTCACTGAAGTCGGGCTCTGCATCCTTAAAGTCATTGTTGCCCTGGAAGAACTGTTTCCAGTCATCCTTTTTGCCACGGGCTTTGGTGTAACCCCGCTCTTCGCGGCTGGGCTTGCCTTTCTTCTTGTCGTTTGCAGGACTTTCGGCCTTTTCGCTGCGTTTGCCGGTGGCATCGTTCCGTTTGCCGTCTTCCTTGTAGCTGCGCTTCTTGCTGTCAAACTCTTTTTTCCCATAGCTTCCGGCTGTACCCGGACGTTTGCCCCTCGGAGCCTCCTTACCCTCGTCTCCGGCAACCTCTACGGATACTTTACGGCCGTTCCAGCTGGCGCGGTTCAGGGCCTTCACTACATTGGTGGCTTCCTTTTCCTCCACTTCGAAGAAGGAGAACTTCTGCATCAGGTCAATTCGTCCCAGCTCTACACGTCCACGTGTATTGTTGTTCAGCAGGCTGATTAATTCGTTGGGGAAGAAGTTGTCCATTTTACCCAGGTTGATGAACAAGCGGGTAAAGCCGGGTTCTGCTTTGCGGCTGCTTCTACGGTCGTTGCGGTCGCCCCTCTCGCCACTTCTTGCACCACGCTCACTACCGGTTGCTGTCTCTATCTCGTCACGGCCGCGATAGTAATCCAGGAAACGGTTGAATTCATGCGAAACCATGCGTTTAATCAGGTCCTCTTTGCTCAGCCAGTCCAGCTTGCGGTAGATGTCGGTCATAAAGTCGGCGATTTCCTCCTCGTTCACTTTCACCTTTTCAAGATCGTCTATCACTTTGAGCAGTTGCTTTTCGCATATCTGTTTGCCGGTGGGCATTTCGCCTGCAATGAATTTCTTGCCGATGATGCGCTCAATCTCGCGCATTTTGCCTTTCTCTCGCAGGTTGATGATGGCGATGGAAGTCCCGGTTTTGCCGGCACGTCCCGTACGGCCGCTGCGGTGGGTATAACTCTCGGTGTCATCGGGCAATCCGTAGTTGATGACGTGTGTCAGGTCGTCCACATCGAGGCCGCGTGCGGCAACGTCCGTGGCAACCAGCAGTTGTAGGTTGCGGATGCGGAACTTCTGCATCACGGCGTCACGCTGCGCCTGACTCAGTTCGCCGTGCAGCGAGTCGGCATTATAGCCTTCCTGCATCAACTTGTCAGCTATTTCCTGCGTTTCTTTGCGGGTACGGCAGAAGATGATGCCGTATATCTGCGGATAGTAGTCCACAATACGTTTCAGGGCAGCATACTTGTCTTTGGCATGTACACAGAAGGCTACGTGTTTCACGTTGCTGGTGCTTTCATTTTTGCGTCCGATGGTGATTTCCTTGGCATCGCGCAGGTACTTCTTGGAGATGCGTGCGATTTCCGGGCTCATGGTAGCGGAGAACAGCAAGGTGTTGCGCTCCTGCGGCACATCGGCGAGAATGGCGTTGATGCTGTCTGTGAATCCCATGTTCAGCATTTCGTCCGCTTCGTCCATAACCACGTTCTGTATGGTGGCGAGGGACACGGTTTTGCGTTCCATCAGGTCCAGCAGTCGTCCCGGTGTGGCTACGATGATGTGTACACCCCGTTTCAGGGCGCGTATCTGGCTTTCGATGGACGAGCCTCCATATACGGGCAACACTCGCAAGCCATCGGTATATTTAGAATAATCGTTCAAGTCGCCTGCTATCTGCAAACAAAGTTCGCGGGTGGGGCAGAGAATAAGTGATTGGGGAATTCGGTTGTTGACGTTAATCTTCTGTATGAGCGGCAGGCCGAACGCTGCGGTCTTTCCTGTTCCTGTTTGTGCCAGTGCTACTACATCATTGTTTTCTCCTAAAAGGTAGGGAATTACTTCCTCTTGTACCGGCATGGGCTGCTCGTAACCCATTTCTTCGATGGCGCGGCGTATCTCCGGCGACACACCGAGCTCTTCAAATGTCTTCATTAAATCTTCTGTATATCTTTATCTTTATATTTCGGGCGCAAAGATAGTGCTTTTCAATGGATAATTGATAATTGATGGTTGATAATTATGCAATTACATGATAAAATCGTTTTTTATTGGCTACTCATTATCCATTATCCATTGTCAATTATCCGTTAAAAGAATGTCTTGCAGTCTCTTTCTTTCTTCTTTTGTCAGACCGATGCCTCTTTGCAGGTAGGTGTCGGTATCTCCATACCTTCGTTCCATTTCTTCGATGGCGGCATTCAGGAAATCCTCGCGTGCCGAGAAGAGGGTGGTGATGGCCTCTTGCGAGCGTGCCGGAAGCTGGTAGGCGTATCGGGAGGCCGCCGGGATGTTGAAGTAGTCGTTGCTGAGGCGGTAGTCTTCCATGATGATGTCTTCGTCCACTCCAAGGGAGGCAAGCACAAGTGCCGATACGATGCCTGTGCGCCCTTTGCCCGACGAGCAATGGATAACGACGGGATAATTGTTCTTGTCCAGCAGAATATCGAAAATCCGGCGGTATTCTTTGGTGTAGTTGCTGATGAGCTCGCGGTTCATCTGCTCCACGATTCGGTAGACAGTATCGCTCTTGATTTTCTGTTCCTGTACACCTTTCAGGATATACTCCATGTCGCCGGTAGGAATGGGGATATGGATCACTTTGAATGCCTGTTGCAAAGGGCTTTGTCTATTCGCTTCGACAGATGAACGCAGGTCGATGATAGTCCTTATGCCTATGTTCTTGAGCTCTTTGCGCGAACACGGTTTCAGTTTATCTATTTCGGCAGAGCGGTACAGCATGCCCCAATGCACTTTCTTTTGGGTGGGATAGGAGGAATAGCCTCCCAGGTCTCGGAAGTTCTGTATGCCGGGGATGTTGATGTTGCGGGTGGCAATCTTTACCCGGTATTTGTCAGCGAATACAAGTGTGTAGTAGTATCGTTGTGTAGGGTCGGTAGTGATGACAGTCATCTTCAGGTCGGAGATGTTGGCGACGGCAACGGGAACATCTTCGGGGATATGGTTGGGATTGGTCGAAGCATATACCTTCACATTTCCTTTGATGAGAGGGGCCATTTCCCATTTTACAATGCAGTTGCCCACGTTGTTTTCTTCGCATACAACGGAAATGTGAGGGGCAGTGCCATTGCAGGAAGGGAGCAGCACTGCCAAAACAAGCAAGTTCAATAAGTTCTTATACATAATTCGTAACCTCTCTGATGTCGTTAATCACAAATATATGTAATTTACCCACAGAAGGTAACAGCAATGCCAAGCTTTTATATTTCTTTTTTGAACTTTAAAAAAACTGCTATAGATTCTTTCGTGCATAGGCAGGTTGGTTTACAATGTTACATCAGCGAACCGGGAGGTGGTAATGGGGGGAGTTTCCCTTGGGGCTTTTGTCTCCATGACAGCATGATGTAATTGAGTTGTTTTCCCACTTCTCCGGGTTTAAAGTGTATTTGTTCTTTCAGTTTTACTTCGATTTCCCTATATACATGCAGTGGTACTCTGGCGTATGGGCTAAAGGTCGTGAAATTGAAATTCACTTCCATTACTTTCCCCGTATCCGGACTGAGTAGCATGGTTATTGTGAACTCACGCTTTCCGAGTTCATCTGCCATGGCTTTGGTAAAAGCTTCGTCCACAATGAAGTCTGCTTGTTTACTCATGGAGCTATTGTATTCAATTACTTTTTTTTCATTCCAGCTACCGATGTATATTTTTCCTGTGGCTTTATATACAATATCTTTGTATGTCAACTTGTTCTCTTTGTTATAAAGAGTCACAAACTGGCTACCGTCATCTACGTCACATTGATACGTATAACCATCTACCTCGAAAGTGGTGGTTTTTTTATAAATGACTGTTCCTTCAAGCGATTCTTCTGTTCTGATAGGTTTATCCTGTGCTACACAAGGGTAGATGTATCCTATAAGCAGTGTAATAAGCAATAGTCTTTTCATTCGTCACAATTTTTAGTTGTTAATTTTGTATGTTGCTTACATTAGCGAACCGGGAGGAGGTAATGGGGGGAGTTTCCCTTGGGGCTTTTGCATCCATGCCAGCATAATGTAGTTGAGTTGTTTTCCTTCCTCTATGGGTTTAAAATGAATTTGTTCTTTCAGTTTTACTTCGATTTCCCTATATACATGTAGTGGCACTTTGGCGTATGGCTCAAAGGTGAAAAAATTGAAATTCACTTCCATTACTTCTCCCGTATTTGGACTGAGCAACATGGTTATCATAAGTTCCGTTTTCCCAATTTCATCTGCCATGGCTTTGGTGAATGCTTGGTCTACTATGAAATCTGCTTGCTGACTCATGAATCTGTCATATTCAATTACATTGCTACTCCAGCTGCCAATATATGTCTTCCCCGTGTCTTTATACACAATCTTTTCGTATGTCAGTTTGTTTTCTTTGTTATAAAGAGTCACAAACTGGCTACCGTCATCTACGTCGCATTGGTACGTATAACCATCTACCTCGAAAGTGGTGGTCTTTTTATAAATGACTGTTCCTTCAAGTGATTCTTCTGTTCTGATAGGTTTGTCCTGTGCTACACAAGGGTAGATGTATCCTATAAGCAGTGTAATAAGCAATAGTCTTTTCATTCGTCACAATTTTTAGTTGTTAATTTTATGTTGGGAAAAATATTGGTGATATCCGAATACTCTTTAAATGGATAATTGTCGTATCCTTCCTGACGGAAAGCATTAACGACATTATTAGATATATAGGTTTCAAAGATATCCAAGAATGAAGTTGTAACATGACCTTGCTGATTTACATATTTAGTCAATGAAGTTGTTGCTCTTAGGCGTTGGCTTTTTGCATATTTATCTTGTTTTTTGTCCGTCCACTCCGCGCTCCTTTGTAAGAACAGGTATTGCGCATAGTGCGCTTCTATCTCTCTGTTCATCATAGAACTTTTGAACGATGATATAGGCTCTTGTGTGGTTTGGAAAACATGGAACATTTCATGCAGAAGGTTGTTTGCTTCCAATTCTTCCAATCCGATGTGCAAGGTATGCTCTTCCCAATTGTAGGAATACCCTTTGCCGAAATCGAATTCCAGATTGATTTTGTTGTTTTTGACTTTCTCTTTCAGTTGGCTGTATAGGTCTCCTCCCAAACAGTCTTCCATGATTCGGGCTGTCATGTTTTCGGTGATTACCCATAAAAGCGAGTCTTGGTCGGCCTCTTTCTTGAATATATTTCCTGCCGGAGTGCCCGATGAAGAGCCGGAACCTCCTGAACTTCCTCCTCCAATCCACACATCGCCGCTTCCTCCTCCTTCACTGTTCCAGTTGCTATTATTTATAAGGGCATCATCTACCCAATAGGAATGACTAACGCAGTTGGTATAGCTGTATTCCAGCTGGTCTTTAGGTCCGGTATATACATCCCAGCATTGGGTGACGGTTATTACCGAACGGGTCTGGGCATGAGGCTTGAATGTGAGTCCTTGCGCATTCTCTTCGCCAAATACTAGATAGCTTAACAAGTCGAATATGAACACTTGGTCGCTTTCTCTTATGAGTTCGTCATCACGCTTCAATGGAAAAAACTTCATCCATCCGTCTTTGATGTGCAACAGCCAGATGGCATCGATGCAGTGTGGCTTGTCAAGGCGGTAGAGGGGAACGAAGATACAGGTCTCTTCTCCAGTCAATTTATAGGTGAAGTTCCAGAGAGGAATGCCGTATTTCAACAGGAAAGAAGCGGTGAAATGCTTTTCTTCTTCCACTCTGCGTAGTGCGGAAATCACGGCTTTTAGGGTAGAGTCGGTGTAGGCAAAGAAGTTTTCCGGCTTGAATAACGCTTGCCGGGTCAACGGGACATCGTTTGCCGGGAATCGGGGTTGATAGAAGGATTCTTCTGTTTCGCAAGAGGCGAGTATTCCTAAAAGAATGCACAAGGCAAGGCAGATGTTTTGCCATTTCTGCTTAGGAGGGGTTGGAGAGTGCTGTCTGCTTCCTTTTGTATTCATAGCGCGAATGCTTAAGGTATAAAGGATAGACAAATAAAGCAAAAAAAAAGCAGAAATGAAAGGAAAAGCGGGAGAATTTTGTTAATCCGGAAGCTGTTCTACCACAGATTGCATGGATTTTCAGGCCATGTAATCTGTGGTGAACACCCTTTTGTAAGGGTGTCTATGGCTGGTATTTTCGTGCTTCTGCAAATTCCTTTGAAACGGAGTTGTTGAAACTCTTGCATACCTCGGCGGCAAACTCAATGCCGTATTGGATAACTTGGTCCCAAGTAGCCTCGTCCATGGTATCGAGGTCCTCGTAGCGTACATTATGTTTCAGCAGCCCGAAGATGATGCCTGCGTTGAAGTTGTCTCCTGCACCGATGGTGCTGACCGCCTCCAGTGGGGGGATGGAATATTCCTTGGAAATCGTGCCGGTGCGCAATGAAACCTGCTCCGCGCCGGCTGTGCAGAGGAAGTTGCGGCAGTAGAACTTTACTTTGTCTTTGTATATCTTGTCGGCCTCCTGCAGGCCCCACATATAGAAGAAATCCTCTTGCGAGCCGCGTACAATGTTGGCGTATTCCAGATTCTCGATGATGGTGGGAGCCAGCTTGATGGCCTCCTCTTTATGGGACGAACGGAAATTGGGATCGTAGTAGATAATGGCATGCATGTCGTGTGCGCGTTCCAGTAGCTCCACCACTTTGTCGCGCAGTACCGGATTCAGGGCATAGTACGACCCTATGATTACGATGTCGTCTTCCTGAATCTGCGGATATTCCACGTCCAGGCGCTGCTTGGGATAATCTTTGTAGAAGATGTATTCCGCATCGCTCCGGTTGTTCAGGAAAGCGAGTGATACGGGGGACTTCCCGTCGGGGAACACATTGACATGGTCTGTGGGAATATTGTTCTCGCGCATGAAGTTGAGGATGATATTGCCCACGTGGTCGTTGCCCGTTTCACTGATAAAGCAGATGGGAACACCGATACGTCCCAGTGAAACGATGCCGTTGAATACCGAACCGCCCGGAACGGCTGCTGTGGGCTGTTCGCCACGGAATATGATGTCCAGTATGGTTTCTCCGATGCCTATTACTTTACGCATAGCGATCTTGATTTTTCTCCGAGGTAACCACCGTGATGGCGCTTGGAGTAGTCTTCAATGGTGAATCCTGTTTCTTTCATGGTCTGTACCACCAGGATGTCGCCGATGACGGTCATGGCGGTGGTCGAAGTCGTGGGTGTCATGCCCAGTACACATACTTCTTGCGGTTTCCCGGTGCTGAGGCATACGTTGGATTCGTGTGCCAGGGGGCTGTCGGGGTTTCCGGTGATGACGATGAACTTCAGTCCCGGGTTCAGGTTATGTGCCAGCTGTGTCAGCTCCACGATTTCGCGAGTTTTGCCCGAATTGGAGATGAGCAGCAACAAGTCATTCTCCTGGAGGATGCCGAGGTCACCATGCTGTGCTTCGCTGGGGTGCAGGAAAACGGACGGAATACCGGTAGAGCAGAAGGTGGTAGCGATGTTCATGGCTATCTGTCCTGCCTTGCCCATACCCGAAGTTACCAGTTTCCCTTTTTTGCGGTGCACTTGTTCTACGATGAGTTCTACAGCTCTTTCATAAGCGTCCGTCACTGGAATGTTCAGTACGGCCTGTGCCTCTTTCTGCAAAAGCTCTTGAATGGATGCAATCATACTTAATGTGCTAATTTGATTAATGTGCTTAAAATTATAGCAATTGCAAATATCTGCAATTTTCTATAAACGGCAATAAGTTTTATTGTATTTTTGTCGCCTCAAATAGTTTGAAACGTCAGAATGAAGAACTTAAAAGAAAATTTACTGCCAACTTTCAATCAATATACTCTGCCCAATGGCATGCGCATCATTCACGAACCCTCAGCCTCCAAAGTGGCTTATTGTGGTTTTGCCGTAGATGCGGGTACGCGCGACGAGCTTGAAAACGAGCAGGGTATGGCGCATTTTGTGGAGCACCTTATATTTAAAGGTACCGCCAAGCGCAAGGCATGGCACATTCTGAACCGCATGGAGAATGTGGGCGGTGACCTCAACGCTTACACCAACAAGGAAGAGACGGTGATTTACTCTGCTTTCCTGACCGAGCATTTCGGCCGTGCCTTCGAACTTCTGGTGGATATTGTATTCCACTCCACCTTTCCGCAACGCGAGATAGAGAAGGAGACAGAGGTGATTATCGACGAGATACAATCCTACGAAGACAACCCTTCCGAGCTAATCTTCGATGATTTTGAGGACTTGATATTCAGGGGGCATCCCTTGGGACGCAACATTCTGGGCAATCCCGAGCAGTTAAAGCAGTTTCGCAGTGAGGATGCTGCCGCATTCACTGCCCGCTTCTACCATCCCAACAATATGGTTTTCTTTGTTCTGGGTAATCTGAGTTTCAAGAAAGTTGTGCTTATGGCAAAAAAACTTCTGGCGGATATACCGGCAACACCGGTGCATTATGGTCGTACTCTGCCGCCCCTCTATGTACCCGAGCATCTTGTAGTGCATAAGGATACTCACCAGGCACATGTCATGATTGGCAGCCGGGGATATAATGCATACGATGACAAGCGCACCGCACTTTACCTGCTGAACAATGTCTTGGGTGGCCCGGGCATGAACAGCCGCTTGAACGTCTCTCTCCGTGAACGTCGTGGGCTGGTCTATAACGTAGAATCCAACTTGACTTCCTATACCGATACGGGAACTTTCTGCATCTACTTCGGTTGCGACCCTGCAGATTTGGACTACTGCACCCGCCTGGTATATAAGGAATTGAAACGCTTGCGTGATGTCCGGATGACTTCCTCGCAGCTTGCGGCCGCCAAGAAGCAGCTTATCGGGCAAATCGGTGTAGCTTCGGATAATAATGAGAACAATGCGCTGGGTATGGGAAAGACTTTCCTGCATTATAATAAATGCGAAACTTCCGAAGCCGTGTTCCATCGCATTGAACAGCTCACTTCGGAAGCTCTGTTAGAGGTGGCGAACGAGATGTTTGCCGAGGACTATCTTTCGACGCTCATTTATCGCTGACCGCTTTTTTTATTTGAAAACCTGCAACATAGGACGTCCTATCCATACTTGTGGCTGTTTCAGCCCGAAGATGTGGGCAATGGTGGAGGCAACGTCATACTGCATCATGCTTTCGTGGAATTCGCCTTCTTTCTTAATGTTCTTTCCGGAGATGATGAAGGGAGTCTGCATTTCCTGCATGGTCTTGCCGCCATGTCCTTTTTCAATACCTCCGTGGTCGGCAGTAACGACGAAGATTGTTTCTTTCAGCATGCCTGCCTCTGTAACGGCCTGGATGATGCGGCTCACATAACCGTCGAGTTCTTTCAGTTTGGCGTAATATTCAGGAGTATTGTGTCCGGCTTGATGGCCTACATGGTCGGGGTTGTCAAAGCAAATGGCAAGAAGGGTCGGTTGTTTCTCCTTGATATACTTTTCTGCCATACCGCATAAGGCTTCGGGATGTTTGTTGTAGTCGGGCGCTTGCGCATAGTGGCTTAAGGCAAGAGTGTCTACAAGGTATTTGATACCGTCCCATTCATACAGGCAGCCTATTTCCGCTTCCGGCCGGGCATCACGTAGCAGCTGGAAGATGGTAGGAAATATGCCGTGCTGGTTCAGTACGCGTGACGGAAGCTCGGGAGTCTTGGAGCCCCATTGCGTATATCCGTGCAATTCAGGACCTGCCCCCATAAACATGCTTGCCCAGTTGACGGCGCTGGAGGAGGGAAGTACAGTCCGTTTTTCTAATGTATAAGAACCGTCTACCATCAGTTGCTTGATGTGGGGGATGTCTGCTTTGGGAACACTGTAGCTACCCCAGCCGTCAAGACCGATGAAAACTACGTGTTTTGCTTTTCCCTTGGCATTGCAGGGAACTGAAAAGAGGCATGCCACTGCTAGGGCGATGAATAATGTAAAAGTCAGTTTCTTCATGTTTTCTTTAGTTCTTATTGTTAACATGAAACAAAGTTACGGGAAACGTACCTAGTTTTAGTACGATATCGTACATAATCCGGCCGATTTTATATCGTTTCGTTCTTTTCCAACCGTTGCATGCTGAATTCACAGCCGCAATACTGCTGGTTGTAGAAGTCATACTCTTTCAGCAGTTGGTTGCGCCGGTCCTGAAGTCCGCCTTTCCGCCAGTTCTGTTCCCAGAAGAGGGTGCCCGGGTAGAGCGCGGCGGCACGGCGTCCGGCTTCATTGATTTGTTCCAGGCTTTTCCAGCGCGAAGAGGCGAGGGTAGTGGTGAATACGGAGAAACCGTGTTCGGAGGCGTAGCGGGCTGTCTCTGTCAGGCGCAGGGTGAAGCACTTCAGGCAACGGCTGCCGCGTTCCGGTTCGTGCTCCAGGCCTTGCATGGTGTGCAGCCAGTGTGCATAATCGTAGTCTGCATCGATGAAATCGATGTTTTTGGAGGTTACGAAACGGATAGCCTCGTTTTTCCTTATCTCATATTCCGCCTGCGGATAGATGTTGGGATTGCAGTAGAATACGGTGGGGCGTATGCCGTTCTCCAGCATGCACTCGATGATGGCAGAGGAGCAAGGTGCGCAGCACGAATGCAGCAGCACCTTGCGGTCACCGTTGGGTGTTTGGACTTTCAACATTATACTTTCAGTTTAATCTTGCCTTTCACCAGCAGGCCGGTCAGCCCCACAATGACAAGCGAGAAGACGAGGGACTTGAGCAGCCCCGGTACACCGCTTCCCAATGCTTCGGGATAGTGCAGATGCAGCAGTTGCTGGACAGCATACCAGATGTAAGGGATAATATAGCAGGTCAGCGTTGCCGTGCCTGCGGGTTTGATAATATCGAACCAGTTGGTCTTGCCTTTCACGTCCGTCAGCCAGTAGAAGAAGCCGAACAAGGGGAAGAACATGGCGAGGCAGTAGAACAGCCATGTCGGTGTGGCTTGTATTTTGGATATAATCCAGAACGGGTGTGAGACGAGGGCAAGGACAAGCATTCCTATGCCGAGGGCACAGAGCATGCCGATGAACCGTCCCGGCCGTTCCCGGTCGGCATAGCGCTGCATGAGCAGGGAGGTCAGTACGCCGGACATACCAAGGGCATGCAGCGTCCAGTCGCTCGGGATAAAGGGAAGCAGGACAATCCGGCTGCCGTACTCTCCCGGTATCAAGTCGGAATGGCTGACTACGGCAAGCAATACGACCACGAACCAGGCAATGGCATTCTTCCGCAGGTTCTCCCGAGTGAATAGATAGATGCCTGCACATACCGCATACGTCCAGCCGATAAGTCCGAGGATGCCCCACCAGCTTATCTGGAACGGTTTCCCGTTCATGTCCTTGTAGATGACGAGGAAGGCAAGCAGAAGCACGCCTGCTGTTTTCATTGCGGTGAAAAGGACCTTTTTCGTTCCTACCGCTTTGGGATATACCCCCCAGGTGAGGAAGAAACCGATGACCATCAGGATGGAGAACCATTGGTGCGATAGACCGCCTTCGATGCCTCCGCTGTTCAGTGAAAACAGTCCCATGGCAATCAGCGCCACTGTCCGCCAGAAGATATGGGCCACGACTTGCAGGGTGCTGTCTCCTTTTTTGTACCGGTTTTGTATGGCAAAGGATACGGACATGCCCATGCAGAAAAGGAAAGCAGGGAAGATGGTGTCGGAGAATCCCATCATGTCTTCGTCCATCCTGGCATGCATCAGCCAGTGGGGCACGTTTTTCAGTCCGGGAATGTCGTTGACAAAGAGCATGAGGAACATGGTGAGTGCGCGGAATACGTCTACCGCGGCAATCCGTTGGAGTGTTAAGCTTTTCATGATAGATAATTTGTTTGGGGGTTTTGAACGCAAATATAGGAAACTATTCTTTCCGATGCTACTGCTTTGCAGGATTTCTTGCTATATTTGCATGAACTTTATGGTCATGGAAAGGAGATTGTTCATTTTTTGTTTTCTTGCCGTCGTGGTATGGCAAAGTGTGGCTTTGGCTGCCGGCACGTCGTCTTTCACTGCACTGACGGCTTCTTTGGATGAGGCTATCGAGGCGCATCGGCACTATGTCGCCGTGCGTGAAGGGCGCATTGCCCGGCTGAAGTGCCAATTGCTGGATGCCGACACCGCCAATCTCTCTTTTTTTCGATGGAATGGAGAAATTTATAAGGAGTACAAGGCATATATCTGCGACTCTGCCATCCATTATCTTCGTGTCAATCTGGATTGGGCAGAACGCTATGGCCAACGGAATGGAGCACTCGAAACAAGGCTGGAGCTTGCCCACCTGATGGCTTCGGCAGGCATGTACGAGGAAGCCGCCGAACTCTTGAGGCAGACGGACAAAGCCTCCCTTCCCTCCCATCTGCTGCCGGACTATTACAATGCCTGTCATAAACTTTACACAGAACTGAGTTTCTATACGCTGGACGATTCTTTCAAGAAGCATTATCAGGCTTTGGCTACCCATTATGACGATTCTTTGATGCAGGTACTTCTGCCTTCATCCCCCCTCTATCTGGAACGAAGAGAGACGCGGGAGGCCGCTGCAGGCCATCCGGACGAAGCCTTGAGCATCAATGATACGCGTCTGGCACATGCCAAGCCCAATACTCCCGAATATGCGCTGGTGACCTATCAGCGCTCATTGCTCTACCGCCGGCTCGGGAACCGGGAGGAGGAGAAGCGCTATCTGGCTTTGTCTGCACTGACCGATATTCGCCTGAGCATCACAGACCATGCCTCACTCTGGAACCTGGCGGAACTTCTTTATGAGGAAGGGGATATGGAGCATGCCTACCGTTACATCCGTTTCTCGTGGGACGAAACCAACCGATACAACGCCCGTAGCCGCAGCCTCCAGACTGCCGGCATCCTTTCACTGATAGACCTCACTTATCAGGCCATGCGTGAGAAGCAGAATGACCGGCTCCGGCTGTACCTCTGGCTCATCAGCGCTTTGATTGTGCTGTTGGTGGTGGCAGTGGGCTTTATCTACCGGCAGATGCAGCGACTCTCTGCCGCACGGAACAAGCTGGAGCATGCCAACGAGCAACTGCAACTCTCAAACAACATCAAGGAGGAGTATGTGGGCCGTTTCATGAATCTCTGCTCCGTTTATATCAACCGGCTGGATACCTACCGGCGGATGGTCAACAAGAAAATCTCTGCCGGGCAGATGGAAGAGCTGCTGAAGATGGTGCGTTCCCGCGAGGTGCTGGACACCGGACTGAAGGAACTCTATGATAACTTTGATACTGCCTTCTTGCACCTTTTCCCCGATTTTGTCGATAAATTCAATGACTTGCTGCAGCCCGAAGAACGCATCGTGCTCCGTAAAGGCGAGTTGCTGAATACGGAACTCCGCATTTTCGCCTTGATTCGTCTGGGCATCGACGACAGTTCGCAGATTGCAGAATTCCTCCGTTATTCCGTAAACACCATCTATAATTACCGTGCCAAAGTGAAGAACAAGGCCCGCATTTCGCGCGAGGACTTTGAAATACGGCTGATGCAGATACGCTGACAATACGTCAAACTGGCTTTTTGAATCCACTTTCTGCCTTTCTCTTCTTCTGATTATATTTCTGATTATTAGTTGTTTGTTTGTTCATGCTTCTTCACTTCTTCCACCTATTCCCGATTCGCCGGTACGAGGTGTTCTTATCTTTCCTAACTTTGGGGAAGCAAAAGCGAATATCGCAACTAATACTATAACCAAAATTATTGCCATGAAACATTTATTAGCGACAAGCATTTCCATCGCCTTGCTGTCTTTGGGTCTTGCGGGATGCGGTGAGAAACAAGCGACAAAAGAAGTAACTTCGGATGCATTCGTAACCATTCAGGGTCAGGACTTGATAAAGCCCGACGGTACCAAACTCTTCATCATGGGTACCAACCTGGGCAACTGGCTGAATCCGGAAGGATACATGTTCAAGTTCAACAAGACCAATTCCGGCCGTTTCATCAATGAGATGTTCTGCCAGTTGGTGGGACCGGACTTTACGGCCGACTTCTGGAAAGCATTCAAGGACAATTATGTAACGCGCGAGGACATCCGCTTCATCAAGGAGCAGGGTGCCAACACCATCCGCCTGCCTTTCCACTACAAGCTGTTTACCGACGAGGACTATATGGGGCTGACCGCCGCCCAGGACGGATTTGCCCGCGTGGACAGCCTGGTAGAGTGGTGCCGCGAATCGGACTTGTACCTCATCCTCGACATGCACGACGCTCCCGGCGGACAGACAGGCGACAACATCGACGACAGCTACGGCTATCCCTGGCTGTTCGACAGCGAAGCCAGCCAGCAACTCTACTGTGACATCTGGCGCCGGATAGCCGACCGCTACAAGGACGAACCGGTCATCCTCGGCTACGAACTCTTCAACGAGCCCATTGCCCCTTACTTCGAGAACATGGAGGAACTCAACGGCAAGCTGGAAGATGTATATAAGAAAGGTGTAGCCGCCATCCGCGAGGTGGACAGCAACCACATCATTCTGCTGGGCGGTGCGCAATGGAACGGTAATTTCAAGCCTTTCAAGGACTCCAAGTTCGACGACAAGATAATGTACACCTGCCACCGTTACGGAGGCGAACCTACCCAAGCTGCCATCCAGACGATTATCAACTTCCGCGACAGTGTGAACCTGCCCATGTACATGGGTGAGATAGGCCACAATACGGACGAATGGCAGGCCGCTTTCTGCCAGACGATGCGCGAGAACAACATCGGCTATACCTTCTGGCCCTACAAGAAGATGGACGGTTCTTCTTTCGTCGGCATCACTCCGCCGGAGAACTGGGCAAACATCGTGTATTTCTCCGAAGCACCGCGTGCCACGTACAAGGAAATCCGTGAGGCACGTCCCGCGCAGGCCATGTCCCGCAAGGCGATGATGGACTTTATCGAGGCATGCAAACTGAAGAATTGTGTGGTTCAGGAGGGTTATATCCGGTCATTGGGAATGAAGTAGCGGGTGCTGCCTCGCTGCAAACAGTACGTATCAAGTCCCAGAGGATGAGATGCCGGGACTTAGCATGAAAGAGGTAGGGACTGAGCTGTACACACCATAGGACTGAGTATCCAAAACATCCGGATGTTTTAGGGTAAAACATGGGGATGTATTGGGATAAAACATCCGGGTGTTTTGGGGTAAAACATGGGGATGTTTTGGACAACAACATCCGGATGTTATGGGTACTCACTATACGGGTGTAAGGACTTCAGTTCCTATGTAGGTAGGGCTAAGTCATATTCCCTTGTATGTTGGGGATTATCAATGGTACGGACTGATTATGATTGCTTACTTATATAACAACTTAATTATACAACAATGAAAAAAGTATTATTCGGTTTGGTTCTGGCCGCTGTCGCGCTGCCTCTTTCGGCCCAGCAGAAGCCCGTCTATCTGGACGCAAGCAAACCTATTGAAGAAAGAGTGGAAGACGCCTTGAGCCGTCTGACCCTGGAAGAGAAAGTGAAGTTGACTCATGCGCAAAGCAAGTTCAGCAGTGCGGGTGTGCCCCGTCTGGGCATTCCCGATGTATGGACGGACGACGGCCCCCACGGCATACGTCCCGATGTGTTGTGGGACGAGTGGGAACAAGCCGGATGCACCAACGACTCCTGCGTGGCTTTCCCTGCCCTGACCTGTCTGGCGGCAACCTGGAACCCCGAAATGTCTCTCCTTTACGGACAGAGCATCGGTGAAGAGGCGCGCTACCGCAACAAGTCCGTCCTGCTGGGCCCCGGTGTCAATATCTACCGCACACCGCTCAACGGACGCAACTTCGAGTATATGGGTGAGGACCCTTATCTGGCCGGAAAGATGGTGTCGCCCTATATCCGGGGCGTGCAGCAGAACGGCGTGGCTGCCTGCGTGAAACACTTCGCCTTGAACAACCACGAAGTGAACCGCCACACCACCAACGTCATCGTGGACGACCGTGCTCTTTATGAAATCTATCTGCCTGCTTTCAAGATGGCCGTGCAGGAAGGCGGAGCGTGGAGCATCATGGGTGCCTACAACCTATACAAAGGCCAACATCTTTGTCACAACCAATACACATTGAACGATATATTGAAGGGCGAATGGGGATTCGACGGCGTAGTCATTTCCGACTGGGGCGGCACGCACGATACCCGGCAAGCCATCACCAACGGGCTGGATATGGAATTCGGCAGTTGGACCAACGGGCTCTCGAACGGTGCCAGCAACGCATACGATAACTATTATCTGGCAAATCCCTATCTGAACCTCATCCGCGAAGGTAAGGTAGGTACCACGGAACTGGACGACAAGGTACGCCGCATTCTGCGCCTTATCTTCCGTACGGTGATGAACCCCGATCGTCCGTGGGGAAGCATGCTCTCTCCGGAACATTACGAGGCTGCCCGCCGCATCGGTGAGGAGGGCATCGTACTGTTGCAGAACAAGGGCAATGTGCTCCCGATAGACCTGAACCGGGCTAAAAAGATTCTTGTAGTGGGCGAGAATGCCATCAAGATGATGACCGTAGGCGGTGGTAGTTCTTCCCTGAAGGTACAGCGCGAACTCTCTCCGTTGGACGGCATCAAGCAGCGTGTGGCCGGCAAGGCCGAGGTGGTCTATGCCCGTGGCTACGTGGGCGATGCAAGCGGTGAATACAACGGGGTGGTGACCGGACAGAATCTGAAGGATGACCGTACTCCCGAAGAGCTGATAGCTGAAGCCGTGAAAGAGGCCCGGGATGCCGATTATGTCATCTTCATCGGCGGCTTGAACAAGAGCAACGGCCAGGACTGCGAGGACTCCGACCGTAAGGGTCTGGGCTTGTCCTACGGTCAGGATGCCGTTATCTCCGCACTGGCCGAGGCGAACAAGAATCTGATTGTCGTCAACATCTCCGGCAACGCCATTGCCATGCCGTGGGTGAACGAGGTGCCTGCCATCGTGCAGGACTGGTATCTGGGTTCCGAAGCCGGCAGTTCCCTTGCCGCCATCCTCATGGGTGATGTCAATCCCAGCGGCAAGCTTCCGTTCACCTTCCCCGTGAAGCTGGAGGACTGCCCGGCCCACAGCTTGGGCGAATATACCGGCAAACGGAGCAAGGACATCATCGACATCAAGTATAATGAAAGCATCTTCGTGGGCTACCGTTGGGCCGATAAGCAGAAGAAGGTGAAACCGTTGTTCCCCTTCGGCCACGGTTTGAGCTATACCACTTTCGAATATGGCAAGCCGACGGCCGACAGCAAGACCATGCAGGCCGACGGTACGCTGACCGTGAAGGTTTCTGTAAAGAATACCGGAGCGCGCGAAGGGCAGGAAGTTGTCCAACTGTACATCAGTGACAAGAAGTCCTCTCTGCCTCGTCCCGTCAAGGAACTGAAAGGTTTCCAAAAGGTGAAACTGGCTCCGGGCGAAACAAAGGAAGTCACATTTACCATTGATAAGGAGGCTCTTAGCTTCTTCGATGACACCCAGCACGCTTGGGTGGCCGAACCGGGCAAGTTCGAGGCTGTCATAGCAGCTTCGGCAGCCGATGTGAAGGGAACGGTTCCTTTTGAATTGAAATGATGTAGGAAAATAAAGTTTCCTTTTAGGTTATTATCAAAGATAGTGTAGATGGAGGGTGTGGCCGTGAGGTTGCACCCTTTCTTTGTACTCTTTACAAGCCAATATGTTTTCTTATATTTCTGAGTTTCTTCGGGTTGGCTAAGGAAGATGCAGATATGCTGGATGTTAGAGTCAAAGCAGTGATGTTTTGTAGTAATGGGTGAGTTTTTACCGCCGTGTTTGGGCAGATCTTCATCTTTTATATTTATTTTTGCAGAAATCAATGTTTAATAAAAACTATCATGAAGAAGTATTTAGCAGAAATGATCGGGACAATGGTTCTTGTCCTGATGGGATGTGGTAGTGCTGTCTTTGCCGGAAGTGCGGCGGGGGCGGTTAGTGCAGGTGTCGGAACGCTGGGAGTGGCTTTTGCTTTCGGCTTGTCCGTTGTGGCGATGGCATACGCTATCGGAGGAATCTCGGGCTGTCATATTAATCCTGCCATTACCCTGGGCGTTCTGTTGTCCGGCAGGATGAGCGGGAAAGATGCAGCCATGTATATGGTGTTTCAGGTTATCGGGGCGGTTATCGGTTCTGCCATTCTTTATGCATTGGTGTCTACGGGCGCTCATGGTGGTCCTACGGCTACCGGTTCCAATGGGTTTGCTGACGGAATGATGTTGCAGGCATTCATTGCAGAGGCTGTGTTCACGTTTATCTTTGTGCTGGTTGTGTTAGGTTCTACTGATTCCGAGAAGGGGGCGGGTAATCTTGCAGGATTGGCCATTGGTCTTACGTTGGTATTAGTGCACATTGTTTGTATTCCTGTTACGGGAACTTCTGTCAATCCTGCCCGTAGCATCGGTCCGGCACTGTTCCAGGGTGGCGAGGCTCTCTCTCAGTTGTGGCTGTTCATTGTAGCTCCGTTTGTGGGTGCTGCGCTGAGTGCCGTTGTATGGAAAGTGCTTGCTGCAAAAGAAGGTAAATAAATGTCGGCAGACAGTGCCTTAAGAAGAGGCGGCTGATGGCAGAAAACTTATAAAGGGAAGCCCTCCGTCCGAAACTTCAAAGTTTCGGACGGAGGGCTTCCTGTTCTTTCCTTATGCTTGCTATATCTTGTGCCTTATTCGTACAGCGATTTGGCTATACCCATTTCCAGTCCACGAAGCTCTGCCAGTCCGCGCAGACGGCCGATACAGGAATAGCCGGGATTGGTTTTCTTCTTCAAGTCGTCTACCATCTGGTGTCCGTGGTCGGGTCGCATCGGGATAGAGACACCACGGCGTTGTTGCAGTTCAAGGAAGGCTTTCATCACGTGATACATGTCCACGTCTCCTTCCAGGTGGTTGGCTTCGTAGAAATTGCCTTCGGCGTCGCGTTGTGTACTGCGCAGATGGACAAAGTTGATGCGGTCGGCAAATTGCTGCATGATGACTGCACAATCGTTGGCGCTGCTTACACCGAGCGAACCGGTGCAGAGGCAAAGACCGTTGCTCTTGTTGGGAACAGCGTCAATCAGTGCCTGGAAATCGGCAGCACAGCTCATGATGCGTGGCAGGCCAAGGATGGAGCAAGGTGGGTCGTCCGGATGGATAACGAGCATGACACCTGCTTCGTCGGCTACCGGAGTGATTTCTTGCAGGAAATAGATCAGGTTGGCACGCAGGCGTTCCGGAGTGATGCCCTTGTAGCGGTCCAGTTCCTGTTGGAACTGTTCCAGGGTGAAGCTTTCTTCTGAGCCGGGAAGTCCGGCAATCATGTTGCGTACAAGCAGTTGTTTGTCTGCCTCTGTCATCTGTTCGAAGCGGGCACGGGCTTTGGCCTTTTCTTCATCGGTGTATTCGCCTTCTGCACCGGGACGACGTAGCAGGAAGAGGTCGAAGGCGATGAAAGCGGCACGTTCAAAGCGGAGGGCACGACTGCCGTCGGGTAGTTCGTAGGCGAGGTCGGTACGTGTCCAGTCCAGTACGGGCATAAAGTTGTAGGTGACAATGTGAATGCCGCATTTGCCCAGGTTACGCAAGCTCTCTTTATAGTTGTCGATATACTTCTGGAAGTCTCCGGTTTGGGTCTTGATATGTTCGTGTACGGGTACACTTTCTACTACAGACCAGCGCAGACCGACGGCTTCAATTATTTCTTTCCGTTTCTTGATTTCCTCTACTGTCCATATTTCCCCGTTTGGAATATGATGCAAGGCGTTTACAATGCCGGTAGCCCCGGCTTGTTTGATGTCCCAAAGGCTTACCGGGTCGTTGGGACCGTACCAGCGCCAGGTTTGTTCACAAAGAATCATGTTATTTATTGTTTGATGATTTGCAATTTACTATTTACATGGCGAATGCGTTGAACCCTCCGTCCACTACAGCCACCGTACCGGTGACAAAGCTGGAAGCATCGCTGATGAGGTATTGGATGGTTCCGCAAAGCTCTTCTGCACGGCCCATACGTCCGAAGGGAGTTTGGCGAATCACATCTTGCCCACGTTCCGTGTAGCTTCCATCCGGGTTCGTCAGCAGGGCACGGTTCTGCTCTGTGAGGAAAAATCCGGGTGCGATGGCATTTACACGAATACCTTCACCAAACTTCTTGGCAACTTCCGTAGCCATGAAGGCTGTAAAATTGGAGATACCGGCTTTTGCGGCAGCATATCCGGCTACACGCGTCATGGGGCGGAAAGCAGCCATGCTGGAGAAGTTGACAATAGCACCTGCCTTCTGCTCCACCATCGGTTTGAGGAAGACTTGTGTAGGCAGTACGGTACCGGTCAGGTTTAATTCAAGCACCCGTTGGAACTCTTCTATCTTCAAATCGAAGAAAGTGCCCGTGGGCGCGATGGTGGCGCCCGGCATATTTCCGCCGGCTGCATTCAGCAGGGCATCTATGCGGCCATAGGCTTTCAGGATGTCAGCCAAGTTCTGTTCCAGTAGTTCACGGTTCATCACGTCGGTTGTCAGGAACATGGCTTCTCCACCGTTTGCCTTGATTTCTCCGGCAATGGCGTCCCCTATTTCTGCCTTGCGTCCCAAAATGACGACCTTTGCACCTTCTTCTGCCAGATGAAAGGCGATGGCTTTCCCCAATACTCCTGTTCCGCCGGTTATGACCACTACTTTGTCTTTAATGTCAAATAAGTTTTTCATGATTCGTTCATTTAAAAATTATGTTGTGTTTTATTTGATTAGCGTTGCAAAAATACGGAATAATCCGTTGTGCTGCACTTGCAATCGTACAAAAAAGATGTATTTATCATCAATACTTCGTTAAATTTCATGCTGCATCAGCAGCGAATCCAAATATTTCATTCACTATCTCATGATTTAATTGCGTGTTCGGGTTATTCTCGAACACGTCAATAATTCTTTGGGCGTAGTATGCGTTGATAATCAGAGCTTTAAGCCTCCAGATAGAGAGATTGTATTCACTGCACATTATTTTCGCAACATTCACGGCTGTAAATGAGGAGTTGAACGCAAAATCAAGTTTTCTCGTGTCACGCGCCTGAGAGTCAGTAAGTCCTACAAACTGTTTTGCGTCACGGAAACAGAACTCAATCTGAAAGCGTGTACAGTAATACTCCATGACATCACGTCCGCTCATGCTTTCATCTGTAGAGAAATACAACCGATGTCCGCCCTTTGGCAAAATGTGTATGACAAGTGATATTTTTCGATGTAGGGACTTGCACCATGCTTTCAAGGCATACACTTGTCCATTAGACTCGTCCGTGTCAAGTATCGCAACCTTGGATTTGTCTATGTTTTTGAAGTCTATCTTCTCACCTTTTACACGTGGACGCCCGGGTTTGCCTGTAGGATCGCCTTCCCACAGATAATACAATGCAGCATCATGCCGAAGACGGCTTACCACATTAAAACCTATTCCAAGCATATTGTCTATAAATGGCTTCTTTGAAAATGCAGAGTCTGCGACAAGAACATTTGTAATACGTTGTAGTATTTGTTTGTTGTCTGATAATGCCTTGGCATACCAATCGTATAGACTCATGTCGTTATTCTCTTTGTCCTTGGCTAATGTTGTTTGTATGGCCTTTAACATCATGCATTCGTGTAGGTCAACATCGATAACACCTATTCCAAGAATCTCAAGACCTCTCTTGACAGCACCTGCACACCCTGACCAAAACAAACCCATGTACGGAGTACACTTGCCAGACTTTTTGATGTAGCTTGGGTCAATGGCTATAGCATTGCGTCCCTTTCCTTTTTTGAAAGCGTAAGCGCTTAGCCACATGTTCATCTCAAGCCAGTCAACGCTACGTTCGGCGGTCTGCCTATAACATTGTTCACCACGTTTACCATAGCGTCCCATTTGGGTAAAATTCACTTTCCTAGGTATTACCATCAAAAGAAATAGCATCTCCATGATGTTTGATTGGATACTTTTGTTTAACTTCGCCCCACCACAGAATAAAAATGCTGCTTTGCAGAGCTCCATATATCGGCTTATCAAGTTGGTTATCAGCATAACTTTATGTTTGTTTTTCACTTATAAAGTTATTGAAAATCAGCAAGATAGCCGATTTTTAGATGTTATATCTTGTTACATAAATCATTTGTTTTCTATTTGTTACGTCCTATCTTATTCGCGATACTTTCTGTGGCTTGCTTCTAACCTTGTGTTCCTACGAAAAATTTAACGGACTATTGTATTTTGACACACCCTCTTCAGGATTGCAGCGGTGGATTTCCCGAGTATCATTTCAAAGGGGATATGTTTGACGTGATAGCCAATCGTGGGGGAACTTTGGAGAACGGTACCAAACACTTCCTTGACGGTAACTGGGATTTGGTCATAGCCCATCCACCCTGCACTTTTCTTGCTGTCTCGGGTGCAAGATGGTATTATCACCCCGACGATAAGAACCTTCCGACAGAACAGAGAAGACCCCATCCGAAGTTCCCCGACAGAGCCAAAGACCGTGAAGAAGCAGTTCAGTTCTTCATGGATGTTTCAAGGATTGGAGTGAATAAACTAGCTATTGAAAATCCAGTAGGCATTATGAGCAGCCGGTGGAGAAAACCTGACCAGATTATAGAGCCTTGGATGTTCGGTCATGAAGCAAGCAAGAAGACC
Source organism: Bacteroides sp. AF34-31BH (assembly GCF_003602795.1). Lineage (NCBI taxonomy): Bacteria > Pseudomonadati > Bacteroidota > Bacteroidia > Bacteroidales > Bacteroidaceae > Bacteroides > Bacteroides sp. AF34-31BH. The sequence continues at coordinate 192,656 of NZ_QTLV01000008.1, forward strand.
TGTCTGTGGTTGAAGAACCTGCCTCTCCTGGTACCTACAAATATAGTAGGGAAAGGTGAGGTACTGACATTCAGGAACGGTAACCGGATGCAGAAATGGACCTCCGATATATTCTTCTCGGGTGTGTCGCCTGAAGAAAGGAGAAAACTGAGAAGCAAGACTTTCCCCGGGATAGCGGATGCGATGGCTAATCAGTGGGGAGGAAAAATGGCGGCATAATTGCACTATAATGTATGAATCAAAACAAGAACAAATAACAAGATGGCACAATATTTCAGAATAGCGACAAAGGACTTCTGCAACACACTCAAACCCGGCTCTTTCACGGGAGATACGATGATGTGTCCTACAAGAAGTCAGATTGAATCGGCCGGGTTGCATATAAAGAAAGGCTACACCTATGCGGCCGACCAGCTTGTTCCCGAAGACCATATCGAGCGTCTTGACTGGGAATATACTTTCTCCGTGACTCCTACGACAGCTACCATATCCGCGGCGGGAGGTTCACGGAAATTCACGGTGACCTCGTATAAGAGACAGTACAGTTACAGTAATGCGGGCAACCGTATCTATGTGGAGGGGTCACAGACAGACGTGGCTTATACCTCTAGTAACAATCAAACGGTAGGTTCCGGAACATGGACCGCCGCGAGTGATACTATCAGTTATGGAGCAAATACCGGATCGACACAGCCAAGCGGTACTATTACATGGACCCAATCCGAATCTTTCGGTTCTGATCCCAAGAAAACAGCTACCGCAACTCATAAACAAAATGCGGATTCTATCAAACCGGATGGAGATGGTTATGGCAATCCAAGAATCAGATCTTTCAGCTATCCTACGGTTATCCCGGCCGCCGGAGGTAGTTCATTACCCGGTTACTCCTACGAACAGACTGTATATTGGGTATCCGGAAAAACCACGACACTCACATCCGGCGGGACTCCGACATTTAATAGAATCTCTGGGACAGCAACCGTAAATTCCTCGAGTGGTTTGGCCGATATTGGATCTAAAGGTACAACTGTATCGAGTCAAACTACTGTGGCTACTGTCTCACTGACTATCACGATGAACGGTAAATCCAGCCCAGTATCAAACGCTGATGTCAGTCAGGCTGAGAATAGGATTGAAAAAACATCCTGGAACCCCTGGAACGTGTCTGTCAGCGCTGATAGAACAAATTTCCCCAGGGAGGGTGGTACTACAACAGTAAGGGCAAGTGCGACAAGAACCGGTACACATACTTGGAGTTCGGGTTCAACATCTTCAGCAAATGATACGGGAACTCCTTCACTGAGTTTGTCCGATACTTCCGGTTTCTCCTTATCATCCGGCTCTGGAACTTCTGTAACATTAACGGTATCAGTTAACAATGGTGCGGAAAGAAGCACCAGAATTACGGCATCTTATGGAGGAGCTATTGATTGGGTTGAAATTGATCAGGAAGCAGGTGTTCTTAGTCAAAGTGATACTCAGACAGTCTATGGCATTTCTACAACTCCTACATCATTAAATTGGGATTATGGCAGTACGTCCGGAAAGTCCTTCTCGGTAACGTCAAGAGCCCAGGATCAAATAAGATATAGATATTCATATGATGGAGGTAGTACCTGGGGAGATTGGGGAGACTGGCAGAATAATGGAAGTTCATATTCTGCATCCTATAATTCATCAATAACTTCAGGAAGCTCTTATTTCTCTATCTCAGGTAATACAGTGACTCCTGAAGGAAGTAACACAACATTCAGTGCAAATACCGGTACTGTTACAGTTTCCAATGCCGGAGATACAGCTTACGTCTCATTAAGTCAGGATGGTGCACCGGCTGATTATGATTACAGAATATCAATTTCTCCAATTTCTCATAATTTCTCATCCAGTGCAGGTTCCCACGATTTTACTGTAACTGTTGAACAAAGGTCCAAACCGGTAACATCTTCTTCTTGGGGTTCTTGGAGTACAATAGGAAATAATTACAGTTCTTCCATTAGTGGAGCAGGATTTTCCAGATCACAAAGTGGAGGTACAGTCACTGTCAATGTAACTTCCAATACAAGCACTACATCCGGAAGAAGCGGAACCCTGACAGTTACCTGTGACTATACTTCCGATCTTACCGGAACAAAACCATCAGCATCTGCCAGTTTAACTCAAGATAGGTATGTAGATATAACTACAAAAACTGAATATCAGTATGAATTTTCCGTAAGTCCTGCCTCATTAAGTTTCAGCGCAGATGGTGGAACGCAGTCTGTAACAGTTACTTCCAGGAGACGACCGGTTACATTGACTTATACCAATGGGAGTCTGACTGATGAAAGTGCAGGTTCCTGGTCTACTTGGTCAAGTTATTCCGGAAGAATAAGTAGTGGAACTGGATTTTCTGTTTCAGGAACTTCTGTAACAGCAGGTGCGAATAGCAGTACATCAAGTCGAGAGGGTAATTTGGAATTGACACAGACACAAACATCTGATTATAGTGGTTCTACTAGTAGTTATAAGTCAGACTCTGCCAACATAAACGTCCCTTTGGAACAGATGGGTGCAGATATCAAGTCCGTCAACTTCATACATCTGAGTTACAGCTGGCAAAGCAAGGATGGTGCCTATGACATTTACAGCGTATATGCATCCGCCAGTTATAAAGTCGCCTCCACTGTCATCGTGGAATGCAGGCTCACCTACGGTTCCTCCCTCGGGGCGGGTGCGGAGAACTACGCTTTCACGATATCCTCCGGAAGTACGACATCGTCAGCCCGGAAATGCTATACTTTCGCCGGGGACTATCCGGGTGTGGTATCCGGAACCGGCAGTGTCAGGCCTTCAGAGGATGAAACCTACCGCTACTCCTTCCTGGAGTAGACTCTGTAGGAATCCGGCAGTGATACTGTCTCCTTATGTCAGGTAATAGCGGATGCGATGGCCGATCAGTGGGGAGGAAAGATTATAGCAGCATAGATAATAACAACAAACACAATGGGTTAACTATGAAAAGTACAATATATACTACAATCGGAGCGTCCAACCACTCTGATACAACAAGGGAGGAACATGATTTTTATGCTACATTCCCTGAAGCCATAGACAGGTTATTCGAGGTGGAGAAGTTTCCTGATACTATATGGGAACCTGCCTGTGGAATGGGGCACCTGTCTAAAAGGATGATAGAATTAGGCAAGGAGGTTTATTCCACTGACCTGATGAACCGAGGTTATGGTACCGGTGGCGTTGATTTCCTGAAAGCCACCGAAAACCCTTATGGAGCTATCATTACCAAACCTCCTTATAAGATAGCCCTGGAATTTATAGAGAAAGCCTTGGATATATCGGATGAAGGAACCAAAGCAGCCATGTTCCTGAAGCTGACATTCTTGGAGGGAAAAAGACGTAAACCGTTCTTTCAGACCAATCCGCCACGAAAAATCCATGTCTTTTCTTCCCGTGCTGTTGTTGCCAAAGGTGGGGATTTTACAGCAGCTCAGGCAAATGGGAATGCTATCGCCTATGCCCGGTTTGTTTGGGAAAAAGGTTATAAGGGAGATACTGTAGTGGGTTGGATCAACTGAAATACGGCGTAGGGAAACGATACATTCCGGAACTGACAAATATAACGGTTATGACGGAATGGTGTGTTCCCGCTGGATAAAAAGTAGTAATTAACAAATATATGATTCCTATTCACACCACACATACCGTTCAGCAGATGGTAGTTCTCAATTACGACACAAACAGCGATAGAACTTATTCATTAAAGGGGGAGAGCTAGTTCTTAGTAGATTGGTTGTAAACCACACATCCCCCTTATAATACATATCCCCAAAACTCCGTTGACATATCTTCAATTCCACGTCTTTTCAAAATCCAGGTATCATAAATATAACTGTCCAGCCCCCATTTCTTTTACCCATCGCATAATACAAGTATTGCAGTTGCACCTGCCAGCAGAGTGTTTTTCAGTTTGGTTGATTTCAACATAACGCCTGTGTCCTTTATTTATAGAGAGGTCCGTAATTCTTGCAAGCCCTATAGTCACTGCCTTCCATATCCTCGCCAAAAGCGGTCCATGCACTGGGACGGAAAATATCCTCCTCAGAAACATTGTGCATGCATACCGGGATACGAAGCATGGAAGCCAGAGTAATCAAGTCAGCACCGATATGGCCATAACTGATAGCGCCATGGTTAGCCCCCCAGTTATTCATAACGGTATATACATCACGGAAATATCCCTTACCTGTCAGACGTGGAGCGAAGAAAGTGGAAGGCCATGTACGGTCAGTACGTTCATTGATGGCCTTGAAGACATCCTTATCCAAGTTTACTGTCCAGCCTTCGGCAATCTGTAATACCGGACCTTGACCTTTTACGAGATTCAGACGGCACATTGTTACCGGCATTTCACCACGGGTCAGGAACTGGGAAGAATAACCACCGCCACGCATATATTCGCGACTGGCCGG
>NZ_QTLV01000009.1:0-263 GCF_003602795.1 Bacteroides sp. AF34-31BH
TGGTTCCGGCTGAACTTCGACCAGGGCGGTTTTGCCTCGTTCGTCCTGCTGTGCGGCATCACGGTGAATGCCAGCATCTATGTCCTGAACGAGTACAACAGCATCCGACGTCGTTTCCCCCGTCTTTCCGCTCTTCGTGCCTACGTCAAGGCGTGGAATGCGAAGGTCGTTCCTATTTTCCTCACGGTAGTTTCTACCATTCTGGGATTTATCCCTTTCATGATAGGTGAGGACAAGGAGGCTTTCTGGTTTCCATTGGCGGC
>NZ_QTLV01000009.1:273-192180 GCF_003602795.1 Bacteroides sp. AF34-31BH
GGTGAGGACAAGGAGGCTTTCTGGTTTCCATTGGCGGCGGGTACCATTGGCGGACTGGTGATGTCCGTCATCGGTATCTTCTTTTTCCTGCCGGTTTTTGTGCTGAAACAGCGTGATTTTCTTAGGAAATGATTACTTTTGCTCGATTTTGTTACCTGAATGGATACTTGAATTTTAAATATGGAAAGTGCGGAGTACTCTTTGGATGAGTTATTATGTCAGTCTCTTCTGTTGTTTCGTCAGTATCGGTTTTATGATGCTCCAGAATGTGGAGAAAAGGCATTCCGGATATTGGAGGAAGCCCATGTATGGATGGGGCGTACGCAAGAGTGTGTGGATATGGCGAAATGGGGGTGCGTGATAGAGTGTCTTGCGCAGAAATACTACATAGAAGATGATACGGATGCGATTCTGGAAGAAATTGATGCTGCCTTGGTTGCGCATTGGAAGAGGATAGAGAAAATCCATGCAGAAGTCACCACCGTTTATTTATGGCTGGGGTACTATTTCCTGCTACGTTTCAGAAACCGGGAATCCCGTTCCCATTCCCGTTGTAAACAGATAATGTCCAGCTTGTTGTGTGCTTTGGTCGAAATCTTCCGTAAGGTGGAGAAGGGGGGAGCCCCGACAGAAGTCTTGTCACATCTTTCGGTAGATGTTTGGGGAGAGACCGTCTGCTGGATGGAGCAGGTACATGATTCCCGTCTTTGCGAGAAGCAGTCGTCAGCTTTGCTGGCACAACTCTATAACTTGAAAAGTGTGGAGTTGGAAAAAGGTCTGGGAAAGCAGGATGCTTTGCTCCAGCAGATTCTGGAGTTTTATTGCTTTTAAGGGAAAATTATCTCTGCTTAGTTTTATCATTTCTGCTTCCACACTTCCACCCACTTCCTGCATCCCTTTATTCATCGGCATTACAAGTGCTGTGGAAGCAACTCAAAAAGGTGGAAGCAACTTTTGCTTCCACAGCGGAAATACGCCGGAAAGTAAGTTAATATCTTGTTTGTTAGTGTATTAATAGAATGTACAGCATTTTGCAAATATCTTGTTTACACGATATGCGTTTCGTGTAAACACGGTATTAACTTCGTAACAACGGGCATGAGGCACCTTGTTGACGGTCGTTAGTCGAGTGGTTGACGGCCGTTGGCAGAGCGCATCACGGCCGATAGGCGCTGATAACTCCGTACAGAAAATGGAAAGGAAGCCTATGTAAGGGGAAACAAGCTCTGAGCTATTTGTTTTGTTTGCCACATTTATCTTGTTTTTGTACATTATTGAAGCGGTTTTTTGTATCTTTGAAGGGAGGGGCTGTAAAAAAGCTTATTCTCATACATGAATTATGAAGCGATGTATAGTGCTGTTCATAACATTCTGCTGTACAGTTATTTTTAATGCACAGGCAAATGGCATTGTGACTGATGGAGAAAAAGGATTGCCGTTGGCTGGTGTGAATATTTATCTCCAAAAGGATTCTGTGGGCATAGGAGTTATACGTAATGATAATCTGGTAAAGAACATGTTCATATGAAAAAACTGCTATATCTTGGGCTTTTGTCCGTTTGCGTACTGTTAGGTTCTTGCGTAGAGAAGAACGTATCCAATGTTTTTGATAAGATAGAGAGGTATATGGATGTATATCCTGACAGTGCATTGCTGCTGTTGGAACAAATTCCTCATCCGGAGAAACTTCGTGGAAAGCAGCGGGCGGACTATACATTGCTGCTGACGCAAGCGCGTGATAAGAACTATTTAGACAGCTTGCAGTCGGACTCGTTGATAAAAATTGCGGTAGATTATTATAAGAATGGGGAGGATAAGGTGAAAGCGGGGAAGGCATTGTTTTATTATGGTAAGGTGATGCATTTGCAAGATAATGATACATTGGCTATACAAGCTTATTTGAGCGCTTTGGCTAAATTGGAGAAGACGGAAGAATATAAGTTGCAGGGATTTGTACATGAATATATCGGTGTTTTGAATACGGACAGAAAGCTATATAAAGATGCTCTCGACAATTATCAAAGTTCAGCGTATTGTTTTCAAAAGGCTGTTGATACTTTAGGAGTTATATATGTTTATCGGGATATTGCTCGTATTTATTATGTAGAACAGAAATATGACAGTGTTTATAATTACATTAATCGTGCTTTGTCCTTGTGTGAGAAAAAGAAAGGATGTATCAGTTTTGAACGGGTAATCCCTTCTTTATTACAAGTAAAAGGGATTGCCAAAAGAAATGAAGGGGATTTGGGAGATGCAATAGCCCTGTTGAAAACTGCGGTAGAGACTGAACAAGATAGGCATTCTATGCATCACTGTTCAATGTCATTGGGGAATATTTATTTGAATCTAAATAAGTTGGATGAGGCTGGAAGATGTTTCGCTTTAGCTTTGAATTCTGAAAATCCTCGTACTCTGGCGGGTGCATATCACTATTTGTATCTGTTGGAAAAGAAACAGAAAAAGTATGCAATGGCTCTCTATTTCAAAGAAAAGTCTGATTCGTTGTTAGTCATTGAACGGGATGCTAAACAAACATCTCAAATTTTGACTTTGCAACGTAAATATGAAAGAGGAAAACTTCTTTTAGAAAAGCAACAGGTTGAACGTGAAAAGCAAATACAGCTTTATTTTTGGATAGCAGTAGTCTTGTTTATTATACTGCTATGCATTGTTTTGTATTTTCTTTTGAGAAAGAGATATGAAGGACTGTTCCGGAAGAATATGCAAATAATAGAAGAAAATGAGTGCATGATTAAACGATATGTTTATGAACTTGATGTGTTGAAACAAAGGGCAGGTGAGATGGCAGAAACAAATAGAGAGAAGATTGCTAAATTGAACCAAAAGATTTTGCTATTGGAGAGTGAGAATAAAAAAATAAGTGAAAATGTATGTGTAAATGGCGTTTATCTCTTGGAACAATTGAAGAAGGAAAAGCTGATTGTGAAGAATATGACCAACCAGGAGAAAGAACAACTCCTTGAATATATAGATTTAATATATGGTAATTTTATTTCTCGGTTAAAGAAAGATTTTAAATTAACTAGTGGCAACTTGATGTTGTTGGCTTTGCTTAAAGTCGGTTTCACTTCCAGTGAATTGATGTTCACTTTTGACTGTGAGATGAATTCCATTTTTACGAAGAAACGGAGGTTGAGGGGAATCTTAAGTTTGGATACAAATGATAAATTGGAAGAATTTGTAGCTCTTTACTAGAATAATCGCTTGATTTTCGTCCACTAATTTAGAAATGTTTTTACTGTCATCTTATTGGTGTATAGAGTATTGACTTGTCTTGTGTTGTCCACTCGTATTTTCTCTAAGAAGTGATTGAATGGCTATCTTTGTAACATTCAAAACTAAAGATACTATGAAATCATTTTTTATTTTGTTAAGTTTATACTACTTTCTTGTAGTAAATGTAGTAAGTGCAGATTCAGTTACTTTTCCTTCGAGAGTAGAAATCGTCATGGATGAGGATTTTGATTTACCGGGTGGTCCGGGGAATGCTCATCGTTCTATTCCTTCAGCTACTCCTTTTTTAGCATTTTTGAATGATGACCATTCCATTGATTTGGAATTCTATCAATCGATAGGTGAAGTGGAAATTGCAATTTCTCAGAATGGGAATGTTGTTTACTCCTCTGCTGAGAATATAGACTCTCCTATATTAAGAAAAGTACAGTTACAGCAAGGTTTAGGTGGTGATTTTTTACTTGAGATAAAGGGCGCGGATGGGGCTTATGCATTCGGTAGATTTACTGTTCATTGATTTGATAATGAATATATAACACTATGAAACAAATCTCATTTTGCATCACTTGCATGAACCGGCTTATTATCGACGAAGTCATAGTGGGAATATGGTTTTTAGGTTAGCGAGTCGGTATGTAATCTGGATGCAGATAATTATCTGGGGAAAGGCTTTGCAGAGTTCGTGATGAAGAAGTTTGAGAATGAAGAAAATATATTCTATATCAGTACTCTTTGTAAACGTGATGTTTTTGGACGAATATGTTTGAAGAAGCGAGGCTTTATTGCAATGAAAGGTTATAATGAGGCTTTGGTAGGCTATGGATTTGAGGATGCAGAATTTTATGATGGTCTGGAGTCGTAATCAGGATATGAAGTCGGGTGAAACTTGTTCGTTTTTAGCTAAAGAAAAGATTGTATAACGCTTCTTTTTAGTAAGAAGCATAATAATTATTTACGTATGAAAAAAAAGATTGTAGTGTATGTCTTGATGGCTTTTATAGCTCTATTTTTAATATTTAGATTCGTGTCTATATCAAATAACATAAGTCTGCAAAGAGGAATTGTTAGAAGTGTATCTGCTACAGAGCATAATGATATTGTAATAGAGTTGGAGAATGATTCTTTTTATTATATAAATAGAGGTATGGAAAGTGAAATAAATTATGAATGGTTTCAGAATTATTTGCCAGGCCATGAAATAGAGTTGTATATTCAAAATGAACATTTATTTGGGTCAAATAGTAATCGTATTGTTGAAGTAAGCATAAATGATTCTTGCATATATAAGAAGTGATTTATATTTATTCGCAAGAAAACAGTTGTATGCCAAGAAGGTGATAACTTGTTTGATAAAGAGAACAATCAGCATATTCAAATTCGGGGAGTTAGTTCGGATGGATGTTTTTTTGCTTTATTACAACCGGATGAACTTAGCGATGATAATCAACAGAGAATGGGAGTTGAAGAAGAAGGTAACCCCATAATAGCTGTTCTTTATTAAGAAGTTGATATAAAGATGAAACTGTTTTCCCATGAAGTGTGAAAAATATATCTATGAATAGTTCGTAATTCATTTGTTTTTAGTATGTTTGTGCTATTCGTATATATAGTATGAAATACTAAGGAAGAGAATGTTCTTAATGAAAGTATGAAAAGAAGAGTTAAAGCATTGACTGTTGTTTTGGCAATATGTCTTATAACTGTTTTTATTCGATGTCAGTCGAATGAAACTCCTATTCAGCAACTTGTAGTTGTTGTGAATGGGGATTCTATTGAGATGGTTTTTGTGAAAGGAGGTACATTTATGATGGGATGTACAGATGAGCAGGGATGTGACTGTGAGGATAACGAGAAACCAGCACGTAAGGAGTCGGTATCTGATTTTTACATAGGAAAATATGAAGTTACTCAAAGGCTGTGGAGGGCGGTTATGGATACTGATTCCATTTTGCCGTTTAATGGGGGATGCGAAGATTGCCCGATGGAAAATGTAAGCTGGAAAAATGCGCAGGAGTTTATCGGTAGATTAAATGCTATGACCGGTAAAACATTTCGTCTTCCGACTGAGGCCGAATGGGAATACGCAGCGCGTGGTGGACACAAAAGTAAGCACTATAAATACAGTGGCAGCAATCAGGTAAGTGAGGTGGCTTGGTATGTTGGGAATTCCTCTGGCGGACAATATGGAGAAGCTGGAACTACCCGTCCGGTAGGTCTGAAAAAAAGCAATGAATTGGGATTGTATGATATGAGTGGCAATGTTTGGGAGTGGTGTGGTGATTTGTACACTAAAGAATACAAGCAAGGTGGTAAGTCTATCCATCCGGGATGGCCTTTTGAGGGTACTTATCTTTTTTTCCGCCGAATATTGCGAGGTGGAAGTTGGGGAGGAACAGCAAAGGGGTGTCGGGTGTCGTACATTGATTACGACATTGAGAATTATAGTGACGAGTATGGAGGTTTTCGCCTTGTGATGGAGCCGGAATCGATTAAATAATGTAATTAATGATGATAAGTGATATTTTACTACTTTCAGAGTAATGAATAGAAATGGTATGAGATATATGTGGAAATTCTTTTTATTATTGATGTTGGTTGTAACTTCGTGTTCCGAAAAGCAGATTGATGGCAATGTAATTAATGTTGCGGAAGCAATGAGTAGATTGTCAGAAGGACAATCTGTACAAAATTTGTTTTCCAGCATAAGTTATATTCCTTTGGAGACTAATGAGCAGGCTATTATAGGAAAATATCCGGAGTGCATAATTATGGATAGTGCGATATTGGTATCTTCTGTCCATCAGAATCTGAAACTTTTTGACCGTACTAACGGGAAGTATATTCGGGATATTGGACACGTAGGTACTGATCCGGAAGGATATGCAAAGGATTCATGGGGGAAAGTGAGCTTTTGGGCTGATGCGGTTCGGAGAACCGTTTATCTATTGGGATGGAATAATGATTTCCTACTATATGGATTTGATGGGAAATATAAGGATAGAATTCGATTGCAAGATACAGTCAATTGTATTCTGTCCCAAAATTACTATTTGATGGATGCGGACAGAATTTGGGGACATAATAAAATGAAACTCTCTCCGGAGACGCCATCAGTCTTTTATATGGATAGAAATACGATGTCATTGACCGGTATTGCTACATGGAATTCAGCCCTGCTTCCCATGGATGAGGTTTTGTCGGTTTCAAATTTGTTGGGGGGCAATGTTGCTTATGGAGGTGACTTGGCAATGGCAGAATTTGTTGGTGACCGGAAATATTATACGGCAATCAATAGCCCTTCGTTATGGAAATCTAAGGATGCCATCCGAGTGAAACAAGCTTTTAATGATACTATCTATACTATTTCAGAGCAGGGACTTACTCCATATCTGGTTTTTGAACTGGGTGAGTGGCACTGGAGTGAGCAGCAGCAATTGGATGTAGAAGGATGTGATAAGAAAATAGCCATAGACTATATTCTGGAGAATGCAGAATACATCTATTTCCATTTTCATACAAGCTTATATTTAGAAGAAAGCCAGTCATATTGTGGATTTTACCATAAGGAAAAGAAAACTGTTGTTTGCCAAAAGGGTGATAGCTTATTTGATAAAATGAATAATCAGCATATCCAAATCAGGGGAGTCACTTCGGATGGACATTTTTTTGCTTTGTTACAACCGGATGAACTCAGTGATGATAATCAACGGAGAATGGGAGTAGAAGAGGAAGGTAACCCTATTATGGTCATGCTTTATTAAGTACTTATTCCGTCGTCTTCCCCCTTGCATCCAAATACCCTCTTTTAAACATATCCACGAACAGAAAGAATAGTGATAAGAGCAGTGGCCCGAAGATGACACCCATGAATCCGAAAAGGGACAAGCCGATTACAACTCCGAAGACAGTGATAAGCGGATGAATGTCTGCCATTTTCTTCTGGATGATGAAGCGTATCAGGTTGTCGAGCTGTGAAATGACTGCACCGCCATAGATGGCCAGCCCGATAGCTTGAACCCAGTTGCCTATCAATGCCATGTAGACAGCTATCGGAAACCATACCAGCGCTGTTCCTACCATTGGGATGATGCTGGCGAAGCAGGTCAGGAAACCGGCGAACAAGATGTTGGGAGCACCGAAAATCCAGTAGCCTATCATGGCTACTCCTCCTTGTATGACGGCGAGTAAGGGGATGCCGATGGCATTGGAGCGGACAATCATGTTGATTTCGTGGATGACGTTTTGTGTATTGTCATCATTGAACGGCAGTAGGTCGTTGACGTACTGTTCCATCTTTTTGCCCCCTATCAGCATGAAGTAGAGTACAAAGACCAGTACGAAGATGTTGACGGCAAAACTGCTGATACCTCCCATGATGGCTTGCCCGATGCGGGGAAGAATTGAAATGACGTATGCCACCGTGTCTTTCCCCAAGATATAGTAGCCGGTTTTGGCTTTAATGATGTTGGCCGCTTCTTCGAAAGGAGCTATAATGGCTTGCGGGTCCAGATTGATGTTTTGAAGATTGACCACAGCCAGCCATACCACCAGCCCAAGCGGAACCAGAAAGCAGAGAATTGCCTCTGCTGTAATGAGGGTGGCAGCTATGCTGCGCTTCATTTTCCGCTTGTCGGAAAGATACATCATCTGCTTTCTCACCAGGATATAGATAGTCAAGGCTCCCAGCAGACCGCCCATGAATGGGGCTATTTGTCTGAAAAGAATGATTCCCAGCCCGATAATGATAGCTATCAATGAATATTTCCAGTATTGTTCTTTTGTGCTCATAAAGTTCCTGTATTTCTTAGTAAAGAAACATAAAAGAAGTTGAAAAGGTTTGGAAATTGTGGCCGGAATTCAATATTTATCCTTCGTCCAGCCAGCCTAACCCCTGGCGTATGATTTCCGGCTCCCCATTGGTGCAATCCACTACGGTAGAGCCTTCCGTACCGCCGATACCGCCGTCTATTACCAAATCGACAATATCACCGAATTTCTCGTCAATCAGTTCCGGGTCTGTGCAGTATTCAATGTCCTCATTGTCATCATGCGGCAATGTAGTTGTCATGATGGGAGCATCCAGCAGGCGGGCTATTTCCTGAATGATGGAATTGTCCGGCATACGGATGCCGACCTCCTTACGGTTACGGAATATCTTGGGCAGGCGGGTGGTGCCGTTCAGAATGAAGGTGAAAGCTCCGGGCAGATTACGCTTCATCAACTTGAAGGTGCTGTTGTCCACTTTGGCGTATTCGCTGACCTTGCTCAAGTCGTAGCAGATGATGGAAAGATTGTTCTTCTTGGGGTCGATATTCTTGAGGCGGCAGATGCGCTCGATGGCGCGCTCCTTCAGTCCGTGGCAGCCGATGGCATACATGGTGTCGGTAGGGTAGATAAGGATACCACCGTCATTCAGTAGGTCGACCACCTGCTGCAGGTCGGCGGGATTGTTATTTTTTTCATAAAGTTTCAGAAGCATGGCAGAAATGGATTTGAGTTTTATATTACATGCAAAAATAGATAATAATCGGCTTATAAACAAGCAATTCACCTTTTTAGCATCTCTTTCTCCAGTTTCTTTATCTTCTTCCAGGCCTCTTTGAATTTGGGACAGAGGGTGACGGCTTTCTCATAGTTTTTCATGGCCGCCTCCTTCATGTCATGCTTCAGGCATTCGTCACCCATAAGGATGTATTCGCGGGCATACTTCACGAGGGCTTTCTCTTTCTCCAATGCTGCTTGTTTCAGTGCACGGTTTTCCTCTTTCAGACGGTTGATGATGTTCAGCTTCCGGCGGATGAGGCGCTGCACGTTCGGTTTCTCGATGTCGTAGCGGGAATGGATGGCTTTGAAAAACTCATCCAGGAAAGTGCCGAAGTCCCCTTTGTCGAAGGCTTTGGCGGCGGCAACGTATTGAACGTCTGCCTGTGCTTGCTTCAAGGCACGGTCGATGGCGGTGCGGTTGTTGAAGCGTTCGGAGAAGCTGACAATCTCCGGACGCACGAATACATCGGCACGGCTGATGGGCTTTTTCAGCTGGATGCCTTCCAGCGAGGTGCAGCGGCTGAGGGCTACGTATGCCTGCCCACCGGCAAACACGCCGCCGGTAAAGTCGATGGCTACCCGGCTGAAGGTCAGCCCTTGGCTCTTGTGTACGGTGATGGCCCATGCCAGGCGCACGGGATATTGTGTAAAGATTCCCAGTTCTTCCTCTTCAATCTGTTTCTTTTCTTCGTTGTATTTGTAGCGGATGTTTCGCCACGACTCTCGTTTGACGTCACATTCCTTGCCGTCGTCGGTGATGACGTAGAGGGTCTCTTCAATAGGGTCGAAGCCGCTGATGACGCCGATGGTGCCGTTCACCCAGCGGCGGTCGAAGTCATTCTTGATGAAGATGATTTGTGCGCCCGGTTTCAGTACCAGTTCCTGCGAGGTGGGGAGGCTGCTTTCGGGAAAGTCTCCCATGATTTCGCCGTAGAAGGTGACCGGGTCACCGGGAAGTTCCGCCAGTTTCTTGTCGTTGATGTAGTCCACATTGTCACGGCGGGTGGCGAGGGTGATGTACATGTCGGCTTCCGATTGCTCTATTTGGGTGCCATAGCGGGTGTTGAGCAGCTGAAGTTCGGTAGAGCCGACGGTATTGTTGCGGATGTGGTCCAGCACATGGATGAACTTGCTGTCTGTTTGACGGTATACTTTCTGCAGTTCGATGGAGACAAGGTCTATCTGGCCGAATACCCTGGCAGAGAAGAAATAAGGGGTAGGGTAGAATCGGTTCAGTATCTCCCGTTCATCTCCTTTGACGACGGGTTCCAACTGGAACACATCGCCCACCAATAATATCTGTTTGCCACCGAAGGGTTCGCGCAGGTTGCGGGAATAGACGCGCAGGATGCGGTCTACGGCGTCGATGATGTCGGCGCGTACCATGGAAATCTCGTCGATGATGACCAGTTCCAGCTCTTCCAGCAGTTTGCGGTGGGGTTTGGTGTATTTGAAAAATTCGTGGATGCGTCCCCGTTGAAGGCTGAAGTTCGGGTCGTCGGGCAGCAGGGGGTAGAAGGGCAGTTTGAAGAAGCTGTGCAGGGTACTGCCTCCGGCATTGATGGCGGCTATGCCGGTCGGTGCAAGCACCACGTGCTTTTTCTTTGTATTCGCGCAGATGTACTTCAGGAAGGTCGATTTGCCCGTACCTGCTTTGCCCGTCAGGAATACGGACTGACGGGTATACTGGATGAGGTTCAAGGCGTCTTGAAACTCTTTGTTTTGGGTATCGGGAACGAAGTTCAAAAGATTTCAGATTTATGATGGATTCCCGACTATGCCGAAATATTTCAGGGCGTTGGCGATACCGTCTTCATCAACAGAAGTGGTTGTGTAGTTACTGGCAGCTTTCACGTCGTCATTGGCATTGCCCATGGCTACACCGATACCGGCATGGCGCAACATGCTGATGTCATTTCCTCCGTCGCCGAAGGCCATGGTTTCTTCCAGCTTGATGCCGAAGTGGCGGATAATCTGGTCGATACCGTTCTGCTTGGTGTTTCCTTTGGCTGTCACGTCTACGAAGGCGGGATGCCAGCGGCCCATCTCGCAGTGGGGGACGGCGGGCAGGATGATTGCTTCTTCCTCGGCGTTGATAAAGGGAGTCAGCTGGAAGAAGGCTTTGTCGGCATGGCTGTCGGTATAGGGCTTTGCTTCGATGGGGTCCACTTTGAGTTGGCGATGGAAGATTTCCTCCACTACTTCGCCGGGCTGGTTCACGCAGATGTCGTGCTCTCCCACCAGGATGCATGGGATGTTGCGTTCGTGGCAGAAAGCTGTCAAGGCATCCACTTCCGCTGTCGGTATGGGGCTTTTGTAGATAACGGTGTCTTCTACAAAGCAATAGGCGCCGTTCATCGTGATGTAGCCGTCTATCAGATTCCGTTCCTGCAAGGCGGACAAGTTGTTGATGATGACGCGCGGACGTCCGGTAGAAATGAAGATATGTATGCCTTTGGCTTTGGCGGCAGTCAACGCTTCAATAGTGGAAACGGGAATTTCGTGGGTCTTGAAGCTGACCAAGGTTCCGTCGATGTCAAAAAACAGAGCTTTTATCATAAGGGGTTCTTTTATCTTGTGCGCGAAATTACTTAAAAAAGCGAAGATATTTCGTACTTTTGCGCACAAATAAATGATAAATAACAAATGAAGAAACATTCTTTGAAAGATTGGATGATAGCGGTGCGTCCGTGGTCATTCCCCGCCTCTTCGATGCCGGTGGTGGTGACGTTGGCATATCTGTATTGGATGCAGCAGGACATAAACTGGGTGAACGGCATCTGGGCATTGCTGAACATCGTCGTGTTTCACGCTGCCGGGAATACCTGGAGCGATTATTTTGACTATAAGCATAAGGTCGATGCAAGGGATACCTTTGGCGCCAAGACCTTGACCGACGGGATGTTTGCTCCGCGCGAGATATATAGCTTGTCGATGGCATTGCTGGCAGTTGCCCTTGTTGCGGGTGTCGGCCTGCTGTGGCGTACGGGGTTGCCGTTGCTGTACATCGGTATAGGCGGTGCAGCTTGCTCGTTGCTTTATCCACCGCTCAAGTATCGTGCGTTGGGCGATGTCGTCATCTTTTTGGCGTATGCCTTGCTGCCGACGTTGGGCACCTGCTATGTGGCTACGGGAGTAGTTGACTGGAATGTCTTGTGGATAGCTCTGCCGGTGGGACTGATTACGGTGGCCATTCTGCATGCCAATAATACACGGGATATGCGTACCGATGCCCGTGCAGAGATTCAGACACTGGCCATGAAGCTGGGAGGAAAGGCGTCGATGTACGTTTATTGTGCCGAAGTCCTTTTTCCTTTTGGCTGGATAGCCGGCTTGATAGCTGCGGGAACTCTTCCTTTATGGACCCTGCTGGTGATGCCGGCACTGGTTCCTGCCATAGGCAATGTACGGGTGGTGTCCCGTTTTCCCGGAAAGGGAGAAAGTGCCATAGCCGGTCTGGATGAGATGACTGCAAAACTCCAGTTGTTGTTCAGTCTGCTGTTCACGTTGTCGTTCGTTGTAGCCGGTCTGCTGTCATGAAGAAGCTGATTTTTACCATTCTGCTGGCTGCCGTGCTGTGGACGGTCATGTTTTCGCCTTGGACGGCTCCTTTCGTGAATTTCTGGTGGATGATGACCGGTTCTGCGCTCACACTGTCCGTGTTTGCCACCTTGTTCAATCCCGGCTGGTGGCGGGAGGTGAAGTGGAGCTTGCCGAATGTCTTGCTGGGACTTGGCATTGCTGTTGCTTTGTGGGGCGTTTTCTGGTTGGGAGACAAGGTGTCATCTTGGATGTTCGATTTTGCCCGTCCGCAGGTGGACTCCATTTATGGGATGAAAGAGGGAGAGTCTCCTTGGCTGCTGGCAGCATTGCTGCTGTTGCTGATAGGGCCGGCGGAAGAGATTTTCTGGCGCGGCTATGTGCAACGCACGCTTTCCAAACGCTGGAATCCGAATGCGGGTTTTGTGGTGGCTACTTTGATTTATGCACTGGTGCATGCCGGTTCCTGCAACTTCATGCTGGTCATGGCGGCTCTGGTGGTGGGGGCGGCATGGGGGGCGCTTTACCGTTTCTTTCCGAACCGCTTTGCCGCTATTATCTTGTCTCATGCAGTGTGGGATGTGGCGGTATTTATATTTTTCCCGATATGATTATTGTTTACAAAAATAAGGTGGCGGTAATGGGTCGTATAAAAACAAGACAAATTGATGCGTTGAATTATAAAAAAGCAAGCATATGACTTACAATTTTGATGAAGTAATAGAGCGCCGTGGTACCGACTCCGTGAAATGGGACGGTGTGAAGAGTGTATGGGGACGCGATGACCTCCTCCCCATGTGGGTGGCGGATATGGATTTCCGCACGCCCCCGTTTGTGATGGAAGCCTTGCGGAAGCGTCTTGAACATGAAGTGCTGGGCTATACGTCTGCGTGTGAGGAATGGTATACTTCCATTTGTAGCTGGCTCAGTCGTCGCCACGGTTGGGACGTCACTCGCGAGATGCTGACTTTTGTACCCGGCATTGTCCGCGGTCAAGCCTTCGCATTGCAATGCTTCACCAATCCCGGCGACCGGGTAATGGTGATGACTCCCGTTTATCATCCCTTCTTCCTGGTGACGCAACGCATGAAGCGCGAAGTGGTTTACTCTCCGCTCGACCTGAAAGACGGACAGTATCAGATTGACTTTGAGCGTTTCCGTAAGGATATACAAGGATGCAAAGTATTGATTCTCTGCAATCCCCATAACCCGGGCGGGCGTGTATGGACGGTGGACGAATTACGCCGGATTGCTGATATTTGTACGGAAAGCCATACGTTTGTCATCTCCGATGAAATTCATGCCGACTTGACTCTGCCACCTTACAAACACCATCCTTTTGCTACTGTTTCGGGGGCTGCCGCGCAGAATTCCCTCACCTTCATGGCACCCAGCAAAACATTCAATATGCCGGGATTGGGAAGTTCGTACGCCATTATCCTCAATGAGGACATCCGCCACCGTTTTCAGGAGTTCATGGAAGCGGGCGAGTTCAGCGAAGGGCACATGTTGGCCTATATCGGTGCGGCTGCTGCCTATATGCATGGTGAGGAATGGTTGGAACAGCTGCTGGACTATATAAAGGGTAATATCAATTTCACGGAGAACTACCTGCGCGAGCATATTCCGGGCATCGGCATGATACGTCCGCAGGCTTCTTACCTGATTTATCTGGACTGCCGGGGATTGGGGCTGACTCAGGAGGAACTGGTGAGATTATTTGTAGACCAGGCACACCTGGCGCTGAATGACGGTACCATGTTCGGTGAACCGGGCAAGGGATTTATGCGGCTGAATATCGGCTGCCCGCGTTCGGTGTTGGAGCAGGCGCTGAAGCAACTGGAAACTGCGGTTGCAGACAAATGATAGAAAAAACTATATCTCCTATATTATGAATAGATTACCTTTCCTTGGACTATTGTTTGCGTTGCTGTGCCTTGTTGCCTGCCGGCAGATGAATGAGGCACATCTGTTACATCTGGCAGAAAAGCAGGTGAATATGAATGTGGACAGCGTGTATGCCTTGCTGGTACAGATAGAGAGGCCATCGCAACTTTCGGATGAGGAGAGGCTGTTGTATGGATGGCTGAATGCTTATGTGCACTATAAGCGGCACAACTCGATGGCGGAAGATTCCTTGATATTGCCTGCTTCCGATTATTACGTCTTCCGCAACGACACGGCGAAGAATCTGTTTTCCTATCAGTTGAAAGCCTGGTACTGGTATTGGCTGAAAGAGCACGAACGGTGTATAGCTGCCATTGACAGCGGCGTAGCTTTGGCCAAGGCGCTGCAGGACACGGGAAGAATGGCTGATATGCTGATTGATAAGGCATACTGGTATGTGTATGTCTGGAAAGATTATGAGAAAGCGATAGAAACTTTCCGTACCGCCATAGCCTTGGATGCAAGAGCCGAAAGCTTCTTCTCTATGGGAATTGCCATGGGGCTGAATAAGAATGATTCTGCACCTTACTACATGGAGCGTAGCATAGAACTGGCTGTGCAGGCAGGAGATACCAGTAAGATAGTGCATTATTTGCGTAACTATGCCCAGATGCAGGCTTACCTTTTTGATGAACCTTCCGGTGCGATAGCTACTATTCGTCGTATGGAGCAGTATGTCATCGACCCGGTGCAGTTGCGTATGGGAGATCTGGTGAAAGTGGAAGTGTTCTTGAAAGAAGGGCTGCTTGATTCGGCGGAATACTATTTGAATAAGGAAAGGAAACGTGGCGAGGGCCGGAACCGGTTTCTGACGGAAGAGAATATGGTGGCAGTATATAGGGCATTGATAGATTATACACGTCACCGTACGTTTGATGTGCTGGACGTGGCGCGCTATAATGATTCTGTTGCCAATGCTCTTACTGCGTTGCAGAGTACCGTCCGGCGTAAGGATGAGTCGAAGGAGACGCTTTCGCAAGCCAACTTGATTCTGACGGTGGAACGGAAGCAGGCACAGTTGAATTTGTTGCTGGCACTGTTGGTACTGGTGCTTGCAGGTGGCGGTGTGTCCCTTTATGTCCGTAACCGGCGTAACCGGTTGATTGAAGCGGAAGAACGGGCGGAAACACTGACCCGGCTGTTGGAAGATGCGACCAAGAACCAGTCGAAGGAGGAAGACGGACAGTTTTTCCGGAAAATACTGTTGCAGCAATTAGGCATGATACGGCTGGTGGCTAAACAACCTACCTCACAGAATCAGGAGCTGCTTCGCCGCATTTCGGGTATTACCAGCCATGAACTGCCGGTAGAGAGTTTGCTGGTATGGGAGGACTTGTACCCTATCATAGACCGGATGTATGATAACTTCTACACAAAGATGGACAGCCGTTTTGGCGATGTGCTCATTGACAAAGAAAAGCAGCTTTGCTGCCTGCTCTGTGCGGACTTCTCGACGAAGGAGATTAGTGTGGTGACACAACAAAGTATTCCCACCATTTACCAGCGAAAGACGAATATCCGCAAGAAGCTGGGGATGGAGGAGAAAGAGGGCATCGTAGAGTTTATAAAGAGCATATAGACCGGGAAAGGTATAATATAGAGTGTTGTAAGGTTAAAACGTTGATATGTAGTGATTCGTGGTTCGAGGATATAGACTTTTTATTCCTTGGTATAGACTGTTTGAGGCATGTTTTACCCCTATCTTTGTTTCAGCGAAATACAAAGAGTAAAACATTGAAATCAAACGCATAATGAAAGAAAATCTACTGAACAACGTTAGAAAAAAAGTGATGGTATGGATGGCCTTGGCAAGTATGGCCACTTTCCTTTCCGCCCAGACTTACCGGCTTTCCGGTTGTGTGCAGGACGAGAACCGCCAACCGGTAGAGGTGGCGAATGTGCTGCTGAAGCAGGCAAAAGACAGTGCCTATATTACCGGTATGCTGACCGACACGCAAGGTTGTTTTTCCTTTGACCAGCCACTGGGAGAATACTTGTTGCACATTACCCTTATCGGCAGCGAAGACCTCTACGTTCCCGTTGTGCTGCGAGGAAACAAAAACGTTGGCGAATTGACATTGAAATCTTCTTCCGCCTTGCTGGACGAAGTGACCGTTACGGCCGCGCGTCCTGTTATCAAGCGTCTGGTAGATAGGGTAGTGTTCGATGCACATAATACCATAGCCTCTGCCGGTGGCAGTGCACTCGACCTTCTGCGTGAAGTGCCCGGTCTGCAGGTTGGACAAAACAGCATTGGTATTATAGGTAAAGGGGGCATCAAGGTTTATATCAACGACCGTGAGACGAAGCTGTCGGGAGATGAACTGATAGATTACCTCCGTTCCTATGACGCCTCCCAGATACTGAAGGTGGAGGTGATTACCACGCCTCCGTCCAAGTACGATGCTGCCGGAAATGCAGGCATCATCAATATTCGCTTGAAGTCACGTCCCAAAGATTACGTGGGTGGTACGGCTTCCGCTTCCTACAGCGCTGGTGAAAAGGACAATTACGGATATGGCGGGGTAAGCCTGAACCTCAGCAAGGGGCGCGTGTCATCCTTTCTCAACGGGGGTACTACGCAGGGCAACTATGAGACGCGTGAGAAGAATTACCGCTATTTTCCGCAGAACACCTGGAACAGCCGTGCCGACTACACCAATTACATGAATAGCTTCTACCTTCAGGGAGGTGTGGATGTATCGTTGGAACGGGACTGGAGTGCAGGTATGCAGGCCATCTATAATCACAGTGCTCCCAAACCGGGCAACGCCCTTTCATGGACGGAAGTTTACGATGCCTCTACCGCCGTACTGGATTCTCTGCTGTACTCCAGCAGTGACAAGGATACCGGTTCCGACCGCCTCAATCTGAATTTTCATACCGATAAGGTCTGGGATGACAAAGGCAAGAAAATGACTTGGGATGTGGATTACCTGCGTGACAACCGGGACGAAAATATGGGCTTTCTCTCGAAAACCCTCCTGCCTGACGGTACGGAGATTCCGGGCACAAACTTCGATTACAACTATCTGCAACATCGCAAGGTAGATGTAGTCTCCTCCGCTCTTGATTTCATCCTTCCTTTTGAAAAGTACAAGATAACGGCAGGTGCCAAGGTCTCCTTTACCAACACTCGCAACGGTATCAATTACGATACATCGGACCCTACGCTGGTGCAGGATGATTATTTCCGTTACAAGGAGCAAATCTATGCCTTATATGCTGATTATAGCCGTGAATATTCCGAACGTTTTTCCATGCAGTTGGGCTTGCGTATGGAGCACACCCGCACTACCGGTATTTCTGAAGCGAAGGATACGGAGGACAAGCACGACTATACGCGCTTATTCCCTACTGTCTATCTGCTTTATTCGCCTACAGACGGGCATGCGCTGAACTTCAGTTTCTCCAACCGCATCTCCCGTCCGTCACAGAATATGGTCAATCCTTTTCCGTTCTATCAGAACAAGTACACTTACGCTTGCGGTCGTGAAGACTTGAAACCCAGTTATACTTACAATGCCGAACTGGGATATACGTTGAAGAATAACTTCAATGTTTCTGCCTATTATTCTTATTCGGACGATGTCTTCTTCCAGGTTGTGGACTTGGATGCTGAAACGAATGTGACCTCTTTCCTCTGGGAGAATTTCATGCAGACGCATGCTTTCAGGCTTAACAATTCATACACTTTCCGTACCAAATGGCTACAAACTTACGCCCAGCATGGAGTGAGCTATCGCCGGACCACCTCCAGCGCTGCCACCACCTCTCCCGAGGAGAAAGGGTGGGCTTATAACGCCAGCCTGCGCAACACTTTCTTCTTCAATGAAAAGAAGACTCTTCTGGCCACGTTGTCCGGTTCCTATTCTTCCCGTCAGTATCAGGGCATCTATCTGATGAGCCCCACTTACAGCGTCAGTGCAGGTATGCTTTATCGGTTGTTGAACAATAAGCTCAGCCTCAGCCTGAATGTCAACAATTTGTTTGTCAGCCATTCCAAATTGGAAACCATGTCCAACGGGTTGAAGATAATTGCCGACAATCAGTTTGCCTTTGCCAGTTTCCGTATCGGTGTATCCTATACTTTCGGTGGTGATATACGTAGTAAGGGTCAGCGGAACAGTAACGAGGATATTCAGAGGAGGCTATAATAAGAAGTTTATTGCGTGTTGGCAATTGGAAGAAAATATTTATCTTTGTGATACAAGCGATTGTAACAACGATTAATATAAAACTATGATGAAACAGAAACTTCTTTACCTTTTGCCACTCTTCCTATTGTCGGGATGTGGACAGGCTACTTACAAGAATGCATCTCTGCCGGCAGAAGAGCGTGCCGGACTTTTGCTGAAGGAACTGACGCTCGAAGAGAAGGTGTCCTTGATGATGGACAGCTCCAAACCAGTGGAACGCCTGGGCATCAAGCCCTATAACTGGTGGAATGAAGCGTTGCATGGAGTGGCGCGTGCCGGGCTGGCCACAGTGTTTCCCCAACCGATTGGTATGGCGGCATCCTTCTCGCCGGAGACTGTATACGAGGTATTTACTGCTGTTTCTGATGAGGCCCGTGCCAAGAATGCCTACTATACATCCCAGGAAAGCCATGAACGCTATCAAGGATTGACGATGTGGACGCCTACGGTGAACATCTACCGCGACCCTCGCTGGGGAAGGGGTATAGAGACTTATGGGGAAGACCCTTATCTGACCAGCCGTATGGGAGTGATGGTTGTAAAGGGGTTGCAGGGTACGAACGATGGAAAATATGACAAGCTGCATGCTTGTGCCAAGCACTTTGCCGTACACTCAGGTCCGGAATGGAACCGCCATGAGTTTAATGCGGAAAATATCAAGCCCCGTGATTTGTATGAAACTTATCTTCCTCCTTTCGAAGCTTTGGTGAAAGAAGGAAAAGTGAAGGAGGTGATGTGTGCCTACAACCGTTTTGAGGGCGATCCTTGTTGCGGTAGCGACCGCCTGCTGATGCAGATTTTGCGCGATGAGTGGGGATTTGACGGTATTGTCCTTTCGGACTGTGGAGCTATTGCCGATTTTTACAGAGATTATGGTCATAAGACGCATCCTGATGCAGAGTCCGCTTCGGCGGCTGCGGTGCTGAGTGGGACTGACTTGGAATGCGGTTCGAGTTACGAGGCCCTGGTAGAAGCGGTGAAGCAGGGAAAGATTGATGAAAAAGCAGTGGATGTAGCAGTCAAGCGCCTTTTGACGGCCCGCTTTGCACTGGGTGAAATGGACGAGCCGGAGAAGGTGTCCTGGACCGGCATTCCTTTCTCTGTGGTGGCTTCTGCCGGACACGATTCTCTGGCGCTCGACATGGCGCGCAAGTCAATGACACTGCTTATGAACAAGGATAATACCTTGCCGTTGAAGCGTGGAGGTCTGACTATAGCCGTGATGGGTCCGAATGCCAATGATTCTGTGATGCAATGGGGAAATTATA
Source organism: Bacteroides sp. AF34-31BH (assembly GCF_003602795.1). Taxonomy (NCBI): domain Bacteria; kingdom Pseudomonadati; phylum Bacteroidota; class Bacteroidia; order Bacteroidales; family Bacteroidaceae; genus Bacteroides; species Bacteroides sp. AF34-31BH. The sequence continues at coordinate 20,030 of NZ_QTLV01000009.1, forward strand.
ACGGTATGCCTCCGCACACAGTTACCATTCTGGACGGAATTAGAAAAGCTTTGGGGAGTGATGACCGGCTTATTTATGAACAAGGCTGCGGATGGGTGGAGAGAGCTCAGATACAGAGCGTCTTCAATCGTTGCAAGACTGCCGACGGGAAACCCGGATTCAGTGCACGCTACTGGAATAACGTGACTCGTGACGGTGAGCCAGTCACTACTGCCCAAGTGACCACTCCTTTCCATTTCTGTACATCCGGTGCCACGGTTTTTGCTCCGGGTGTGAACCTTACCGACTTCTCGGCTACCTACAACAGCGTATTCACTCCCGACCAGTCGGGAGAGGTGGTCTTTGACATCTATGCTTATGGCTCAGGGAGATTGCGGATAAATGGGGAGGAAGTGAGAGGATTCTCCAATCAGCACGGTGGGCAGAAGAGTGCTTATACTTTGCAGGTACAAGCAGGAAAAACGTATGACGTTGAATTGGATTTTGAATATTTCCGTAGCGATGCACTGCTGAACTTCGACCTTGGATTTAAGAATGAAGTGGATGTGAGGAAATCTGTGGAGCGTGTAAAGGATGCTGATATCGTGGTCTTTGTGGGAGGAGTCTCTCCGAACCTCGAAGGCGAGGAGATGGGTGTTGAGCTTCCCGGATTCAGAGGAGGTGACCGTACCGATATCGAGTTGCCTGCTGTCCAACGGGAACTGATTGCCGCCTTGCACCGTGCCGGCAAAAAGGTGGTGTTGGTGAACTGTTCGGGTTCTCCCATCGGTCTGGAGCCGGAAACCGGGAGGTGTGGAGCCATTCTGCAGGCATGGTATCCCGGTCAGGCAGGCGGTACGGCTGTAGCCGAAGTATTGTTCGGCGATTACAATCCGGCAGGACGCTTGCCAGTGACCTTCTACCGCAATGTGTCTCAGCTCCCGGATTTTGAGGATTATAACATGACCGGCCGGACTTACCGTTACATGACCCAGGAACCGCTTTTTCCCTTCGGTCATGGATTGAGCTATACCTCTTTCAGCTATGGTGCTGTGGTGCTTGGTTCGGATAATATAAAGTCCGGTGAGAAATTGAGATTGAGTGTCCCCGTAACCAATACCGGCAAATGTGACGGTGAAGAGGTTGTGCAGGTCTATTTGAAGAAAAACGATGATGTAGAAGGACCGAGCAAGGCATTGCGTGCTTTCAAGCGGGTACATATCCCAGCAGGAAAGACGGTCGATGTAGAGTTTGATTTGGGTGATAAAGAGTTGGTGTGGTGGAATCCGCAAAGCAATACCATGTGCGTTTCCGAAGGCAGTTATGAACTGATGGTGGGCGGTAGCTCGCAAACTGCTGGTTTGCTGCGCCGGTCTTTTGTCATTCAGCCTTGATACATCACTGACAGAGTCAAAAAAAGTTTTCCGCTTGAGGGTGAGTTATGACCCTCAAGCGGAATTTTTATATACTGGGAATACATGTTCTTAATAATCCTTAATACTATATGTTAACTCCCTTGTTTCTTTGTACTTCTCTAATTTTAATTGATATATTTGTGATATCATTATGATATCAATTAAATTTATAGAATATGGAAACAAAAGAGTGTGGTTTCAGTGGTTTCAAGATGAATGGCTTTCTGGCCTTGTTCCTTCATTTGGTAGTGCTTACGGCGGTGATAATCTTTGGATTCCTCATTTCTGTGCCTACCTTGATCCTTTCGGTGTGTTTGTGTTTGGTATGGTTCATTCTGTTTGCCGGCTATATGGAGCTGGAGCCGAACGAGGCGCGTGCCATGGTGTTCTTTGGCAAATATAAAGGGACGTTCAAGGAGACCGGCTTTTTCTGGGTAAACCCTTTTCTTAATAAGAAGAAGCTTTCGCTTCGTGCACGCAATCTGGATGTGGAGCCGATAAAGGTGAATGATAAGATTGGCAATCCCATACTTATAGGATTGGTATTGGTGTGGAAGTTGAAAGATACTTATAAAGCCATGTTTGAGATTGATTCACAAACAATGGCTGCATCCGCTCCGACAGCGGGTAATGCCAACCAGGTCAGTCTTGGCAATGCGGTGGCCAATCGTATGAATGCGTTCGAGAACTTCGTCATGATACAGAGTGATGCCGCTCTTCGTCAAGTTGCCGGTCAGTATGCCTATGATGATAATGAGGCTGATACGGAAGAGTTGACACTTCGTTCGGGCGGTGAGGAAATCAATGAACAGCTGGAGCAGAAACTGAATGAACGCCTGGCCATGGCGGGTATGGAAGTGGTGGAAGCCCGCATCAACTATCTGGCGTATGCGCCCGAAATTGCCGCTGTGATGCTGCGTCGCCAGCAAGCATCCGCCATCATTACGGCACGCGAGAAGATTGTGGAAGGGGCAGTCTCTATGGTAAAAATGGCGCTCCATAAACTTTCTGAAGAAGAAATTGTTGAACTGGACGAAGACAAGAAAGCAGCAATGGTCAGCAATCTGTTGGTAGTGCTTTGTGCGGACGAGGCTGCACAACCGGTAGTCAATACGGGAACGTTGAACCATTGATAAAGGATACGGATGAAAGAGATGGGGGTTATAGGACGATGGGCTCTTATACTGCTCTTGCTGGGCAATGTATATGGGGGCTTTGCACAAGATGCGAATACTGCGCGCGCGCAGCACATTTATGAATTGTTTGTGGCAGGGCAAGGTGACAGTATCCATGCGGCATTGAACCGGGAGTTGCAGGAGAAGCTGGCTCCGGCACTCTTCAATGATTCTTTCCGGCAGGCGGAGAAAATGTTCGGTAAATCCATATCAAAAGGAGAATGGAAGACCGATTCTGCCCAGGGAATTACTATCTATTATTCCGATGTGGAGTTTGAACGCTATAATCTCCGCTTTCTGGTGGCTTTTGATGCTGACGGGGCGCTGAACACAATCCGATTGGTACCTGCGCCTGCTGCCAGCACTGCCCAACCGGTAGCCTATGACAAGACAAAGATGGATGAAAGGGATATTACGCTGGGAGCCGACGGCTACAAGCTTCCCGGAACGTTGACTTTGCCCAAGCGGGCAGTCGGTCCGGATGCATGCAGGGTTCCTTGTGTTATTTTGGTACATGGTTCCGGTCCTCACGACCGTGACGAGACGATAGGTCCCAACAAGCCTTTCCGTGACCTTGCCTGGGGATTGGCGAAACGCGGCATTGCTGTCGTCCGCTATGAAAAACGGACAAAGGCATATGGTGCGGCTTGCGTTCCTGCCGGTCGCGAACTCGATTATGATACTGAGGCCGTGGACGATGCCGTTGCCATAGTGGAGCAGGTAAGGGCTTTGCCCGAGCTGGCTCCTGACAGTGTGTATGTGTTGGGGCACAGCCTGGGAGGTACATTGGCTCCCCGTATTGCCGGGCGTTCGAAAGGTTTGGCAGGTATCATTATCCTTGCCGGACTGGCAAGATCGCTTGAAGATGCTCTTGAGGAACAGTTTTATTATACCTCTTCTTTGACGGATTCTTCAGTCAATGTAAAGGTTCAACTTGATGAGCTGAAACAACAGTTGGCTAATGTCAAAAAGCTTGGTACGGAAGAGTTTGATGAAACGATTTCCTTGCCATTGGGGCAGCCCCGCTCATATTGGCTGTTTGCCAATGCTTACAAACCGGTGGAAGTTGCCGCTAAACTAAAGCTGCCTATATTTGTTCTTCAAGGGGAGAGAGATTATCAGGTGACTATGGAAGACTTCGGTTTATGGCGTTCCGGTTTGTTGCGCTGCAAGAATGCATATTTCAAATCTTATCCGAAATTGAATCACTTGTTGCAGGAAGGTAGCGGCAAGGCGACTCCGTTTGAGTATAGCCATGCTTCGCCCGTCCCAGCATATGTTATGGATGACATTGCCTCCTTCGTGCGGGGCAAGCAGAATACTCTTTGATTGGTACTTGGTTATATCAAAGTAACTTCAATCGTAAATCGTAAATTGTTAAATAGTAAATAAATAGTGGCTAAAAAAGAAACTTCAACCAAAAGCTTTGTCCTCCGTGTGGATGCTGCAACGATGGATGCCATTGAAAAATGGGCAGCCGACGAGTTCCGTAGTACCAATGGACAGCTTCAGTGGATTATCGCTGAAGCATTGCGGAAGAGTGGGCGGATGAAGAAGTCCAAGAATCCTCCTCCGTCTGAAGAGAAAGCAGAGGAGGATTCGTAATAACAGATTCTAAATCGCAGATAGTATGATTAATCTTGGTCCTTATTCCGGCAAGAATTGCCCTAATGTCCGTTTTCAACCCACTGTGATTGACCGTATTCTGGAAGGTACGGCCCTGCTTATCGTGCTCGTTACGTGGATTAGCATTTACTGGCTGTATACCCAAAGAGAAGGTGCCCTGCTGCCCGCCGTCTGGGTGATGGGTGGCTGTTCCATTTTCTGTTTCCTTTTGATGGGGGGATTGGCGTATCTTCCCGTCCGTTTCATCAATTTCCCTATTCGGGTCACCGAGCGCAATGCGGCTGTTCAATATTTGTTTGCCATACGCCTTACCCGGGTGATGAACATCATTCTGTTGTTAGTGCTTTTGGGCAGTGTTTGGGGCTTGTATTATGCATTCGGCAAACTCCTGCTCCTTGTCTCGTTTGTTTTGTTGGGGGTGGCATTTATAGGGTACTATATACTGGCGTTTAAATATAAGTAGCCTTACAGTCTGTTTAATAGTCCTTTTTACCACTTACCCTCCTTTCTCATCTTTATTTGTTGTTATAAATCTGCCATTACCTACTAATGGTTACTCTTTCTCTTCTTTTCGTAATTTTTAGGTATTGTTCTCCTTTTTAACTACCTCTACCTTTGCCCCAATAAAATTTAAGATAAAAGATGAGAAAATTAACAGGCTTATTCGTTTTATGTTTTCTGCTTTCTGCCAATGCTTTGCAGGCTGCTGAACCTGAAAAAGTTACTTCTGCAGCAGAGAGTACGGAAATTTCAACAGACAAAGAGAAAAAGGAAAAAGTAGCGAATGATGGCGACAACTACAAGAAATTCCGTTTCGGTGGATACGGAGAAATGGTTGCAAGTTTTAAGGATTATGGTATTAACCGTTTCTATGGTGCGCCTGAAGGCAATCCAGACAAACATAGGAATACAATTTCTATACCCCGTTTCGTGTTGGCTCTGGATTACAAGTTCAATTCCAAATGGATACTCGGTGCTGAAATCGAGTTTGAATCCGGTGGTACGGGTACTGCTTATGAACTTGAGAATACGGAAAACGGTGAGTATGAAACGGAGGTGGAAAAGGGTGGCGAAGTGGCTATCGAGCAATTCCACATTACCTGTTTAATTGTTCCACAATTCAACATACGTGCCGGTCACGTCATTGTCCCGGTAGGATTGACCAACGCCCATCATGAACCAATCAATTTCTTTGGAACTTATCGGCCGGAAGGAGAGACAACCATCCTTCCTTCTACGTGGCATGAAAACGGACTCGAGTTTTTTGGTTCTTTTGGAAAAGGATATGCCAGCTTTGATTATCAAGCCATGATAGTGGCCGGTCTGAATGCCAATGGTTTTGACCGTAACACCTGGATAGCAAGTGGCAAACAAGGCATCTTTGAAGAAGACAACTTTACTTCACCGGGCTATGTGGCTCGTCTGGACTACAAGGGGGTTCCGGGGTTGCGTATAGGCGCTTCGTTTTATTACTGCGCTGATGCCGGTTCCAATTCTGACAAAGCGGATACTTATTCGTCTACCGGTAAGATTCCGGTAAGAATCTACACGGCAGATGCCCAATACCGTAATAAATATGTGATTGCCCGTGCCAATATGGTATACGGAAATTTGGGCAATTCAGCGAAGCTTAGTGAGGCAAATACCAAATTGTCGAATAAATCTCCTTACAGCCGTATAACCCCCATTGCAAAGAATGTAGTCAGTTATGCAGCCGAGGCCGGTTTGAATATCAGCGCTTTCTTCAAAGGAAACAGGAAAGTTCCGGTTATCTACCCCTTTGCACGTTATGAATATTATAATCCGCAAGAAAAGGGAGAGGCTAGCCAGATAATGGAGAAACGTTGTCAAGTAAGCATGTGGACTGCTGGATTGAATTGGTATGCCTTGCCTAATCTGGTGGTAAAGGCTGATTACACCACCCGCCAAATCGGAACAAACAAGGTTTTCGGAACTGGTAAGTATAATAGTGAAAATGAGTTTTCGATCGGTATTGCCTATATCGGTTGGTTTGTCAAGAAGTAGATGAATAGTAATCAATTAATTTTATACAGATGAAGAAAAATTTCTTTTATGCGACAGCTTTGGTATTAGGGCTGGCATTTACGGCTACTGCTTGTAGCGATGATGATGACAACAGTACAGTTAATCCTGCTGACATTGAGTATAATTCGGAGAATGCGGCAAGTTGGCACAACTACATGAGAAATGTGGCGGCTTTGTTGAAGACAGATGCCACCAATCTTTATGATTCTTGGAATACGAGTTATAAGGGTGGGGCAAGTTTTGCAACTTCCTTCAAAGCTCATAATGGTGCCTATAACTTTTCAAGTGCCTGGAACTGTATAGAGCAGGTTATCGACGGTTGTGTTGAAATCTCCAATGAGGTAGGTGAGACGAAGATTGGTGATCCATATAATAAATATATGGCAAACAATGTTACAGAGGCCCTCTATGCTGTTGAGTCATGGTATAGCTGGCATTCCCGTGATGATTATACCAATAATATTTACTCAATCCGCAATGCCTATTACGGCTCTTTGGACGGTAAGGTGAGCGACAAGTCAATTTCAAAATTGGTGGCTGGAGCCAATGCGGAGTTGGATACGAAAGTGTCGGCAGCTATCACTACGGCAGCATCGGCTATTCAGGCTATTCCCCAACCTTTCCGTAATAATATCAACAGTCAGGAAACGGTAGCGGCTATCAAGGCTTGTGAAGAACTGGAAAGTGTATTGGATAAGGAGTTGAAACCTTATATCAGGGACAATAGCACCATTAACAGCAATGAAGCACTTGACCCGATTGTTGAAAATTATGTCAATGTTGTGGTTTTGCCTACCTATAAGGATTTGAAGGAGAAGAATAGTACGCTGTATGACGCTGTGGTGGCTCTTGCCAACAATCCCTCTAACAGTGCTTTTGAGACGGCATGCAATGCTTGGATAACAGCCCGTGAACCTTGGGAGGAAAGTGAGGCGTTCCTATTTGGGCCAGTGGATGAGCTGGGGCTTGACCCGAATATGGATAGTTGGCCTTTGGACCAGAACGCCATTGTCCAGATTCTGAATTCCCAGAAATGGGGCGATTTGGAATGGAGCGAGGGTGATGATGATGCAAAAGTTGAATCTGCCCAAAATGTACGCGGATTCCATACTTTAGAATTCCTGCTTTTCAAGGATGGCAAGCCTCGTACAGTTAAATAAGAATTATTTATAAACAATACTCAAGAAGTAAAGGGGGGGATTTGGAGAATCCTGCCTTTACTTCTTTGGCATGTTTGGATATGCCATTATTAAAAAGTAGATAAAGATGATGAATCATTTAATGAGATATTCATGTCTTCTCCTTTGTTTGTCGGCAGGTTTGACTGCTTGTGATGATGATGGGATTGACGTGTTGGATATAGAGATTCCTGAAGGATACGCTCTGTCTGCCGGAACGTCCACAATCTTCATGAATTCATCCAAGGCCTATGATTCACCGGCAGATTGGGTGTCGGGTGTTTACAACAGTCGCTTTAATGATGGTGACGGGCTTTACGATGATGTGCGTACGAGTAGCAATGGCATGGGAGGGGGGCTTGGCCCGGTCTATGCGGGGTATTCTTGTGGCAGTTGTCATCGTAATGCCGGCCGTACCAAACCGACGCTGTGGAGTGAAGGCGGATCGGGTAGTTACGGGTTTTCCTCGATGCTGGTTTATATAAGCCGCAAGAATGGTGCGTTTTTTCAGGATTATGGCCGTGTTCTCCATGACCAGGCCATTTATGGAGTGAAACCGGAGGGAAAGCTTTCTGTGGAGTATACTTATGAGACTTTTACCTTTCCCGACGGAGAGAAGTATGAACTTTGCAGACCGGCTTATTCCATATCCGAATGGTATGCTGACAGTATAAAGCCTGAAGATATGTTCTGTACGGTGCGTATCCCGTTGAGACATGTCGGTATGGGGCAAATGATGGCTTTGGAACCTACGGAGATTGAAGCGCTTGCTGCAAAAAGTAATTATCCGGAGTATGGTATAAGTGGCCGTTGCAATTACATTACCGAACGTGGTGTGAGAAGCTTGGGGCTGTCGGGAAATAAGGCTCAACATGCGGATTTGACTGTTGAACTTGGTTTTTCAAGTGATATGGGTGTTACCAATAGCCGCTATCCGGAAGAGATATGCGAGGGGCAGGCCCAGGTGAATCAAGGCAGCATGATGGGGCTTTCTTATGCCCAGTTGGATGTTTCTACAGAAGATATGGAAGATGTTGACTTGTATATGCAGAGTCTTGGTGTTCCTGCACGGCGTAATGTGAATGACCCGCAGGTGATAAGGGGAGAACAGAATTTCTATAAAGCCAAGTGCCATCTTTGCCATGTCACCACGTTGCATACCAAGCCTCGGGGCTCCGTGCTGTTGAACGGTACCCGTTTGCCATGGTTGGGAAGTCAGACAATTCACCCCTATTCGGATTTTTTGCTGCATGATATGGGCTCCGAAATTATGGGAGTCGGTCTGAATGATAACTATGTAAGTGGGTTGGCGCGTGGCAATGAATGGCGCACTACTCCGCTTTGGGGTATCGGGCTTCAGGAAAAGGTAAACGGACATACCTACTTCTTGCACGATGGCCGTGCCCGCAATCTTGTTGAAGCCATAATGTGGCATGGGGGAGAGGGAGAAGCATCGAAAAATCTCTTTAAGAACATGAGCAAGGATGACCGTGATGCCCTGATTGCATTTTTAAATTCACTTTAGAACTAATAAGCTTTATATAAAAAGTAATTATGAAGAAATTTTTATATGTTGCCATGCTGGCTGTTTTGCCTTTGACCGCTATGGCGCAACATGAGGAAGATACGGAGAATGGTGTAGTGTCATTGGCCGGAAGAGAAGGTTTTACCATTGAAACAAAGAAAGGTGACTTTGTTTTCAAGCCTTATCTGTTGGTACAAACGAGTGCTAATTTCAATTGGTATGATGATGAAGGCTTGGATAAGGCTTATAACCAAGATAATATTGCCAATTCGGGTTTTTCCATTCCTTATGCCGTACTTGGCTTTACTGGCAAGGCTTTTGGAAAAGTAGCTTTCAATCTGTCCATCAATGCTGCTGCAAGTGGAGGAGCGCTGTTACAGCAGGCGTGGTTTGATGTACAGCTGAAAAAACAATTTGCGATTCGTGTCGGAAAGTTCAAGACTCCATTCTCGCATGCCTATCTGACAACTCTTGGCGAAACACTGCTTCCCCAGTTGCCGGTTTCTCTGACGTCTTCTGTAATTTTGCCTTATTCGTTGAATGCCGTGACGCCTAATATCGGTACGGGATTTGACTTGGGTGTTGAAATTCACGGTCTGGTGGCAGATAAGTTCGGTTATGAAGTCGGCTTGTTCAATGGAACCGGAGCTTCCGTGAATACAGCTTCAAAGACGATGAGTGATGACTGGCATATCCCTTCATTGCTGTATGCCGGACGTCTGACTTATATGCCCAAGGGGGTGATGCCTTCCACACAAGGTAATCCTAACCGTTTGAACGAGGATAAGATATTATTCGGTCTTTCGGGTTCTATCAATGTGGAGAGTGAAAATGAGAGTACCAATGATACCCGTGTGGGGGTGGAATTTGCCATGTTGAAGAACAAGCTCTATCTGGCGGCTGAAGCTTATTATATGAATGTAGGTTTCACCAAACGGCAAAAGATAAATGAATCGTATAGCTTTTTAGGCGGTTATGTGCAAGGTGGTTACTTTGTCGCTCCCCGCCTACAGCTTGCCGCACGCTACGATATCTTCAATCGTAACGGTACGGATGACGACGGTTTCCTGAATATGCCTGCTGTAGGTATGAACTACTTTTTCAGAGGATGCAACTTGAAATTGCAGGCAATGTATCAGTATGTAGCCCGTTGGGGACACGACACGCAGCTCGACCGTGATAATGATAATTTAGGTCTGGCCACTCACTCTGCCACGGTGATGCTTCAATATACATTCTAAATGAAGTCAGGAAAGGATTCGTCTATGAAAAAATACATTCTTTTCTTTTTTCTGCCCGTGCTTCTTATAGGTCTGCATGCATGCGATGAGGGGAGAATTTATGAGAATGCCGTTGTGGCCACGGGTGAAGGACGCACAGTGAAGATGACAGGCCGGATTAGTGGTGTGGATAAGTGGTCGGGCGACTATAGTGTGGTAGTGGCAGGATTTGATGATGAAAGCGATTATGCCATTGTTTCAAAGGTTGTTCCGGCATCCGAATCGGATAATGATGAAATCCAGTTGACAATGTCCGGCATAACGGATGAGGTGACAACTGTCGAGCTATGTGTAATCAATAAGTTGAGGAAGCGCATTGTCAGTTTGGTGGCAATGGAATGTACTGAAATCGCTGATACTATACTTATGGATGCAGGAACAGTTGATGCAAGTATGTACAATGCCATTCAACAAAAAATATTCAATGCCACTTGTACGGCTTGCCATGGTCTTAGCACCACTCCGGGTGGTGGCTTGAATCTGCTGGAAGGACATAGCCATGCTGATCTGGTCAACCGGGCTTCAACGACGGTGGACGGTAAAATGAGGGTTATGCCCGGCAATGCGTCAGAAAGTGTCTTGCATCTCATATTGGGTACGGACATCAGCTCGGATTGGCGTATAGACCATTCTCAGATGATAACCTCATCTGATATGCAGTCTTTGATTGGCAACTGGATTGACGATGGTGCACAGCAGTAATAATGATGGGCCTTACTGGTAATACCGGTACTTTTTTGAACAACAACGACTAATTGATATTTAATATGAAAAATAAACAACAACAAACTAATCAATTGGAGAATACCTTAACCGAAATCTTTAAATATGAGGTAGAAGCGGGTGTTTCGGAATATCATGTAATGATTCATGCCACCAGACCGGAAGCGACTTATGAAGAACAGCTGAATGCGGTGGTCGACACTTACTGCCAACTGCGTGAAAGTGAACTACAAGGTGCTGTTGCCATCTTTAAACGCTACTTTCTAAGTGACGCCGCCAATCAGGCAGATATGCTACTGGCGCTTTCGGCAGAATGTTCGGATTGTGCACTCTCCGTGGTAGAGCAGCCGCCGTTGAACGGTACAAAGATTGCACTGTGGGTCTATCTGCAGAAAGGTGTAGAAACACAGGTGCTTCATAACGGATTGTTCGAAGTGAGACATGGCGCCTACCGTCACCTTTGGGGAGGCGGCTCTTTCAATCGTGCTGCCAATTCGGAATACCAGACCCGTCTGCTGTTGAATGACTATGTGATGCAGCTGATGGAACAGGGCTGTAAGCTGGCTGATAATTGCATACGTACCTGGTTCTTTGTACAGAACGTGGATGTGAATTATGCCGGAGTGGTGAAGGCGCGTAATGAGGTGTTTGTTACCCAGGACTTGACGGAGAAGACTCATTATATTTCCAGTACCGGTATCGGTGGCCGTCATGCCGACCCAAAAGTGACGGTTCAGATGGATACTTATGCTGTAGATGGTTTGAAATCTGAACAAATTCACTACCTTTACGCACCGACACATCTGAATCCCACATACGAATACGGTGTGAGTTTCGAGCGAGGTACGTATGTGGATTATGGCGACCGTCGCCAGGTGTTTATTTCGGGTACTGCGAGCATCAATAATAAAGGTGAGGTGGTATGTCCCGGAGACATTCGCAAGCAGACGGAACGTATGTGGGAGAATGTGGAGGCTTTGTTGAAAGAGGCTGGCTGTACGTTTGATGATTTAGGACAGATGATTGTTTATCTGCGGGATGTTGCAGACTATACCGTGGTCAAAGGAATGTATGACGAGCGTTTTCCGGATACTCCGAGAGTGTTTGTATATGCTCCCGTATGTCGTCCGGGTTGGCTGATAGAGATGGAATGTATGGGAGTCAAGTCTTTAGAAAACAAGGAGTTTGCTCCATATTGATTTTTTACTTTTAATTGATAGCTCTTAATTGAAAAAGTTTCTCATAGCTGTTTATGGTTGTTTGCTGCTCTTACTTGCTGCAACTACGTTTGTAGAGCAGACATACAGTACGGATTTTGTAGAAAAGCATGTTTATCATACGATTTGGTTCTGTTGTTTGTGGGGAGCCCTTGCTGCGATGACTGTTGTTGTGCTTGTAAGACAGCGGTTGTGGCGGTGTCTCCCGACGTTGTTGTTGCATGGCTCCTTCCTCGTGATTTTGGCGGGAGCCATGACTACGTTTCTTTGTGGCCGGAAAGGATATGTGCATCTTACTGTCGGCAGTGAGGTGAACTGCTTTTTGGAACAAGACGGCAGGCAGGTTGTAGAGTTACCGTTCACCTTACGTCTGGACAGTTTCCGGATTGAGTACTATCCGGGTACGGATGCTCCTGCAGATTATATCAGCTATATTCACGGTGAGACGCCCGTCTCCATGAACCGTATTCTTTCACGGCAGGGGCTCCGCTTTTATCAGTCTTCCTTTGATGAGGATATGCAGGGGAGCTGGCTGACAGTGAATTATGACCCGTGGGGGATAGGGATTACCTATAGTGGATACCTCTTGTTAGGTGTCTCCATGCTCTGGATGCTGGTCAGCCGGGGTGGAGAGTTCCGCAGGCTGCTGAGGCATCCGTTGTTGAAGAAGGGAGGAATGTTTGTCCTATTGTTGCTGTGTCTGGGAAGTGGGGTACATGCGCAGAAGAGAAGCCTTCCGGCACTGGCACGCAAGCAGGCGGATAGTCTTGCCCGTAAGCAGGTGATTTATAATGACCGTGTGGTTCCTTTCAATACCCTTGCGCGCGATTTTGTACTGAAACTGACGGGAAAATTGTCTTATGGAGGCATGACGCCGGAGCAGGTGATTGGCGGATGGCTTCTGCGTCCGGAGGTTTGGCAGAATGAGCCGATGATTTATATCAAAAACGAGGCACTCCGTCGCCTGCTTCATTTGGAGACACCTTATGCATGTCTGGCTGATTTGTTCGACGGTGAGAAGTATCGCTTGCAGAAGTTCTGGAAGGGGAAGCAAGACCATCATCAGAAAATGACTTCTCTGGAAAAGGCCATTGTAGAGGCGGATGAAAAGGTGGGACTGATTTTGATGCTCCAAAATGGTACATTGATTCGTCCTTTGCCGGAAGACGGGAGTGTGGAGCCTGTTTCCGATACTAAAATACAAGCCGAATTGCTGTATAACCGTATTCCTTTCAGCAAATTGCTGTTCATGTTCAACCTTACGGTGGGGATGCTGGCTTTCTTCCGTCTGCTGTATCGCGGCCTGCGCCGTTCGTCGGCATTGTCAGACTCTTCCGGTAGGATTGTAGCGCTCTCTTTCTCTTCGCGTTTGGCAGATACTTTTTTCCCGTTTTCTCTTTATGCGGCGTTTCTCTTTCAGCTCTTCGGGTATGGTCTGAGGTGGTACATCGGCGGGCGTATCCCGTTGGGTAATGGATACGAAACGATGCAGTTCATGGCATTGTGTGCGCTGTTCCTGGCTTGTCTGTTTCGGCGGCGCTTCCCGTTTATGGTGCCTTTCGGTTTTTTGCTGTCCGGTTTTGCCTTACTGGTGTCCTATTTGGGACAGATGAATCCCCAAATCACTCCCTTGATACCCGTGCTCGTTTCTCCGTGGCTCAGTACGCATGTGTCGTTGATAATGATGTCTTATGCTTTGTTTGCCTTTATGATGCTGAACGGCATACTGGCATTGTGTCTTCGCCGTTCAGCCCGGATGTTGATGCTGCTCAGCCGATTGCTGCTTTATCCCGCCGTTTTCTTTTTGGGAGCCGGCATTTTTCTGGGTGCGGTTTGGGCCAATGCTTCTTGGGGGCGTTATTGGGCTTGGGACCCGAAGGAAGTATGGGCGCTGATTACCTTTATGGTTTATGGAGCGGCGTTCCATGCGCGCAGCCTGCGCATTTTCCGCAGTCCGTTATTCTTCCATATCTATATGGTTGCCGCCTTTCTGACAGTCCTGATGACCTATTTCGGGGTGAACTACATCCTTGGAGGAATGCACAGCTATGCCAATGCCTGATTTGTGGGTGGTTCTACCTATTTATGATGACTGACTTGTTTTATTATACCTAATTTAAGTGATTGCGTACTGTCTGCCGATGCCTTATCTTTGCAACATCAGATTTGAATGAATTAGTTAGTCATAATTACGTAACCACTTTTATGAAGATAAAAGGATCCCCGCTTCCCGATGTGATATCGTGAAGCGGGGATTTGTGTATGGCGTGACGGATACTGTGGGTAAGGTTGGATAAGGATACTTGTGGGGCATAAAGAGTCATAGGATGGGGAGGGATGACATAGGGGATGAGCTTTGTCTTCAGGCACAAGATAAACCTTAATCAATAGGCAGAGGGCTTTTCCCGTATGGAGGAGCATACTTTTGCAAGGGATTCATCCGGTTTTTCCCTATAGGCCGCAGCGGGTAGGGAAACGGTTGCCGGAAGAATCTTATAGAGAGTCCTTGATGTCGCTCAATTCTACCAGCTTGTTGACAATAGCGTAGATGGTGAGCCCTGCCGGAGAATGTATCTGCAGTTTGCGTGCAATGTTACGGCGATGGGTAATGACAGTATGGATGGAGAGGTAGAGTTTGTCGGCGATGGCTTTGTTGGTCATGCCCTTCACAACGCAGGTGATGATTTCCTTTTCGCGCTGGCTCAGGGTTTCTTGTTCGCTGTCTTTTTCTTCTTCCTCCTCGGTGTGTAGCAAGTGGTTGATTTTGGAGGCGATGACATCTACGTCATCGCACATGGCGAAGTTCTCGTCATATTCCTTCAATATGTTGTTGTCGATGACGGAGCATACCATAGCAATGTACTTGATGCCGGATTTTCCGTGTTCTGCCTTGAAGGCGGGCAGGTCGAACCAGCCACCGAAAGTGGGGTTGATGATGATAATGTCTGCCGGATGCATGTGAATATAGTTTTGCAGCGATTCCGGAGAAGAAACCTCAATAGGGTGTGCATTCAAGTTGGGAATACGCTTCAAAACAGCCGTCAGACCACTCCGGATGATGACCGAAGTTTCTGCAATGACAATCTTCAAAGAAGTATTATTGTTCATTTTTCAGTTTCCTTTCTATTTGCGCTACGGCGGGAACAAACATATAATCTTCTACCTGGCAGTGGGTGGCAAGGTCTTGTTCGCAGTTGAATATATCGAACAAGACCGCATTCAGGAGATTGTTGTTCTCCTTTTCCGGGTAGTATTTGATGATGATGTTCTTCAGCTCTTTCAGTTTGGTATCTATCTGATTATGTTTGCTGGCAAAAGTGGCGATGTTGTATTCGTCCGATAGGTTGCCTTGGAGTAATTGCTCTACATAGGTGAATACGGCCTGGTTTTCATATTCCATGTGGCGGCGTACTTCCTTGGCATATTCATCGAAGAACTTCAGGATGAGGTAGGCTACATCGTTTGTACTGGAACAATCGATGGCTTCGATGAGTTTGCGGCGGATGGCCGGCAGGTTGAAGTCGAGGAAATATGTGTGGGCACGCTTCAGATAATCCATAAGGGCGGGAATGGAAAAATCACTTTCATTGCCGCTGTAAGAGTATTGTTCTTCGCTGATAAAGTTGGCTACGGCGAGGAATGTAGGGCAATCGACGCCTTGTGCTTCGCAGACGTCCTTCACGCTCTTGTCTCCGAATCCTAATGACAGTCCGAAGCGGCTCATCACCATTAATAAGGAGTAATTGTCACAGATGAGGTCGCTCATCTTGTCCGTGGAGCGGTACTTATGTTGCTCATTCATTGTATGTTATTGTTTTTAATTCTCTGATTCGTGCGCAAAGTAACGGCTTTTATCCGAGAACTGCAATCACTATTAGTAGGTATTTTGCTTGTCGGGAGACGGTTGGAGACTGGTGTTTGCCGAATAAACTAAAAGCTTTAGTTTTATTTAACGAGAGAAATTAGTTTTTGAACTAAATAATTTAGTTATTTGCAGAAAACAAAGAATGTTATGAAAGGATTGACTGCAAAAGAAGAAGAAATCATGGGCTTTTTCTGGGAAAAGGGACCCTTGTTTGTGAAGGAAATGCTGGCATTCTATGAAGAGCCGAAACCACATTTCAATACTTTGTCCACCATTGTGAGAGGATTGGAGGATAAGGGATTCCTGAGCCATCATACGTACGGCAACACGTATCAGTATTATGCGGTGGTCAGCGAGGAGGATTTTCGCAAGCGGACACTGAAGAACGTTATCAGCAAATATTTCAATAATTCCTATCTCAGCGCAGTGTCGTCTCTGGTGAAGGAAGAGGATATATCCCTGGAAGAACTGAAGCAGTTGATACAAGACGTGGAAAAGGGAAGGGACTGAGATTGTTGAGACTCTAATAACTCTGGCTTATGAAAAACATCGGATTGGTTTGTTTGCTGCTGGTAAGTATTTGCTGCGGATTGCAGGCAAAGAAAATCGTAAAGGTACCCTATTTCATGGCATGCAATACGCGTAGCATTGAAGTGGAGCAAGTGACGCTTGGAAAAGATACGACCTGGCTGGCGATGAGGCTTTATGGCATGCAGGGCGATAGGGTCAGGATTGATTCGACAGCTGTGTTGCGGGCATCCGGAAAGGATTACGGATATTTGGGAAATACCGGTTTTGCCAGGGATGAATGGACGCATATTCCCGCTTCCGGTGAAATGACTGCTGTTTTGAAGTTTAGTCCGCTTCCGATGGATACTGAGAGCTTTGATTTTGTAGAGACACCGGACAGTGATGAAGGATGGGTAATTTATGGTATACAGCTCAACGGAGAGAAACCTCGGGTGGATATTCCCGAACGTTTGCGGAATAAGAAACCGGATGAGGTTTTGCCATTGCCCGGACCGGAATTGAATGTGGGAAAGACTGTCATAAAGGGGCGGATATTGGGGTATAAACCAGAGTATGGAGTGACGTTACGCTACTATGACTCGCCTTGGTTCTTCATGTATTTCACCGGTAAGGACTTGAAGATAGCGGAGGATGGCACGTTCCGCTATGAGACGGAGGTGCTGTTGCCGAGCGGTGCTACGCTGTGGATATCCCGTTCGAAAATAGAATTGTTTCTCGTTCCGGGTGGAGAACTGGATGTCACAATCAATCTGCCTGAAATATTCTATTCGCAAAGCCGTCTTTTAAGCCGGAAAAGGGATGGTGTAACGGATAGCCGTGTTTGGTTTGAAGGAGACTATGCCGGTCTGAATACCGAGTTGCTGCGGTTCGGTGAAATGAAAAGCTTATCGGGAACTGATGATTTTTATGCAGATATTTGTGGGATGACTCCGCAGGCATATAAAAAGTATCTGTTCGGGCATTATGAAGATGTGCAAAAGAAACTTGTAAAAAACAAGGATATGAGCCAGGCTTGCCGTACTTATATCCGGGCAAATCTGGATATGAATCTGTTCAGCCTTATCTATAATTACAAGAGTAACCTTAGTTATGCCCCGATGCTTTCGGGCAGGAAGGGGGTGAAAAGGGCGGACATGACGGTGGACAGTACCTCATACTTCAAGGAAATACTGCAACTGGATATTCTGCATACCCCCGAACAGAAATATTACAATTATTATACGGACTTTGTGAAGACCGCTACCGGAAATTTCCGGGATAAGTTTGTGCAAGACCCTCTTTGGCCGGACATGCTTCTTGCCGGGCGTGCTTCCCGTAATCTGAGCAAGTACATGCCTTTGACTGAGGAAGAGCGTCGGACGGTGGACAGCATCGCTTCTCCCGACCTCAGGCAATTGTTCCTGATGAGAAACGGGAGGATTGAAGCCGAACTGAAATCAGAGTTGGAAGCTACTAAGGGAAAGACCGGATATAAGATTGTTGAGGTGGAAAAGGAGGTAGCGGCAGACAGTTTGTTGCAGGTCATTACTCGTCCTTATCGTGGCAAGATGGTACTGGTGGATATGTGGAACACCTGGTGTGGTCCTTGTATGCGGGCCATGAAAAGCCTGAAACCGTTGAAAGAGGAGCTGAAAGAGGTGGTTTATCTATATATTGTCGACGAAACATCTCCTGAAGGAAAATGGAAAGTAATGATACCGGATATACCCGGTATTCACTGTCGCATTAGCAATGAGCAAAGTACGGCATTGGCAAAGCTGTACGAATATCCGGGTATCCCGACCTATTTCGTCGTGAACCGTGAAGGAGATATTTCCTACAAAGCAACCGGATTTCCCGGAGTGGAGATGCTACGGAATGAACTGACCAAGTAACTGTAAATAGTAAATCGTAAATCCCTAAATAGTAAATAATACCATGGGTCTGTTTTTTGTTTATATACTCAAATCTTCTGTTTGCCTGGCGATATTCTATTTGTTTTATCGCTTGTTGCTGGCACGCGAGACGTTTCATCGTTTCAACCGTTTTTCATTGTTGGGCATTTTGCTGTTGTCCTGCCTATTGCCTTTGGTAGAGGTAAGTGTGAAGCAGGAGACGGAAGTGCACCAGACGATGCTGACATTGGAGCAGTTGCTGATGATGGCGGATGCAGTGAATGCCACTGAGGCCGGAGCAAGGACTGAAACGGCAACAGTCACCTGGATACAAGTGGCGCTGCTTGTCTATCTGGCAGGAATCGTTTTCTTTGCCTTCCGCAACGTATATTCGTTGGTACGGTTACTGATGTTGCTGAAATCGGGTAAAAAAGAGGATATCGGCAGCTACTTACCGGGCAGGAAAGAGCGCGTTACTTTGATTGTACACAACTGTGACATCGCTCCGTTCAGTTGGATGGGATATATTGTCATTTCACGGAAAGACTTGGAGGAGAACGGACGGGAAATCCTTATCCACGAGCTTGCCCATATCCATAACCGCCATTCCTGGGACTTGCTGGTGGCTGATGTCTGCATTTTCTTTCAGTGGTTCAATCCGGCATCATGGCTCCTGAAGCAGGAATTGCAGAATATCCATGAGTTTGAAGCGGATGAAACGGTGATAAAGGAGGGTGTGGATGCAAAACAGTATCAACTATTATTAATAAAAAAAGCTGTCGGCACAAGGCTCTACTCTATGGCCAACAGCTTTAATCACAGTAAACTTAAAAAACGTATCACTATGATGTTAAAAGAAAAATCAAGCCCGTGGGCACGTTTGAAGTATCTTTATGTACTTCCGGTAGCTGCCATTGCAGTGACAGCTTTTGCCCGTCCCGAAGTCTCCGATAAAGTGGAGAAGATTTCAAGCGTCAAAGTTAACGATTTGGCTGCAATTGTAGAAACAAAAGTGGCGGAAAGTGCAGGTGACACTACGAAGCCTGCCGATGTGAAGTATGTACCGGCGGAAGTCCGCAAGCGGTTGAAGGGAACTCTGGTCTTCGAGGTGGCAGAGGAGATGCCGGAATTTCCCGGCGGCGGAATGAGTGCTTTCATGGATTATATCAAGACGAATATGCGTTATCCGGCATCTGCCAAAGAGAACGGTACGCAGGGACGGGTCACTGTCCAGTTTGTGGTGGATGAAGATGGAAGCATCAAGGACTCCAAGGTGCTCCGTTCTGTGGATAAGGATATGGATGCCGAGGCGCTGCGATTGATAAACACTATGCCGAAGTGGAAGCCGGGGAGACAGAAGGGGCAGCCGGTGGCTGTGAAATTTACGGTGCCGGTGATGTTCAGGCTGGACGACGACAAACTTGAAAAAACTTCTTCTGCCAATGGTATTACAGTTGAAGGATATGCAGGTAATGGGAAAGAGCCATTGTATATTGTGGATGGAAAAGAGGTGACGCCATCTGTCATGAGTGCATTGAATCCTGATAAGATAGAACGTGTAACGGTTTTGAAAGATAAATCTGCCACGGATTTATATGGAGAAGAGGGACAGAATGGCGTTGTTCTGATAACCCTGAAACAAGGAACTCCGGGTATGGTTATCCGCCGGGGTAATGAGGTGGCAGAGAATGCTAAAGTACAGCATAAGAGTAGTCTTGATTTAATAAAGACTGTCTATATTGATGGAGAAAAGGTTGACTTGGGTACTAAAACTATCGATGATTTAATACCTGCCGAGAATATTGAGGGTATTGAGGTGAAGAAAGAGGCAGGTGGAAAAGGTGAGATTTACATCACTACTAAAAAAACTAAAGCTGTAGAAAAGACCATTGCCAAAGGCAATATGAAAGTGGAAGGCAAAGTGGTGGATGAGCAGGGTGAGCCTGTTATCGGTGCGGCTGTTCTGATAGAAGGTACCACTACGGGAAGCGTTACCGATGTCAATGGCAATTTTGTCCTTTCTGTACCTTCTAAGGATGCTGTATTGGTTGTTTCGTATATAGGTATGGCTACCGGCAAAGTGAAGGTGCAGCCCAAGCTTACGATTACGCTGAAAAGTGAATAGTCTCTAACAATTATGATAAGGAAAATTCTCTCTTTGTTTCTGATTCTGGTAGCTGTGGGGGCAGGGCTTTGCTCTGCCCAGACAGCCGGTAAGAAATATTATTTGGTGGGCGGGCTTTTCTTTGAAGGCATGCCGCCTGGTGTGGGTTCGGACAACGTGGCGGCTTTCATAATACATGAGGACGGCGCGAGACACGAGGTTACGGAACTCCGCTTGCGCAAGGGCATTGTGCTGTCTGAGGAGGTGAGAGAATATGCTACTCCTGCCGACGAGGTGCCTGGTGCGGAAGCTTTCTTGATGAGTTACCGTGGAGGAACGGGGAAGAAGTTGCCGATAGGCGGTGCCGTACAGACTTTGAAGAAGGAAGAATGGATAGGAAAGGCTTTTCCGGAATTCAAAGTGAAAGACACAGAAGGACAGGAGTGGAGCAAGGCCGATGTGACGGGACGTCCTATGGTCTTGAACTTCTGGTATACCGGCTGTGGTCCTTGTATCCGTGAAATGTCGGAGCTGAACAAATGGATAGAAGTCTATCCTGATGTAACCTATCTTGCTACGACTTTTGACAGTGCTGCACAAATAAAGAAAATTGTAGAGAGCCGTCCTTTCCTCTTTACCCAGATAGCCGATGACTTGTTTTTCTTCGAGACCTTTCATGTGAGTGGTATGCCGGTCACTATACTGGTGGATAAGAAAGGCATTATCCGTCATATAGAACAAGGTACTGGAACTGCGAAACTTCGGTATATGCAGGATAAGTTGCAGAAACTTGTCAGCGAATAATTCTTTCCTGATGAATAGGGGATAAGGATTTCAGAGGATTTCTTTTGCCCTTTCACAGATTATCATACCTTTGCGAATATAAATCTAAGGAAGGCAAGGTTATGATAAAACATCTTTTTTTAATATGGGGACTGCTTGCGGCACTCACTGCTGAGCCGGTTCTGGCTTGTACATCTGCCGTCGTTTCTGGAAAGGTTACTCCTGACGGCCGTCCGTTGCTATGGAAAAACCGTGATACGGACTATCTGCGAAATCATGTTGCTTATATAAAAGGGGAGAAGTATAACTTCATTGCCGATGTGAATAGTGCTAACTTTCCTGCCTTGAAAGAGGCATGGATGGGTACAAACTCCGTTGGTTTTGCCTTGATGAACACCCAATCCTACAATCTGGTGGAAGTGAAAGATGGGGAAGAACGGGGGGCAGCCAACGGGAGGATTATCTACCGTGCCTTGGAGGTTTGTGCCACGGTGGAGGATTTCTGCCATTTCCTCGATACCATTTCCAAGCCCAGCTTGATAGAGGCCAATTTTGGCGTAATCGACGCTCAAGGCGCTGCCGCCATGTTTGAGGTGGATTATTATAAATATACGATGTATGATGCCAATAATCCCAAAGATGCTCCTTACGGCTACATTGCCCGTACCAACTTCTCTTTTGCCGGTGAAGTGAATCGGGGGGCGGGTTATGTGCGCTATATGGAGGCAGACCGGGTACTGATGAGAGCTTCTGCAATGGGGGGAATTACGCCGCAGGGTATCTTCAATGATCTTTCACGTTCGTTTCGCAATGGCATGCTCGATATTGATTTGAAGAGCGGGAAGTTTAATCGCCCGCAAGGTTCCGGTTGGTTTGTCGACCAGGATTTTATTCCCCGTAACAGCACTTCTTGTTCCATTGTGGTGCAGGGCGTAAAACCGGGTGAGAAGGCGGAACTTACTACGATGTGGACAATGCTGGGATATCCTCCTACGGGTATTGCCGTGCCGCTTTGGGTGAAGGATGCGGATAGACTTCTGCCTCCGATGGTATGTTGGGACAAGGCGTGTGCCGCCGCTCCGCTCAGTGATTGGTCACTCCGGCTTTCCAACAATGTCTTTTGTTATAATCAGGGGATGGGAACCAATCGTTATCTGAATTGGGAAAAACTGTACAATATGGAGAATAATGGCTATATGCAGCAGCTTGTTACGGTAGAGGCAGAGGTGTTTCGCCGTACATGCCTATTGTTGGACAGCTGGAGACAGCAAGGAAGCATTGATTCTCAAGAAATGCAGAAGCTTTATCAAGATGTGGAAGCACTTGTCCGAAAGGCTTATACGCCTTTGATGGAACAATGACAGTATTCCAGTATTTCCCCTTCCTGCTCCGGGTGGAACCAGTGGATTTCCTCGTCCCGTTTGAACCAGGTCATTTGCTTACGGGAATAGATGCGTGAGTTCTGCTTTATCTTTTCGATGGCAAAGGGTAATGTCCATTCACCATCCAGGTACTTGAATATTTCTTTGTAGCCTACTGTATTTAGGGAATTTAGACTTTTATGCGGGTAGACCATGCGCGCTTCTTCCACTAAACCCTCTTCCACCATTTGGTCCACCCGGCAGTTGATGCGTTCATAAAGCTCTTCCCGGTTACGTGTTAATCCTATTTTGATGATACGGAAGGGGCGTTCTTTCTTTTGTTGAGTGCGGAAGGAAGTGTAGGCCTTTCCCGTCATGTAGCAGATTTCCAAAGCATGGACTACGCGTTTGGGATTCTTCAAATCTACTATTTTGTAATATTCCGGATCCAACAGCTTAAGTTCCGCACAAAGTCTTTCCAGACCTTCTGTTTCGTATTTGTGCAGCATGAGCTGGCGTGTATCGGCATCTACGGTCGGAATGTCGTCAATGCCTTTACAGACTGCATCTACATACATCATTGAGCCTCCGGTCAGCAGTACGGTGTTATGCTTTGTAAACAGGTCTTCCAGCAGCTTCATCACTTCCGCTTCGTATTGGGCGGCACTGTAATAGTCTGTCAGCTTCAGGGTACCGACGAAGTGATGCTGTACCCGTTGCAGTTGCTCCGGTGTAGGGGCAGCCGTGCCTATCTTTAAATCTGCATAGAGTTGTCTCGAATCGGCCGAGACGATACAAGTATGGAAATGTTCTGCCAATCGGAGGCTGAGCTCTGTTTTGCCTACTCCGGTGGGACCGATAAGTACGATTAGGGTGTGCATGCGGGTAAAAAAATAGGCACGGATTACGCGGATTACACGGAATATTCAATAACAACCGTGTGTTTCCGTGTAATCCGTGCCTAAAAGAAATCTGTATGGTATGTCTGTTTAATATTTCTCTTCTTCAAAGGAGTTTCCGGCTTCGTCCAAACCGCCGAAACCCTCTTTGTCGAAATCTTCCATATCGAAGTCCTGGTCGCCGTAAAAGTTTTCGTCCAAATCAAGGGAACCGCCAGCAGCTGCCATCTCTTCAAAATCAATGGTCTGCTTGGGAGCTTCACCTGCCTTCTTGGTGCATTTGGCTCCTTTCATTTCCTT
The DNA here is from genome assembly GCF_003602795.1 of Bacteroides sp. AF34-31BH. NCBI lineage: Bacteria > Pseudomonadati > Bacteroidota > Bacteroidia > Bacteroidales > Bacteroidaceae > Bacteroides > Bacteroides sp. AF34-31BH. The sequence goes on from NZ_QTLV01000009.1 coordinate 43,911, forward strand.
TCCGGTAATGATTTCAGAAAGCTCGATGAAGAAGCAGCGCTCAGTCATATAATCGAATACATAGAGAAGTTTCTGCTTCTCGTCTTCAACCAGTTCGCTCAACTGGGTCTCTTTCATCACCCAACTGTCCATTTCCGGATTGTCATCCATTTCTTCCAGCGTAATTTCTTTCTCTTTCTCCCAGTCATCATCGCAAATGAAGAAAGAAGTCATCTGGTCGTTAGTGTAGCCTGCCGACTTTAGAATCGCTTCATGGAAGTCATAAAAGGTAGCTTCCGGGTCTATCTGTATTTCTCTGACAAAATCGTCCACCTCATCAGAGATGATTGTAAATCTGTAGATCATGATGATTTATAATTTATGATTTCTGACTTTGTGTAAATCATACGTTTTTCATTTTCCTGCGGGGATAATGCCGCGGGCTGATTCACGTATAAAGTTTACAATATAGCTTATTTCCGGTGTCATTTCCATTTCATCCTCGATTTTCTTCAAGGCATCCGTATTGTTCAGACCGCCTTGATAGATAATACGATAGGCATCATGGATTTTCTCAATGGTCTCGTTGGAGAAGCCACGGCGGCGTAACCCTACCACATTGATTCCCGCATAGCAGATAGGCTCGCGTCCGGCAATGATGTACGGCGGGATGTCCTTGCTGAAACGGCAGCCGCCTTGTATCATTCCATAACCGCCCACATGGCAGAATTGGTGCATCAGTACATTGGCACTGATGATGGAATAATCGTCGATGACAATTTCACCCGCCATTTTTGTAGAGTTGCCAATGATACAGCTGTTGCCTATCAGAGCATCGTGGGCCACGTGTACACTTTCCATTAGGAGATTGTTGTTGCCGACGATGGTTCTGCCTTTGGCAGCTGTACCGCGGTTGACAGTTACGTTTTCACGTATGATATTGTTGTCTCCGATTTCAGCAGTGCTTTCCTCCCCTCTGAACTTTAAATCCTGGGGAATAGCACCGATAACGGCTCCCGGGAAAATGGTGTTTCCATTGCCAATGCGTGCACCGTACAGAATGTTGACATTTGCCATAATCTTGTTGTTATCACCGATTACCACATTCTTGTCAATGAAAACAAAAGGAGCAATCTCTACGTTTTCCCCGATTTTGGCTTCGGGATGAATATACGCTAAGGGACTTATCATATTATTTACGATTTAGCTATTTACGATTTACGATTGAGAATACTTGCGATTTACTGTATATACGATTTTATCCGAATGTGATAATTCTCACGAATAATTTGAATCGTAAATCGTAAATAGTCTAATCGTAAATTTTATTATTTGTTCTTAACTATTTGCGCCATAAACTCTGCTTCGCAGACAACTTTTTCGCCTACAAACACATAGCCTTTCATGGTAGAGATGCCGCGGCGTATGGGGGCCATCAGCTCTACACGGAAGATGAGGGTATCTCCAGGTACCACTTTCTGGCGGAATTTCACACCGTCAATCTTCATGAAGTAGGTGGAGTAACGTTCCGGTTCGTCCACTGAATTCAGTACAAGCAAACCTCCCGTCTGTGCCATTGCCTCTATCTGCAACACACCGGGCATTACGGGTTCCTGCGGGAAGTGTCCCTGGAAGAAAGGTTCGTTGGAAGTTACGTTCTTGACACCTACAATGTAGTTGGCACCTATTTCTATGACTTTGTCCACCAATTGCATCGGGTAGCGGTGGGGCAGAAGTTCGCGGATGCGGTTTACATCCATAATCGGTTCGCGGTTGCAGTCGTAGGTAGGGGCTTGTATTTCGTGCAAACGGATTTCCTTGCGCATCTGGCGGGCGAACTTATTGTTGATAGTGTGTCCCGGGCGGGTAGCGATGATACGGCCCTTGATGGGCTTGCCTATCAAGGCCAGGTCACCGATGACATCAAGTAACTTGTGGCGGGCGCATTCATTGGGCCACACCAAAGGTTTGTGGTTGATATATCCCAATTGTTTGGCGTCCATATGAGGAACACCCATCACGTCGGCCAGCTTGTCATAGTTCTCCTGGGACATTTCGCGTTCGTAAATAACAATCGCATTGTCAAGGTCGCCGCCCTTGATAAGACCGGCTTGCAGCAACGGCTCAATTTCGCGTACAAACACGAAAGTACGGCTTGCGGCGATTTCATCCTTGAACTTCGTCATGTCCTCCAGCGTTGCAAACTGGTTGGGGAGGATGTTGGAATCGTATGATACCAATACATTCAAGCTGAAGTTCTCGTCCGGCAACACGATGATGGAAGAGCCGGTTGTTTCGTCACGGAATTCAATTTTGGACTTGATGATATAGAAATCTTTTACGGCATTTTGTTCTACAGTGCCTACGCGCTCTATTTCGTTGACATAATATTGGGCGCTTCCGTCCAGAATGGGAAATTCCGGTCCGTTTACCTGTATCAAGCAGTTATCGATACCCAATGCATAGAGGGCTGCCATACCATGCTCCACTGTGCTCACCTTTACTCCGTTTTTGGAGATTACAGTTCCACGGGTAGTTTCGGATACGTTGTCTGCAACGGCATCGAAGGTAGGCTGTCCTTCCAAGTCGATACGTTGGATTTTGTATCCATGGTTATCCGGAGCAGGATTGAAAGTAACGGTTAGGTCAAGTCCCGTATGAAGACCTTTTCCACTAAGCGAAAAGCTATCTTTTAGAGTCTTTTGTTTTAACATTGGTTACTTATTTAATAGTTGTTTAAGTTCATTCAATTCTTTGCGGAGCTGGCGCAGTTCCACTTGCATTTCCGGCAAACTTCTTTGTGCGATGGATGCCTTGAAATATTGTTTCAGCTCCATAGGAGGGGTACCGATAAGCTGGCTACCGTCCTTTATGCTACTGGGAACACCAGACTGTGCGCCAAGGTTCACTTTGTTGCCAATATGAATATGACCTGCAATGCCTACCTGCCCGCCGAACATGCACCATTCTCCTATCTTGGTAGAACCTGCTACACCTACTTGCGCCGCCATTACGGTGTGGGAGCCTATTTCATCATTGTGTGCCACCTGAATCAAATTATCCAGTTTCACACCGCTATGTACGATGGTGGCTCCCATAGTAGCACGGTCCACACACGTGTTGGCACCGATTTCCACATGGTCTTCCAGGATAGTGATACCTATTTGCGGTATTTTTTCATAGCCCTCGGAAGTGGGGGCGAAGCCGAAACCGTCTGCACCGATAACGCAACCGGAGTGCAAGATGCAGTGGTTTCCTACCCGGCAATCGTGGTAGATGGTGGAGTTAGCGTAAATAATACAGTCATTGCCCACTTTGGCACCGCTGCCAATCGTGACGTGCGGATGAATGACCGTATTGTCTCCCACCTCTGCGTATTCGCCAATGCAGGCAAAAGGCGCAATGTAAACATCCTTGCCAATTTTAGCTGTCTCGGCAACAAAGGCCAGAGAGTCAATTCCCACCCGCTTTGGCTTGCTTTGCTCATAAAGATTTAGCAATTTAGCAAGACTTTCATACGCATTGTCCACTTTAATCAGGGTGGCTTTCACTTCTTGTTCCGGAACAAAGTCCTTGTTTACCAGAACAATGCTTGATTGGGTTTCGTATATGTAGGGGGTATATTTGGGGTTGGATAGAAAGGAGATGGCTCCCGGTATTCCCTCTTCGATTTTCGCAAAGGTGTGAACGGTAGCATTCTCGTCTCCAACAATTTCTCCTTGGATAAATGTTGCAATTTGTTTAGCAGAGAACTCCATGTCTTATTCTTGTTAGATGGTTTCAAAACGCAAATAACGGACTTTTTTTTTATATTTCCTTGTCCTGAGGTGAATATTTTATACTTATCTATGCAAACGTTGGTAGCATAAGTAGTACTTTTTTACTTTCTTGGACAGAAGAGAGATATTGAGCATATCCGATGCTTCGGCAATATTCTTGATGCTGCCGTCGTTGTAGAGGATGTCAATACTGTCATCTGCCTCGTCGTACATATTCTTCTCGATGCTGGGGGTAGAGATGAAATATCTCGCTTCGGAGAGAGGGATGTTCAGTTGTTCACTGATTTGCAAAGTTAGTTCTTTTTTCCGTTCCTCACTAATAGGTTCGGTAGAAATCTCGACTTTGAAGATGTTTCGGTTAATCATGCCGGCGCTCAAGGTGGACAAAACCTTGTCCGAATGGCGGCTCCATACCTTGAGGGCAGTCCAGATGTCATTATCGTCCAACTGAATGAAATTCTCCAAACATTCGGGATTGTTGTAGAATGCCTCCCGGCTGATGTCGTTGTATAGAAAGAATTTCAAGGCGGGTGAGGCAAAGAGGTCTATGCCGCGGCTTGCCAGTTCCTTGGCGCGGAGCAGGGTGCTAATCAGCATTTTCTCGTAGGCAACGGAGGTTTTGTGCAGATAGACTTGCCAGTACATCAGGCGGCGGGCAGTGAGGAAGTTCTCAATAGAATAGATGCCTTTGGACTCTACTACCAAGTGGTCATCCTTTACATCCAGCATCTTGATAATGCGGGCGGAGCCAATGTTGCCTTCGGTCACTCCGGTATAGAAGCTGTCGCGGCGCAGGTAGTCCAGGCGGTCCATATCCAGTTGCCCGCTTACCAGTTGGTGCAGGAAGCGCTTGGGGTATTCATCCTTGAAAATTTGAATGGCGAGTGTCAACTGTCCGTTCATTTCCTTGTTGATACGTTCCATCAGCATCAAGGAGATGTCTTCGTGGGAGACGCCCTGCACGATGGTATTTTCCAGTACGTGGGAGAAGGGGCCGTGGCCGATGTCGTGCATCAGGATAGCGGCTTCCACAGCTTCGGCTTCGCTGTCGAAGATAAAGTTTCCTTTGGTGGCAAGTTGCTGGATGGCCTCACTCATCAGGTAGAAGGCTCCCAAAGAGTGTTGGAACCGTGTATGCTGCGCACCGGGATATACGACAGAGGACAACCCCAGTTGCTTGATACGGTTTAGACGTTGCAAAAGAGGATGTCGTACAACATCGTACAACAACCCCTTTGGTATGTTGATGAACCCGAAGACAGGGTCGTTGATAATCTTTCTTTCGAACATTAAGCGTTAGTCGTTAATCACTTTTTTCAACTCTTCCGCCATCTGTGCCTGCACTTCTTGGGCTGCTTTTCGGCTGGCGGCGGCGAAGTTCTCTGTCTTGTCCACGTAGATGATGCCACGGCTGGAGTTGACAATCAGGCCGCAAGTCTTGTTCATGCCATACTTGCAGACTTCTTCCAGGGAGCCGCCTTGTGCGCCTACGCCGGGAACCAATAGGAAGTGTTCGGGAACAATCTTGCGGATATCTTCGAAGGCGCGGCCTTGTGTGGCGCCTACTACGTACATCATCTGTTCGTCACTGGCCCACTCCTGGGATTTGCGGAGCACTTTTTCGAAGAGGCGTTCGCCGTTGGTGTCTTCCGTCAGCTGGAAGTCGTGCGAGCCTTTGTTGCTGGTCAACGCAAGCAGGATTACCCATTTGCCTTCGTACGTAAGGAACGGGGTCACACTGTCTTCGCCCATGTAGGGAGCTACGGTTACGGAATCTATATCCAGCTCTTCGAAGAAGGTACGGGCATACATGGCAGAGGTGTTCCCGATGTCACCGCGTTTGGCGTCGGCGATGATGAATTGGTCGGGATAGTTCTGCTTGATGTAGTTTACGGTTTTCTCGAAAGCTATCCAGCCTTTCACGCCCATGCTCTCATAAAATGCCAGATTGGGCTTGTAGGCGATGCAGAGGTCGGCAGTAGCGTCGATGATGGCTTTGTTGAAAGCGAATATAGGGTCTTCCTCTTTCAGAAGATGTTCGGGTATTTTCTTGATGTCGGTGTCAAGACCTACGCAAAGGAATGACTTCTTGCGCTTGATGTTCTCGAATAATTGCTGTTTGTTCATATTATTTTTTAGTTACGGGTTACTTATCACTGCCTTACAGTTCGCTCTCTTTCAGTCTTTCTGCATTTTCCGCCACAATCAGGTGGTCGATGCAGTCTTGGATGTCTCCGTCCATGAAGGCGGCGAGATTGTAGATGGTGTAGTTGATGCGGTGGTCCGTGATGCGTCCTTGCGGATAGTTGTAGGTGCGTATCTTGGCGGAGCGGTCGCCAGTGCTGACCATCGTCTTACGCTTGGAGGCGATGTCGTCGATGTACTTCTGGTGTTCCTTATCGTAGATGAAGGTACGCAAGCGCGAGAGGGCGCGTTCCTTGTTCTTGGGCTGGTCGCGCGTCTCGGTACATTCGATGAGGATTTCTTCGACTATGCCTGTGTTGGGATTCTTCCAGTTGTAGCGCAGGCGCACGCCGGATTCCACCTTGTTCACGTTCTGACCGCCGGCACCACCGCTTCGGAAGGTGTCCCACTTGATTTCACCTTCGTTGATAACTACGTCGAACTCTTCGGCTTCGGGAAGCACGGCTACGCTGGCGGCTGAGGTGTGTACCCGTCCTTGCGTTTCTGTGGCCGGTACGCGCTGCACGCGGTGCACGCCCGATTCATATTTCAGTGTGCCGTATACATTGTCGCCCGTCACGGAGCAGACAATTTCCTTGAAACCGCCGGCTGCACCTTCGTTGGCGCTGGATATCTCCATTTTCCATCCCTTGGATTCGCAATACTTGGTGTACATGCGGAAGAGGTCGCCGGCAAAGATTGCCGCTTCGTCACCACCCGTGCCGCCACGAATTTCGAGGATGGCATTACGGCCATCCTGCGGGTCGGCGGGGACGAGCAGCAGCTTTATCTGCTCTTCCAGTTCCGGTTGGCGGGCTTGGCAGGCATCCAGCTCTTCGCGTGCCATTTCCCGTATCTCCTGGTCTGTTTCGTTGGCGATAATTTCTTTGGCTTCTTCTATGCCGCCCAGTACTTGCATGTACTCTTTGCGGGCATTCATCAGGTCGCCCAGTTCTTTATATTCTTTGGTGAGCTTGACGTAACGCTTCTGGTCCGCAATCACTGCCGGGTCTGTAATCAAGGTCGACACTTCTTCGAAGCGGGCGACAAGCCCTTCCAGCTTTTCGAGTATGGTATTGTTGTCTGCCATATATTTAATACTTGAACTCTCCGAATTCGCTCTTGATAATCAGTTCTTTCTTGTCGCTTTCTTCCACGCGGCCTACAATCTGTGCATCGATGTTGAAACTCTTCGAAATAGCAATCACCTCTTCTGCATGTTCGGGAGAGAGGTACACTTCCAGGCGATGCCCCATATTGAACACCTTGTACATTTCGCTCCAGTCCGTATCGCTCTGCTCCTTGATGGTCTTGAACAACGGTGGAACGGGGAAGAGATTGTCTTTGATGACACGGCAGTTGTCTCCCACAAAGTGCAGTACCTTGGTTTGTGCGCCGCCCGAGCAGTGTACCATACCGTGGATTTGGGGACGGAGCGCATCGAGCAGCTTCTTAACTACCGGTGCGTAGGTGCGGGTGGGGGAAAGTACCAGCTTTCCTGCATCCAGCGGACTGTCTTCGACACTGTCTGTCAGTTTTAGCTTGCCACTGTATACCAGCTCTTCGGGTACAGCCTTGTCATAGCTTTCAGGGTATTTCTCTGCCAGGTATTTGGAGAATACATCGTGGCGTGCGCTGGTCAGTCCGTTACTGCCCATACCGCCATTGTATTCTTTCTCATAAGTAGCCTTTCCGTAAGATGCCAGACCTACAATCACATCGCCCGGACGGATATTGGCATTGTCTATAACATCTGAGCGCTTCATGCGGCAGGTCACTGTCGAGTCTACGATAATGGTACGTACAAGGTCGCCCACGTCGGCTGTTTCGCCACCGGTGGCATAAACGCCTACACCCATTTCACGGAGTTCGGCAAGCAGTTCGTCCGTACCGTTGATGATGGCGGAGATTACTTCGCCGGGAATGAGCAGCTTGTTGCGTCCGATGGTGGAAGATACCAGAATGTTGTCTACCGCACCCACACAAAGCAGGTCGTCGATGTTCATAATCAGTGCATCTTGTGCAATGCCTTTCCACACACCCAGGTCGCCGGTTTCCTTCCAGTACATATAGGCAAGACTGGACTTGGTGCCTGCTCCATCGGCATGCATAATGTTGCAATACTCCGGGTCACCGCCCAAAATGTCGGGGATAATTTTGCAGAAAGCCTGCGGGAAAATACCTTTGTCGATATTCTTGATGGCGTTGTGCACATCTTCCTTTGATGCGCTGACGCCTCGCATCATGTATCGTTGATTACTCATGAGATAATAGGTTTGTTCAATTGAATGTGCAAAGATACATCTAATCTTCTACAACACAAAGCGAGGCACAAAGTTTCTCGCCTTTGTGCCTCGCTATAGAGTTGTGTATTTATCAGAATTGTACCTGGGGAGCTTGTTCCGCTCCTTCTGCCGCTTCGAAATAAGCTCGTTTCTCAAAACCGAAGAGACCGGCAAGGATATTCTTGGGGAAACGGCGAATGGCTGTATTGAAGTTCTTGGCTGCATTGTTGAAGTTGGTACGTGCTACGTTGATACGGTTTTCCGTACCTTCCAGCTGTGCCTGCAGTTCCAGGAAATTCTGATTTGCTTTCAAGTCCGGATAGTTCTCCGTGATGGCAAGCAATTTACCGAGGGCGGAAGTCACCGCACCTTGTGCTTTCTGATATTCAGCCAGCTTTTCCGGAGTAAGGTCTGCAGCATCCACTTTGATTTGAGTGGCTTTGCTGCGGGCTTCTACTACACCTTCCAGTGTTTCCTTCTCGTGCGTGGCATATCCTTTCACGGTATTCACCAAGTTCGGAATCAGGTCGGCACGGCGTTGGTATTGGGTTTCTACGTTCGACCATTGTCCGCTGACATTTTCGTCCATGGTTACGAGTCCGTTATAGCCAGTTACCCCCCAAATGGCGAGAAGAGCTATAACAACGATAATGATAATGGTTGATTTCTTCATACTTTTCATTTTTAGGCCTCACCTCCGATTCCTCTCCGATAGAGAGAGGGGAGGAGGGGAAGGCAGTTATTAATCATTTAATTATATTCTATGTAAACGTTTTATTTTCTTCCAGTATCCTCGAAGGTGTGTCAAAACGGTTGATGGCACACAGATGACACATCCTCGGCGTTAGAACCGGGAACCGGCTCCACCGCCACCTCCCATACCGCCTCCGAAGCTGCCGCCGCTGAAGCCTCCTCCGCCACCTCCGCCGAAGAGACCTCCACCACCGAAGATGACCGGACCACCTCCGCCTCCTCCCCGGTAATTTTCATCGTATGACTGCTGGCGGCGCACTACTTTATGTCCGCAATTGCGGCAGGTGTAGGTCACATCTTCCGTTTTCACTCCATTGCGGCGTGAGATGAGTACGCTGCTGCTACGTTGCAATTTATGTTGTCCGCAGTTGGGGCATTTGTTGGCAGCGCGTTGGGCAAGGATACCTATAATAGATGCCACTGCGAGGAAACCGATAAGCCCCAGTAGGATACCTCCTACGGAGAGGTCATCCTCCTCTTCCGTGTCATTCACCATAGTGCCGTCAAGACGTGAACAGACTGCCTTTACACCCGCTACCATTCCGGCATCCCAATTACCGTCTTTCAGATAGGGAATCATGTATTTGGTCTGTATGCGTTTGCAGATGGCATCAGGAAGGTCCCCTTCCAAGCCGTATCCCGTATAAAACTGGATGCAGCGTTGGTCGGTTACCAGCAGAATGACCAAACCGTTGTTTTTCTCTTTTTTCCCTACTCCCCATTCATTGAGCAGCTGATGTGAGAAATCAAAACAGTCTTCTTGTCCGATGGAGGGAACAACGGCAACTACCGTTTCAATACCAGTCTGCTGCTCCAATGCATAGAGCATACGGTCTATATTGTCACATGCCTCCGTTGATAGGATTCCGGCTGGGTTGCACACATAGCGTGTCTTGTCCTGAAGGTGTACTTTAGGAATATTCTTAGTGGTGTAGACTTCTTGTGCCTGCAAGGATAAGAGCAGGCATAAGAAGGATGCTATAGAAATAAATCGTCTCATACTACCAATATTTGTTGCGGCGAAGATAGGAAAAATCACGTCAATGTATGTATTTCCCTACGAATTTCTTTACATGCTCGGTGTATTCCTGCGGATAATCCTTGTAAGACATGGCATGTGTGGCACCGGGTACAATCCATAATTCTTTGGGTTCGGGCTTGGCTTCATAGAGGGGATAAACCATCCACGTCGGTACAAAGGTGTCGGCATCACCGTGGATGAAGAGCATCGGCAAAGTACATTTCTTTACTTGCTCCAGGGCAGAAGCTTCGCGGAAGTCCCACCCGTACTCCTGCCGGCAAAGCCAGCTTGCAGTATGCAGTAGGGGGAAAGCGGGCAGTCCGAACTGTTCTTTCAACTCCCCGCGAAACTCATCCCATACGCTTGTGTAACCGCAGTCTTCCACAAAACACTTGATGAATGGCTGTTGGTATTGTCCGTGTTCCACTTCGCCGGATACCATCATGGTGGTGGCGGCTCCCATGGAGATGCCGTGTACTACCATCTTTGTACTGCGGGACGCTATGCTGTCCGCATGGTTGCGTCCGAAAAGCTCATCGGCGGTCTCGGTCCATTGCAACACGTCGAGCCGGTCTTTCCAGCCCATCTGTACATGGTTCCCTTCGCTCATCCCGTGTCCGTAAAGGTCGGGCAGCAGGATGTTGAACCCCATCTCCTTGCTGTACAGATAGCCTATCATCAGCATGCGCACGGCATTATCCGTATATCCGTGTACGATGACTGCTGTTTTGAGGGTGGGGTGGGCGGCGGCAACGTAGAGTGCATGCAGCGTCTCTCCGCGGTCGTTCTCGATGTAGAAGTCCTTCAGTGCTCCTGCGGTCATCAGGCTATCCACCCAGGGGTGCAGTTCGGGATAGCGCTCGTACATGAAATCGTAGGATGCGGCTATGTTGCGGCTGCGTGAAACGAGGTCGTCCGGTTTCAGGGAATAGCCCAGCATATAGTACCCTCCGCACAACAGTACGGTGCAGAGGGCAGCCAGACCGAGAATCGAATATTTTATGGCTTTCTTCATTATTTATTCCAAATTTCCCATGCAGCAAAGGCCTGCAGCAGCAACATCTCCAGTCCGTTCTTGGTGACGGCTCCTTGTGCCTGGCCTTTCTTCATGAAGAGGGTTTCGTTTGGATTATATAACAAATCGTAGAGCAAATGGTTGGGAGTCAGTAGCTCGTAAGGAATGTTGGGGCAGAAGTCCACTTTGGGATACATGCCTACTGGGGTACAGTTGACAATCACTGTGTACTCTTGCATGATTTCCGGTGTCAGTTCCTCATAAGTGAGGTATTTATCCTCTTTCTTGGCGCGTGATACGAAGGTACTTTTTATACCCAGGTTCTCCAGCCCGCGATATACGGCTTTCGATGCGCCGCCGGTGCCCAGAATCAAGGCTTTTTTGTGATGTGGTTGCAAAAGTGGTTCTATGGATTGTGTAAATCCTATGATGTCGGAGTTGTAGCCAACCAGTTTCACTTTGCCTTTGGGAAGGCGGATAATCTTAATGACATTGACGGCGCCTATCTTGGCCGTGTCTTTGTCCAGTTCGTCCAGGTAGGGGATGACTTGCTCCTTGTAAGGGATAGTCACATTCAGTCCACAGAGGTTGGGATTTTCCTCGATAACTTCCATGAAATCCTCGATACGTGGAATTTCGAAGTTTACATATTCTGCATCAATATTTTCTGCCTTGAATTTCTCATTGAAATATCCGATAGAAAAGGAATGTTTCAACGGGTAACCTATTAAACCGTATTTCTGCATAATATTTTAGTTATTGATTGAACTATATTCGTTTGTTTATGGAGTACATTATTGGTCGGAAGTAGTTGAGGAGGTGATTACCGGTTCTTTGATGATAACAAAACCTCCGAATTGCAATCCGTTGTCTTTTCCGTTCAAACAGAACTTTCTGTCGAATACGGGTTTATTTTTTGATTTCCAGGTCAGTTTGCTAGAGAAGGTGATGACGTCTTGAGTACCATCGTTCCAGTCTATTATCACTTTTTCGTTATCGAATGTATCGTCGCCATTGAATTCTCCAAAAGTGAGAAAGTATTTGCCAGTTTCAAATTTCATTGTTTGCAGACCGTTGAAGTGTGCAAGGTAAGCTTTGGTTTGGTTTATAGGAACGTCCTTTTCATAAATTTTTCCATTATAGATTGCCTTGATTCCTTGCTTGGCAATGTTGCCGGGAGTTTTAGGATTCAACAAATCATTACCTTGAACATCTTGTACTGCGATATGCAGTTCGATAGGAGCAAAATCCCATATCATATCATCACTTCCCGAATCATCGCAAGCTGTGAAACCGGCAACGCAAAGGAGGGAAATAAATAATAAATAGAGGGTGTGTGTAGCTTTCATAAGGTCTCTTTCTTATATAAGTTTCTTCTTTTTATTTAGTTGCCACATAAAGTGTACATATCCCGAAAGTCAGCCGCTTGAAGTGCACTTCGCTGAAGCCTGCCTTGCGGATAACTCCCTGCATCACTTCTCCTTGCGGGAAGGCGCGAATACTTTCCGGTAGATAGGTATAGGCGCTGTTGTCTTTCGAAATACATTTACCGAGCAGGGGGATAACGACTTTGGAGTAGATGGTGAACAGTTGTTTCATCGGGAAGCGGTCCGGTGTAGAGAGTTCCAGTATGACGAGATGTCCGCCGGTCTTTAGTACGCGGCACATCTCAGACAGTCCTTTGTCCAGCCCTTCGAAGTTGCGGATGCCGAACGCTACGGTCACGGCGTCGAAGCTTTCGTCGGCAAACGAGAGGGAGGTGCAGTCCTCCCGGGCAAATGAAATCTTGTCCGAGAGGTGCGCCTGCTTTACTTTTTCACGTCCCACGTTCATCATGCCTTCCGAGATGTCGGTGCCAATCAGGCTATCGGGTTGCAGTTCGCGGCATGCAAGGATGGCGAAATCGCCGGTGCCGGTAGCTACGTCCATAATGCGCCGGGGGCGGAAAGGACGTAGGTACTTGATTGCTTTCCTACGCCAGCTGCGGTCAATACCCATGGATAGAGTGTGATTCAGCTTGTCGTAGGCAGGAGCGATGTTGTCGAACATTTCTTCCACTTGTTCGCTCTTCTTGCCGTCATTGCCGTAGGGCTTGATGTGTTCTTGGGGGTAATCCATGATTTTTTAATGTGCTAATGTGCTGATATGCCAATGTGCTAATTGGCTGCGCTATTATGCCGCAAGGTCATTAGCACATTGGCATATTATCACATTAAGTAATTAGTTACATTCTTTTCAATGCGTTCGGCAATGTTGCTGGTATCTTCCTTTACAAACTTCTCGCCGGTGATGTGTTCGTACAGTTCGATGTAACGTTCACTGATTGAAGTAACGATTTCGTCTGTCATTTCCGGTACTTGCTGTCCTTCTTTACCTTGGAAGCCGTTGTCCATCAGCCATTCGCGTACAAACTCCTTGGAGAGTTGCTTTTGCGGTTCGCCGTTGGCAAAACGTTCTTCGTAGCCTTCGGAGTAGAAGTAGCGGCTGGAGTCGGGCGTATGGATTTCGTCCATCAGGTAAATCTTGCCGTCGTGCTTGCCGAATTCGTATTTGGTATCTACCAGAATCAATCCGCGTTCAGCTGCAATCTCGGTGCCGCGTTTGAAGAGGGCCATGGTATATTGCTCCAATACGGCATATTCTTCGGGTGTAGCCAGACCTTGTGCCAGGATTTCTTCTTTGGAGATGTCGGCATCGTGTTCGCCAATCTCGGCCTTTGTGGTCGGGGTGATGATGGGTTCGGGGAATTTCTGGTTTTCCTTCATCCCTTCGGGCAGTTTCACGCCGCAGATTTCACGTACGCCGCTCTTGTAGGCACGCCATGCGCTGCCGCAGAGATAACCGCGTACAATCATTTCTACGGGGAATCCCTCGCACATCACACCTACCGTCACCATCGGGTCGGGCGTAGCCATTTTCCAGTTGGGACAGATGTCGGTTGTGGCATCCAGGAATTTTGCTGCAATCTGGTTCAGCATTTGTCCTTTGAAGGGAATACCTTTCGGCAATACTACGTCGAAGGCTGAGATGCGGTCGGTAGCTACCATGACCAACTTTTCACCATTGATGTTGTACACATCACGAACTTTTCCGTGGTACACGCTTTTCTGTCCGGGAAAGTTAAATTCAGTTGCTGTTAATGCTTTCATCTTTGTAATATTTACGATTTGAGAATTTACTGTTTCTGTTCAATCTTGCTATCAGCTTGTTCGGCTTTGCGTCGTTCACGCTCCGCTTTCGCTTCCTTGTCGAACTTCTCGTAGGCCTCCACAATCTGAGTTACCAACTTGTGGCGTACGATGTCTTTCTTGTTCAGCTCCACAAAACTGATGCCTTTTACGCCTTTCAGAATCTTCAGTGCCTGCACCAGACCGGAAGTCTGGGAAGAAGGCAAGTCAATCTGCGTCATGTCCCCCGTGACAATCATCTTGGTGTTCATGCCCATGCGGGTGAGGAACATCTTGATTTGCTGGGTGGTCGTGTTCTGCGCTTCATCCAGAATGACAACGGCATCGTTCAGTGTACGTCCGCGCATAAAGGCGAGAGGGGCAATCTGGATGATGTTCAGCTCCATATACTCTTTCAGCTTGGCGGCAGGTATCATGTCCTGCAGGGCGTCATAGAGTGGTTGCAGATACGGGTCTATCTTGTCCTTCATGTCGCCGGGCAGGAAACCGAGCTTTTCTCCGGCTTCTACGGCGGGGCGGCTGAGGATGATTTTCTTTATCTCCTTATTCTTTAGTGCCCGCACGGCAAGCGCGATGGCGGTATAGGTTTTTCCTGAACCGGCAGGACCGATGGCAAACAGCATGTCATTCTTGGCAAATGCCTCTACCAGCTTCAGCTGGTTCTCGCTGCGCGGGATAATCGGCTTTCCGGTTACGCTGAATACAATGACATTGCCCGACTTTTCCGCTTGCGGGGCATTGCCTTTGATGATGTCTATAATGACCTCTTCTTTCAAAGAATTGTATTCGGCACAGTATTTCTCCAGTTTGGTGATGTTTTCCTCAAATGCACACATTTCCTCCTCATCACCCAATACTTTGATGACATTGCCGCGGGCAACAATGCGGAGCTTGGGATACAAGGCTTTTATCAGCTGCATGTTGGCGTTGTTTACGCCATAAAATATTACCGGGTCAATATCTTCAAGAACAATCAGTTTTTCTATCATTGATATGTTTTAAGTTCAATTCGTTCTTTTAGTGAAACGTTCTGCAAATGTAGTGAAACGTTTGGATACTTAAACAGTTCCATTGGGTATTTTTTTTGCAGTGGCTTCGGGTAGATTGTCGGTAATTGTTGCACGACGATGCCGTTTCCTTTTTTTGAGCATCCGATACGTTGTCGGTTCAGCGTCTGTTCCTTCATGTTGAAGATGATATTGGGGTCGAAGTGCTGCCCGTTGACGCGTGTCTCGAAGTGCAGATGCTCAGTAGAGGCGCGTCCGGTGCGTCCGGTCAGTGCGATGGGCTGTCCGGCTTTGACTGTGTCGCCACAATGTACAAGGTTTTTGAAGTTGTGGCTGTATATCGTTTCCAGTCCGAAGTCATGGCGTACGACGACGACATTGCCGTAGGCGCTATAAGGCTTGGACATCCGTACTACGCCGTTGAAGGCACTCCGTATGGTGTCTTTGGCGCAGGTCTTGATGTCTATGCCGCTGTGGCGTCCCCGCCCCCGTCCGTAAGGGGAGATGACTTTTCCTCCAGGCAGGGGAAAGGAGTATTCCGTGTCCGGAATGTCCTCCAAAGGTAGCTCTATCAGTTCTCTTTGCGAAAACAGTCCCGGAGTGGCAACGCGAATATGGTTGGTTTCCATGGCGGAAAAGACCGTTTTCTTCCCTTGTGCCGTGGCACCAAGGGCTATGAGCAGGAGAGGGACAAGAATACGGATTTTCATTTATTCAAAATATTGTATACTCCCACCGGTAGAGGAAGCATATTTCTCCAACAGTTCCAATATCATTTCGGCTGCTTCTTTCAGACCTTCCTGCCCGTTGTAGCCGTTGACAATGGCAAGGATATGGCGGGTTTCAAGTTTCATCTTGGTGCGTTCGTGGTCGCTGGTCGGGGTACCGATACCGCCTATACGGTCGCGGTAGACGGGCAGCCCTTCTATGTTCAGCATGCCGCGGCCTATACCCTCGAACGATTCCTCGGCACGTCCTATGCCCAGCTCAAGGTCGCTTCCTTGTATCTCGTCGGCATCAAATCCGCCGATAGAGTGGCCCGTACGTAGGGAGACAAGGTTGATAAGGTCTACCAACGTATCTATCTGATAGAGTTCCAATCCGCGCAGCAGTCGCCGTCTCAGTGCTTCGGCCGAGGGACGGTAGCGGCTGGGGTCCTTGCCGCAACGTTTGTAGGCTTCGCGGGTGGCGGCAATGACGGGTTGGTACTTGATGCTGTCCGTGGTTTCACGGGCTCTTAGCTCTTGGGTGAAAGTTGCGATTTCCTGCCACAACCCTTCGCAATATGGGGTATTTGTCACTTCGGCAAATACGGCTGCACCGCGGAATTCGGGGCAATTCTGCTTGATTTCTTTAGAAAGTGTGATATGATACATTAATGCAATCCGTTTGAATGGGTTAACATGATTCCCGACAATATCCTTCCGGATTTGATACCCATCCGGCGTGCCGAGAAAAACTCTTCATATTGGGTAAAAGTACATATATTGGCTGTCTCC
The DNA here is from genome assembly GCF_003602795.1 of Bacteroides sp. AF34-31BH. Taxonomy (NCBI): domain Bacteria; kingdom Pseudomonadati; phylum Bacteroidota; class Bacteroidia; order Bacteroidales; family Bacteroidaceae; genus Bacteroides; species Bacteroides sp. AF34-31BH. Next base: position 60,621 of record NZ_QTLV01000009.1, read on the forward strand.
ACTTGTGCGGAAGGTACTCCGAAGTCCAGTAGTTGCAGTCGGTTGGCAGCCCATAGGTCGATATGGTATTTGTGGGTGGCGGGTTTCCATTCGGAGATGTAATCCATCTGGAAACCGTTCTTGCGGAATGCTTCATAGACTTCGTCGCCTACCTCGAAGGCGGAAAGGGAGATGCCGGGGCCGATGCAGGCTATCACTTCTTTGCCCTCTGTGCCATAGCGGGCACGCATCTTGTCGAGTGTGTGGCCGAGGATGTAATTCACAGTGCCGCGCCATCCGGCATGAACAGCGGCTATCACGGCATTCTTCCGGTCGTAGAGCAGGATGGGAATGCAGTCTGCCGTAGAGATGCAGATGCAGCAGCCCGGTTCACGGGTTATCAGTGCATCAATGCCCTGCAACATGGAGTGGCGTTCTTCTGCTGTTGCATGCAGATAAGTTCCGTCAATGACAAGTGCCTTTGTCCCGTGGGTCTGAAACGGGATGACCAGTTCTTGGGGGCGTTGGGGCAGGGAAGAACATACTATTTCCTGGTTGCGGCGTACAGCTTCGGCTTCGTCTCCCGTGTAAGGTGTACAGTTGAGGGAGGCATAGTTACCTTGGCTGCATCCACCGTGGCGGGTGGTTACAAAACAAGAAATGCCGGGATATGAGGCAAGCAGCTCATATCCCAACATTTTCCTATCTTCTGTAAGAGGAATCATTTTTTATCTTCCTCCCAATCTTCTTCGTATTCAAAGTCCTCGAGGTCCTCTATGTCCTCGTCGTCGTTGACGTATTCATAGCTGAGGTCCTCGTCCTCACCCTCTTCTTTCAATTCTTCCTGCAGGTGGCTGAGGTCTTTGGCGCGATGGGCAATGCTGTCCACTTTGCCTTCTATCTTATTACTTTCCTTGTTCAGCTCTTCCCAAAGGATGTCTTTCAGCGTAGAGATGCCCATGCCGGAGACAGCAGAGATGAATATATGCGGAATCCCTTCGGGCAGTGTCGGCTCTATCTCGTCCATCAGTTCCTGGTCGAGCATGTCGCATTTGGTGACGGCAAGCACTCTCTGTTTGTCCAGCATTTCGGGGTTGAAAGTGCGAAGCTCGTTCAACAGGATTTCGTATTCCTTACGGATGTCGTCACTGTCGGCAGGCACCATGAACAGCAACAATGAGTTGCGCTCGATGTGGCGCAGGAAACGCAATCCTAAGCCTTTGCCGGCACTGGCTCCTTCGATGATGCCGGGAATGTCTGCCATCACAAACGATTTGCTGTCGCGATAGGACACGATGCCCAGATTGGGTTCCAGCGTTGTAAACGGATAATTGGCGATTTTGGGCTTCGCCGCAGAAACGGATGCCAGTAAAGTAGATTTTCCTGCATTGGGGAAACCTACCAGACCGACGTCTGCCAGCAGCTTCAGTTCCATGATTACCGTCAACTCCTGCATCGGTTCGCCCGGTTGTGCAAAGCGGGGAGCCTGGCGTGTGGCGGTTTTGAAGTGCCAGTTGCCCAGACCTCCGCGTCCGCCTTTCAGCAGGATGACTTCTTGTTCGTGCTCGGTGACGTCGCAGATATATTCACCCGTTTCGGCGTTGTACACCACCGTGCCGCAGGGAACTTCAATCACCTTGTCCGCTCCGTCTTTCCCGAAACTGCGGTTCTTGGAACCGGATTCTCCGTGACCTGCCAGGATGTGGCGATCGTACTTCAGATGGAGTAGCGTCCAGTAGTTGCGGTTACCCCGCAGGATGACATGGCCTCCTCGTCCTCCGTCACCTCCGTCGGGGCCTCCGTTGGGTATGTATTTCTCACGCCGCATATGCGTAGAACCTCGTCCGCCCTTTCCGGAGCGGCAATATATTTTTACGTAGTCAACAAAATTCGATTCAGCCATATTCTGTTTTATTGTTATTTCACTGCGTCAATAGCCTTGCAAACATCGGCAAAGATTTCTTCCAATACGCCGAAGCCCTGGATGTGTTGGTATTTGCCGTCCTGCTTGTACCAGTCAATCAGCGGAGCTGTCTGTGAGTGGTAAACCACCAGACGCTTCTTGATTGTCTCTTCATTGTCGTCTGCACGTCCTGATTCTTGTCCGCGCTTGATAAGGCGTTTCATCAGTTCTTCTTCGGGCACGTCGAGGTCGAGCATTACGCTGACTTCCTGTCCGCGTTCGGCGAGCATCTTCTTTAATGCTTCAGCCTGGGCGATTGTTCTGGGGAAGCCGTCGAAAATCACGCCTTTGCTATCCTTGAAGCTGTCGAATACGCTTGCCAGAATATCAATCATCAACTCATCGGGAATCAACTGGCCCTGGTCGATATAACCTTTAGCAGTCTTGCCCAGTTCTGTACCGTTTTTCATTTCAGCACGGAGCACGTCTCCGGTAGAGATGTGGTTGATGCCATACTTTTCTACAATCTTTTTACTTTGTGTTCCCTTACCTGAACCGGGAGCACCAAAAATTACAATGTTCAACATTTGCTTAGTTATTATTTAATGATTTACTATATTATGTCTGTATCAGTCTACTACAGTATAAATGTCGGGATAGTTGCGCCCGAAGCCGTCATAATCCAACCCGTAGCCCACGATGAAATCGTTCGGAATATTCATGGCCACATATTCTATGTTCAAATCAACTTTCAGCTTATCGGGTTTCACCAGTAGAGAGGCAATATGAATCTCCCTGGGACCGCGAGTGCCGAGGGTGTCCAGTAAGCGTTGCATGGTGAGTCCCGTATCTACGATATCCTCTACAATGACCACTGTACGGTCTGTGAGGTCTTCATTGATGCCTATTACTTCCTTGATTACCCCGGTAGAGGATACTCCTTGATAAGATGCCAATTTGACAAACGAAATTTCGCAGGGAATCGTGATTCGTTTCAGCAAATCGGAGGTAAACATGAACGAACCGTTCAGTACGCTGAGGAATAGAGGATTCTTTCCTGCCAGGTCGCGGTTGATTTCGTTCGCTACACGGGTTACTTCTTTCAGTATGTCCTGCTCCTTGATGGAGACTGTGAACATCTTGTCTTTTATTTGTATGGTATCCATAGATGGGATGTTTTTAGAAAGTTGGGGCAAAAATACGATATTTGTTTGAAAGTGAAAAGTTTTGTTCTAGTATATTCTCAAAGGGCTATGAATTAGTTGGATCCGTTACTAAAAACCAGTTTATGAATGCATGGTTTTCATCAACGGAATCGGATGCAATTTCAACCTTGGAAAATTCAAATCCGAGAAACTGACAGAACTTTTTTGTAGTACGCGTCAGGAATAGACAGATAAAACTTTCCACTGGAGTAGAGAACAGTCTAGAATAGTGAAATGTAAAAAATAAGTGGTGTGTGTCGGTTGTCGGCTGACAGAACCAGACAGCTATGTCAATAACTTTAGGAAACTCTTATTTCTCAGTTTCTGGAGATATTGTAACTCCGGAGTAAGACGATATTCAGCTCGAATATTTGTAATGCCATAGTTCCCGACGCTGGACTTTCTTGTAATTTTATTAAGCCAAGACGGTGCTCCCACCGATTATGGTTATAGAATTTCGATTTCTTCAGCTTCTTATGATTTTTCTTCCGGTACAAGCTCTCATTGCATGTAAACTTGTCTATAGGTCTTCTGTAGATGTCGGATCCGAAAATTATGTATCTGCAATATCCTTCGAAGGAACAGTGTTTATGGTGAAAATATTACAGATTTTCATTGATTGATAAGATGCTATGCCAGATAATGGTAGCGGAAGACCTCTTGAAGATAGCATCTGTCGTTACTTCTTTCTTGACTAGGTTTTGTCAGAATCTTGTGTCGATACTGCTATTTCTGATTGGTTATGTATGGTTGATGCACTAATGACAGAAAAAAACAATGCTTAGGAGTAAGAAAACAAAGAGAAATATGTTGAAAAATGTACTCCAAAAGTTTTTTATCTAACCTTTGGAGTACATTTTATTTGAGACAGCTTTCTTTCGACTTTTTATTTTTTATGTTGGAGAATTCGGGATTAGCCGATTCTTCTTTCTGCTTTTCTGTTCCTACTCTAGAAGTGTAACTTTCCTAATCTTCGTTATGCTCGTAATATCTCCGAGTATACCCTATAGATTCCATCTTCTCTTTAATTGATAGTTTAATTATTTGCATTCTTGAATTCAATGTAGGGCAATACTGGAAATCGGTTATCATGATACTAATTTATTCTGTCTTTTTATCAGTAACCAATTACAGATTCGCTTTTTTATATATAATAATTGTGTTTTTGGTGTAAGTCTTGTCATTTCCATTATGATGGCAACGGTCGTCTTAAATTTCGAACATTCTGCTCCGTGCCAGCATGCAGGCTCCAACTACACCAGCCTTGTCTTTTAACTTGGAAACAGTCACCGTGGCGTCTTTGTTGACCAGATTCAATGAGTATTTCCTTATTGCCGTTTTGATTGGCTGTACTATATAGTCTCCCGTCGATGATAATGTGCCTCCGATTATTACCAGTTCCGGATTGAATATGCTGATCAGTCCTGCTATTTGCCTTCCCAACTTTTGGCCTATTTCTTCCACTATCTCAATACATAGCAAATCCTCTTTATTGACTGCAGTGATGATTTCGTCCAATGTGGGTGGATTTTCTATAGTTCGTTTTGACAGTATGGAACTTTCTCCTTTACCGATTCTTTCCAATAGGATGCGGTGCAGTGCCGAACCTGAGGCTTCCGTTTCCAGGCATCCTTTTTTGCCGCAATGGCACAGTATTTCATTGTCGAATACATTGACGTGCCCGAATTCTCCGGAAAATCCGGATTTTCCCGTGTATACCTTCCCGTCTATGATGATGCCAATTCCAAGTCCCCAGCTTATATTGACAAAGATGATGTCTTTTTCCCCTTTGACGCATCCTTGCATATGTTCTCCATAGGTCATGGCCCTTGTGTCGTTGTCTATACAGACTGGGTACCCTATTTTTTCATTCAGCACATCTGCCAAAGGACGCTCTGAAAAGTTGAACATACTGAAACTGTATCCTGATTCCGGATTTACTCTTCCAGAGATGTTGATGCAGATGTTCATTATCTTCTTGTCATTGATTTCTGTTTCCTTTATGAAGCCTCGAATGAGTGCACATAGTTCTTCCAAAGCCTCTTGTGTATTTTCGAACTTGTACGGTATGTTCATCCTGATTTCCACCATATCTCCCTTGAAATTGATTAGTCCTATGTTTATGGCAAATTTTTTAATGTCCACCCCAATGAAGTATCCTGATTCTGGGTTGAGCCCGTATAGGCTTGGGTGACGGCCGCTACTAGTCTCCAGTTTTCCATAGTCATTTATATAGTTGTCCTCACACATTTCATTGATAAATTTGGTAATTGTGGGCACACTTAGGTCAAGTTCCTTGGCCAAATCAGTAATAGTGGAGCTTCCATTATATATATAATGTGTGATGATCCTTTTTTTTAAGAGTGCATTCTTGCTCCCGGTTTCCATTTCTTTTAATAAATCCTGCTTCATTAGTGTATATTTTTAAATTATTCGCCTTATTTTTATTTTATATATTGGTATACTAAAGTATATGGGTTAATATTATTGTATTCTGTCTATTGTTTTGCAATTTATTTAGTAATAACCGGTTAATATATGTTAAATATATGGTATATATTAATTAAATACTTTATTAAGTATTGCAAAGATAATAAATATATCTATATTTGTGACGTGATAAATGAATAATAATGGTTAATGTCCATAACGATGAAAAACATAATTGGATTTTTTTCTAAAATATGCATTCAATAGGGCTTTTAATATATAATGGTTGATCTTAATTTTATTAATGATGAAAACACGCAGGGATTTTTTAAAAAAGACCGCTTTGTTTGGTGCATCTGCATTCATGCCCCCTTCATTGTTGGGGCAAGAGAGTGATGGGAATTGTTCTTTTTCTCGGGAGACTACCTCTTCCATGCTGGTTCCCATGGGTGATGCACTTAAAATTACCGGTACATTTTTAGATGAGATATCTCATGATATTCCCCATCAGAATTGGGGAGAAATAGAATGGGATCGGGATTTCCGGTATATGCGGGATGTTGGGATTGATACGGTTATTATGATTCGTTCCGGTTATCGTAAATTCATTACTTACCCTTCGAAGCACTTGTTAAGCAAGGGTTGTTATATGCCTTCTGTTGATTTGTTGGATATGTTTCTTCGACTGGCAGAAAAATATCACATGAAGTTTTATTTTGGTTTATATGACTCTGGTAAGTATTGGGATACCGGTGATTTGTCGTGGGAGATTGAGGATAATAAGTATGTGATTGATGAAGTGTGGGATAAATACGGTGAAAAATATAAGAGTTTTGGTGGCTGGTATATTAGTGGTGAAATAAGCCGTAAGACGAAAGGCGCTATTGATGCCTTTCGTACAATGGGTAAACAATGCAAAGATGTATCCGGAGGTTTACCGACTTTTATTTCTCCATGGATTGATGGGAAAAAGGCTGTTATGGGAACAGGCAAGCTAACAAAAGAAGATGCTGTCTCTGTTCAGGAACATGAAAGGGAATGGAATGAAATTTTCGATGGCGTTCATGATGTGGTTGACGCTTGTGCCTTCCAAGATGGACATATTGATTATGATGAACTGGATGCTTTTTTTGCTGTAAATAAGAAATTGGCTGATAAATATGGTATGCAGTGCTGGACAAATGCCGAAACTTTTGACCGTGATATGCCCATTGATTTCTTGCCTATTAAGTTTGATAAGTTGCGTATGAAATTGGAAGCTGCCAAACGGGCAGGTTATGACAAAGCTATCACTTTTGAATTTTCTCATTTTATGAGTCCGCAATCGGCGTATTTGCAGGCAGGGCATTTATATAATAGGTATAAAGAATATTTTAATATAAGATGACATGAAAAACATAATAAGACAGTTATTGGTATTTTTTGTTTTTGTCGTCAGCTTAAATTTGGCGGCACAAACTCTACCTGTTATAACGGGACAGGTTAAATGTCAGGGACGTGGAGTTGCGAATGTAGTGGTTACAAATGGTTTCGATTGTGTTTCGACCGATGTTGCCGGCAAATATACTATTCCTTATCATCGTGATGCCCGTTTTGTATATGTTACTACTCCAGCAGGTTATTTGCCCCAACGGGATGGTAGCCTCCCTTTGTTTTATCAACGCATTACTAAAGGGACTTCTGTATATGATTTTTCTTTAGTCAAAAATTCTAAGAATGATGACAAGCATCTTTTCTTGGTTCAGGCCGATGTTCAGCTTGGAAAAGACGAAGATGTTACTGCTTATTCAGAATATCTGAGGGATGTGAAGGAATTTGTCGACAAATGTTCGAAATATGATTTATTTATGCTGGATTGTGGTGATATTGTAGGTAATGCCTTGTCGCTTTTTTCCTCATATAAAAAAGCATCGGACGTGTTGGATGTCCCTATGTATCGAGTGATTGGAAATCATGATATGGAATATGGAGTACGTTCTTACGAGCATTCGTATAAATCCTATGAAGAGAATTTCGGCCCTATTTATTATTCCTTTAACCGTGGAAAGGCTCATTATATCGTGCTTGATAACTGTTACTATATCAATAGGCATTACCGCTACATCGGTTATATTGATGAGCGTACTTTGCAATGGATTGAGAAGGATTTGGCCTTTGTGCCGAAGGACCATTTGGTGTTTGTTTCCATGCATATCCCTTCCAGTTCTACTAAGGAGCTGGAATTTAATGCGCTACTTCCTGATGAGACCAGTAATGCTTCAAGCTTGTATGACCTCTTGAAAGGGTACGAGGCACATTTGCTGACTGGTCATACCCATAACAACGGTAATGTTGTATTCAATGATAGCTTGATGGAACATAACACAGCAGCTGTATGCGGTACTTTTTGGAAGGCTGATATTTGCACCGATGGCACTCCCGCTGGTTATGGTGTATATGAAGTTGATGGAAACAAGCTGACTTGGCGTTATAAGAGTGCGGGGTATCCCATTGAACATCAATTCAGGGCTTATCCGGTAGGAGTTTCAGAGGATTACCCTGAGTATATTCTTGCGAATGTATGGAATTGGGATGAAAACTGGAAGGTAGAGTGGTATGAGAATGGGAAATGTATGGGTGAAATGGAGCATTTCACGGGCTTTGATCCGGAAGCAAAAGCCATTTGCTCGGATAAAAAGCGCGTAGAGTATGATTGGATTTCTCCGATAAAAACAGAACACATGTTTCGTGCTTTACCTAAAAATGGTAGTGCTTCAATGGAGGTGTGTGTGACAGACCGTTTTGGTAATGTATATAAAGTTAAACTATAAACAATGATGAAGAAAAATGTAAATATCGGATATTTAGTATTTCTGTCCTTTGTTGCAGCCTTAGGAGGTTTTCTCTTTGGCTATGATACTGCTGTGATTTCTGGTACCATTGCCCAAGTGACTGTACTTTTTCATTTGGATACCTTGCAGCAGGGATGGTATGTGGGTTGTGCGCTGATAGGCTCTATTGTGGGTGTACTTTTTGCTGGCGTGTTGAGCGATAAGTTCGGTCGTAAACTGACGATGGTTCTTTCTGCTGTGTTGTTTTCCACTTCGGCCATAGGCTGTGCCATTTGTGCTAATTTCGATGAGTTGGTTGTATATCGTATTATTGGTGGTGTGGGTATTGGTGTTGTTTCTATTATATCTCCTTTGTATATCTCAGAAGTTTCTGTGGCCCAATACAGAGGACGTTTAGTCTCTTTGTACCAATTGGCCGTTACAGTAGGATTTTTGGGCGCTTATTTGGTAAATTTCCAGTTGCTTGGATATTCAGAAAGTCATGTCGTTTCTGGTATAGGTTTATTTGAAAAAATCTTTGTAGCTGAAGTATGGCGTGGCATGTTGGGGATGGAAACACTACCAGCTCTTTTGTTTTTTACCATTATCTTTTTTATTCCCGAAAGCCCTCGTTGGTTGATTTTGAAAGGTAGAGAAGAACGTGGTCTTAATGTTTTGCAACGAATTTACAACTCGGCTGAGGAGGCTATGAACCAGATGAACGAAACCAAATCTGTTGTATCAGAAACTAAATCCGAGTGGGCATTATTGTTGCAGCCTGGCATTCTGAAAGCTGTGATAATCGGTGTTGCCATTGCCATATTGGGACAGTTCATGGGTGTGAATGCCGTATTGTATTATGGTCCTTCTATTTTTGAGAAAGCTGGGCTTTCCGGTGGTGATTCTTTGTTTTATCAAGTGTTGGTTGGCTTGGTTAATACGTTGACTACTGTCTTGGCACTTGCTATTATTGATAGAGTGGGACGTAAGAAGTTGGTATATTATGGCGTTTCAGGGATGGTTCTTTCTTTGTTGCTTATCGGTATTTACTTTTTGTGGGAAGAGAGTTTGGGGTTGTCAAGTCTTTTCTTGTTGGTTTGCTTCTTGTCTTATGTGTTTTGTTGTGCTGTATCTATTTGTGCAGTGGTATTTGTGCTTCTTTCAGAAATGTATCCTACCAAAGTACGTGGTTTGGCTATGTCTATAGCAGGATTTTCTCTTTGGATTGGAACATATTTAATTGGGCAGTTGACTCCTTGGATGCTCCAGAATCTTACCCCCGCCGGAACATTCTTCTTGTTTGCTGCAATGTGTGTGCCTTATATGCTCATTGTATGGAAACTTGTACCGGAAACGACTGGCAAATCTTTGGAAGAGATAGAACGGTATTGGACACGTATGAAATAAATTGACCTTATGAACTAAAATATAAAAAAAATATGGACTTTAAAAAATTAGCAACACAGTATAAGGATGAACTGATGAATCATATTCTTCCTTTTTGGCTTGAATGTTCTCAAGATCATGAATATGGTGGATATTTTACATGCTTGGATCGTCAAGGCAATGTATTTGATACGGATAAATTTATTTGGTTGCAGGGACGTGAGGTATGGATGTTTTCGATGCTTTATAATAAGGTAGAGAAGCGTCAAGAGTGGTTAGATTGTGCCATTCAAGGAGGAGAATTCTTGAAAAAGTATGGTCACGATGGTAACTATAACTGGTATTTCTCATTGGACAGACAAGGAAATCCATTAGTTGAGCCTTATAATATTTTTTCATATACGTTTGCTACGATGGCATTTGGGCAGTTAAGCTTAGCCACAGGGAATGAAGAGTATGCAGAAATTGCCAAGAAAACGTTTGATATAATCTTGTCGAAGGTTGATAATCCCAAAGGGCATTGGAATAAGTTGCATGCAGGTACACGTGATTTGAAGAACTTTGCATTGCCAATGATTTTATGCAATTTGGCTTTGGAGATAGAACATTTGCTGGATGAGGATTATCTGGAAAAGACCATGGAAGTCTGTATCCATGAGGTTATGGAAGAATTTTATCGTCTGGAATTAGGAGGTATTATTGTTGAAAACATACAAATGGACGGACAGCTTTCCGATTCGTTCGAGGGAAGACAAATTACTCCCGGACATGCAATTGAAGCCATGTGGTTTATCATGGACTTAGGGAAACGTTTGGGGCGTTTGGACTTGATAGAAAAGGCGAAAAATACCACTTTGACTATGCTCGATTACGGCTGGGATAAAGAGTTCGGAGGTATTTATTATTTTATGGATCGTAAAGGTTGTCCTCCTCAACAATTGGAGTGGGATCAGAAGCTTTGGTGGGTACATATCGAGACTCTGATTTCTCTATTGAAAGGGTATCATTTGACTGGCGACCAGCAATGTTTGGAGTGGTTTAATAAAGTGCATGATTATACATGGACTCATTTTAAAGATACAGAACATCCTGAATGGTTTGGATACCTGAATAGAAGAGGTGAAGTTTTGCTTCCGCTGAAAGGTGGAAAATGGAAAGGATGTTTCCATGTTCCCAGAGGATTGTATCAGTGTTGGACTGTTTTGGAGGAAATAGCAAATTCATAAATAGAATCTGTATGAGCAAAATCATAGTAGTAGGCAGTTCAAATACGGATATGGTAGTGCATACCTCCCATTTACCAGCACCGGGAGAGACAATCCTTGGTGGTAAGTTTCTTATGAATCAGGGTGGTAAAGGAGCAAATCAGGCAGTTGCAGTGAAGCGATTGGGGGGTGACTTGTTATTTGTGGCGAGAGTGGGCAATGATGTTTTGGGACAGCAGACCTTGCGTGTTTTTCAAAATGAAGGCATAGAAACAAGCTATATTGCTTTAGATAATGAAACTCCATCCGGAGTTGCGTTGATAAGCGTGGACCAATATGCTGAAAATTGTATTGTTGTGGCTTCGGGGGCTAATATGTTACTTGGACAAGAGGATATTGACAGTATGGAAAAAGAGATGTTGGTTGGAGATATATTATTGATGCAACTGGAAATTCCTCTTTCAACTGTAGAATATGCTGCACGGAAGGCTTATGAAAAGGGAGTGAAAGTTGTATTGAATCCTGCTCCTGCCTGTTCTTTGCCGGAATCTTTGTTCCAATATTTATATATGATAACTCCCAATCGGATAGAGGCTGAAATGCTGACCGGAGTTAAGATAAACAGCAAAGAAGACGTGGCTATGGCGGCTGGTGTCTTGTATCGGAAAGGTGTGAAAAATATAATAATAACTTTGGGTAGCGAAGGAAGCTTTGTAAGAGAAGGAGAAAAAACTTATTATGTAGATGCCTACAAAGTGGTTCCGGTTGATACTACGGCCGCAGGAGATACTTTCAATGGAGCTGTTTGCGTGGGTGTTTCCGAAGGGATGAGCTTGGAACAAGCAGTATTGTTTGCATCTAAAGCTTCTTCTATTTCTGTTACAAGAATGGGGGCTCAATCATCTATTCCTTATCGGAAAGAGTTGGATATGAATAATTTAGTTTAATCTGTTAAAAGAAGAATATTGTGGATAGACGTCATTTTTTATCAATGTTAGGTCTGGGAGCAGTTGGTTTGGCTCTGCCGGGAGTAGCTCAAGCAGATATTTTAAAGCAAGCAGCTGCCAATCCGAATATAAAACCTATTTCCGGTTCTTGGTTTGAATTTCAGCATCCGGGAGGTAAAGAAGGAGTATATTGGGACAAAGACTTAAGACAGTTTACTGCTGCCCAGTGGAGAGAAAAAATTCGTGAAATCAGTGAGACCGGTATGGAATATTTGGTGATGATGAATGTGGCTGCTCACGGCAAAGCTTTTTTTGATACGAAATTGGCTCCTAAATTTGAAATGGGTTGTGAAGATCCTATTGAAACAGTCCTTTCTGCGGCAGATGAGTTTGGTGTGAAGTTCTTTGTGAGCAATGATTATTGGGGACCGGATCTTGATGCTCATCGGATGATGACAGATAGGGAACTGGGTAAGAAAAGGAATCAATCAATGGAAGAAATCTATAAGAAATATGGGCATCACAAGAGCTTTTATGGGTGGTATTTCCCTAATGAATCGTGGTTAGATCCTTATTTTTGCGATTTTGTGATACCTTATGTCAATGAGTGTGCGCAAGTGGCTAAGTCGTTGAATGCTAACTGTGTGAATATAATAGCTCCATACAATATAAAGAAAGAAAAATGTGATGATTATTTTGTGAGACAGCTTGAACAACTCAATGTGGAAATCGTGGCCTATCAGGATGGAGTGGGAGTAGGTGCAACCAGATTGGAAGATTCTGCCCGTTATTATGAGAATTTGTCGAAAGCGCATCAAAAGGCAGGGCGTTCCAGAATATGGGCTGATATGGAGTTGTTTTACTTTGAACAGACCACTCATGGCAGTTTACTTCCAGCGGACTTTAACAATAGAATAATTCATCAAATGGAAGCTATTTCACCTTTCGTGGACAAAATTTTGGTTTACCAATATCTTGGAATCATGAACAAACCCCAATCTAAGGCTCATGCCGGATTAAGAGGAGAGACGGTAAGGTTATATAATCAATATATGGATTGGTATAACAAACAAAATTTTAAATGAATAGGAATGATATGAAAAGAATTGTATACTTTTTAGTTTCTCTGTTGGGATTTACCAAACTGGCAGCACAAGATCCTGCTGATTTTGTTCTTCCATCTATTATAAGTGATCATGCAGTGATGCAACGTGATGCCGAAGTAAAGCTTTGGGGATGGTGTCCCAGTGTTTGGGATTTGAAGATTGTATGTAGTTGGGCTCCCAATGATACGGTTCATGTATCTTCTGATAAATATAAGTATTGGGAAACTTATATAAACACTCCCAAAGCCGAAGGACCGCACGCCATTCGGTTTTATGGTTGGGAAGGTAAACTTTGCGCAGAAGTGAAAGACATTCTGATGGGAGAAACTTGGCTTTGTTCCGGTCAGTCAAATATGGAGTATTGCTTTAAGTGGCGTGTAGATGACATCACCGATAGAAGTATACTGTTTGACAATAAAAAGATTCGTTTTTTCAAGGTGGCTAAGTCATCCTCCGCGTATCCGGTTGAAAGAATTCAGGGAAAGTGGGAAATTTGTTCTCCCGAAATTGCAGAAGATTTTAGCGTAGTGGCTTTTTGCTTTGGAAAAAGGCTGAATGAAGAATTGGGTAATCTTCCTATCGGGTTGATAGGCTCTTATTGGGGAGGTACAGCCATTGAGCCTTGGATGGACGAATTTACATTGCGTCATGAGAAATTGGAAGAAAAGACTAAAGCATTGACTGCCGGATGGGCACCGACTGCAAATTCTTCTCTTTACAATGCAATGATTCATCCCATTATAAACTACACTATTGCCGGGGTTGTCTGGTATCAAGGAGAAGCCAATAATGAAAGGCATCAGGATTATGGAGTTATGTTTGATGCTATGATTAGAGGTTGGCGTAATGCTTTTCATCATTATTTGCCTTTCTATTTTGTCCAGATAACTCCTTGGAGTGGTTATGCGGATAAAAATGCTGCATATTTGCGTGAACAACAAGCCGATGTGGCTGCTACATTGAGAAATACTGGTATGGTTGTGGCGGGAGACTTAGTAAACGACCTAACAGATATTCATCCGAGTCTGAAGAGACAAGTAGGAGAACGATTAGCTAATATGGCTTTGAAAAATAGTTATCATAAAGAGGATATACAACCGTATTCGCCTATGCTAAAATCCTTTAGAGTAGATGGTCGTAAAGTAATAGTAACAACTACCGCTATTGGCAAACTTGCTTGCAAGGATAAGGTCATTCGTCACTTTGAGGTCGTGGATAAAGAGGGTAATTTGCATCCGGCTAAGGCTTCTATATTAAAGAATGGAGATATCAGTGTCATTGCCGATAAGGTGAAGGAACCGGTAGGAGTACGTTATTGTTTTTCCAATGATGCTATGCCTAATTTATTTGATAGTAACGGATTGCCTTTGGCTCCATTTAGAACAGATCGTAAAAAATGAAAAAGTCTTTATTATATTTAATTTGTTGTTTTATTTGCTTCTCTGCTTTTTCTCAAGCTTCTGATTTGAAGTTTCGTGACGGGAAGTTCAAGATTGTTCAGTTGACAGACCTGCATTGGGTAGAGAGTGATTCTTATAAATTGAAGAATGACAGCACTTGTCATTTGATTCGTGAAGTTATTCGTATAGAAGATCCCGATTTGGTTGTTCTTACAGGTGATGTAGTAGTTTCCTGGAATGCTAAGAAAGGATGGGAGAAATTGACCAAAATATTTGGGGAAACCAAAACTCCTTTTGTTGTGACCTTTGGTAATCATGATGAAGAAACGGATATGAACAATGCTCAGATATTGGACTATCTGTGTACACGACCTTATAACCTGACTTATGATGCTGAAAAAGGACTTTCGGGCTCGGGCAATTGCATGTTGACCGTCCGTTCTTCTGATGCTACATCTGAAAAATGGGTACTCTATTTCTTCGATTCTCACAATAATACCAAAGACCGTTCTTTTGGTTATTATGATTGGATTAAGCATAATCAGATAGAGTGGTATAGGAAAAGTAGCAGTCGGGTTACCGCTCGCAACAAGCGCATATTGCCTTCCTTGGCTTTCTTCCATATTCCTCTGCCAGAGCATGAAACGGCAAGGTGGACATGCCGGGAGTTTGGCGAGAAGCAGGAGGGTGTTTGTGCTCCAAGTGTAAATACCGGATTATACTCTTCGTTTATAGAAAAGAGGGATGTTATTGGGGTGTTTGTAGGTCATGACCATAATAATGACTATATGGTTGATTTAGACGGTAACATAACTTTGGCCTATGGTCGGAAGACGGGTTATCCTTCTGCCTATAATGAAACGCTTAGCCGAGGGGTACGTGTCATTAATCTGCATGAAGACGAATCGGTTTTTGATACTTATATAAGAGATTTGAAAGGAACTTATTTTCATTATCAATTTGAGCAGAAAAATAAGGGCAGTAATATTCCTCGTTTCAGTGGTTCCTTTGTGCAAGAGTTTTTGGTAGCAAATTGGGACAACGAACGTTGGAATCAGGAAATGGATATGCTGAAAGAAGCTGGCATGAAGTACTTGATTTATGCACCTGCATTGCTGGTAGATGAAAAGGGGAAAACAACTACAAATTATCCGTCTGCTCTGACGAAGAAGAAGCAAGGCAATAGAACGCTTGAAAAGTGTTTGCAAAGTGCGCAAAAAAATGGCATTAAAGTATTTGTAGGATTAAACTTTAATGAACGTTGGTGGAAAGTGGATTATGATGCTCGCTGGTTACTGGAGCAAATGGAAATGGGTAATAAGGTGGCAGATGAGCTTGTTGTTTTGTATAAAG
The DNA here is from genome assembly GCF_003602795.1 of Bacteroides sp. AF34-31BH. NCBI lineage: Bacteria > Pseudomonadati > Bacteroidota > Bacteroidia > Bacteroidales > Bacteroidaceae > Bacteroides > Bacteroides sp. AF34-31BH. The sequence goes on from NZ_QTLV01000009.1 coordinate 76,345, forward strand.
AAAAGTATCCGGATGCCATGTATGGTTGGTATTGGGTTTGGGAGGTAGACAACTTGAACTGTATGACTTCTGAGCGTCAATCAATTTTGGCAGAGGCATTGAATACGAATTTGAATCATCTTTCTGAGATTGCTCCGGAAATGCCCCTTATGTTGTCTCCGTTTATGAATTACAAGGTAGGTGGAAATGCTGAAGAATGTGGCAAGATGTGGACGAACGTCTTTGCGCAAACCGACTTCCGTCCGGGAGATATATTCGCTCCTCAGGATTGTGTCGGTGCAGGTGGACTGAATTTGGATAATTTGTGGGAATGGTTTTCTAATTTGAAGAAGGCTGTCAATACTAAACCTGGGCTGAAGTTTTGGGGAAATGTAGAGACATTCGATCAGCGCTTTTGGACTAGCGCTCCTTTAGAAAGGGTTCAAAAACAGTTAGAGATTGTAAATGGCTATGTTGGCAATTTGATTTGTTTTGCATACAATCATTACAATAGCCCGTTTGTAGTTAATCCGGCGTATCATCAGGCATATCTTCAATATTGCCGGACGGGATGTTTGCCTATAATGGATATTCCTGAAAAAGTGAAGAATGCTGCTGTACGAAAGGTGGCTAAGGGAATTGAAGTTTCTTGGATACCGAATGAAATGAAAGCAGTTGACGGATATAGTATCTATCGTGATGGGCAGTTGATTATGAAATTACAAATACGTGACGGACAACTTCCGAGAACTTTTGTTGATGCAGAAGGTACAGTAGATAATGTTTATGAAGTAGCTGTTTATAATGTGATTGGTAAAGAATCTGCTAAAGTAAAAGCTGAATAACAATTGTAAAATTGATAAATATGAAGAATGTAACTTTTATTATTTGGGCTTTTGTTGTACTGTGTGCAGGATGCAGTTCTTCCACTTCAGTTGTGCAAGATGAAGTCTCTATGACTAAAAAACAATTGGCTGATAAAGTGAAAGGTGGTTGGGCAGCGAAAACCATTGGTTGTACCTATGGAGGACCGGTTGAATTTCTGCATAATGGTACTATGATTCAAGACTATACTCCCATAAAATGGTCCAAAGATAGAGTGAAATATTATTATGATACATTTCCCGGATTGTATGATGATATATATGTGGATATTGTATTTGTGAATGTGTTCGACCGTTTGGGTTTAGAGGCACCGGCCGATTCTTTTGCTGTTTCGTTTGCTGATGCCGGATTTCCTTTGTGGCATGCCAACCAAGTTGCAAAATATAATATTAAGCAAGGCATTATGCCCCCCATATCCGGACATTGGTTGAATAATCCTCATGCAGATGATATTGACTATCAGATAGAAGCAGATTTTGCAGGTCTAATGTCACCGGGCATGCCTAATACTGCTTCTGAAATTTCAGATAAAATCGGTCACATCTTTACGTATGGCGACGGCTGGTATGGTGGTGTGTATGTGGGCGCTCTATATTCCATGGCTTTTGTTTCAGATGATATGGAGTATGTGGTAGAAGAGGCATTGAATACAATTCCCGAGCAAAGTGATTTTTATGCTTGCATAAAAGATGTGATTGGTTGGTATCGGCAATATCCAGATGACTGGAAACAGACTTGGTTTGAATGCCAGAAGAAGTGGACTTCGGAAGTGGGGTGTCCCGATGGCGTTTTTGTTCCGTTTAATATTGATGCCAAGATAAATAGTGCCTATGTGGCTATAGGTCTGTTATATGGCAAGAAAGATTTTTATCAGACTATTGATATTTCGGCACGTTGTGGGCAAGATTCTGATTGTAATGCGGCTACTGCTGCCGGTATATTGGGTACAATGCTTGGATATAGTAATATTCCGGAATTATGGAAAGAAAGTCTTTACGAAGTAGAGGACATCCCATTTGCCTATACGGAAGTTTCGCTGAATAAGCTTTATGAGTTAAGTCTGAAACAAGCTTTGCAGGTGATAGAGCAAGAAGGAGGTTCTGTTCAGGGAGAGCAGGTTGTTATTAAAACGCAACAGCCGGTTGCTGTAAAGTATGAGAAAGCTTTTGAAGGTCATTATCCGGCAGAGAAGAAAGCTGTTAACCTTTTGTTACAGGATGCTACAGAGTTTATGTTTGATGGTAACGGATTTGTTTTGAAAGGATATGTGAAGTGTGCTGATGAATCGTATGTTGCGAGTGTTGCGATGTATATAGATGGTGCTTTAGCAGAAACTGCCAATCTTCCCGTTGCTAAATCTACTTCTATAGATGACAGAAGGGTTGATTCGTTTCATAAATACCAGTTGCCTGATACAGCGCACACGGTTGTTTTGAAATGGTTGAATCCTCGTACGGATGCACAAGTTTATTTAGGTGAGGCGGTTATTTATTCCAGCCAGCCCAATCAATTAACCTATAAATAATTAATTGTAATGTATATAGTTGAAAATTATGGATTGGCAGTAGCTCTTTGTTGGGTTACCATGCTTTGCTGGGGTTCTTGGGGAAATACTCAAAAGCTGGCAGCGAAAACTTGGCGGTATGAACTTTTTTATTGGGATTATGTCGTTGGTATTCTTCTCTTCTCTTTGATATGGGGATTTACTCTGGGAAGTACGGGCGAAGCAGGTAGGGGCTTTGTCGATGATTTGCTTCAGGTTGATATCTCTAATTTGGTGAGTGCGTTTTTGGGAGGTGTCATTTTTAATGCATCCAACATTTTGTTATCTTCTTCCATGTCATTGGCTGGTATGTCTGTCGCTTTCCCCGTAGGCGTTGGGTTAGCTCTGGTATTGGGTGTATTTATAAATTACTTTAGTGCTCCTCAAGGTGATGCAACTGTTCTGTTTTCTGGAGTATTTCTGATTGTACTTGCTATTATTTTTAATGGTATAGCTTCTGGGAAAGTTGCTAAAGGAGGAACAGACCAGGCAATGAGGAAAAAAGGGATTATTATAGCTGTGTGTGCAGGTATATTAATGGCATTTTTCTATCGTTTTGTAGCGGCAGCTATGGATTTAGAGAATCTGGAAGCACCGACTGTGGGTATGATGACTCCTTATTCAGCATTGTTTGTATTTGCAGTGGGTATTTTTGTCAGCAATTTTTTCTTCAATACATTGGTCATGAAGAAACCCTTTGTCGGCAAGCCGATTGCGTATAGTGACTATTTCAGTGGAAATGTGAAGACGCATCTTGTTGGAATTCTGGGAGGAACCATCTGGGCATTGGGGACTGCTTGTAGTTATATTGCTGCAGGGAAAGCTGGTGCAGCTATCTCCTATGCTTTGGGACAAGGTGCCACTATGGTTGCTGCCTTATGGGGAATATTTATCTGGAAAGAATTCAAGGGCGCATCTAAGTCAATAAATTTGCTGCTTGTATTTATGCTGATACTTTTCCTTTCAGGCTTGGGGTTGATAATTATATCTGGTGGTAATTAAATTCTTTATTTTAAATAATATACTATGAGACAAAAAAAACAAATGAAAATGTTGGGACTATTGGGATTGTTGGCTGTATTACCAATAATTTCTGCATGTGCGGGAAATAAGGGTTCTGACGAATCTCGAAAAGAAAAAATGGTCCAATCGGTTTCTGTGGTACAGCCTATTACGGGTACATGGATTAATTTAGCCTACAAGGATGTGCGGAATAAGTATACTAATCCACAACATTTCGATAATATGGATCCTAAATTATGGACTGCTAAAGTGCGTGAATTGGCTAACATGGGGATTGAATATTTGGTGTTCATGGAGGTTGCTAATGAAGGGAAAGCATATTATCCGTCAAAGTTGATGCCGTGGTTATATAATGATAAATTGCAAAGCCCCGTTGATGCGATTCTTGACGAAGCTGCCAAACATGGCATGAAGGTTTTTATGAGTACCGGTTGGGCAAAAGATCAGGATGATAATCTGCTTGATCCAGTGATTAAGGAGCGTCAGCTTCAGATTATGGAGGAATTGGCATCTCTCTATAAAAACCATAAAGCTTTCTATGGCTGGTATCTTCCGGTTGAAGATTGTCTTTGCCCTATCTTTGCCGAGCATGCTGTTCAGTCAGTAAATGCATTGACAGAGAAGGCTCATTCTTTGACTCCCGGAAAGAAGACCTTGATTTCTCCGTATGGTATTGGTCTGTCCGAATTTGATCATCCTGATTTTGAGAAGCAGATGGCAAAATTGAAAGTCGATATTATTGCTTATCAAGATGAGGTGGGGTGTGTACGTGACAAATTTACTCTTCCTCGCTTGAAAAAGAATTGGCAAAGGATGCGCGATATTCACAATCGCCTGAATATTGAGATGTGGGCGAACTGCGAAACCTTTACTTGGGAAGAGGGAACCAATGACCGCCAATCTGCTTTGATTCCGGCTGCTTATTCCCGTTTGCTGTCACAGCAGGTAGCGGCTTCGGTTGCTGGTGTCGACAAAATAATTTCGTTTATGTTCGGTGGAATTATCGAAGACCCAAAGTCTGCTTATCAATTGGGACAACCTGTGTGGTCTAATAATTTATACAACAATTATATGGCTTGGAAAGAAGGTGACAGTTTTTGGAAATTATTTGAAGCTACTTTGCTTGACAAGTTGGTCAATTCAGCCAAATCGGAAATGATTGGTAAAGTTGATATGAAGGCACTGGCAGATGGCCGGGTAGCCGAAGAGGATAGTGGGGACAGCCGTTGGGTAAGGTTTGAAAAAGGTCATCATGAGGTAGTGATTGATTTGCAAAAGAATACTTCGCTTCAAAAGGTGCTGGTACGTACTTTGAACTATAATCAGGAAAAGATAGGCGCTCCTTTGAAGGTTTATGTTTACACTTCCCAGGATGGTCAGACTTATAATCTGGCTTCAATAAAGGATGCTCCGTATTTTCCTAACAACAAGCATGATGCTTGGATTGACGCAGTCTTGATTGATAATTTAAAAGAAAAGACACGTTATGTGAAAGTTGCTTTTGACGCTTTGGAAAATGTGTATATGGATGAGATTTTTGTAAATCCAAGTATTCGTTAACCGGGTAATATAATGAAGGAATAATAGGGTCATCCGGAAAATATGAAATATAGTTTGAGATGAATTGATATTATATGGGAATGAAGCCGCCCGGATATGGAAGATGCAGCCATCTTAAACAGATATGTCTAAGTAGAAAAAGTATGATTTCAGGCTAATAGAAACGTCAATTATCGCATTTCATTAATATAATAAAGTGCGATATAAAAAACAATACAATGAAAAAAATCTTAATTTATTAATCCAAAAATGAATCTATGAAAAGATTACACAAAACTATGAATCGAATTGTCGGAGTGCTTTTAATGGCACTTATGATGGTTCCAAGTGGTTTGAAAGCTGAGACGGCAGAAATGCTTCAAACTTCTAAAATTACGGGTGTAGTAATTGACGATTTCGGCGAGCCGATAATCGGTGCTACTGTTCGTGTGAAGAATGCACAGAATGGCGCTGTAACAGATGTTAATGGACGTTACTCTGTAAATGCTACTAAAAATGCGACATTGGTTTTTTCTTTTATTGGCTATAGAACACAAGAGGTAGCTGTTAAGGGTAGGACTACTGTTAATGTAACTTTGAAAGAGGACAGCCAAATGTTGGAAGAAACAGTTGTTATTGGTTATGGTGCTGTTCCTAAAAGAGATTTAACGGGATCTGTATCTTCTTTAAAGAGCGAAGATTTGCTGAAAACAAACCCTGTGAGTGTGAATCAAGGTTTGCAAGGCAAAATGGCAGGTGTAAATGTGTCCCAGTCTGACGGAGCCCCGGGTGCCGGTATAAATATCCAAATTCGTGGTGCCAATTCGTTTACTACCAGTACAGAGCCTTTGTATGTAGTCGACGGTATGCCGTATTCTATGGGTGAAGGACGTACAACGGATTATGGTATGAAACAGAGTAATAATCCATTGAGTACCATTAGTCCACAAGATATATTATCTATTGAAGTTTTAAAAGATGCATCTGCTACCGCTATTTATGGTTCTCGTGCTGCCAATGGTGTTGTGCTTATTACTACTAAATCCGGTGCTGAGGGAAAGGCAAAAGTTCAGCTTTCTGCTAACCTTAGCATCTCTAATCCGGTAAAACGTATTGATGTGCTCGATGCTTGTGATTACGCTTTGTACCGTAATGAACGTATCACGAATGGTCTCTTGTATGACGGTTACTCTGAGGCAGACAGCCAATTGGAATATCCTTTGGTGGGATATTGGGCTCCGGTGAAAGCTCCGGATCCTATTACAGGAGAAATGGTTGTAGTAGGTCAGGAGTATAAGCCAAGTCCATGGGATTACCGGAAGGGTTTTGTCGAAAAAGAAGGAGGACCGGTACGTTATGGAACAAATTGGCAGGATGAAATTTTTCAGACAGCAATAAGCCAAGATTATAATGTTACAGTATCGGGTGGTGATAAGAAAGGTAACTATATGTATTCCGGTGGTTATACTGACCAGCAGGGTGTGATTGTTAATTCTTATTATAGACGTTATACAGCGAGAGCTAACAACAGCCGTAAAATCAATGATTTTTTAGAGTTAGGTACTAACATCAGTTTTGCAACTTCCGATAATCGTTTGGCACGTACCAATAGTGAAACGTATGGTGTAATTCCTGCAGCTATTTCGTTTAATCCTACTCGTCCGGTATTCGATCCCAATAAAGACTCTGGCTTTTCGGAAGATTTCTCTACCGGTTTGGCTAATCCTTATTTGACTGTACATACGGAGAAGAATATCCAAGAGACGTTGAATGTATTTATCTCAAGCTTTGGTGAATTGAAGTTTACCGACTGGTTGAAATTCCGTCAGAATTTTGGTTACGGTTATAGCTATTATGAACGTAATACCTATAATAACCGTTGGACCGGTGCGGGTATAGCTCCTACAAATGGTTATGCAACGAAGTCAGATGATGCTTATGAAAGCATTTCGACAGAGTCTTTGTTGACTTTCAACAAGAAGTTTGGAGTTCATGGCATTAATGCTGTGCTTGGTATGACTTATGAAAACAGCATGTGGCATAGTAAGTGGATGGCTGCATCTAATTTCCCGAACGATATGACTGAAGACAACGTCATTGAAGCAGGAACTAAGGACCGTCGTATGGAAAGTAGTCGTGGAAAGTCTCAGCTGATGTCCTATCTGTTCAGAGCCAATTATAATTTGCTGGACCGTTATTTATTCACTTTTTCTATGCGTCGTGACGGTTCCAGTAAATTGTCAGAGTTAAATCGTTGGAATAACTTCTATTCGGGAGCCGTTGCTTGGCGTTTGTCTGATGAGTCTTTTGTAAAGCAGCTGAATTTCTTCGATGACTTGAAATTGCGTGTCAGTGCCGGACAGACCGGAGGTCAGGGGGTCAGTGCCTATGCTACCCGTTCCCGTTTTGTTGTTTCTAACTACGGTATGGGTGGTTCATTGCAGAGTGGTATGGCAGAATCCCGCTGGGGAGGACCTGCAGCAGCTCTTCTGAAATGGGAGACAACCAATCAGTTTGACATAGGTTTGGACATTGCTTTCTTGAATAACCGTGTTAATTTGACAGTAGATGCCTATTATAAGAAGACAAAAGACCTATTGTTGGATAAGCTTATTCCTATGAGTTCCGGTTTTAGCCGTATTCAGGCAAACTATGGTAATGTAACAAATAAAGGGTTGGAAATTTCCGGTCATTTCATTCCTGTAAAGGCACGTAATTTCTTGTGGTCTATAGATGCCAATATTTCATTCAACCGTAATAAGGTGGGTGGTTTGGATGCCGACCAATATTCTGATGTGGCTTGGGGTATTGAGAACATGTTCTTGGTACGTAATGGTGAGCCTATCGGTACTCTATATGGGTATGTGGAAGATGGCTTTTATGACAATGAGGCCGAAGTCCGTGCAGATCCGTTGTATAGAAATGAGACGGACTCTAAGGTTAAAAGCATGGTAGGTGAAGTGAAATACAAGAATCTTGATGACGATCCTGTAATTGATAATCGAGACCGTCAGATTATAGGTAATACCAACCCGGATTACCAATATGGTATAACCAATACATTGGAATGGAAGAACTGGACATTCAGTTTCTTCTTGCAGGGTACACAAGGTAATGACGTGTTGAATGTCAATCTTAAGAAATTTGATATGGCCAGCGTGGATAATATGCCTTATTTTATTTATAACAATCGTTGGACTGCCGAAAATAGGGCAAATGCCAAATGGCCGCGTGCCAATAGAACCAGTACACGTTCTATGAGGGCATCTGACCGTTACATTGAGGATGGATCTTACTTGCGTTGCAAGAATGTCAGCTTGAGCTACCGTTTCCGCCATCCGATGAAGTTTGTGGAGAGTATTAATTTGGTTGCCAGCGTTTCCAATCTATTTACAATTTCCGGTTATAGTTGGATGGACCCTGATGTGAATTCATTTGGTAGTGACCCTAAACGCAGAGGTGTGGATATGGCTTCTTATCCAAGTGCCCGTACATTTAATTTTGGTGTTCAAATTGGATTTTAAATAATGATGACTATGAAATTTAAGAATATATTAATGGCATTGGGCTTAGGCTCCATGTTGATGACTTCTTGTACGTTGGATGAAGAAGTATATACATTTATTTCAGGTGAAGACTTGTCTGCTGATGGTGAGTATGAACTGTTGGTAAATGGCGCTTACCAACCGTTGGCCTGGATGTTTGAATGGGGTAGTTATGATTCTGCTACTAATTATGATAATGACTATCAGACAGGGCCGGGTTGGGCTTTTAAAGAAACCGGTACCGGTAACTTTTATAACAATGGTAGTATAAATAATGTGTTTGCATATTATTCAACCGCCATTCATCGTGCCAATTACCACTATTATCTGATTGACAAGATGACCAATGTACCTGAGAAAGCCAAGAATAATGCGTTGGGTGAACTTCGTTTTCTCAAGGCATGGTCGGAGTTTGAATTAGTACGTCGTTTTGGTGGTATTCCTTTGTTTAAAACTTCTATTGGTGAAGGTAACAGCAGTTACCAGCCCAGAGCTTCCGTCAAGGAAGTGTATGAGGACATTATAGCCAATTTAAAGGAGGCTGAAACGTTGCTGATGCCTCGTACAGACTCGGATTATAAGAAAGGGCATGTATTTCGTGCGTCAGCCAAGTCGCTGTTGGCTTTAGTCTATGCTACGATTGGTTCTGCTTCGATGGAGAGTGGCAAAGTCATGGTAAAGGGTGGTCCCGGCAAGGTTACGAATCCGGATGGAACAGAATCGGCATTGATGCCTCAGGAAATCTGGCATAACAAGATTCGTCTTCCGGGATATGAAGAGTTCAATTCTCAGGAGTATTACAAACTGGCCAAAGAGAAAGCAGCCGAAGTGATTGCAGAAGGAGAGTGTGTGTTGGCTTCTAGTCAGAAAGAATTATGGAAAATCGACAATAAGAACGGGCCGGAATTCCTGTTTACATTACAGACTTATCCCGAAGGGGATAATCTTGCCGGAAACTATATCAGCGAATCGTATTACGGCTATTGGAAAGAGGATAGAACTCTGGGTTCTGGTTATTATACTTATCGCGATCACTGGCTACAGATGTTCGATGATTGGAAAGATGAACGTATTACATGGGGCATTCTGCACCGTTACCCCGATTCTTATAACGAAGAACTGGGCATTTATACCTGGCGTTACTACCCGTTGCGTGACAGTGTATACGTGAACCGTGAAGAGGCTCCGTATGCCGACCAGGGTATTGGAGCTTATCAGAAGACCGACCAGCCTACGTATGGTGCTTATTACGGTTCTCGTTTTACTAAGTTTACGGCAGTGACGGGTGAAATTGACGGTAATCGTAAAGACTTTAACTGGCCTTTTATGCGTTACGCAGAAGTGCTGTTACTGTATGCGGAAGCTGATAATGAATTGAATGGACCTACCCAAGATGCATTCTCTAAGATTGAATTGTTGAATAAGCGTAACAATAGTACGCTGGTAAGCAAGCGTCATGAGAAGATTCCGTTTACGAAAGAAACTTTCCGTTCGTTTATCTTGGAAGAGCGTGCTAAAGAGTTTGCAGTTGAGGGGAATCGTCGTACCGATTTGATTCGTTGGGGTATTTATTTATCGGTAATGAATGCTATCGGTATGGATGAAAACGGTAATTTGAAGAGACGTGAGGAGAAGCATTGGCTGATGCCCCTTCCGCCCGATGAAATTAACGGTAACCCTTATATTGAGAAAAATAATCCCGGATGGTAATCCTATTTATTAACTATATGATGAAAAATACAATGAAAAAGATATTGAGTTTTAGGAAGATGTATCTCGTCGGTGCTCTTCTTATGGGAATTTCTTGGACATCTTGCTCTGACGATAACGGAGTTGCACTTCCTATTGAACTGACCAATGTGACCACCATTGCTGATATGAATACCACCATTGAAGAAGCTGCTTTGGGGGATTTTATAGCTGTTCATGGAACCGGTTTGGATGTTCATAATATCGATTCTATTTTGATTGATGACATTAAGCTGGATATGCAAGAGGTATATACAGAAGATGATATTCTGTTTATAAAGATACCGGTAAAGCTGGCAACCAAGAAAACCGATAAAATAAGTATTTATAATACGGCCGGTTGTTTTGAAATTCCTTTTAAAACGGTAGCGCCCAATTTAAAGCTTTCCCGCATGTTCAATGAATATACGGCACCGGGTGATACGATTATGATTTATGGAGATTTCTTCAACCTCTATGAAATAGATTCGCTCAATGCTGTTGTCGATTTCAATGGAAAGGTATCTCCGGTCATTAAATCGGCTAATAATTATCTGACTGCTAAAGTACCGGTTGATGTAGATAAGAACATAAAAATTAAAGTGAAAGGGGTGAAGTATAATGTTGAGGCGGTATGCCCCGGACGTTACTACGATTGTGATTTTATGATTATGGACTTTGACGAATATTTGCCCAGTTCTATGACAAATGTGGTGACTGATGAGAAAGATCCACAACGGTTGAGCGGTAACTTCTTGAGAATAGATGATAAATCTGAATATAGCTCTTGGTGGTATATTGCAGAAAGAGGCGATATACCTTATACTGATGATATGTTAGGACTTGAATCATGTAAGAATTATGTGGTGAAATGTGAATTCCGCACATCCAATCAATTCATCAAGGACAGAATAAGGTTCTGTAATTATCTTTATTGGGCTGCTCCCACATGCGATTGGGTTGCTACAGACTTTAATATACAGAACTTCAACCGTTGGGAGACAATTACGTTGCCGTTTAATGTATATTTGTCAGAGGATTATCCGGACTACCATCCAGGTTCGTACACAAGCTTCAATATGCGTTTGGAGATAGATCCTGAGATAGCCCGTAATTTTGCATTCGATAATATTCGTATTTGTAGAAAAGGCGATTGATTGATGTGGTAATTGATCATTACGGATAATGGCCGCTTTTGGGGATTCGCGAATTGTGTTCCGAAGTGAACCCTATTCAGTCGTATACTGATTATAGCCCCTCTCAGAGTGTGCCCTGGAGGGGCTTTTTAAAAACATCGCATGCTGGTAGGGATTATTTACAATAAATTGGATCTTGCAGGCGAGTATAATCTCACTTGATTTTACAAAAAACACAAAGAAATGAAAATTAAAAAATGTGCAGCACTTATGGCTGCAATGTTGATGGGCGCTTGGAGCTTGCAGTCTTGCGACAACGGGCCTACTAAAGAAGTGTGGCTGGATGAATTCGGTCAAGATTCCTGTTATGTTCAGGACTGGGGAATGCTTGAAGTCAACCGTTCCGTAGTACATACTCCGCTTACAGTGAATGGAGTTGTTTATGAACGTGGACTTGGTGCCCATTCCATCAGCCGCCTGCTGTACGATTTGGATGGAAAGGCCGTTTCGATCTCCGGTTTGGCAGGAGCTGATGACAAGAACTTGTTTGCAGGCAAACTTCAGTTCAAGATTCTCGGTGACAAGAAGGAACTCTGGAAGAGTGGAGTGATGCAGAAAGGAGACCCAGTAAAAGAGTTTAATGTAAACCTGAAAGGGGTGGACAAAGTGCTGCTATTGGTAGAAGAATGTGGTGACGGCATTATGTACGACCATGCCGACTGGCTCAATGTGAAGATAACGACTCGTGGCGATGTGAAACCTGTTCCTGCGTGGGCAAAACCGGTGGCAAAGGAGAAGTATATCCTTACGCCTCCTGCTCCCGAAAGTCCGGTCATCAACAATCCGCTGGTCTATGGCGCACGTCCGGGTAATCCGTTCCTATGGTCTGTGATGGCTACCGGCAACCACCCCATGAAGTTTGAGGCCGAAGGGCTTCCGGCTGGTGTGAAATTGGATGCTGTTACCGGTCGCATTACGGGTAAAGCCACAGTAGAGGGAGAGTATAAGGTAACGCTCAAAGCCACCAATGACAAAGGTACGGCCCAGAAAGAGGTAACTGTTAAAATAGGAGATGCCATAGCCTTGACTCCTTCTATGGGATGGAACAGTTGGAACTGTTGGGGGCTTTCTGTGAACGACGAGAAAGTGCGTGACGCAGCCCGCATGATGAACGAAAAACTGCATGCCTACGGATGGGAATACGTGAATATAGATGATGGTTGGGAAGCTGCGTCGCGTACCAAGCAGGGCGAGATACTTTCAAACGATAAATTCCCCGATTTCAAGGCATTGACAGACTATATTCATGGATTGGGCTTGAAGTTCGGTATTTATTCCTCACCGGGACATATCACTTGTGGCGGACATGTGGGCAGCTACCAGCACGAAGAAATTGATGCCAAGACATGGGAACGCTGGGGAGTGGATTATTTGAAATATGACTATTGCGGATATTTGGAGATAGAAAAAGATTCGGAAGAGAAGACTATTCAGGAACCCTATATCGTGATGCGCAAGGCATTGGATAAGGTGAACCGTGACATTGTTTACTGTGTGGGTTATGGCGCTCCCAATGTGTGGAACTGGGCACCGGAAGCAGGAGGAAACCAATGGCGCACTACTCGCGACATCACGGACGAATGGAATGTTGTGACAGCTATAGGTACTTTCCAGGATGTTTGTGCGGATGCTACGGCTCCGGGCAGAAACAATGACCCCGACATGCTGGTTGTTGGCAAGCTTGGTCAAGGCTGGGGAAGCAAAGTGCACGATTCATATCTTACGGCAGACGAACAGTACTCTCATATTTCTTTGTGGTGCCTTCTTTCTTCTCCTTTGCTCATAGGTTGCGACATGGCAAATATGGACGATTTTACGCTGAATCTGCTGACCAACAACGAAGTGATAGCAGTCAGCCAAGACCCCATGGTGGCTCCCGCCAAGAAGATGATGGTAGAGAACGGCCAAGTATGGAGTAAAAAACTGTACGACGGTTCTTATGCGGTGGGCTTCTTCCATGTAGACCCTTATTTCATTCTTTGGGATCAGGAGGATGCTGAAGCTATGCAGATGAGAGAGTATGCTTTTGATTTTGATTTGAAACAGCTTGGCATTGAAGGAAAAGCAATGGTTCGTGACTTGTGGCGACAGAAAGACTTGGGAGAGGTGAACGGCATCTTCCGGACGGAAGTTCCCTATCACGGTGTCACCTTCGTGAAGATTACTCCTGCAAAATAGCAAACTATAAAATAGAGAGACGAATGAAAAAGTTAATTTTATCTTTGTTTTTTTTATCGGCTTTCACACTTCGGGGCTCTGCACAGTTGCAGGGCCTGGAAGTAGTGAAGGTACCGGAAGCACAGCAGCCTTATTCGGGCGAATATATTTATATCCCCGATGTGGAAGGATATAAAACTCTGAAGTGTGATTTTCATACCCACACCATCTTCTCCGATGGAGATATAAAACCTGAAAATCGGGTGTGGGAAGCTGCTATTCGCGGGCTGGATGTGATAGCCATTACCGACCATATAGAATATCGCCCCAATAAAGACTATATCAAGGCCGACCATAACGAATCTTACAAAAGGGCAAAGACTGTAGAGAAAGCTTCCAATCTGATAGTAATTCAGGGAGCCGAGATAACCCGTTCCAAGCCGATAGGGCACATCAATGCTCTCTTCTTGACGGATGCCAATGCGCTGGACGTGGAAGATCCTCTGAGAGCTGTTGACAACGCTTTGGAGCAAGGGGCCTTCATTATGTGGAATCATCCGGGGTGGCCTAACGACACAAGCACTTTATATAATGTCCATAAAGATTTGATTAAGCAAAAAAAGATACATGGAATAGAGGTGGTGAACGGCTTTGAGTACTATCCGAAAGCTTTTAATTACTGTAAGGAATACGGCCTGACATATATGGGAAATACCGATATACATGGCGTTTATAAGCAAACGTATCGTACGGACAAACAAAGTGGACCGATGACGATTGTATTTGCCAAAGAACGTTCTCAGGAAGGAGTGAAAGAAGCTCTCCTTGCCGGGCGTTCGGTAGTGAAGTTCGGGGATATACTGATAGGCTCTGAGAAGAACCTGCTATCTCTGGTCAAGGCGTGCCTCTCTTATGAAGTGAAGGAGGTGAAAGGCAATCAGGCTCTGGTGAAAGTGACGAACAAGTCGACATTGAACTTTGAAATTCTACTGGACAACAAGGCTGGTACTATCCTTGGCAATGCTACAGTAGAGATTAAGGTAAGGCTGGATGATAAAGTAAAGTTTACTACTACACACATCACGGATGATAGCCGGTTGGTGATTGATATAGCATCATTGCGATAGTGGTTTTATAAGACCGATAATCTGATATTTAAGGAACCATTGATTTTGTGTTTTATAATAACTGAAGTTTCTCAAATTTTTCAGATTGTTGATGAACTGTTGTATCTTAATGCTCTCTCTCGGAGGAAGAGCGTTGAGATTGTTTTGAAAGCGCAAAGGTAACTTGCGAAACTTGAAATATTTAATTATTCCTTGAAAAACAATTGTATTATGAAAAACAGATTTTTATGTTTATTATTTGTAGTTTGCACTGTCATTTCTGCCCGTGCAAACAGTACCGATTCTTTGGCTTTGACTCCTCCTATGGGGTGGAATAGTTGGAATTGCTTCAGTTGTAACATTAATGAAAAACAGATTCGTGAGATTGCAGACTTGATGGTGTCTACCGGCATGAAGGATGCAGGATATGAGTATCTCAATATAGATGATTGTTGGCAGGTAGGCCGGGATAATGAAGGAAACATTCTGGTTGATGAAAAGAATTTTCCTTCCGGCATCAAGGCTTTGGCAGATTACATACACTCCAAAGGACTTAAATTCGGTATTTATTCATGTGCGGGAACGCTGACTTGTGCCGGACGACCGGGAAGCCGTGGCTATCAGTTTCAGGATGCACGCACTTATGCGGAATGGGGAGTGGATTATTTGAAGTATGACTGGTGTTTTGATGAAGGCCAGAATCCTCAAGCTGCCTACAAAACAATGAGTGATGCCCTGAAGGCTTCCGGGCGTCCTATCGTATTCTCTATTTGCGAGTGGGGAAACAGCCAGCCTTGGACATGGGCAAAAGGCATCGGACATCTTTGGAGGACTACCGGTGACATTATCAATGCTTTTAAAGGTATTAATTATTGGGGAGGATGCGGTGTCGTAGAAATCATTGACAAGAATGCCGACTTGCACAAATACGCCGGACCGGGACATTGGAACGACCCGGACATGCTTCAGGTGGGTAATGGTGTGCTGACGATGGAAGAGAATCGCTCTCATTTCACGATGTGGTGTATGCTTGCTGCCCCTTTGCTCGCGGGTAATGATATTCGTAAAATGGACAAGGAGACACTTGGAATTTTGACAAATAAAGAAGTGATTGCAGTAAATCAGGACAAGCTTGGCAAACAAGGTGGACGATACATGAAAGTGGGTGAGCATGAAATTTGGGTGAAGCAGTTGTCCAATGGTGAAGCCGCAGTATGTTTCTTTAACCGCGATGAACAACCCTGGAATGTGGAAACCGTTTTGCAGAAAGAAAACCTCTCTTTTGCAGATGTCCGCTTCTGGGAGAAAGAATACAAAGTACGCGACTTATGGAAACATAAGGACATCGGAAGTACCAAGGATAAGATGCAGTTTGATATTCCTGCACACGGTGTCGTGTTGCTGAAGTTGACTCCTAAACAGTAATGATAGATTTAGAAACCATTAATAAAAAAATATGAAGAACATGCATTATGCATCTGTGAAGTGGATTTGCTTTCTGCTTTTCGTGGTAGTAGGAAAGGTGGCGATGGCCGAAGGTATCACTTCGCCTGATGGAAATCTCCGTCTTGAGTTTACCGTAAATGCTTTGGGAGAGCCGGTCTATCAGTTGTTTTACAAAGAGAAAGCCGTGGTTAATCCATCGAAACTGGGCTTGGAATTGGTGGGTGACCCGGGCTTGATGAATGGTTTTACACTTGTGGAAGCCGGGGCTTCAACTTTCGATGAAACATGGAAACCTGTGTGGGGAGAAGTGTCGCAGATACGGAATCATTACAATGAGCTGGCTGTGACGTTGGACCAGAAGGAGCAGAACCGCCATATCGTTATCCGTTTCCGTCTTTACGATGACGGTTTGGGATTCCGTTATGAGTTTCCTTTACAAAGAACTCTGCACTATTTTACGGTAAAAGAGGAGTATACCCAGTTTGCCATGACCGGAGACCATACCGCTTTCTGGATTCCCGGTGACTATGACACGCAGGAGTATGACTATACAGAGTCCCGTTTGTCCGAAATTCGCGGTTTAATGGATAAGGCGGTGACGGTGAATGCTTCCCAGTTCGTTTTCTCGCCCACGGGTGTGCAAACCTCCTTGCAGATGAGGACGGACGATGGTCTATACATCAACTTGCATGAAGCGGCTTTGGTGGACTATTCTTGTATGCATCTCAATCTGGATGAAAAGAACTTGGTTTTTGAATCGTGGTTGACCCCGGATGTTTTGGGAAACAAGGCATATATGCAAGCTCCCGGGAAGACTCCGTGGCGTACCATCATGGTGAGCGATGACGCCCGTGATATGCTTGCCTCCAAACTTACCTTGAACCTGAACGAACCTTGTGCCTATGAAGATGTTTCGTGGATTAAACCGGTGAAGTATGTAGGCGTATGGTGGGAGATGATTACCGGTCAGAAGTCGTGGAGTTATACAGATGAACTGATTGCCATGCGTTTTGGAGAAAACGACTATACGAAAATCAAGCCGAACGGTCGGCATGGAGCCACTAATGAAAGAGTGAAACGCTATATAGATTTTGCCGCCGAACATGGTTTCGACCAAGTATTGGTAGAAGGCTGGAATGAAGGATGGGAAAGCTGGGGTGGAAGTTCGCGCGATTTTGTGTTCGACTTTGTGACTGCCTATCCCGACTTTGACGTAAAGATGCTGAATGCCTATGCACACAGTAAAGGGGTCAGGCTGATGATGCATCATGAGTCTTCTGCTTCGGTACGCAATTATGAACGTCATCTGGACAAAGCCTATCAGTTTATGGCGGATAATGGCTATAACTCTGTAAAGAGTGGTTATGTGGGCGATATAATTCCTCGCGGAGAACATCACTATGGACAATGGATGAACAATCATTACCTCTATGCCATACAAAAAGCTGCCGAATATAAGATTTGTGTGAATGCGCACGAGGCAGTACGTCCTACAGGTTTGTGCCGCACCTATCCCAACTTGATTGGCAATGAATCAGCCCGTGGCACGGAATTCGAGCCTTATGACGGCAACAAGCCTTCCCACACTACTGTGCTCCCCTTCACTCGCTTGATAGGTGGTCCGATGGATTATACCCCGGGCATCTTTGACATTTATCTGAATTTTATGAATCATGACAATCACGGGCAGATTCATTCCACGCTGGCAAAGCAACTGGCATTATACGTCACCCTCTACAGCCCACTGCAGATGGCTGCCGATTTGCCGGAGAATTATGAACCCCATTTGGATGCTTTCCAGTTCATCAAGGACGTAGCAGTAGACTGGGACGACAGTAAGTACCTTGAAGCGGAGCCGGGAGACTATATTACCGTGGCCCGTAAAGCCAAGGGTACGGAGAATTGGTTTGTGGGAGGCATCACCGATGAGCATGCACGCACTTCAGCTTTTGTTCTCGACTTCCTGGAGCCGGGCAAGCAGTACATAGCCACGCTTTATGCCGATGCCAAAGATGCTGATTTTGAAAAAAATGCTACCGCTTATCAGATTAAGAAGGGCATCGTGACGAGCAAGAACAAGATGAATGTGAAGCTGGCACGTAGCGGTGGATTTGCCTTGAGCCTGATAGAAGCTACACCGGAAAATATGGAAGGAGTGAAGAAATGGAAATAAGTTGATTGTTAGATACCATTTTTTATCATTGCTAAAACAAGAATGCCTCTGAAAACACTGAAACAGAAGATACTGTTAGTCCTCTTGCTATTTTGGCGCGAAAGGTGAATCATAAAGGAACGCTTTTTGTCGAGTTGCCATCCTCTGTTTGATGTGACGGGCACTTTCAATAATCCGGGACCGCTGGGCGGGTATCTTGTTGTGGGACTGGTTGTTGCTGTTTTATTGTATGCTTTCTCTTTTGAAAAGGAATACATGTTCTATCAGGCGGATTATTTCAGAAATCATCCTCAATTCGCTTTTCTGGATGTAGCTGACAACGTGACTTATCCCTATAATGAACTGTTGCATATTGCAGTGGAAACCGGAATGTGCGGGCTTGTATTGTTCCTGCTGGTGGTGTCACCGTTTGTCTTTTCTGATGAAAGGACATTGAAAGCCGCATTGGCTGCTTGGCTGATATTCGCCATGTTTTCATATCCGGTCAATGTGGTACCACTTATGATGGACTTTGCATTGTTCATAGAATTGCGTCGTGGCAAAACAGTGTCTGTTCTGGATATAAACAGAATTTTTTGTGGAATTGCTGTTGTTCCTCTTATGGGGTTATTGGCGGTGTGTGGCCATGTAATGTTGTTTTTAATGTGAAAAAAGAGTTGTACTTCGTTGGGTTCTACTTTAAACATGCGATTTTTATTCCACTCCATGCATCATCTTCTGTAATTTCTTTGAAAGCAGGAAGAGGATAAGCGATGCCGTGGCAGACATGACGACGAACACCATGAAGAAATCGTACATTGTCTCGATGCGATAACCCAGCAGCGTCTTTACCTTTCCGGCTTCGGGGTAGAGCCCGCTCAGCGTGCCTGCAAACTTATTGGCAGTGGCGGTGGAGAGGTACCATATCCCCATCATCAGCGAGGCGAAGCGGATGGGCGTGAGCTTGTTCACCATGGAGAGTCCGATGGGCGAGAGGCAGATTTCGCCCATGGTATGGATGAAGTAGAGCCCCGTCAGCCAAATGAGACTCACCTTGATGCCCGGCTGAACATCTTTCACCCCAAAGCAGATGACGAGATAGCCCAGTGAAAGCAGTAGCAGGCCGATGGCTTGCTTGGTGGGCGAGGCGGGCTCCATGCCCCGTTTGCCCAGGGCGCCCCATACGCCCGGCATGATGGCGGCAAGTATCACCACAAAGAAGGGGTTGAAGGACTGAATCCAGGAGGCGGGCATTTCCCACCCCAGGATGACGCGGTCGGTCTGCTCGGAGGCGAAAAGCGTGAGCGAGGCGCCTGCCTGCTCGTAGGCCGCCCAGAAGAAAATGACGAAGAAGGCGATGATGTAGATGACGAAGATGCGGTCGCGCTCCGTCTTGGTGAGTGAGCCTTCCAGCAGGATGCTGACGGGAAACACGATGCAGGCGGTGAAGATGCCGATGCTTATCCAATCGCTCCCGAAACACCAGTAGAAGAAACCGGCAAGCGCGATGGCAAGCAGGGCGAGCAGCAGGTAGTTGCGCATGGGCCGTCCGTTGGCGTGGGCACTCTTCCGGGCGGTGTTGTCTGCCTGGGGCCGCTCCTTGCGGGCGTCGGGGATAATGCCGAGGGGCTTGCCATCGGGGCCGATGAGGTACTTGTTTTTCTGGGTTTCGAAGAGGACGACCGTCAGCACGGTGACGATGGCGGCAATGAGGAAGCCCCATCGGAAGTCGTGAGGGTTGCCCGTCTCGCCAAAATAGCCGCAGACCAGCGGGGCGAGGAAGGAACCCACGTTGACACCCATATAGAAGATGGTGTAGGCGGAATCCAGCCGTTTGTCACCCGGCTCGTAGAGCTGCCCCACCAGGGAGGAGACGGTGGGCTTGAAGCAGCCGTTGCCCAATATAAGGAAAGTCAGTCCGCCGTACATCAGCCAATGCGAAAGCTCACGCGCCTCCAGCATCGAGGCACTGGCAAACATCAGGAACTGGCCGACTGCCATCATCATGGCCCCCCAGAAGACGGAACGGCGGATGCCCCAGTATTTGTCGGCGATGTAGCCGCCGATTAAGGGTGTCAGGTACACCAGTCCGGTGTAGCTGCCGTAGATGGAGGCGGCGTGCTCCTTGTCGAAAAGGAGTGCCTGGGTGAGGAACAGAATGAAGATGGCACGCATGCCGTAGTAGCTGAAACGCTCTGCCGTGCTGGTGGCGAAGATAAGGTAAAGACCTTTCGGGTGTCGGGATGTACTCATTGAATATGCTTTTATTGTTTTGGCTTTTATTATATGTTGAGGGTACAAAATTAGTCATTATTTTGCGTAAGTTAATGGGTATAATTAGAAACTTGCCGACAAGCCTGCGGGAACTTGCCGACAAGCTTGTGCAAACTTATCCGTAAGCCTACGCAAACTTAAAACAGAATTTCTGTTTCTGTAAATAAAGCTTTTGTTTATAGAAATAGAGCTTTTGTTTCTAAGAATAAAGGCTTTGTTCTAAGAATCCTTTGCATTGAAGACAACTTTTCCTTACGGAGCAGATATTTTTTCCCGGGGGGCAAAGCAACTTGATAAAAAACGTCTTCTCTTTGTACAGTTGAAATCAAAGCCCTATCTTTGCTCTACGATTTTAAGATAATCCTATTATGAAGATATTTCCTACTACAAGCATCAAGCAACTGGATGCAGATACCATAGAGAATGAACCGATTGCCTCCATCGACTTGATGGAACGTGCCTCACGCGCATTGGCCCGTGCCATTGCCGAGCGTTGGGAGCCGGACACGCCGCTCACCGTTTTTGCCGGACCGGGGAACAACGGTGGCGATGCGCTTGCCCTGGCGCGACTGCTGGCCGGGAAGGGCTACCGGCTCGAGGTGTATCTCTTCAATACGAAAGGGACGCTTTCGCCGGACTGCGAGACGAACAAGGAGCGGCTGGCCGACGTGCCGGGTGTGGACTTCCACGAAGTGACCACCCAGTTTGTACCTCCCGTGCTGACGGCAGACCATGTGGTGATAGACGGTCTCTTCGGCAGCGGTTTGAACAAGGCTCTGAGCGGCGGTTTTGCAGCCGTAGTGAAGTACATCAACGCTTCGCCCGCCACGGTGGTGTCCATCGATATCCCATCGGGACTGATGGGTGAGGACAATACCTACAACGTACATACGAATATCGTCCGTGCCCATCTGACGCTGAGCCTGCAATTGCCGAAACTGGCATTTCTCTTTGCCGAGAACGAGCCGTATGTGGGCGAATGGCAGTTACTGGACATCGGACTCAGCGAGGATGTCATCCATGACATGGAAACGGACTTCTGCCTGCTGGAGCATGAAGATGTGTCTGCCCTGCTGAAGCCGCGCAGCCGGTTTGCCCATAAGGGGAACTTCGGCCGTGCACTGCTGATAGCCGGTTCGCAGGGAATGGCGGGAGCTTCGGTGCTGGCTGCGCGTGCTTGTCTGCGTTCGGGGGTGGGGCTGCTGACGGTGCATGTGCCGTTCTGCAACAACTTCATTGTGCAGACTTCCGTGCCCGAAGCCATGACGGAGCTGGACATCAGCGACACCTGCTTTGCCGCCGCTACTGATACGGACGATTACCAGGCCGTGGCGATAGGTCCGGGACTGGGAAAGGCGGCAGAGACCGAGGCGGCTCTGCTGGAGCAGATAGAGACATGCCAGACTCCGATGGTGGTGGATGCCGATGCCCTGAACTTGCTGGGCGAGAAGCGTAACTATATAGGGCGTCTGCCCAAAGGGAGTATTCTGACTCCGCACCCCAAGGAGCTGGAGCGTCTTGTAGGCAAATGCCAGAATTCGTACGAACGCCTGATGAAGGCTCGCGAGCTGGCGAAGAGCGCCGGAGTGCACATCATCTTGAAAGGTGCTTATTCTGCCATTGTCACTCCTGCCAGGAAGTGCTTTTTCAACCCTACCGGCAATCCGGGTATGGCAACGGGAGGCAGCGGTGATGTGCTGACGGGAGTAGTGCTTGCCCTGCTTGCCCAGGGCTATGAGCCGGAGAAGGCTGCTTGCCTGGCCACGTATGTGCACGGACTGGCGGGAGATGTTGCCTGCAAGAAGCAGGGGGTAGTGGGGATGACGGCAGGGGATATTGCTGCCTGCCTGCCGCTAGCGTGGAAGATGCTGGAAGAATAAGGAGAGAAGTGTAATTTGGATGGCTTGTCATGTCAACAGAAATAAGATATTTTGAAAACAGAAAAGATTGGCGGAAGTGGCTGGCTGACAATTTCGATACTGCCGATGGAGTCTGGTTTGTGTTTCCTACTAAATCTTCAAGCGAGAAAAGTATTATATACAATGATGCTGTTGAAGAGGCCCTTTGTTTCGGGTGGATTGACAGCACGATAAAGTCACTTGACAAAGAACATAAAATTCAGCGTTTCACGCCCAGAAATCCTAAAAGCACCTATTCGCAAGCCAACAAAGAAAGGTTGAAATGGTTGCTGGAGCATAAAATGATACATCCTGAATTTGAGGATAAAATACGAACTGTCTTGTCGGTTCCTTTTGTTTTTCCAAATGATATAATCGGCAGATTGAAAGAGGATGAAAGAATATGGAAGAATTATCAGAGTTTCTCTGACCCCTATAAACGTATCCGAATCGCATACATTGAAGCGGCGAGGAAACGACCGGAAGAATTTGAAAGGCGATTAAACAACTTTATCTGTAAAACGAAAGAAAACAAAATAATAATAGGGTTCGGCGGGATTGAAAAATACTATTAACGCTAATTCTTTTCCACTTATTTCCCTCTTGTCGTAATGTGGAAGCATCCTTGCTTCAACTCGTACTTGATGTAGCATTTGTCGGCTTTCCGCAGGTCACGGAGCACTTCCGAAAGAACCAGTTTCAAGGTATCTGCGCTGACGTCCTGCAAGGGGCGTCCATCCTCGTCTTCTATTTTCTGGAAGCGCTTCCAACTGACATCGAATGTCGTTCCGTAGAAATGTGCCGAGTTTGGAGAAGCATTGCCGTTGCGGCGGCGCAGGCGTTTTACGTCGTCTTGGGTGCGGAGTACGGAAGTCACAATTATCTTGTTTGGATTCAGCCCCTTGGCGGTCAGTGAATCAAGGAAGTTGTGTCCGATGGTGTCCAGCAGGCTGGCGGCGCCCGGAATGAGATAAGGGATGGAATGCGTCAGTGAATCCACGGCATAGAGCTCGTTTGTCGTGATAGGTTGCAGTTGCTCTCTCATCTTTTCTGCTTCCTCGCGGGATGAAAGTACACGTATGCCGATGGCTTGGGCTACATTGAGATGTTTCTCATTCAAGTCTCCGAACGAGCGCTTGTAGCTGACAACACCCCGAATGTTGCGCGGTTCGTTCAACTTGAGCGACATGTCCTTCTTCTTACAGCCGGCAAAGGTGAATGTTGCGGCAGCTGCGACAATTATCAGTATAGGTAGGATTCTGGAAGAATATCTCATCTTATAAATGTACTATGTCTGTGAAAAATCTGCGTTAATCTGTGTAATCTGTGGTGAAAACCTTGCAAAGATAATTCAAACCTTCTTAAGTTTGCACTATCTTTGCACACAAAAAAGACCGTGCAACGATATTTTATATACCTGGCTTATGATGGCACCGCTTATCACGGCTGGCAAATCCAGCCGAATGGAGCGAGTGTGCAGGAGTGTTTGATGAAGGCGCTGAGTACCTTGCTGCGTCGCGAGGTGGAAGTCGTGGGAGCGGGGCGTACCGATGCCGGGGTGCATGCCTCACTGATGGTAGCTCACTTTGACAGTGATTCTCCTCTGGACACTGTTTTTATGACGGATAAGCTGAATCGTCTGCTTCCTCCCGATATTTCCGTATACCGCTTGCGGGCCGTGAAGCCCGATGCACATGCCCGCTTTGATGCTACGGCGCGGATGTATAAGTATTACGTCACTACTGCCAAGATGCCTTTCAATCGTCAATACCGTTGCCGTCTGTTCCAAACACCGGACTTTGAACGGATGAATGAGGCTGCCCAAACCTTGTTTGACTATACGGACTTTACCAGCTTCAGCAAACTTCATACGGATGTCAAAACCAATAATTGCAAGATTATGCATGCCGCCTGGACCCGGGTAGACGATGTGACCTGGGTGTTCACCATCCAGGCCGACCGGTTCCTGCGGAACATGGTACGCGCCATTGTCGGTACTTTGCTCGAAGTGGGTCGCGGAAAACTTTCTGTTGAGGGTTTCCGACGCGTCATCGAACAGAAGGACCGTTGTCAGGCAGGAACCTCCGTTCCCGGAAATGCATTGTTTCTAGTGGATGTAGCCTATCCGGAAACTACTTTTTTAGAATAAAAGAGGGATGCACTACAAAAACGTACCCCCCTCCTTTTAATTTTTAATTCTTAATTTTTAATTAACTCTATGTGGTTATTGCTTGCTTTCCTCTCTGCTGCCTTATTGGGATTTTACGATGTCTTCAAGAAGAAGTCGCTTCGTGACAATGCCGTACTGCCGGTACTTTTCCTGAACACGCTGTTCTCGAGCCTGATATTTCTTCCTTTCATTCTGGTATCTGCCTTTGCGCCGTCGGTGTTGGGAGGTACGATGTTTGATGTTCCCGTGGTGGGGTGGGAGGTGCATAAGTTTATTGTTGTCAAGTCGTTTATCGTGCTCTCTTCCTGGATATTCGGTTATTTCGGGATGAAGCATCTGCCGCTGACCATCGTGGGACCGATTAATGCGACGCGCCCCGTGATGGTGCTTGTAGGTGCCATGCTTGTGTTTGGCGAACGCTTGAACCTTTATCAATGGATTGGCGTGATGCTTGCCATAGTATCCTTTTTCATGCTGAGCCGTTCGGGCAAGAAGGAGGGAATCGACTTCAAGCATAACAAATGGATTCTTTTCATCGTGCTGGCTGCCGTTGCTGGAGCTGTCAGTGGGCTGTATGACAAATATCTGATGAAGCAGCTCAATCCGATGCTGGTGCAGTCGTGGTATAATGTCTACCAAGTCTTTATCATGTGCCCCATTATCTTGCTGTTGTGGTACCCCAAGCGAAAAGAAAGTACCCCGTTTCGTTGGGACTGGACCATTATCTGTATCTCCATTTTCCTTTGTGCGGCAGACTTTGTCTATTTTTATGCCCTGAGCTATGAGGACTCCATGATTTCCATCGTTTCGATGGTGCGTCGTGGAAGCGTTGTTGTTTCCTTCCTTTTCGGTGCGCTTTTCTTCCGTGAAAAGAATTTAAAAAGCAAGGCTGTCGACCTCATTTTGGTGTTGATTGGAATGTTCTTCCTATATTTGGGGAGTAAATAAACAAGAGATATATGGCAGAAGACCTATATATAAATGCTGGTAGCAAGACAGAGAAATATCGCGCTTTGCTTCCTCAACTGAAAAATCTGCTGGCAGGTGAAGATGACTTGATAGCCAATCTGGCGAATGTTTCGGCGGCGCTGAAAGAGACTTTCCATTTCTTTTGGGTAGGCTTCTATTTGGTGAAGGGTGAAGAATTGGTGTTAGGACCTTTCCAGGGACCGATAGCTTGTACGCGCATCAGGAAAGGCCGTGGTGTTTGCGGCACGGCATGGGATAAAGACGAGACGTTGGTTGTGCCCGATGTGGATGCATTTCCCGGACATATAGCCTGCAGCTCGCTGTCGCGTTCGGAGATCGTGGTTCCGCTGAAGCGTGAGGACGGTGAAGTGTGGGGAGTATTGGATATTGACAGTGACGATTTGGGCGGTTTTGATGAAACAGATGCCCGTTTCCTTGAAGAAATGATTAAAATGTTATGATAAGAAAACTGAGTGCTTTTTTGATTTTGGCTTTCATCGGATGGGGGTATTTGCAGGCCCAGGAAGCCAAGACGTGTTTTAAGAATATGCCGGATTCTATATGTCCGTTGCTTAGTGCCGTGAACCGTGCGGATTTTATAGACTTTCTGGAAAGTAAGATGAAAGCTGAGGTGACCAACAGCTTTGGTGGTAAATCGGAAATGACGGAACTTGCCCCGGATTATATACATGTGAAGATGACTCCCCAGAGCTCGTGGCAGATGAAGCTCTTGCCTGTCAACGACAGCACGAAAGTGGTTTGTGTGGTATCTACGGTTTGTGCTCCGGCTTGCGACAGCCATGTCAAGTTCTATACGACAGACTGGAAGGAGCTGGTTGCTTCGTCCTACCTGCCGGCATTGCCCGTTCTGGATGATTTTATCGCTGAGGCCGCGGATACGGTGGATGTCTATGAGTATCAGGATGCCCGTCGCCAGGCCGACATGCTGCTGATGAAAGCGGACCTTTCTGCGAAGGATGCCACGTTGGCATTCACTTTTACCACGACCGATTACATGGGTAAAGAAGCGGCGGAGAAACTGAAACCGTTTGTCCGCCGTCCTATTGTTTATACTTGGAATCAAGGGAAGTTCGAGAAATCCTCTACTTCACTTTGATTCTGTCGAATCCCTCTCCATAGACTCCGATGACTGCACTTTGTGATACAAAGGCATTGGGGTCTATGTCTTTTATGAGCCGGAAAATGATGGTGGACTCCCGCTTCTTGGCCAGCACGAACAGCATTTTTATCTCTTTTCCCGTATAGAAGCCCGAGGCGTTGATGACCGTTGCACCTCTGTGAGGATATACCTGGATGTGCTTGGCTATCTCCTCATATTTATCGCTGATGATGAAGAATTGTACGGACTGGCGGGCACTGTTCACCACTTGGTCGAGCACGAAGCTGCATATGTATAGAGTGACGTAGCCATACACCACCTTTTCCCAATCTTTTAGAACAAAGTAACTGGACGAGATGATGATAAGGTCACATATCAACATGACTCTGCCCAGCGTGATGTCGCGGTACTTGTTGATTACGGCGGCAATGATGTCCGTGCCGCCAGTACTGCCGTTGTTGGAAAAGGCGATGCCGATGCCGCTACCGCAGAAGGAGGCACCGATGACACAAGCCATGAAAGGCTGGTCGTGCAGGAGGACAACACCCTCGGTCAGTTTCTGGATAATGGAAAGGAAAAAGGTCAGGGTGAATACGGCAAAGATTGTCTTTACGCTGAACTTCCATCCCAACACACGTAGAGCAAGCAATAGAAGCAGGAAGTTGATGGCGAAGTACGTATATTGGACGGGAAATCCAGTGGCAAAATATACGATGGATGCAATGCCCGGTACGCCACCGGTAGTAATATCGTTGGGAAGCAGGAAGACTGTCCAGCCGATACCGTACAAGACCATGCCTAAGGCAATCATCAGATAATCCCGCAGTTCGCGCATGGTGTTCTGTCGGGAGGGAACGTTTACTATTGTTTTCATTATAATTTTATGTGGTTGTGAAAATGCGGTGCAAAGATACTGCTTATTTAGGGTATAATGTTGAAAAAAAATGCGGATTTTTGCAACCAAACTTTATCTTTCTGCGTCTAATAAATAAAAAGAGGAGATTATGAATATGAAAATGAATTTTTCCATGGACGAGATTCGTCTTAAAGTAGAGGAGTATATAAAGAAAGGTGGCCGGGCAGCCGGTCGTCCCGTACTGACTGCTTATTATGTACTGACTGCAGATTCTACTCCGGAGAGTGAAAAGACAAATATCATGATTGCTTTGGTGGCCATTGTATTTCCTACCAGTATAGAAGACCTTTTGGGACAAGTCTTTATGGTAGGGAAGGGATTTGCCGCAGTTTATGCTTATAAGAAAGTGAAGAAATACATCACTCCACAGATAAAAGACAAGGTTGAAGCTAAATTGGATGAGTGGTTCCATGAGAATGTGACGGAGGTGGTGGAGCCACTTTATCTGGAATGATAATGCACCACAGATTACACAGATTTACACAGATTAATTTATCTCAAGGATTTTTATCTGTGCAAATCTGTGTAATCTGTGGTGGCCCCTTTACCGTTTCTTGCTCAAGAAGCGTCTGGCCAGATATTTCCGTACCGGTTCATCATAGAATTTCAGGCATAGATAAGCCAATAATATGTTCCATGCGTAAACACACAAGGCAACCTGCCAAGTCTGCTCCAACGTGAAGAGCTGGTTCTTGATGAGCCATGCATAGAACAAGTACATAAATGGATAATGTATCACATAGACTGGATAGGATATATCTCCCAGGAACTTGCATATCTGGGTCGATTTTTTATCCGTTGTGGTACCGGAAGCTCCTAACCAGACGAGAACCGGAAAAGCGATGATTACACAGAACGCTTCATAAATGCCATTTGTACAGACCGGTGTTGCACCTTCCAAGTAGGGCACTGAAAACAAGGTAACCAATGCAATGGCACATATCCAGAAAGCACCTTTCACCTTGATAGGCTTGAAGTTGCGCGACAAAAGCATGCCCATGGAGAAAGGAAAAAGCATCCTCAGCAATCCGCCGCCAAAGTTTATTCCGTCCAGTGTCCAGCCTACCCCCATATTTCCGTATCCGGAGATGTCGAAAATGGCGAATGATGCCAATGCCACTCCCAGCAATATTGTCAGTACGGCAAGGGCTTTGTTTGATAAGCGGTGGATAAACAAGGCATAAAGGATGTTGCCTAAATATTCAAAAAACAAGGACCAACATGGACCATTCAAAGGAAACATTTCGCCATTACCACGGACTTCATAACCTGCACCTGGCATTGCGGGAATAAAAAATATAGTGCAAAGAAGGGACAGCATAATCATGGAGAGGGCAATATGTGTTCCGTCCCATTGTACGCATCCTTGAAGACAGAAAGTAATGGCACCCAGGACAGCTCCCATAATGACCATCGGATGGAGACGTATCAGGCGCCGTTTAAAGAAGTTTTTCATTGTGAGGTTCCTGCCCCAACGGTCGTCATAAGCATACCCGATAACGAATCCCGATAGTATAAAGAAGAAATCTACAGCTAAATAGCCGTGGTTGAAGGTTTCGATAATGCTACCACCGGCAAAAGCATAGCCTTCGAATATATGATACCATATAACCATCAAGGCTGCTACGCCACGGAGCCCGTCGAGAAGGTCATAATGTGCTTTGGTGTCTGAAAAGGCAGAAGATGAAATGTGCGACATCTGTTTTTTTTCTGTTGTTTGGTTAATGTTTTCGGATCTCAAAGATACGCCATGCGAAGCGAAGTTCTTTTGCTTAAAAGCAAAAAAGAACGGCAATCTTCTATTTTTTTGCGCGTACCCGGCTGAGAGTATAGATGGAAATACCCAGGAAGGCTGCCACATATTTTAGCTTCACCCGATTTATCAGTCTGGGGTAACGGCGGTTAAATTGTTCATACCGCTCTTTGGGAGGCAGTTGGAGCCTTTCCACAAACATATGACTGAGCTCTTTGTTTACGTTCTGATGCAGTATTCTGCCCCAGTTGGCTATATCAATATATGTTTCGTAGAGAGCATTTAACTTGTCTATGTGGATGACGTAGATTTTGCAGTCCGAAAGAGTTTCAATGCTTTCTACTGACGGCTGCTGATAGTACAGTGAATCCATTCCGAAGGTTACATCACCTTCCTGGCTGAACCAAGTGGTGGTATCTTGTCCGTCGTGATGAAATACGGAACGGGTGACCCCTTCCTCAATGAAATAAACCAAACGGTCTGTCACTCCTGCTTGTACTATATAAGTTCCTTTAGGGTAGTGTCTTACCTGCATATTCATCAGCAATGCCTGAAGAGCTTCTTCGGAAACCGGATAAATCTGCCTGATTTTATGAATGATGTTGTTCATTGGAGGGGAGCTTTTTATTCGTTTACAAACTTACATAATTTTATTAACTAAAACTGAACTTTGATATACAAATGTGTGCGTTGCCTTATAAGCGTTTATGGTATAATGGAATTTTTTTTGTAAAAGAGATGTTTGTTCTTTGAATATTGTATCTTTGTAGAAAACAGTAGCGTATGAATAAAATATTGGTAACATTATTGGCTCTAATCGGAGGTAGCTGCATTTCATTCGCACAGATGGAGACTGGAAGAGTTTCCGATACAGCTGAGGATACATTGAGAATAGAAAATGAAATTGTCGCTGTTGATACCGGATTTTACCAGTCAGTAGTCCGCTATGATACGGTGCGCTATAATTTGAAAATGCAGAGTGTTTACAAAAAGGCTTTTCAACTAAAGAATGATGTTTTTGTGGAAAAGATGAAAGAGCCGTGGTTAGATGATATTCTCAGAAATATCTTATTTAAATAACCATGAATTTGTGCTTTGCGTCATTCGGTTGACTTCCTGGTTTAACTCACTCGGTTAAACCACACTAAATTCAGCATTCTCTAAAAACAAAAATCAGATAGAAATCTTGCGATAACTATCTGATTTTCAGAAGAGCGGAAGACGGGGCTCAAACCCGCGACCCTCAGCTTGGAAGGCTAATGCTCTATCAACTGAGCTACTTCCGCAATTTTTTGTGGGCAAAGATGGATTCGAACCACCGAAGGCGTAAGCCAGCAGATTTACAGTCTGCCCCATTTGGCCACTCTGGTATTTGCCCTTTTGCACTTAAGATTCTATCTCAATTCTCTCATTGAGTAGGTTTGTTTCTCAATTGCGGTGCAAAGATACGACTATTTTTGTAAACTCCAAGCAAAATCTATCATTTTTATTGCAGTAATTGCACATTCGTCTCCTTTATTACCCAGCTTGCCACCGGCGCGGTCTTCTGCTTGCTCCATAGTATTGGTAGTAATTAATCCGTAAATTACTGGTACATCGCCACTTGCGTTTAATTGGGTAATTCCTTGGGTAGCACCCATGCAAACATAGTCAAAATGTGGAGTATCTCCTCTGACTACACAACCAATTGCAATAACTGCATCGACTTCGCTGTATTCGATAAGTTGGTTGGCGCCGAAAGTCAGTTCAAAACTGCCGGGTACTGTTTTTACCAGAATATTTTCATCTTTGGCTCCATGTTTTTTTAAGGTGTCTATGGCACCTTTTAGGAGAGCGCCGGTAATATTATAATTCCACTCAGATACAACGATGCCGAATTTCATTTTTTCCGCGCTGGGTACAGAACTGAAATC
Organism: Bacteroides sp. AF34-31BH; assembly: GCF_003602795.1. Taxonomy (NCBI): domain Bacteria; kingdom Pseudomonadati; phylum Bacteroidota; class Bacteroidia; order Bacteroidales; family Bacteroidaceae; genus Bacteroides; species Bacteroides sp. AF34-31BH. Next base: position 107,657 of record NZ_QTLV01000009.1, read on the forward strand.
GTAGTCTGAAAGATTGTGATAAGCTGTTGCCATAAATAAGGAATTAAGAATTAATAATTGAAAATTAAAGGGAGAGGAGAGATAAAAGAGGCACGGACTACACGGATTCACGGCTATTGTGTCTTTCCGTGTTTTCCGTGTAATCCGTGCCTGAGATATTTTTATAATAAGGTATATTACTTCTTCAATAGTTTGGCTTGTTCGATATACTTATCGATATCCATTGCCTGGTATGAACGGAAGTATTTATCCTTGATAGTGGTATACGCCTGGATTGCATCGTCATACTTACCTTGCTTTACCAGGATTTCTCCAGCTTGCAGCAGGTAGATGGGGCTGAGGGAGTTGTTGTCGGCTTCGTTGGCGGCTTTCAGCAGCATGGAAGCGGCTTTGTCCAGTTGGCCGAGCTGCGCATAGCAGTTACCCATAGCACCTTTCATGGCAGGAGCTACCATTTGGTCGTCTCCGTCAAAGCTGTCCAATGCTTTCACTGCTTCGTCATATTTACCGAGGTGTGCATAGCAGAGACCCATATAGGCTTTTGCAAGATTGGCTGCTTTTGTGCCGCTGTATTCGTCTGCCACTTTTACAAATCCGGCAAAACCGATGCTATCACCGTTCAGTGCTTGTGCATAAGCGTCTGCTTCGAAGTATTCTTGCCCTTTGAATAAGGCAGCTTGTGCTTTTTCTTCACGGGGGTCTGCATAAAGGTTCTTGTACATCACTACACCGGCAATGATGATGATTACTGCTACTACAGCGCCGATGATTGCTTTTTTGTTCTTAATGAAAAAGGCCTCCGATTGTGTCAGTGCATCCTCCACGTTTAAGGCTTCATTCGTCTTTTTTTGTTCTGCCATTTTTATATAATCTTTTTGTTATTATTCTTATTTATCTATTTCGACCCGCAAAAGTAAGTTTTTTATAGCTATCAACGAAATTTAGCGGCATCTTTTTTTGTTTTGTATCAGAAAACACCGAAATTATTTCTACTTTTCAATAAGCCGGGCTTCACCTCTGTATTAAAAATAAGCAGGCTTATTTTGTACTGCTTTCGGTTTTGCATTATCTTTGTAACCGAACTCATCGTTACTATAATGATACTGAAACGTATATCTATACTCAATTATAAGAACTTGGAGCAGGTGGAGCTTTCATTCTCGCCCAAGTTAAACTGCTTTTTCGGACAGAACGGCATGGGGAAAACGAACCTGCTGGATGCGGTGTATTTTTTGTCTTTCTGTAAAAGTGCCGGTAATCCCATTGATTCCCAGAATATCTGCCATGATGCCGACTTCTTTGTTATTCAAGGGTTTTATGAGGCTGCCGATGGGACTCCTGAGGAAATCTACTGTGGTATGAAGAGGCGCCAGAAGAAACAGTTCAAGCGAAACAAGAAGGAGTATACGCGTTTGTCGGACCATATCGGCTTCCTGCCTTTGGTCATGGTCTCGCCTGCCGATTCGGAGTTGATAGCAGGAGGCAGTGATGAACGCCGACGTTTTATGGATGTGGTTATCTCGCAGTACGACAAAGAGTATCTGGATGCTTTGATACGATACAATAAAGCTTTGGTGCAGCGGAATACCTTACTGAAGAGTGAACAGCCGGTGGAGGAAGAGCTCTTTCTGGTCTGGGAGGAGATGATGGCACAAGCCGGTGAAGTGGTGTTCCGCAAACGTGAGGCCTTTATCCGTGAGTTTATTCCTATTTTCCAGTCTTTCTATTCATTCATTTCGCAAGATAGGGAGAAGGTGGGATTAAGCTATGACTCCCATGCCCGCGATGCCTCTTTGCTGGAAGTGCTGAAGGAAAGCCGTGCTCGCGACCAGATTATGGGCTATTCGTTGCGCGGTGTGCACAAGGACGAGCTGAATATGCTTTTGGGAGATTTCCCCATCAAGCGTGAAGGGTCGCAGGGACAGAACAAGACTTATCTGGTAGCGTTGAAGCTGGCACAGTTTGATTTCCTGAAACGTACCGGGACCACTGTTCCCTTGTTGTTGTTGGACGATATCTTTGACAAGCTGGATGCCTCGCGTGTGGAGCAAATCATCAAGTTGGTGGCAGGCGACAGTTTTGGACAGATTTTTATAACCGATACCAACCGCGAACACCTGGACCGTATTCTGCATAAAGTGGGCAGTGATTATAAGATGTTCCGTGTGGAGCAGGGAACGGTTGCCGAAATGAAGGAGGAAGAGGCATGAAGCGCAATAATGCCGAACAGATAGGTGAACTTATCCGTCATTACCTCAGGCAGGAAAGTCTGGAGTCTCCGCTGAATGAACGGCGGCTTATCAGTGCGTGGCCCGAAGTGCTGGGGCCTACCATTGCCTCCTACACCCGTGAACTTTATATAAAGAACCAGGTGCTTTATGTGCACCTCACTTCTGCTGCTTTGCGCCAGGAACTGATGATGGGGCGCGAGTTGCTGGTGCGCAACTTGAATCGTCATGTGGGGGCCCAGGTCATAACGAATATCATATTCAGATGAGCATCCTCAGCTCATCTATTCTTTCAATCTTCAGTTCCTTTAATTCCCGGACTGCCCGGTCATAATACATCGGAGTTTCCAAATCCTTGTTGTCATGCGCATCCAGTCCGATGATAGCTGTACAGCCTTCATTGGCAGCGATTCGCCAGAACTCCGGGCACGGGTAGGTGGATAAGCCGTGCGCTTCATTGTAGGCTACATAGCCTATATTGTATTCCAACGGGACATTCAGGCGTGCAGCAGTACGGCAGATGTGCCGGCTGATGGTAGTGCAATGGTGGTCGAACTTCGGATAGGAGCGCATGAACAAGTCCGGATGGGCAAGGCAGGAGAATAATCCGCTTTCCATACCTTCGATGGCGCTCTCTTCGTAAAGTTCGAGCATGTCGCGGCTGTCTGTATGATGGCCGAAGTAGGGGAACTTTTCATCGGTGTGGTAGTGATGGTTTCCGAAGATGATATAGTCCAGTTGGTACTTCTTGGTTTGCTCTTTCAGCCAATGGATATATTGGGGGAAGTATTCACATTCAAGTCCTATTCTGATGTCTATCCGGTCGTGGTATTTCTCACGGAGCGTCTTGAGACTCTCCACGTAGCCGGGGAGCTCCTCGGGGAGCATCCGCATGTCGGCTACGTAGTCAGTACGGTATTTCCAGGGAGTGTGGTCCGAAAATCCGAGTATCCGGTAACCGCCTTTGATGGCGCTGAGCACATAGTCTTCGTCATCTCCGGTGGCATGCATGCAGCGTGTGGTGTGTGTATGATAATTAGTTTTCATTGCGTTATGATTTCATCCATGCGTATATCAAACGGTTCCGCAGGAACTTCTTCTACGAGTTGAAACGGGAAACAGATGCCGGCTTTGTAGGCTGATGGGATGCGGGGCAGAAGTCGGTCGTAGTAACCTTTACCGCGCCCCAGACGGTTGCCGTTACGGTCGAATGCCACGCCGGGAACCGCTATGAAGTCTATGTCTGCATAGTCGGTAAATAGCTCGCCGGTTGGTTCTTCGATGCCGTATGCGCCAGGTTTCAAGTCTTCGGGTCCGGTGTACAGCCGCAGTTCCAGGTCGTCACCTACAACTACCGGAAGCAGTATCCGCTTTTCGCGGCTCCACTTCCGGATAAATTCGTGCGTGTCCACTTCGTCTTTGAGAGAGTGGTAAAGCAGTACGGTTGTTGCCGCCCTGAAAGCAGGATGTGCCTCGAGGGCGGCAAGTATTTCAGCAGACTGACGCGTAGTGGAAGAGCTGTGTCGGGTCTTCAACAAAGCTACCTGCCTGCGCAGTTCTTTTTTCCTTTCCATCATCTTTTGTATCCTCTATGATTGGTGTCGCTTCCGGAGCTTTGGGGAATGCCTCGCCACGTTCCAGAATATCCAATGCCTTCTTGACGGTAGCATCGCTCTGGTTGATGTAGCGGATGTATTGCTCCCTTCCCAGTATGTTATAGATAATGTTGCCGTAAAGACTTCTTTCCAGTAGCTTGTAAGACTTGTGTATAAGCAGGTTGCGTCGCTTTACTCCCTTGGAGTCTGCAAAACGTACAAACTGCTCCACGATACCTTGGTGGCGAAGGTACTTCAACAAATCTTCTTCATTGTCGTATTCACTCAATTTCGCACGGTTGCGGTCGGTATACTGGAAGCTGAATTGCAGAATCAGTCCCTTGTTGCTTACTTCTATCAGGTAAGAAGATACTCCGGTTGTGTCTTGCGGAACGAATACGTCCGGCATAATGCCACCGCCGCCGTATACGGGTCTGCCCAAACCGGTAGAGTAACGCAGGTTTTCGTCCAATTTGATGCTGTCTTTGGAGAAGAACTCGCCGTGTTCGTAACGGGTAATCCAGTCCATTTCGTATTTGCTGTCCTTGCCGTTCTCGTAGGGGCGCTGGATGCAACGGCCCGATGGGGTGTAATAACGGGCAATGGTCAGGCGGATGGCGGAACCGTCACTGAAGTCGATGGGTTGCTGTACGAGTCCCTTGCCGAAGGAACGGCGTCCTACAATGGTTCCGCGGTCATTGTCCTGAATGGCGCCCGCAAAGATTTCGCTGGCCGAAGCGGAACTCTCGTTTACCAATACCACTAGCGGCAGCTTCTGGCAACTGCCGGTACCGTTGGCATATTCCTCCATGCGGGGATATTTGCGGCCGTGGGTATATACAATCAACTTCCCTTCCGGCAGGAATTCGTTCACCATGCGTGTGGCGGCTTCCATGTATCCTCCGGTATTGTCGCGCAGGTCGATAATCAGGCCTTTGCACTTCTCGTGGCTCAGTTGGGCAATCGCATTCAGCAGCTCCACGTGTGTGGTACGTCCGAATTTGCTGATTTGTATATAGCCATAGTCATCATCGAGCATATAGGCTGCATCAATGGTGTTTTGCGGGATGTCACCGCGTGTGATGGTGAAGTCGAGCAACTCCTTTTCCGTGGCACGCTTGACGCCTAACTTCACTTGGCTTCCTTTCGGACCTTTCAGGTTGCGCATGGCCTTTTCGTTTGTCAGGCCTTTGCCTGCAAAAAGACTGTCGTTGACCATCACAATGCGGTCGCCTGCCATCAGGCCCACTTTCTCGGACGGTCCGCCGGGAATCACGCTGTTTACGTGTATCGTGTCTTCCTGAATGGTGAACTGGATGCCTATACCGCTGAAGCTGCCTTCAAGTTCGGAATTAACCTCCTCCAGTTTCTGTGCGGGGATGTAGGTGGAGTGGGGGTCGAGTTCCGCCAATATCTGCGGCATGGCCTTCTCTACCAAATCGGTCATGTTGACGGTATCCACATACTGGTCGTCAATAACACGCAGCAAGGCATTCAGCTTGTTGGACGAGCTATTGATGATTCCCAGTTTATTACCGGCAAAATGCCTGGCGTAAAATGTTCCGATAAGGATTCCCGCGACTACGCTGATTGCGATGATGAGCGGCATAAAGCGGGAAGTATTTTTTGTACTCATGATGTTTATTTACTATTAGACTATTTACAATTTACTATTTGGCTGCGCATGCAACTTTCAACTTTCCATTTTCAACTTTTCATTATCCATTGAAATAAACACTACCTCGATGCCTGCCCGTTTCAAAAGTTCGATACCATCTTCCAGGCGGTATTTCTCGGAGTAGACTACCCGTTTGATGCCTGCCTGGATAATCAGTTTGGAGCATTCTATGCAGGGGGAGGCAGTGACGTACATGGTGGCACCGTTACTGCTGTTGTTTGAACGGGCTATTTTGGTAATGGCGTTTGCTTCGGCATGGAGCACGTATGGTTTGGTGACGTTATTCTCATCTTCGCACACATTCTCAAAACCGGAAGGGGTACCGTTGTAGCCGTCAGAGATAATCATCTTGTCTTTTACAATCAGTGCACCGACCTGGCGGCGTTGGCAATACGAATTTTCGGCCCAAATGCTTGCCATACGTATATAACGCCTATCCAATGCTTCTTGTTTGTCTTTTGTAGAATCGTCCATCATATTTATGCTTTATCGTTGCGGGGTGAATCCCATGACTCTGGTTGTCGGTCCGTCTTTAAAATAGAGGGTCAGTGAATTGGCATCCCCTTCATACTTGTACACGTTTTGCAATCCGGAGATGAATGCCTTGGCCAGTGCATCGCTTTCTGCAGCCCCCGTAACCTTCACACTGATGCTGAGCGAGCCTGAAGCTCCGTCGGCTTTCCAAGTGCCGTTGACGCTTGAGTTGATGCCTTGTCCGTTGACGGTGGTGCCCATCAGTTCTCCATCCAGTTCGGTACCTTCAAAATTGAGGGTGAAGGTGTTTTTCTGATTATATAGCTTGTCCAGACTCTTCTTCATCTCTTCCTCATTGTTGTTCCAAAGGTTTGGATAGAATTGGGCATTGCTGCCTTTATTGGTGAGTCGGCTGAGCTTCCATGTCTTCCCGGTGAATATTCCGATAACATCGTCCTCGTTGTCGCAACCGCTTAGCAGGGGGAGCAGCGAAAACATGAGCAACATGCAAAAGATGTTCCTTATAAGTCTCTTCATTTCTTTATTCCATTTCTGATTAATAATGCGTCGATTGTAGGCTCTTGTCCGCGGAAGCGTTTATAGAGCGTCATCGGATGTTCCGTTCCGCCTTTGGAAAGGATATTCTCTCGGAAGGAGGCGGCAGTCTCCGGGTTGAAGATGCCCGTCTGCTTGAATAGCGAGAAAGCATCTGCATCCAGCACCTCTGCCCATTTATAACTATAGTATCCGGCAGAATACCCTCCGGCAAAGATATGGGAGAATTGTGTGCTCATGCAGGCTTCTGCCACAGAAGGCAGAATCTGTGCTTTTTCCCAAGCCTTCTTTTCATAGGCTTTCACGTCACCTTCAAACGGGGTGTTACGTGTGTACCAAGCCATATCGAGCAGGCCGAAGCTAACCTGGCGGAGGCAGGCGTATGCCGCGTTGAAGTTGGAGGAATCCACAATGCGCTGTACCAGTTCGTCCGGTATCAGTTCTCCGGTTTGGTAATGGCGGGCAAACGTATGCAGGAATTCCTTTTCGATGGCGAAGTTCTCCATGAATTGGGAGGGGAGTTCCACAAAGTCCCAATATACATTGGTTCCACTCAGGCTTCCGTAGGTGGAATTGGCAAACATACCGTGCAGGCTGTGTCCGAACTCGTGCAGGAAGGTTTCCACCTCACCGAAGGTCAGCAGGGCAGGCTTGTCTTGTGTCGGTTTGGTGAAGTTCATCACAATGGATATGTGGGGACGGCTGTTCTCACCGGTCTTTTCGTCAATCCACTGTTCCTTGTAGCTGGTCATCCAGGCTCCCGAGCGCTTGCCTGCTCTGGGGTGGAAGTCGGTATAGAACACGGCAAGGAATTTCCCGTCTTTGTCGAAGACTTCGTAGGCATCCACATCCTTGTGATAAACGGGAATATCCGGATTCTTCTTGAAGGTGATGCCATACAGCCTGGTTGCCAGGCCGAATACACCTTCCTTCACGTTGTTCAGCTCAAAGTAAGGGCGGAGCAGCTCATCGTCGATATTGAACTTCCGGTCCTTCAGTTTATGGGAATAGTACGCCCAGTCCCACGGCATCAGGACGAAGTCTTCTCCTTCCGCTTGGCGTGCCAGGGCTTGCACTTCTGCATATTCTTGTTTGGCGGTGGGCGTGTAAGCCTCCAGCAGTTGGTCCAGCAGCTTATACACGGACTCACTGTTTTGTGCCATGCGCTCCTGGAGGTTGTATTCGGCGAAGTTGTCATAGCCTAGGAGTTGGGCAATCTCCATACGGACATTGGCCAGTTTCTTTACGATTTCCAGATTATTGCTGGCGTTGTCATGCGTACACTTCGTATTGTAGGCCATATACAGCTCACGGCGCAGGTCACGGCTGTCTGCATAGGTCAGGAAAGGGCCATAGCTGGGAGCCTGCAAGGTGAATACCCAGCCTTCGACGCCTTTTTCCCCGGCTGTCTCTGCAGCGGCTTCTACCGCGCTCTCGGGTAGCCCGGCCAGTTGTGACTTGTCGGTGATGACAAGCTTGTAGTCGTTCGTTTCTTTCAGGTTGTTTTCACTGAACTGCAGCGTCAGCAGGCTGAGCTCTTTGCATAAAGCCCGGTATTTCTCCTTGGCTTCTCCCTGGAGGTTGGCGCCGTTGCGTACAAAACCATTGTAAATATCTTCCAGCAGCTTGTGCTGTTCCGGGTTCAGCGTCTCTTTGTCTTGCTGCTCGTAAACCGCTTTGATGCGTGCAAACAGCTCTTCGTTCAGGCTGATGTTGTTTTCATGCTCGCTCATCATCGGCATGATTTCCTTGGCCAGTTCCTGCAGGTCATCGTTCGTTTCTGCGCTGAGCAGATTGCCGAATACGGTACCGACACGGTGGAGCATTTCGCCGGACTTCTCATAGGCCAGCACAGTGTTGGCAAATGTCGGGACTTCCGGATTGCGGATGATGGCATCTATTTCCGCATTCTGGCGGCGGATGCCTTCGCGGACGGCGGGTACATAGTCTCCGGTCTTGATTTTGTCGAACGGGACAGTGCCGTGCAGCGTGGAGTATGTTTCAAAAAAAGGATTTTGAGACGATATAGTGTTCATAAAGCAAAGCAATATTAGAGTTAGTATAATCTTCATCATTTTTAAAGGTGCTGATAAAAAACGAACTAGCTGCAAAATTGCAAAAAAAATAGGCGACTTCCGCAGAAGTCACCTATTTTTTATTATTTTCTAACTGTATATTAGCAGTTAACTGATGCCATGTGAGCAATCAGGTCAAGAACCTTGTTAGAATAACCGATTTCGTTATCATACCAAGATACAACCTTAACGAAAGTATCAGTCAAAGCGATACCAGCCTTAGCGTCGAAGATAGAAGTGCGAGTGTCACCCAAGAAGTCAGAAGAAACAACTGCATCTTCTGTGTAACCCAGAACACCCTTCAATTCGCCTTCAGAAGCTTCCTTCATGGCAGCGCAGATTTCAGCGTAAGTAGCGGGTTTAGCCAAGTTAACTGTCAAGTCAACTACAGATACGTCCAAAGTCGGAACACGCATAGACATACCAGTCAGTTTGCCGTTCAATGCCGGGATAACTTTACCTACAGCCTTAGCAGCACCGGTAGAAGACGGGATAATGTTGCCAGAAGCAGCACGACCACCTCTCCAGTCTTTCATAGAAGGACCGTCAACTGTCTTCTGAGTAGCAGTTGTAGAGTGAACAGTAGTCATCAAACCGTCAGTGATACCCCATTTGTCGTTCAATACCTTAGCGATAGGAGCCAAGCAGTTGGTAGTACAAGAAGCGTTAGATACGAATTGAGTACCCTTAACGTAAGTCTTTTCGTTAACACCGCAAACGAACATCGGAGTGTCGTCCTTAGAAGGAGCAGACATTACAACATATTTTGCGCCAGCTTCGATGTGAGCTTGAGCTTTGTCCTTGCTCAGGAACAAGCCAGTAGACTCAACAACGTATTCAGCTTCTACTTCGTTCCATTTCAAGTCAGCCGGGTTTCTTTCTGCAGTGATGCGGATAGCCTGACCGTTAACGATCAATTTGCTGTTTTCAACATCAGCTTCGATAGTACCGTCGAACTGGCCGTGCATAGTGTCATACTTCAGCATGTAAGCCAAGTAATCTACCGGGCAAAGGTCGTTGATACCTACGATCTGAATATCGTTTCTCTTCATTGCAGCGCGGAATACGAAACGTCCGATACGTCCGAATCCATTAATACCTACTTTAATCATTTTGTTTAAACTTTTAAGGGTTTTATAATGTTTAAAAATAAACTTTCGCCTATAAATTGCATTTCTTTATCGAATTGCGGTGCAAAAGTAAGAAAATGTTTTTATATTCGTAGCCAAAATCATAATTAAATAATTGAAAAGATGGGAAAAAGTTCATTTTTACAGGAATTTAAGGCTTTTGCCATGAAAGGCAACGTGATAGACATGGCTGTCGGTGTGATTATCGGCGGTGCGTTTGGAAAAATTGTCTCTTCCATCGTGGCAGATGTGATTATGCCTCCTATCGGGCTACTGGTGGGCGGTGTCAACTTTACAGACTTGAAGTGGGTGCTGAAACCTGCCGAAATGGTGGACGGAAAAGAAATTGCTGCCGTGACCCTGAATTACGGTAATTTCTTGCAGGTCACCTTCGACTTCCTGATTATAGCATTCTCTATCTTCATGTTCATAAAGTTGTTGACCAAGCTGACTGAAAAGAAGAAAGAAGAGGCGCCTGCCGCTCCTCCGGCTCCCCCTACCCCGAGCAAGGAAGAGGTGCTGCTGACCGAAATCCGTGATTTGCTGAAAGAAAAGTAATATCGAAGCGGAACTTCATAGGGGATGTCAAAACCCTCTTGACGCTTTTTTTAGGCGCGGATTACGTGGATTTCACGGATTTATTTTACTGAATCCGCGTTATTCCGCGTAATCCGCGCCTAATATTATAACATGATGAAAGCGTTCATGGCTTTTGATACATCCCCTAATGCATTTAACTCTCCCCGGTACCGCCGGAAACTGTCCCTTTTTATACTAAGCAGTAATCTTACCACAGCTGTGGTAAGAAAATAACATTGCTGTGGTAAGCAAGTTGCATAGCTGTGGTAAGAAAACAGCACGGTTGTGGTAAGAATAGCTTTTAGTATCCTTGTGGATAGTTCTAGCCTGAATTTAAAGCTGTTTTTTGAAAAAAAACGTTTTTCTGTCACATTATCCCTGATAATTCCTTTACTTTTTCTACTTTTGCAAATCATTTATTAAAGTCTATACGGATTTATATGCAAGAGAAGATTATTATTCTTGATTTCGGTTCGCAAACCACGCAGCTCATCGGCCGCCGGCTGCGCGAACTGAATGTCTATTGCGAGATTGTACCTTACAACAAATTTCCACACGGAGATGAGAGTGTAAAAGGAGTTATCCTTTCGGGTAGCCCCTTTTCTGTTTATGATAAGAGTGCATTCAAGGTAGATTTGAGCGGGATTCGTGGAAAATACCCCATTCTGGGTATCTGCTACGGTGCGCAGTTTATCTCCTACAGCAACGGTGGACGGGTGGACCCCGCCGGTACTCGCGAGTACGGACGTGCCCATCTCGGTTCCTTCGATTCGGAGAACGTCCTTTTCAAGGGGGTAAGGGAAAATAGCCAGGTGTGGATGAGCCACGGAGACACGATTACCGCCATTCCCGATAACTTCAAGACTATAGCTTCTACGGACAAGGTGGCGATTGCCGCTTACCAGGTGACGGGTGAGAAGATGTGGGGTGTGCAGTTCCATCCGGAAGTGTTCCACAGCGAGGACGGTACGCAGATGCTGCGCAACTTCGTGGTAGACGTTTGCGGTTGCAGCCAGAGCTGGAGCGCCGCCTCGTTTGTAGATACTACTGTGGCCGAACTGAAGGAGCAGCTTGGCAACGACCGCGTTATCCTGGGACTGAGTGGCGGTGTGGATTCTTCGGTAGCCGCCGTGCTGCTGCATCGTGCCATCGGCAAGAACCTGACCTGTATCTTTGTGGACCACGGGCTGCTTCGTAAGAATGAGTTCAGGAATGTGATGCACGACTACGAGTGTCTGGGGCTGAACGTGATTGGCGTGGATGCCAGTGAGAAGTTCTTCAAGGATTTGGAGGGAGTGACCGAGCCTGAGCAGAAACGTAAAATCATCGGCCGCGATTTTATCGAGGTCTTCGATGCCGAAGCGCACAAGATAACCGATGCCCGCTGGTTGGCGCAAGGCACCATTTATCCCGACCGCATCGAGAGCCTGAACATTACGGGCAAGACCATCAAGAGCCATCACAATGTGGGCGGTCTGCCCGAGGAGATGAACCTCCGTCTGTGCGAGCCGTTGCAGTGGCTGTTCAAGGACGAAGTCCGCCGCGTGGGACGCGAATTGGGAATGCCCGAACATCTGATTACCCGTCATCCTTTCCCCGGTCCGGGACTGGCTGTCCGCATCCTGGGGGATATAACACGGGAGAAAGTACAGACCCTGCAGGAAGCCGACGATATTTTCATCCGGGGCTTGCGCGACTGGAAAGTGCAGGATGCCGACGGCAACGAGACATCGCTCTACCATCAGGTCTGGCAGGCGGGTGTCATTCTTCTGCCCGTACAGAGTGTGGGCGTGATGGGCGACGAGCGTACCTATGAACGTGCCGTTGCCTTGCGTGCCGTTACTTCCACCGATGCCATGACCGCCGACTGGGCGCATCTGCCCTACGAATTTCTAGGCAAGGTGTCGAACGACATTATCAATAAGGTGAAAGGTGTGAACCGCGTAACCTATGACATCTCTTCAAAACCACCCAGCACAATAGAATGGGAATAAGACCGACTGAAATTATTAACTTAAAAAACAATATAGAAGAATGAAGCAGGATATGATTGTGATTCTGGATTTGGGAAGTCACGAAAACACAGTGCTTGCCAGAGCGATTCGTGCGTTGGGAGTATATAGTGAAATCTACCCGCACGACATTACCGCTGCCGAACTGAAGGCTTTGCCGAATGTGAAAGGTATCATCATCAACGGTGGCCCCAACAATGTGGTTGACGGGGGGGCCATCGACGTGTTGCCCGAGATTTATGAAGCAGGATTCCCCGTAATGGCTGCCGGACACGACAAGGCGCTGTGCGAAGTGAAGCTGCCGCAGTTTACGGATGATGTGGAAGCCATCAAGGAGGCTGTGAAATCTTTCGTGTTCGATACTTGCAAGGCTGAGGCGAACTGGAACATGACGAATTTCGTCAACGACCAGGTGGAGTTGATACGTCGTCAGGTGGGCGACCGTAAGGTGCTGCTGGCACTGTCCGGTGGTGTGGATAGCTCCGTAGTGGCCGCTTTGCTGCTGAAAGCCATCGGAGACAAGCTGGTTTGCGTACACGTGAACCACGGACTGATGCGTAAGGGCGAATCGGAAGCCGTGGTGGAAATCTTTGGCAAGGAGCTGAAAGCTAACTTGATATACGTGGATGCTACAGACCGTTTCCTCTCCAAGCTGGAAAACGTGGCTGACCCGGAAGAAAAGCGCAAGATTATCGGCGGAGAGTTTATCCGTGTCTTTGAGGAAGAAGCCCGCAAGCTGGACGGTATCGACTTCCTGGGACAAGGTACCATCTATCCCGATATTGTAGAGAGTGGCACAAAAACAGCCAAGATGGTGAAGTCTCATCACAACGTAGGCGGTCTGCCCGAGGATTTGCAGTTTGAATTGGTGGAGCCGTTGCGCCAGCTGTTCAAGGACGAAGTACGTGCATGCGGTGTAGAGCTTGGATTGCCGTACGAGATGGTTTACCGTCAGCCGTTCCCCGGTCCCGGATTGGGAGTACGTTGTCTGGGAGCCATTACCCGCGACCGCTTGGAGGCTGTACGCGAGTCGGATGCCATTCTGCGTGAGGAATTCCAACTGGCAGGCCTGGATAAGAAGGTATGGCAGTATTTCACTGTGGTGCCCGATTTCAAATCTGTGGGTGTACGCGACAATGCACGTTCGTTCGACTGGCCCGTCATTATCCGTGCCGTCAACACAGTGGATGCCATGACCGCTACCATTGAGCCGGTGGACTGGCCCATCCTAATGAAGATTACCGACCGTATTCTCAAGGAAGTGAAAACCGTCAATCGCGTTTGTTATGATATGTCTCCGAAACCCAATGCGACTATCGAGTGGGAGTGAGATTGACCGATGATAATGATAGCCTCACCTTAAAAACGGTGGGGCTGTTTTTTTTATAACAAAACAACAAAGAATAGAACAATGAAACTTTTATGTATGATTGCTGTCTTTTTGTGCATCCCCTGGGTAGCCTCTGACGCACAGAAGCAGGACTGGGGAAATTTGAAACGCTATGCAGAGGCAAACAAGGAACTGGTACGGAAGGGAAAACAGAAGGACCGGGTGGTTTTTATGGGCAACTCCATCACGGAAGGATGGGTGGCAAACGATGCCGCTTTCTTTGAAGACAACGGTTATGTGGGCCGTGGTATAGGCGGGCAGACTTCTTCCCATTTCCTGCTCCGTTTTCGCGAAGATGTCATCAAGCTTGCTCCGGCGCTGGTCGTGATAAATGCAGGTACCAATGACATTGCGGAAAATGCAGGCGCTTATAATGAAGAATACACTTTTGGAAATATAGTGTCTATGGTAGAGCTGGCACGGGCCAATAAGATAAAGGTGATTTTGACGTCTGTGTTGCCTGCCGCTGCCTTTGGCTGGAATCCTTCGGTGAAGGATGCTCCGCAAAAGATAATGCAGCTGAATGCCAGAATCCGGAAGTATGCCCAGGAAAACAAGATTCCTTATGTCGACTATTACAGTGAGATGGTGGAAGGCGACAATAAGGCTCTGAACTCCTCGTATACCCGGGATGGGGTACACCCCACTCTAGAAGGGTATAAAGTGATGGAAGCCTTGATAAAGAAAGCGATAGACAAGGTGTTGTAGGAAATCCCGGTTCAGGTGGCCTATAAGAGCTTTTCTGCGTCGGGAATCATCATCTCGCCTCTGTGCAGTTCGAGCAGGCCTTTCTCCTGCATGCTGTTCAACGCTCTTGATACTCCCATACGGGTATCATTGACCACCTGAGCCAATTCTTCCATTTTTATTTTCAGTATTTTCCTGCCTGACGGACGTTCGATATGTGTCAGGATAAAGTTGCCGATACGTTTCTCAAGGTTGTCGGTGCTTTCTGCCCAAAGACGGCTGTTTAGGCTTTGGGCGCGGTTGCTGATGATATTCATGTAATTCAGGCGGAATATGTCATATTTGAACAATTCGCTCATGACGAAAGCCTTGCTGATGCTCACTGTGTGGGTCTCGGTTTGGGCGGTATAGGCCGAGACGTAGGAGGTGCTCATCCCGAACAGAGATTGTGGCTCGATGACATAAGGTGCCTGAAAATATTCCGTGGAGCTGTATGATGTATTCGCAGATGAAGTACATGAGGAAATTTCACCTTTCAATACGAATATCAGTTGACTGCATGTGTCACCGGCTTTCACGATAACTTCGCCGGCTTTATGCTTTGTAAAGCTCAGCTTGACTTTCCCCAGGATATTGGTAAAGTCTTCTTGTGCGAGTCCTTGAAAGAGTGGCAGTTGCAGTAATGTATCAAACATTGTATTCATAATGCTTTTTCTTCTTGTTTTGAAACAAAAGTAGATATTATCAAGGTGTACTGTAAACTCTTTGCCCCTCTTTTTGTTTTTTTTATTGTTTCTTAAACGTGCTATTCAATCCTTGTAGACGAATCCTCATCTTTCTCCTCTTCCTTCTTATCGTCCTCATCCTCATTGTTTTCCTCATCTTCGTCTTCCTCCTCGTCTTCCTCTCCGGCAAACGGATCGGGCCGTTGGGGACCGTATCCCATAAAGCCTATGGCGCATAGCGTGCCTGCTATGGCTCCGCTAAGGTGTCCTTCCCAGGAAGTGGTGGCTTTGGCAAATTGTGGGAACATATTCCATACCAGGCCGCCATATAGGAACGTTATCAACAGTGAAATGGCGATAAGCGGTACATGTTTGCGCAGAATGCCGCTGAAGAACAGAAAAAAAGCCAGTCCGTATATGATGCCGCTGGCTCCGATATGCCATCCCGGTTTCCCTATAAGAAAGGTAAGCGCACCGCATCCTATCCAAATGGCAAAGAAGATGTAGGGGGCTATATGCCGGTAGAAATAGAACAGACACCACATCAGGAAAAAGAGTGGAATCGTATTGGCGAACAGATGCTTGAAACTGCTGTGTACCAGTGGATGTGCGAAAATTCCGAACACGCCCCGCTGTTCCAGCGGATATACTCCCAGTCGTGTGAAGTTCCAATCCATGCCTGTCTCCAAAAACTTTAAAATGTATAAAATGAATAGCAGGAATAGGGGTATAACCGCCGCCAATGCCATTCTGCGTATATCATGCTTCATATTTCGTACAGTGATTGCTATTTTTGTACAATACTACGGAATATTTGACGAAAACCGAAAAAAAACTGACTTTTTATTTTGCCTATAAGCTTTAATTCGTATTTTTGGGCATCGCTACATGGCTTGTAGCGCATATACCGAAATAATTAACCTTTAAATAATGCACAACTATGAGTTATTTACGATTTGACAAGACCCTGATGATTAATCTGCAAGAATCTTTGCCAAGGGAGATATTGCGGACGAATAGGTCAGGAGCCTATCATTGTACAACAATTGTAGATTGTAACACACGCAAATATCACGGTCTGTTGGTGATACCGGTCCCCAACCTCGATGATGAAAACCATGTGCTGCTGTCTTCTTTGGATGAAACTGTAATTCAGCACGGTGCGGAGTTCAACCTGGGGTTGCATAAGTATCAAGGAAACCACTTCAGTCCTAACGGGCACAAGTATATCCGAGAGTTCGACTGTGAAAATATCCCCACAACTACCTATCGTGTAGGAGGCGTCATCCTTCGTAAGGAAAAGATTTTCGTACACCATGAAAATCGGATTCTGATTCGTTATACCTTGGTCGATGCCCATTCGGCAACCACACTTCGTTTCCGCCCTTTCCTGGCATTCCGCAGTGTGCGCGAGTACACGCACGAAAATGCGCAGGCAAGCCGCGACTACCAGTTGGTAGAGAATGGCATTAAAACCTGCATGTATCCCGGTTATCCGGAGTTGTTCATGCAGCTCAACAAAAAGAATGAGTTCCACTTCCAGCCTGACTGGTATCGTGGTATCGAGTATCCCAAAGAACAGGAACGCGGATATGACTTCAACGAAGACCTTTATGTGCCGGGATATTTTGAAGTGGATATAAAGAAAGGGGAAAGCGTTGTCTTCTCCGCCGGTATCTCCGAGATTTCTCCCCGCAAGCTGAAGCAGACTTTTGAGTCCGAGGTGGCCGACCGCACTCCGCGTGACAGTTTCTACCACTGTCTGAAAAACTCGGCGCACCAGTTCCACAACAAGCAGGGCGAGGAGCATTATGTGCTTGCAGGCTATCCCTGGTTCAAGTGTCGTGCCCGTGACTTGTTCATCTCCCTGCCGGGTCTTACTTTGGCCTTAGGCGAGCAAGATGAATTTGAAGACGTGATGAAAACAGCCGAAAAGGCTATCCGTGAGTTTATCAATGGAGAGCCTTCCTCTTATAAGATATACGAGATGGAGCATCCGGATGTGCTGCTGTGGGCTGTCTGGGCTTTACAGCAGTATGCCAAGGAGACTTCGCGTGAAAATTGCCGGCAGATGTACGGTAATCTCCTTGAGGAGATTGTTGGCTATATCCGTGAACGCAGGCATGACAATCTCTTCCTGCACGAAAACGGACTGTTGTATACCAATGGCACCGAGAAAGCGGTTACCTGGATGAACTCTACCGCCAATGGCCGCCCGGTTATTCCGCGTACGGGCTACATTGTGGAAGTGAATGCACTATGGTACAATGCCCTGCGTTTTGTAGCCGATATGGTTCGGGAGGGAGGCAATGAAATTCTTGCCGATACACTGGACGCTCAGGCAGAAATCACCGGAAAGTCTTTTGTAGACGTCTTCCGCAATGAGTATGGCTATCTGTTCGACTATGTGGATGGTTATATGATGGACTGGAGCGTACGTCCCAACATGATATTTACCGTTGCCTTTGACTATTCTCCGTTGGATAGGGCCCAAAAGAAACAGGTACTCGATATTGTGACGAAAGAACTGTTGACTCCGAAGGGCTTGCGTACACTGAGCCCCAAGAGTGGCGGATACAATCCGAATTATGTCGGCCCTCAGATACAGAGAGACTATGCCTACCATCAGGGAACAGCGTGGCCATGGCTGCTGGGCTTCTACATGGAAGCATATCTGCGTATCTATAAAGTGAGTGGCGTGTCGTTTGTAGAGAGATACCTCATCGGTATGGAAGATGAAATGACTTCCCACTGTATTGGCGCATTGCCCGAACTCTTCGATGGTAATCCTCCGTTTGTTGGAAGAGGGGCGGTGTCATTTGCCATGAATACGGCGGAAATCCTGCGTATCTTGAAGTTATTGTCTAAGTATAATTTATAAAAGGAGGAACGAAGATGAAAGTTTTAATGTTTGGATGGGAATTTCCTCCCAAAATATATGGTGGTCTTGCGGTTGCTTCTTATGGAATAACTAAGGGATTGAGTTTGCAGGGTGATGTGGAAACTACTTTCTGCATGCCCAAGCCGACGGGCGAAGAAGAGGACTTCTTGAAGATAGTGGGCATGAACCAGGTGCCTATCGTGTGGCGTGATGTCGATTACAATTATTTGAAGTCGAGGCTGACGCGCAACATGACGCCGGAAGATTATTATTCTTTCCGCGACCATATTTATTCGGATTTCTCTTATATGCACGTCAATGACATAGGCTGCATGGACTTTGCCGGCGGTTATCCCGGCAACCTGCACGAAGAGATAAACAACTTCTCGGTGATTGCCGGAGTAGTGGCTCGCCAGCAGGAATTTGATATTATTCATGCCCACGACTGGCTGACGTATCCTGCCGGAGTGCATGCCAAGATGGTGAGCGGAAAGCCGCTCTGTATCCATGTCCATGCTACGGACTTTGACCGTTCGCGCGGAAAAGTCAATCCTACCGTCTATTCTATGGAGAAGAACGGTATGGATTATGCCGACTGCATCATGTGCGTGTCCGAACTGACCCGCCGCACGGTTATTGAGCAGTACCATCAGAACCCCAAGAAGGTGTTTGCCATGCACAATGCCGTCTATCCTCTCTCGCAGGAATACCAGGACATTCCGCGTCCCGACCATTCCAAAGAAAAGATTGTGACATTCCTGGGCCGTATCACCATGCAGAAGGGGCCGGAATACTTTGTGGAAGCAGCTTCGCTGGTATTGCAGCGTGCCCGCAACATCCGCTTTGTGATGGCCGGTTCGGGAGATATGATGGATGCCATGATTAATCTGGCGGCCGAGCGGGGCATTGCCGACCGGTTCCACTTCCCGGGCTTCATGAAGGGAAAGCAGGTATATGAGGTTTACAAGAACAGTGATGTATTCGTTATGCCTTCCGTTTCCGAGCCTTTCGGTATCGCTCCGCTGGAAGCCATGCAGTGTGGAACTCCTTCCATCATTTCCAAGCAGTCGGGATGCGGTGAAATTCTTGATAAGGTCATTAAGACCGATTATTGGGACATTCATGCAATGGCCGATGCCATTTATTCTCTCTGCACCAATCCCGCTCTCTTCCAATATCTGCAGGAGGAAGGCAAGAAGGAAGTGGATGGAATCACGTGGGAAAAAGTAGGTTTGAGAATCCGCGCCCTCTACGAGGATGTGTTAAGAAACTATGGTAAATAACAAAAACAATAATAGAAATGAGAACTATCTGTCTTTATTTTGAAATACATCAAATCATTCATCTGAAACGTTACCGTTTCTTTGATATAGGTACCGATCATTATTACTACGATGATTATGCCAATGAAACCAGTATCAATGATGTAGCCGAACGCTCTTATATCCCGGCATTGAACACCCTGATTGAAATGGTGAAGAATTCCGGAGGTGCGTTTAAAGTGGCTTTCTCCATTTCGGGGGTTGCGCTGGAACAGTTGGAAATATATGCGCCGGCTGTCATCGACTTGTTGCACCAGCTGAATGATACCGGTTGCTGTGAGTTCCTTGCCGAGCCTTATTCCCATGGCCTTTCTTCTCTGGCCAACGAGGATTGCTTCAAGGAAGAGGTGATGCGTCAGAGCGCTAAGATGAAGCAAATGTTCGGTAAGGCACCGAAGGTGTTCCGTAATTCCAGTCTGATTTATAATGACGAGATTGGTGCGATGGTGGCAGCTTTGGGATTCAAGGGTATGCTGACGGAAGGAGCCAAGCATGTTCTGGGTTGGAAGAGTCCGCACTATGTATACCATTGCTCTATGAATCCTAACTTGAAGTTGCTGTTGCGTGACTTTAAGCTGTCTGACGACATCAGCCTGCGCTTCTCCAACTCCGAGTGGAACGAGTATCCTTTGTTTGCCGACAAGTACATCAACTGGATTGATGCTTTACCGCAGGAAGAGCAGGTCATCAACATCTTTATGGAGCTCTCTGCTCTGGGCATGGCACAGCCGTTGTCTTCCAATATTCTGGAATTCCTGAAGGCTCTTCCATACTGTGCCAAGGAAAAGGGGATTACTTTCTCCACACCGACGGAAATCGTTACCAAACTGAAATCTGTTTCCCAGTTGGACGTTCCATATCCGATGTCTTGGGTGGACGAAGAAAGAGATACCAGCTGTTGGCTGGGTAACGTGATGCAGCGTGAAGCATTCAACAAGTTGTATAGTGTTGCCGAACGTGTCCATCTCTGTGATGACCGCCGTATCAAGCAAGACTGGGATTATCTGCAGGCAAGTAACAACTTCCGTTTCATGACTACCAAGCAAAGCGGTGTCGGCTTGAACCGTGGTATTTATGAATCTCCTTTTGATGCTTTTACCAATTATATGAATATTCTTGGTGACTTTATCAAACGTGTTGATTCTCTCTATCCGGTGGATATAGATAACGAAGAACTGAATGCATTGCTGACCACTATCCAGAACCAAGGTGCCGAGATAGAGGAACTGCATAAGGAATTGGAGAAAGCACAGGCCAAGTTGGAGAAGATAAAGGCTGCAGAAAAGAAAGAGAGCAAGGCTACAGCTAAATCTGCCGCAGAAAAACCGGCAAAGGCCAAGGCTCCTGCCAAAAAGCCTGTCGCAAAGAAAACAACTAAAAAGGCTGCTGAATAATATCGGCAGCTTGTCCCATCAATCAAAAAAGCCTTCCGCTCTACAATGAGCGGAAGGCTTTTTTATGGAATATCTGTCAGTTACTTGTTGAAACTGGTGTATGTAACTTCTATTTTCAGCGGAGATTCCACTTCGCCTTTTGCATTCTCTTTCGGGCCGCCTTTTAGTTTGGCATATCCCGGCTTGAGGTCGTTTTGGATACCGGTTATGGTTTTGTTGCCGCTGCTGCTTGTACTGCTGTCATAGGTAATGGAAACCGGAATCAGCAATACCTTATCCCAGTCTTCATTTTCTTTGTTCCAAGTTTTTTCCCACTCTGTCTCATTCCAAGAACTGCCGGCCTTTTCTTTGGCGGCTTTCTTGGCAGCTTGTTTTTCGTTGATGCAAGTGGTAACCAACCGGGCTATGTTGCTGAATACATATTGATTGGTAGCAAATGCATTGTGGGTGGTTGTAAATGAGGTAATATTATCCCTGACTTTGTTCTCTTCAAAGAAGCTCTTCAACTCCTGCTTACGTATCAACAGCACGTCATTGGGAGCACTCATGCTATATTCGTAGTCACTGTTTATATTGTAATTCGTGAAAGTCAGTTTCACGGCATTCAGGGTGTCATTGGTCAGTTTGTTGTATATTGAATCGTATGGCATGATAGCTTCGGTGAAGATACCGGCAGGAGATTTAATGTAAGTGTGCTGAGATTCGGCAGCCTTTTCCTTTATCAAATCTGAATTCAGGAACTGGTTTGCCTGGATAACCTCTTTGGTAGAGGCAAATACAGTCTGCATGCTATAGAACAAAGAGTCTGTACCATCTTTTTTCTTCAGTGCTACACCGGTAGTATCATTTACGTGGTGGAAACGGAATTGCATATTCAAAGCCACATAATCCACATAGAGGATGGTTCCATCTCCGTAATCGCTCTTTACATATACTCCTTTGAAAATCTTGTCTATGAAAGTTGCGGCGTCTTTAAAGTATTCGGGATGCTCGCGATAAACCTTCAATATTCTGTCTTCGCCGAAAGTTTTCTTGTCCAATGGGAACGTCACATTGGGATAGAAAGTATAATAACCATTATTGTCCTTTTCAAATCTCACAGAATCCGGAACAGACGTATCGAAAGCTGAATAAGCCTTACGTCCGAGCAGGGACTTGGGGTCGTACTTGTTGTAGTATTCTTCTGGATTGATATTGGTATAGCGATTTTTGTCCAGCTTCTTGTCCAGTTCATAGATACTCATCCGGCATGCATTCAGGGAGTCGCCGAACCAACTGGAATAATAGACTGCCAGTTGCACTGAAACTACCGAGTCGGCAGTCATTGTACCAGTTGCCTTGATTGGATTTCCTTCACTGTCCCGTTCGGTCACTTTATACACTTCCGGAAGGGAGAAGTTTTCCGTACAGTTCAGCTCCGTAAGGAAACTTGTTTCGTAATAACCGAATTCCGGGTCGGAAAACTTGCCTATATAGCCGGTACTCGTTTTGGCAAATACGGAATCAACGGCAAATGAACGTGTTGTTACATTAAAAGTAGTAGTATGCGCTGACATGCCGTCAGAATCGGGCATCATACCCAGACCTAATGTTCCGGTGTTGTCATCGCATCCAAAGAAAGTCAGGACTGCCAAAAGCAATGTTCCCAGATATCTTACTTTCATAGTTTTAACTGTCTAAATCAATTTTATTTTTGTTCTGTTTCCCATACCTTGTCGTAGAAGTCGTTGCAGGCTTCAGCAAAGTTTTCGGGAGATTGATATTCCAATACCGGTTTTCCGGATTCGCGGGCATAGTTCAGTACTTCCTCATTGACGTGTTCGCTTTGCTGGATAATGCCGTCGGAGAAGTCAGCAGCCAGTTTGCAAAGTGCTGTGTAGTCAATGGGTTCCTTCAATCCTGCAATATCTTTCTTGGCGATGCCTTTCAACAATAGCTTGTTAGAGAAGTCTGCGTGGAAAGGTTGTTTGAAGTCATCTTCATAAAGGGAAAATATGACCTTGGCATCTCTGAAGGAAGGTTCGTCTTTATAGGCTTTTTTGATGTACAGAGGCGCTAAAGCGGTCATCCAGCCGTGGCAGTGGATGATGTCGGGACACCAACGCAGTTTCTTCACCGTTTCCAGTACGCCACGGGCATAGAAGATGGCACGGGCATCATTGTCTTCATACTCTTCACCATTTTCGTCTGTTACCTGCAAGCGGTTCTGGAAGTAGTCATCGTTGTCGATGAAGTATACTTGCATACGTGCAGACTGGATAGAGGCAACCTTGATGATGAGCGGGTGATCGGTATCGTCAATGATGAGGTTCATGCCGGAGAGTCGTATCACCTCATGCAGCTGGTTTCTGCGTTCGTTGATATTTCCCCATTTGGGCATAAACGTTCTGATTTCTCTGCCTTTTTCTTGAATAGCCTGAGGTAGGTTTCTGCCTACGAGGGACATTTCGGATTCTGAAACGTAAGGGGTAATTTCTTGGGTTATAAATAAAACCTTGTTCGCCTTTGTCATAATAACAATGTTCTCAATTATTCTGCAAAGATATAAAAAAAATCGGGCAATAAAGCAAACAGAGCCCGTCTATAATTCCTTATGAATTGTTAACTGCTTGTTATTCAGTGAAACAGCTGCTTCTGGAATTGCCGGAAAGTGTACTGAGTTTTGCATTAATTTGCGATATTTCTTCTTTATATGCTAAATAATGGTTTATTTTGCACCGCTTTTGCGAACAACCAAGTTATTATATAACCAATTAAAATGGAAATAGTACATACTATCAAGGACTTGCAGGCCGGACTTTCGGCTTTGAGAGCCCAAGGAAAGAAGGTAGGTTTGGTACCTACGATGGGTGCCTTGCATGCCGGTCATGCCTCATTGGTGAAACGTTGTGTGGCAGAAAATGACGCTGCCGTAGTAAGCGTTTTTGTAAATCCGCCCCAGTTTAATGACAAGAATGATTTAGTGAAATATCCCCGTACACCGGAGGCTGATTGCCGTTTGCTGGAGGAGTGTGGAGCGGCATTTGTCTTTGCTCCTTCGGTGGAGGAGATGTATCCGGAACCGGATACCCGCCGTTTCAGCTATGCGCCGCTGGACACAGTGATGGAAGGGGCATTCCGTCCGGGACATTTTAATGGTGTTTGCCAGATTGTGAGCAAACTGTTTGATGCTGTGCAGCCGGATCGTGCCTACTTCGGCGAGAAAGATTTCCAGCAGCTGGCAATTATTCGCGAGATGGTCCGCCAGATGAAGTATCCTTTGGAAATTGTAGGCTGTCCCATTGTCCGTGAGGAAGACGGGTTGGCTCTGAGCAGCCGCAATGCCCGTTTATCTGCCGAAGAACGCAAAAATGCACTGAGAATTTCGCAGACTTTATTTGAAAGTCGTACCTTTGGAGCCTCACATACGGTAGCTGAGACACAGAAGTTTGTGGAAGACACCATCGCAGCCGCCTCCGGATTGCGTTTGGAATACTTTGAGCTGGTGGATGGCAATACCTTACAGAAGATTACCGATTGGGAGGAAACTTCTTATGCTGTGGGTTGCATCACAGTATTCTGTGGGGAAGTCCGTCTGATTGACAATATCAAGTACAAAGAGCCTGCTGCCTTGTAATTTATAATTAGTAATTCGTAATTTATAAAGATATGATGATTGAAGTGTTGAAGTCGAAAATCCATTGTGCCCGCGTCACGGAAGCGAACCTGAACTATATGGGAAGCATTACGATTGATGAAGATTTGATGGATGCCGCCAACATGATTGCCGGCGAGAAGGTGTATATAGCCGACAATAATAACGGTGAACGTTTTGAAACCTACATTATTAAAGGCGAGCGTGGCTCTGGCAAAATTTGCCTGAACGGTGCGGCAGCCCGCAAGGTGCAACCTGATGACATCGTTATTATCATGTCCTACGCGCTGATGGACTTTGAAGAAGCCAAGTCGTTCAAGCCGACGGTGATTTTCCCCGACCCGGCAACGAACAAGGTGGTGAAGTAGTCTCTTTATTGAAATATGGAAATAAAGCCCTGTTTGCAATTTATTTGTAAACGGGGCTTTGTTTTACTTCTGATTCTTCTCCGCAGGGTTCGTATGAGAATGAGGAGCCGATTTAATCTTGTCGAGTAAATACAGAATCTCAGTTTGGACATCGAAATTATATCTTTGGTAATCCTGATAGGTGGGCATCAAGTCCGGATAAAGTGTGTGGGCACACCGGTCTTTGCCCGGAAAGCATATTTGTATGGAGTTGGAGATAGAGCCTTGCATACCGGTATAGGGTAGCCGGAATAAGGTTTGTTCCATGTAGGTATTGGGGGCTTGTCCGCTGGGTATTCCTACAAGGGTAGCACCCATTTTCCACAGATAGAAAGTGTAGTGGAAAGCTGCACTGAAGGTACGTTCGTTGGTAATGACGTAAATGTGTTCCGGAGTATAGAGCGCCTTTCCTTGTTGCTTTCTCAGTTCTTCCGGCACACTGGACATACAGTTCTCGATGAAGTCGGTCCGTCGCTGTTCTATGTCTGTGGTGTCTGCTTCGTCCGTACTAAAAGTGTAGTCACCGTAGGCATAGTCTGTTCCGTATGCTTGGTTGAAATCCTGTAAGTTTGTCTGTAGTTTTTGCATGTAGAGGGGAGAGATGATACGATAGAATTCTATATCCATATCCGTTTGCAGGAAGTGGTCGCCGAACAGTTGGTAAAGTGTGGGTAGGACAATTGGAGTCCAGCCGCCGCTATTGTTGCGCAAATCTATGATGAGGGTGGAGGAGGCTTCCTTCTTCATCTCTTTCAGCATATGGGCGAAAACTTCGGAAAGGGACGGGAGTTGCCGAATGGCTTGCAGGGTATCGGCGGGCATATCTTGTTTCAGGATATCCCGATAATAGAATCCTATTTGCCGGTATAAATCTTTCAGCCCTTGTTTTTGCATATACTCAAAATTATCCCGTGCCATGATACTGTTGATATTGATGAGCATTATTTGCTTGTCGTTGTCTATGAACTGATAGGCCAGTTGTTTGTCTGTATAAGCTTTCCAACTGTTATTGTGTTGCATGGGTGTGTTTTGCACTTCCTGCCTTGACAATAAGGGAAGGGTTAATCCTCTTGATTTGCCGTCGGGAGTAAGAAGTGAGAGGTGAAGGTTGTCTTTCATTTCAGGGAAAAGCTGTCTCAAGAAATGTTCCGTAGGCATGGACCTGCATAGATTGGCATAACGGTCATATAGGTTTTCACTGGCTTGGATAGCGGCAGTGCGGGCCAGTACCTCTTCTAAAGAATCTCCGTTGATGGTTGTGATACGGCTACCTAACAAGTCTTTGTACGTTTCAGGGATTCCTTGAAGTATAATGCCGTCGGGGATGGTGCGTACTTCCAGTGCCAGGTAACGCTGATTTGCTTGTTGATTGGCTGTGGGAGGTAAAAGGTAGGTATGTCCGTCTTGCAGATTGGATAGGAAAATGCTTACCTTGTCAAAAAAGGTCTGTTTCGTACCGGGAGTCCGGCGTAACTCGTTCTCCAGATGGAAAGCTTGTTCGTAGAAGAATACTTTTCCTCCGAAGCCGCTGTAAGGGTCGGGATGGGTTGCTGCCAGTTCTTTTACCAGATACCGAAAGTCTGAGGCAAGGGAATCCCCGTTTAGGGGCTCTTGGGCGCTTGCCAATAGGTAAGCCAGACAGGGAAGGAGGGATAGATAAATACGTTTCATATTCTTGAAATATTTAAATTGTATGCTAGAAGGGGAAAGTAGAGGGAGAGGTTGTAGTAGAATAAAAAAGGTGGAGTTCGTATGTCTCCACCTTTCATGACAGATTCTTATTTTTTTAGCTGCTCGTTCATCGCTGCTGCTGCCTTTCGTCCGTCTCCCATGGCAAGGATTACGGTGGCACCTCCGCGGACAATGTCGCCTCCGGCAAAGATGGTCGGGATGGACGACTGCATGTTATCATTGACGGCAATCGTTCCCTTCCGGCCCAATTCCAGTCCCTTGATGGAGCTTGGGACAATCGGGTTGGGAGATACACCTACGCTGACGATGGCAAGGTCGATGTCGATGGTTTCTGTGGCTCCGGGGATGGGTACGGGACTGCGGCGTCCGCTGGCATCCGGTTCACCCAGTTCCATTTTCTGAAGCACCACTTGTTTTACTTTTCCTTGTTCGTCGGCAATGTATTCGATTGGGTTGTGGAGGGTCAAGAACTCTACACCTTCTTCCTTGGCATGTTTCACCTCCTCGATACGTGCCGGCATTTCTTCTTCCGAACGACGGTAGATAATCATGGCACGCTCTGCACCGAGACGGCGTGCGGTACGTACGGAGTCCATAGCTGTATTGCCGCCACCTATCACGGCTACGCATTTGCCGAAAGGAACCGGAGTATCGGAGTCTTCACTGGCGGCATCCATCAGATTGACACGGGTCAGGTATTCATTGGACGAGAGGATATTGATGGAGTTCTCGCCGGGGATATTCATAAAGTTGGGCAGTCCTGCTCCGGAAGCTACGAATATGCCCTTGAATCCTTCCTCTTCCAGTTGTTCCACGCTGAGCGTCTTACCGATAATGCAGTCCTTGACGAATTCCACTCCCATTTTGGCAAGGTTGTCAATCTCCACATCCACCACTTTGTTGGGCAGGCGGAACTCCGGAATGCCGTATTTCAATACACCGCCAATCTCATGCAGTGCTTCGAAAACGGTAACGTCATAGCCATACTTTGCCATATCTCCGGCAAACGACAGACCGGCGGGACCCGAACCGATGACGGCAACTTTGATGCCGTTCTTTTCCTTGATTTCCGGTACGGAGATTTGCCCGCTCTCCCGTTCGTAATCGGCGGCAAAGCGTTCCAGATAACCGATAGCTACCGGCTTCTCGTTCATCTTCAGGTGTATACATTTGGATTCACACTGCTTTTCCTGCGGACAGACGCGACCGCAGACGGCAGGCAGTGCACTGGTTTCTTTCAGTGTCTTGGCCGCTTCGAGGAATTCTCCGCGCTCAATGTTCTTGATGAAGCGGGGAATATCGATACCTACGGGACAGCCTTCCGTGCAGCCCGGATTAGCACAGTCCAGGCAACGCTTGGCTTCGGTCAGTGCCTGCTCTTCCGTCAAGCCTTGATTGACTTCCTCCTTGCGGCTGTGCGAACGATATTCCGCATCGAGTTCGTTCATCTCTACACGTGGAATGGCGGTACGCTCTTTGGCTTTCATGGACTTGCGTAGTTCTTGGCGCCAGGCGGCATTGCGGCTTTTCTCGTCCGCTTCCTGCACGTTCTCATGGGTGGCTTGGCAGGTCTGAGGTTCTTCCAGTTTGTGCATCTCTTCGCGTTCGATGCTCTTGAAGGCGCCCATACGCTTCAGCATCTCGTCGAAGTCCACTTGATGTCCGTCGAACTCAGGGCCGTCCACACATACAAATTTGGTCTTTCCTCCGATGGTGATTCGGCAGGCGCCACACATGCCGGTACCGTCAACCATAATCGTATTCAGGGATACATCCGTGGGGATTTCGTATTTCTTTGTCAGCAAACAAACAAATTTCATCATGATGGCGGGGCCGATGGCGAAACACTTGTTCACCTTCTCGCGCTTGATGACTTCTTCTACGCCTTCCGTCACCAGACCTTTTCGTCCGTAGGAACCGTCGTCGGTCATGATAATGACTTCGTCGGAGCTTTCGCGCATCTCCTTTTCAAGGATGATCAGTTCTTTGGTACGTCCTGCCAGTACGGTGATGACGCGGTTGCCGGCAGCTTTCAGCGCTTGCACGATAGGGAGCATGGGAGCTACGCCTACACCACCTCCGGCACAGACCACAGTACCGAAGTTGTCAATGTGCGTAGCTTGTCCCAACGGGCCGACAACATCCGTAATATAATCGCCTTCGTTCAGTTCGCAAAGACGGGTAGAGGAGAGCCCGACTTCCTGAACCACCAGTGTGATGGTTCCCTTTACCGGGTCGGCTTCCGCAATGGTAAGCGGCATACGTTCGCCTTTTTCGCCCACACGTACAATGACAAAGTGCCCTGCCTTACGTGATTTGGCAATCAATGGTGCTTCAATGACTAACTTAAAGACCTTTTCAGAAAAGTGTTCTTTGCTAATGATTTTATTCATTATCTAATAATTTTGTTGGTGTAATTACGCAATTACTGTCAGATTGATAGATTTTGCAAAGATAGGGGTTATTTGGTAATATCAAAAGAAGAATAGGGTAAAACTGCATGTTGTCACTGGATAACATTCCTTTGTCACTATAATTTGTTCACTTTCTACAGCCTGCCTACTTTTGAAATAAAAAATGAGGAAGAGTATGTATCGAAATGTTTTTTTAGGGGCAATTTTATTGAGTATGCCTTTGGTGGTTTGGTCGCAGCAGGATACGATTGCCGACCAGCGTTTGGAAGAAATTATGGTAACTGCTAAACTCCCGTTGGTAGAAATATCTGCCGGTAAAACAAGTTACCGGATGGATGCGTCAGTCACTCAAAGTACGGGAAGTCTTTATGATGTTCTTGCTTCCCTGCCGGGAGTCGTGATAGATTCCAATGGTAATATCTTGCTGAACGGACAAAGCGGTGCGACGATTCTGATGGATGGCAAGCCTACTTATCTTTCGGGAGATGAATTGATGAGTCTGTTGAAATCTACTCCTGCAACTAATGCTGATAAGATAGACTTGATAACCCAGCCTTCCGCACGCCACGATGCGGCGGGAAGCTCCGGGTTGATTGATATACGTACAAGAAAAATAAGGCTGCGCGGTGTGAATCTGGCTTTGAACGGCAATGGCAGTCTTGGACGGACGGGTAGCGGTTATGGAGGTGCCTCCATGAATATCCGGGAGAATAAGTTCAATCTTTATTTGAACTATTCGTATTATCAGGGGAAGGATGTCATAGACTTGTTTATCGACCGTGCGTTCGAACGGGATGGAGGAAGGATGATGCAGGACTCTTACCGGAAGCGTAGGAATTATTCGCACTATTTTCGTACCGGATGTGATTATTATCTCAATGAGCGGACAGTTTGGGGAGTCTCGTTGGGTGGAAACTTTTCCCGACAAAAGGAAAATGCAGGCATGTTTACGGAAATCCAAGAAATCGGAGTTGCGGGAAATACTTATAGCTATGCGGAGCAAAACCGGAACAATCTTTCTGTCGGGACCAGTATGGTGCATAAGCTTAAAAGAGAAGGGGGAGAACTCAGCGCTTCTTTTGATTATTTCCATTACTACCGTGTTGGAAACCAGTTGATGGATAGTTTTAAGCCCGATACATTGAAAGGGGATATGAAGGGAAATACCGACTTATATGTCGGACAGATAGATGCGGTTTATCCATTGAGTGAGGTTTGGAAGTTACAGGCCGGAGTCAAAACCTCATTTGTTACGATAGACAATACGGCAGGTTATATGCGTCCGTCGGTTTCCGGCTGGCTGCCGGACGGGGCACTTGGTTCCCGATTCGTATATGATGAGAATATCAATGCCTCTTATCTACAAGTCGGCTATGAGAAAGACCGCTTGAAAATCTCAGCGGGTCTAAGGTTGGAACATACCCATGTACACGGGGATTTTGGAGGAAATACACAACAGAAAGACTCTTCGTTTACAACGAATTACTTCCATTTGTTTCCTACTATTGCTTTGCAATACGGTTTGACTTCGGAACATCTGTTTCAGCTTTCGTATGGCAGGCGTATTACCCGCCCCAATTATGGTGATTTGAATCCTTTTACCTATATATTTGATGACTATACCCATGAAGGGGGAAATACGAAGCTGCATCCTTCTTTCTCTGATAATATAGAGTTGGGGTATGTGTATCGTGACTGGTTTCAGACAGTGCTCTTTTTCTCGCATACAGATGATGCTATCATGAAGAGCTATCGCGAACAGGAGGGGCGGCGTATCTATGTAATGCCCCAGAATCTGTCTTCCTATGTACAGACGGGTATGCGTGTACATGCCGCCAACCTCTCACCTGTTTCTTTTTGGAAGGTGAATCTGACCGCTATCGGTATTTATAATAATTATGGTTGGACGGAGCAAGGGCAGAAAATGAAAAACCGTATGTTTACCCCGATATTCGGCTGCATGAACCAGTTTGCTTTCACTTCCGTATGGTCGGCCGAACTTTCGGCAAATTATAATGGACGAATGGCCTACGGACAAGCCACAGTACATCCGGCGCTGGAAGTGAATGTCGGCATCCAAAAGAAGATGTTCCGTAACAGATGCACCGTTACCTTGTTTGCCAAGGATGTATTCAACACCAATTATCAAAAAGTAGATATTCAATCTCCCGGTGTGCAGGCGTTTGTTGACGAACGGCACAACAAACGTGTGCTGGGTATTGCTTTCTCTTGGCGTTTTCAAAAAGGCAGCGATACAAAAGAAAGCAGAAGGAAAAAAGAAATAGATGAAACAAAAAGAGTAAATTTGTAACTACTATGGGCAGACTGTGGAACAAATGGCTGATGCCGGCATTATTTGCCGTGATTCTTTTTCTATGTATTCGTGTGGCGAATGATATTCCGAAACATGAATACTATTGGGAAAGTAATGAGTGGAATTTCATGTTGAAGGATATGCTTGTGGTACTCTTCATGTCTTACCCTATCTTTTTTCTATTGAAGTATTGGCTTTGTTTGTGCCGGAAGCGGAAGTTGGTGTGGTGGCAGGAATACGGGGTGGTTGTCCTGACAGCTCCCGTCTGGTGTCTTCTGACGATGTGGGTTATCCGCTTTTTGATGGGGGTAAGTCTTGATTTATACGATGTGCCTATTCCCGCCATAGTCAGTATGTTGCTTGGCGGCTTCTTCTATATATTCTTGCGTAATCAGATGATACAGAAGGAAAACGAAGCTCAACGCCTGCAATTGGAGAAGATAAAAAATGACCAGCTCCAGACAGAGCTGAAATTCCTTAAAGCACAATATCATCCACACTTTCTTTTTAATGTACTCAATACGGTTTATTTTCAGATAGATGAGAATAATGAGGCTCCACGGCATACTCTTGAGCAATTGTCCGATTTGCTTCGTTACCAATTATACAATGACGGGGAGAAAGTGCAAGTTCGTGTGGAAGTGGAATATCTGAAACAATACATCAGCCTATGTAAACTTCGTGCTACGAAGCGGCTGCAGTTGCAGGTGCATTTCGATGAAATGGAGGCGCAGGTTGAGATTTATCCATTGTTGTTTGTACCGTTGGTGGAGAATGCTTTCAAATATGTGGGAGGGAACTATTTTATAGCTATGGATATGTGTCTGAAAGAAGGCAAGTTGTGTTTTAGTATTGAAAATTCTATACCGGAACCATTAGTGCACCAGAAAGGAAAACATGGAATCGGCATAGAAAATCTGAGGCGCAGGCTGGAGCTGCTATATCCGGAGCGTCATACGCTGGACATAAATAGAGGAGATACTTTGTTTAGAGTAAAACTTGTGATAGAATTATAGGATGAAACAGGTAAAATGTGTAATAACCGATGACGAGCCTACTGCATGTGAAGGATTGCAACGCTATGTGGAAAAGGTGGATTTCCTTTCTTTAATGGGTGTATGTGAAGATACTATGCAGTTGAACACTCTTTTGCAGACTGAGCAGCCGGACTTGTTGTTTCTGGATATTGAAATGCCTTATCTTTCGGGGCTTGAACTCTTGGCATCTCTTGCCCATCCGCCTCATGTGATTATCACTTCCGCTTATGAGCAGTATGCATTGAAAGGTTATGAACTTGATGTTACGGACTATCTGTTGAAACCGATTTCGTTTGACCGGTTCCTGAAAGCGGTGAATAAAGTACATGGTCTTTTGCAGCAGGAGAAATGGCCGGATGAAGCTAATAATTTTATATTTGTCCGTTCAGACCGTCAGATGCATAAGGTGTTGTTTAAGGATATTCTGGTGGTGGAGGGGCTGGAAAATTACGTCTGTATTTATACGGAAAGCACAAAGCTGCTTGTACGTTCTACCATGAAGCGTATGATAGAGGCTCTTCCTGGTGGAGTATTTCAGCAAGTCCATAAATCATATCTGATAAATTTGGAAAAGATTGAGATGATAGATGGCAATCGGATTATAGTTGGGAGGCATACTGTTCCGGTGGCACGTAATTTCCGCGAGGAGGTGTTTGCACGTATTTTGAAGAATACTTTGTAGTTGCGCAGGAGAAGCTTGTCATGATAAAACTCCGGGCACGAATTACATGGATTTCACGTTTTTTGCTAACCGCAACTGTGAAATTCATGTAATTCGTGCCCGAAAGAAAGTGTCAAAGGCGTATTGCTGCACGTGACTATTATGGCCTTAGTCTATTATTTCAAATCCCGTATACGGAACCAATGCCTTTGGTATGCGGATTCCTTCTGGAGTCTGGTTGTTTTCCAGCAAGGCGGCAACAATGCGTGGCAGAGCGAGTGCGGAACCGTTCAGCGTATGGCAAAGCTCTGTTTTCTTTTCTGCCGTACGGTAGCGGCATTTCAGACGGTTGGCTTGATAAGTGTCAAAATTAGAGACGGAACTTACTTCCAGCCAGCGTTTCTGTGCTTCGGAATACACCTCAAAGTCAAAACAGAGGGCAGCCGTGAAGCTCATATCGCCACCGCAAAGGCGCAGGATGCGGTAGGGGAGTTCCAGCTTTTGAAGCAAACCTTCCACGTGGT
The DNA here is from genome assembly GCF_003602795.1 of Bacteroides sp. AF34-31BH. NCBI lineage: Bacteria > Pseudomonadati > Bacteroidota > Bacteroidia > Bacteroidales > Bacteroidaceae > Bacteroides > Bacteroides sp. AF34-31BH. The sequence goes on from NZ_QTLV01000009.1 coordinate 141,065, forward strand.
CCAACATCTCCTGGTGGGATTGTTTGCTGTGTTCCGGTTTGTCGATGCGTACCAGTTCCACTTTGGAGAATTCGTGCAGGCGGTTCAAGCCACGTACGTCTTTCCCGTATGAACCGGCTTCACGGCGGAAACATTGTGTGTATGCACAGTTCTTGATGGGCAACTGCTTTTCGTCCAGAATCACATCACGGTAGATGTTGGTTACGGGGACTTCGGCGGTAGGAATCAAGTAGAGGTCGTCCACTTCGCAATGATACATTTGCCCTTCCTTGTCAGGCAGCTGTCCCGTGCCGTAGCCGGAAGCGGCGTTCACCACTGTGGGCGGCATTATTTCCGTATAGCCGGATTTGCGTGCTTCGTCCAGGAAGAAGTTGATGAGTGCGCGTTGCAGTTGTGCGCCTTTGCCTTTGTATACGGGGAAGCCGGCACCGGTAATCTTGACACCCAGGTCAAAGTCTATCAAGTCATATTTCTTGGCCAGTTCCCAGTGGGGCAGGGCGTCTTTGGGCAGCTCGGTTTCCATACCACCTATTTTCTCTACTACATTGTCGTCGGCACCTACGCCTTCAGGCACGCTGTCGTAGGGAACGTTGGGGATGGTATAAAGCAAAGTCTGCAAATCGTTGGCAGCCTGGTCCATATTGGCTTGCAAGTCCTTGTTGACTTCTTTCAGCTCGGCCACGCGGCTTTTGGCGGCTTCTGCTTCTTCTTTCTTGCCCTCCTTCATCAGTTGTCCGATGGATTTGGAGAGTGAGTTGGCTTCTGCCAGGTTTTTATCTAGGATGGTTTGATTGGCTTTTCTTTTGTCATTGAAGTCCAGCACTTGTGCAATGGTTTCTTTTGCATTCTTGAAGTGCTTCTTTTCCAGTCCGCGGAGAACCGCGTCGGTGTTTTCTGTAATTTGTTTGATGGTAAGCATATCTTATACTTGTTTTTATGTTATTCGGTTTTGTGAGTGCAAAGATATGGAAAAAACAAATAAAGTGTTGCTTTTGACATAAAAGAAAGGGATGCAACCTATTCGGATTGCATCCCTTTTCCTTATTTCTTGTTCGGAAACTTATGCTTCTGCATTTTCTGCAGGGATAACAGAAACTGAACGTCTGTCTTCCTTGCCCACTTTGAACTGTACAGTTCCGTCTACTAAAGCGAAAAGAGTGTGGTCTTTTCCCATACCGATGTTATTACCCGGGTGGAATTCAGTACCTCTTTGACGAACGATGATGTTACCTGCTTTGCAAGCTTCGCCACCAAATATCTTAACGCCTAATCTCTTGCTCTGTGATTCGCGGCCGTTCTTAGAACTACCGACACCTTTTTTATGTGCCATTTCTTCTTACTGTTTTAATTGATTAAGCTACTACTTCTGTAATTGTTAACTCTGTGAATTGTTGACGGTGACCGTTCAACTTACGATAACCTTTTCTTCTTTTCTTGTGGAAAACAAGAACTTTATCGCCTTTTACCATGTTTGATACGACCTGGCAAACAACCTTTGCACCCTCTACTGTGGGAGCACCTACGGTGATGTTGCCGTCTTTGTCTACCAAAAGAACCTTGTCAAACTCTACTGTTGCACCGTTTTCTGCATTCTGGATGTGGTGTACAAACAGCTTTTTGCCAGCTTCTGCTTTGAATTGCTGACCGTTGATTTCTACAATTGCGTACATTTCTTATATATAATGTATAAGTTAGCTCCGTCGGGTGGTCTCTAATCACTTAGAAAGCACTTGGTCGAACCCGGTGCGGAATAATCGGGCACAAAAGTACTCTTTTTATTCTAAATGGACAAATGTTCTTTTGCTTTTTTGTTCTTTTAATGCAGATTGTACTTTTAGATTATTGGAGAAAAACTGTTTCATCAAGGAGAAACAGTCCGTGTAGGGATGGTTTCTGTTACAAAATGAATTTCAGAACATAGATACCGGCCAGCATCAGCGCCATTACAAGACACGCGAATATGACGAGTAGCACAAGACTGTAAGTCAGCATGAGGATAGTGCGCCAAAAGCTTCTCCACCAGGTGCAGCGGTACAATTGTTTGTAATCCCAACAGAATAGGACGAAAATAAGCCATAAAGGCAGCTCATACAAATCGTCTACCTTTGCGTACCCGTTGAAAGGCAGCACGATGATGCTCAGCAGGAGTATCTGGCAAGCTATGTAGGCTTGTATGAACACATGCTCCGTGGTATTGTAGTTTAACTTATATTTCCGGCGTCGGAAGGCAAGTTGGGTGGCAAGTGCAAACAAAGGCAGTGTGGCAATGATGCGGAATGCCTTGTTTCCGTGTCCCCAGCTCTTCATCAGATTCCATACTTTCATTAGGAAAGGAGAGTTCTGGAAGACTTTTTCCAGTCTGTCTCCCACTTCCGAGGTGTCGTTTACAAATTCATCGATGAGGTCGCCATCATCGCTGTTCTGTTCGGATACCTGTGTGGCAGAAGTGGAGTCGTTCTTCTCTTCCAGTTTGTTCAAGCTTTTCTCCAGGCTTTTTATAGTGATGGCGAGGGCTCGCTTTTCCTCTTTGCTATAGGTTTTCTCCATCTTTTTGGTAAGCTTCTCTTTAGCGGCAATGATTTCTTCTTTGTCTGTCTGCTCTGTCTTTTCCGTCTTTTCTTTTTTGCTTAGGGCTTCCGGGTCTACCAGTTGCACAGCCATGATATAAAGGGCTGCAAGAATGAAGAGTGTCTGGAACGGGCGAAAATACTCTACACGCTTACCACCGATGAAGTCTCTAATCATGTACCCCGGACGGTAGAGGAGTTCCAGAAGGGTACGTCCAAAGCCATTATCTATATTGAAGAAGCCTCCGGCAATGTTTTTAAGCGCGTTACTCAACCGATAGCGTGGAGTGTTACGGCTTTGTCCGCAACGGTTACAGTAGTTGCCGGTATAGGTGGTGCCGCAATTCAGGCAGGTGCAGGTTTCGTTGCCAGCGGGAGGAGTTTTTCTCCCTTGTATCAGCTTGATGTGAAATGCGCGTAAGCGTACTGCGCAGGGGTGCCACCATGAGTCGATGAAAGTTTTTGCTTTGTTGGGTAGTATCCTTCTTTTTTGGAGGATACCCCACAATGTCAGTATGAAAACAACCGGGAAGAAGTTGCTGTCGTCGGTCATGTCCAGCTCTTCAATAGCCAGCCAGAAGAGTGTCACTAGAAGGAGGATTTGCCAGACGCTTATCCTTTTCTGTTTCCGGGGAGAAGTGGCATGCGCGTTTTCCGGCCGGATGGGATTTTCAATCTTGAATATGGAAGGATACTCCTCCTGAACTGCCAGCAGTTCTTCCAAGGTGTTCATTATTTTCCGGTGTGGGTACTTCTCCAATTCTTTGGCAGTGGTTACTCCGTGGGTGACTCCAGCAAAGTCTACTCCGGCCGCTTGGGCTGTTTCCGCATCTACCGTGCTGTCGCCTATATAGAGGGTCTCGGCTTTGCTGACATGTAGCCGCTTAATGGCAAGGAGTAGCCCTTCGGGAGATGGCTTGGCGGCTTTCACGTCTTCACCACCCACGATGATGTCCATAAAATCTTCAGGAAAATGCTGGTCGAGGAGTTCCTTGATGCGGAATCGGTATTTGGTCGAGATGATTCCGATGCGGGCGCCGGAGTCCTTCAGTGCAGTCAGTACGGACTTGGTTTCCAGGAAAAGCACCGTGTTGACAGTCATATGCGTATCGGCCTCTTTTCGGTATTCTGCCTTGAATCCTGCCAGTTGTCCGGCATCTGTCACGCCGGTGAGGATGGAAAAAGAGTCTTCCAGAGTCTTGCCGATAGTACGTTTGATGTCGTCATCCGTCACCTCTGTATATCCGTGACGGGTCAGTACGTTGCGGAAACAAGTGACGATTCCGCGGGAAGAATCAGCAAGCGTATAATCAAAGTCGAAAAGATAGGTCGTGTAATTCATTGTGACTTTTTGTGACAAAGATAGTGTAAAGTATATTTTTACAAAATAAAAAAGAGGATTAATCGGAATTTTGTATTACTTTTGTTTGCATGAATTCTGTAGAAAAGTGACAAGATGTGTAAGTGTTTTATCCGGTTAGGTTGTTATACTATACACGTTAACCCTATAATGTTATGAATTTGATAAAATCTTGTTGTTTGTTTGTGGTCTTTTCATCCTTTCTGGCATGCACCTCGCAGGTGTCGGATGTGAAGAGTGTGTCTTATACAGAGTTTGTGAATCCCTTTATCGGTACAGATTTTACTGGAAACACCTATCCGGGTGCTCAGGCGCCGTTTGGCATGGTGCAGCTCAGTCCTGACAACGGACTGCCGGGCTGGGACCGTATTTCCGGATATTTTTATCCGGACAGTACCATTGCAGGCTTTAGCCATACCCATCTCTCCGGAACCGGCGCTGGTGACTTGTATGACATCTCTTTTATGCCGGTGACATTGCCTTATAAGGAGGCGGAAGCTCCGCTCGGCATTCACTCTTTGTTCTCTCATTCGGAAGAGTCGGCAAGCGCTGGATATTATCAGGTGCGTCTGAAAGATTATAATATAAATGTAGAGTTGACGGCCACCGAGCGTTGTGGCATTCAGCGGTATACTTTCCCAAAAGCCGATGCTGCCGTTTTCCTGAATTTGCGGAAAGCCATGAATTGGGATTTTACCAATGATTCTCACATAGAAGCCGTCGATTCGGTAACGGTGCAAGGTTACCGTTACTCTGACGGTTGGGCACGCGACCAGCGCCTCTACTTCCGTACACGTTTCTCCAAACCGTTTGCTGCGATGCAGCTCGATACAGCTGCCATAGAGAAAGAAGGCAAGCGGATAGGGACATCTGTCATTGCACGATTCGACTTTCAGACTAAGGAAGGAGAACAGATTCTTGTCAGTACTGCCATCTCCGGTGTAAGTATGGAAGGGGCGGCACGTAATCTAGCAGCAGAAGTACCTGATGATGATTTCGACAAATACCTGGCTGCTGTGCAGGATGATTGGAACGAACAATTGTCCCGGATAGAAATAAAATGCGATGACCGCGATGAGAAAGTCAAGTTCTATACAGCTTTATATCATTCGATGATTGCTCCTACCATTTACAGTGATGTGGACGGCGCCTATTACGGTCCCGACAAGCAAGTGCACCGGGTAGAGGGCTGGACAAATTACAGTACTTTCTCCTTGTGGGACACTTACCGTGCGGCTCATCCTCTCTATACTTTTATTGAGCCGGAACGGGTGAATGATATGGTGAAGTCCTTCCTCGCCTTCTTCGAACAGAACGGCCGCCTTCCCGTATGGAATTTTCAGGGGGGCGAGACAGATATGATGATAGGTTACCACTCTGTGCCGGTTATTGTAGATGCCTATCTGAAAGGTATTGGGGACTTCGATGCGAAAAAGGCCTTGGAGGCTTGTGTAGCTACTGCCAATATCGATTCCTATCGTGGCATTGGGTTATATAAGAAATATGGCTATGTTCCTTATAATGTGACAGATCAGTATAATTCGGAAAACTGGTCACTTTCTAAAACACTGGAATATGCATATGATGACTATTGTATAGCCCGTATGGCAGAGAAGCTGGGCGATAAGGAGGTTGCGGACGAGTTTTATAAGCGTTCCCGTAATTACCGGAATGTCTACAATCCGGTAAGTTCTTTCATGCAGCCCCGTGATGACAAGGGAGAGTTTATCCGGAACTTCTCGCCGGACGACTATACTCCGCACATCTGCGAGAGCAACGGCTGGCAATACTTCTGGTCTGTGCAGCAGGATATTGACGGTTTGATAGTTTTGACCGGAGGTAAGGAACGGTTTGCCCAGAAGCTGGACAGTATGTTTACTTACAATCCTTCTGCAGATGATGAGTTGCCTATTTTCAGCACCGGGATGATTGGCCAGTATGCGCATGGAAATGAGCCTAGCCATCACGTCATCTATCTGTTCAATGCTGTGGATCAACCTTGGAAAACCCAGAAATATGCAGCCCGGGTGATGCGTGAACTCTACCTGAACACTCCTGCCGGTTTGTGCGGCAACGAGGATTGCGGACAGATGTCCGCCTGGTATGTGTTCAGTGCGATGGGCTTTTATCCGGTAGACCCGGTTGGTGGAAAATATGAAATCGGTACCCCCCTATATCCGGAAATGAAGATGCACCTGCCCGGTGGAAAGACCTTTACGGTACTGGCGCCGGCGGTGAGCAAGGAAAATTGCTACATTCAATCTGTCAAACTCAACGGTAAGAACTATGACAAAAGTTATATTACGCATGAACAGATAATGGATGGAAGTGTTTTCGAATTTGAAATGGGGGATAAGCCAGGTCAGGCATGGTACAGTCCCCGATAACCGGCTAACATATGAATGAACATTTCGACTTGACATATAAATCCCTTTTCCGCAGGTATTATACCAACCTGCTGTTCTATGCCACACGCATTGTGGGGGAAGAAGATGCGGAAGATGTGGTACAGGATGTTTTCGTGGAGCTGTGGAAGCGGAAAGATACCATGAAGGTGGGAGAGCAGATTCAGGCTTTTCTGTATAGGGCGGTGTATACCCGTGCCTTGAACGTTCTGAAGCATCGGGACATTGTGAGTGGCTATGAGGCTGTCATGCTCGAAATCCATAAAAAGAGGGTTGAGTTCTATCAACCTGACAGCAATGATGTGGTGAAACGGATAGAGGATGCCGAACTCAGGAGGAAGCTGTCCGATGCCATCAATGAATTGCCGGACAAGTGCCGGATGGTATTCAAACTCAGCTATCTGCATGATATGAAGAATAAGGAGATAGCTGATACAATGGGAGTGTCATTGCGTACGGTGGAGGCCCACATGTACAAAGCTTTGAAGTTGCTGCGTGATAAACTGGGGTATCTGAACCTGATGTTGGCTCTGTTTTTCATCGGGAAAGTAAGTGTTTTTGCGAGCAGCGTTGTTTTATTATCATAATGAAGGAAAGAATGAATAAGTTGAATGAGGAGATATTGGCCAAGTTCCTTATGGGTGAATGTACGGAAGATGAACTTCGTGAGGTGAACGCCTGGCTGGAAGAGTCGGGTGAGAATGCACGCGAATTGTTCAGGCTGGAGGAGATTTACCACTTGGGGAGACTGGGGGATACTTCGAATACACAAGACATAGAAAAGGCCGAAAAGCGATTGTTTAAAAGGCTGGAACAAGAGAAGACGAAACAATACAAGGTACGGAGGATGGTTGGGTGGATACGGTATGCGGCCGTATTTGTGGGCTTCTTCCTTTTGGGTACTTTCGGCTATCTTTTTTATCAGACTTATAGCCAGCCGGAAACATTACTGGCTGTCACCACTCATGATAAGATTAAGGAACTGAAACTGCCGGATGGAACCAAAGTCTGGCTGAATAAAAACACTACCCTGAAATATCCACATGAGTTTGCAGGGAAGGGAAGAAAGGTTTATCTGGAAGGAGAAGGATATTTTGAGGTGATGAGGAATCCGGAAAAACCGTTTGTCGTACAGAGTGAGGTCATGCAGGTCAGAGTATTGGGAACTGTTTTCAACCTCAAGTCTGACAAGGCTAAGATGTCTGCAGTAGCTACCCTTTTGAAAGGCGAAGTAGAGGTGAAAGGTAATCATGGCGAGGGTATGATTATCCTTGCCCCCGGACAGAAAGCCGAGCTGAACGGAATGACTAGGCGTCTGGTGGTGAAGCAGGTGGATACGGGAATCGAAAACTGGCACAATAATGAGTTTGTCTTTGAGAAGGCTGACCTATACACCATTGCGCGTACATTGGAGAATTCGTATGGGGTGAGGGTAATTCTGGCACCGAACATAGATGTAAGCAAGACTTACTCGGGTACACTGAAGAAAAAAGAGAGTGTAGGGGCTGTGCTGAATCTGATAAAGAATGCCATTCCATTGGAGTATAAAATTGTGGGGAACAGTGTTTTCCTCTCCTCAATGAAGTAGGAAGGCCGCACAAATTCGAGATATGACGAGAAGAATTTATTTAATACTAACAACTTTCTAATATTATGCGAAAATTAATCCTATTGTTTTTTTTTGTGAGCAGTGCTTTATGGCTGCATGCCAAAGACTTTACCCGGTATGTCAGTCCTCTTGTCGGCACGCAGTCTACTTTCGAGCTTTCCACCGGTAATACCTATCCTGCGATCGCACGTCCCTGGGGTATGAACTTCTGGACTCCTCAGACAGGTAAGATGGGTGACGGCTGGCAATACGTCTATACCGCGAACAAGATCCGTGGTTTCAAGCAGACACACCAGCCCAGTCCCTGGATTAACGACTACGGGCAGTTCTCCATTATGCCGGTGGTTGGCAAACCCGAGTTTGATGAAGAGAAGCGTGCAAGCTGGTTCTCCCACAAGGGCGAAGTAGCACTTCCTCATTATTATAAGGTATATCTTGCCGAACACGATGTGGTTACCGAGTTCACCCCTACCGACCGTGCCGTATTGTTCCGTTTCACTTTCCCTGAAAATGATCATTCATACATTGTTGTCGATGCCTTTGACAAGGGCTCTTATGTGAAGATACTTCCGGAACAGAATCGTATTATCGGTTATACTACCCGTAACAGCGGCGGTGTTCCCGAGAACTTCAAGAACTATTTCGTGATAGAGTTCGACAAGCCTTTTACTTATAAGGCGTCTGTAGCCGATGGCGTCTTGACCGAGAATAAGGTTGAGCAGGAAGCCGGACATGCCGGTGCTGTTATCGGTTTCAAAACCCGTAAGGGTGAAGTGGTACATGCCCGTGTAGCCTCTTCTTTCATCGGTTTTGAGCAGGCTGACCGTAACTTGAAGGAGCTTGGCAATGACAATTTGGAAACACTGGTTCAGAAAGGTCAGGATGCCTGGAACAAGGTGCTGGGCCGTATTGATGTGGAAGGCGGAACCCTTGACCAGTACCGTACTTTCTACTCATGTTTGTATCGTTCCTTGTTGTTCCCGCGTGCATTCTATGAACTGGATGAGGCGGGAAATCCGATTCATTACAGTCCCTACAATGGGCAAGTGTTGCCCGGCTATATGTATACGGATACCGGTTTCTGGGACACTTTCCGCTGTCTTTTCCCATTCCTCAACCTGATGTATCCGTCGGTGAACAGGCAGATTCAGGAAGGTCTTGTCAACACCTATAAGGAAAGCGGTTTCTTCCCCGAATGGGCAAGTCCGGGTCACCGTGGCTGTATGATTGGCAACAACTCTGCTTCCGTACTGGCAGATGCCTATCTGAAAGGTGTGAAGGTGGAGGATGTGCAGACGTTGTACGAAGGTCTCATCAACGGTACAAAGAATGTCCATCCCGAGGTCTCTTCTACGGGTCGCCTCGGCTATGAGTATTACAACAAGCTTGGTTATGTTCCCTACGATGTGAAAATCAACGAGAACACTGCCCGTACTTTGGAGTATGCTTATAATGACTGGTGCATCTACCGCATGGCAAAAGAACTGAACCGTCCGAAGAAGGAGCAGAAACTCTTTGCGGAACGTGCCATGAACTATAGGAATGTATTTGATAAGGAAAGCAAGCTGATGCGTGGTCGTAATCAAGACGGCCAGTTCCAGTCTCCTTTCTCTCCTTTGAAGTGGGGTGACGCCTTTACTGAAGGTAACAGCTGGCACTATTCCTGGTCTGTATTCCACGACCCTCAAGGTCTGATAGACCTGATGGGTGGAAAAGAGTCTTTCGTAGAGATGCTTGACTCTGTATTTATTGTCCCGCCCTTGTTCGATGACAGCTACTACGGCCAGGTAATCCATGAAATCCGTGAGATGACAGTGATGAATATGGGTAACTATGCCCATGGCAACCAGCCCATCCAGCACATGATTTACCTTTATAACTACGCCGGGGAACCTTGGAAGGCCCAATATTGGCTTCGTCAGGTAATGAACCGCATGTATACTGCCGGTCCCGACGGTTATTGCGGTGACGAGGACAACGGTCAGACTTCCGCGTGGTATGTCTTCTCTGCACTTGGTTTCTATCCGGTTTGCCCTGGTACGGACGAGTATGTATTGGGCGCCCCTCTGTTCCGTAAGGCTACCCTCCATTTCGAGAACGGTAAGTCCCTGACAATTGACGCTCCGGATAACTCACCGGAGAACATGTATATCGAGTCTCTCAAGGTGAACGGCGTGGATTATTCCAGGAATTATCTGACGCATGGCGATTTGCTGAATGGCGGTACCTTGAGGTTTGATATGGGCAGCCAGCCTAATATGAAGAGAGGTACGCAGCCGGAAGATTATCCTTATTCTTTCTCGAATGAACTGAAGAAGTAAAGAATAGTAATAATATAGTAAGAAAAGGGTTGCCTCGAAAATAAGTTGATATATCATTTTGTTATTTACTATCTGTATTATAGGTGTTTTTCTTGAATCAGGTGGAAATAATTATTTACTTCGTTAGTAATATTGAGCAAAATGATATATCAACTTGTTTTCGGGGTAACTCTTTTTTTTAGGATTAATGATAAAAAAGATACTTTTTCAGTAAGTGTATTTTCATTGTCTGTTGTTTTATATAGGAATGCGAGAGAATGAATCTCTCGAAGTAATTTATTGTATAACCTATAAATTGTGTTTATGAAAGACAATTATGCTTTTCGGAGTTCGACGTTCATGCGGGCTTTATTAGTTTTGTTGTTCATGGCAGTTTCTATCCAGTGGGGCTTTGCCCAGTTAAACCTGAATGTGTCTCGTGGCACATTGGGGACAGTCATTGAACAAATCAAGTCTCAATCCAAGTATCAATTTTTTTATGACGACAAGCTGGCTGCGCTGTCAGTAGAAAACGTTAAAGTGAACAATGTATCCATTGAAGATGCTTTGAATGTTATTCTCAAGGGGAAGAACATTTCGTATAAAGTGGAGGACAACATCGTTTATCTTTCAGAAAAGACCGCTACTTCACAAGAAGGTAAGCAACAGGGGAAAGAGAGGACTATTACCGGAGTCGTATCAGATGATATGGGGCCTCTGATTGGTGTGAACGTATTGGTAAAAGGTACCAGCAATGGTTGTATTACAGACCTGGACGGTAACTTTACGTTGACCACTACAGAAGCGAATCCGGTACTTGTATTCTCTTATATCGGTTATAAGTCGCAGGAAATTTCGGCGACCGGTTCAGCTTCCATTAATGTACTGATGCAGAATGACACGCAGATGATTGAAGAAGTGGTGGTCACTGCCCTCGGTATCAAGCGATCGGAAAAGGCATTGTCCTACAATGTACAGCAGGTGAATACGGATGCCATTACTTCCAATAAAGACGCCAACTTTGTAAATTCATTGAGTGGCAAGGTAGCGGGTGTGAATATCAATGCTTCTTCATCCGGTGTGGGTGGCGTATCAAAGGTAGTGATGCGTGGTACGAAATCCATCATGCAGTCTTCCAATGCACTTTATGTTATTGACGGTGTGCCTATTTTCTCCGGACGTGGTACTGCCGGAGGTAAGGAGTTCGACTCTCAGGGTTCTTCAGAACCGATTGCCGACATCAACCCGGAAGACATCGAGTCAATGTCAGTCTTGACTGGTGCCGCCGCTGCTGCCTTGTATGGTTCGGAAGCTGCCAACGGTGCCATTGTCATTACTACAAAGAAAGGTAAAGAAGGTAAGGTGAGCCTTACTGTCAGCAGTAATACTGAATTCACCAATCCGTTTGTGATGCCGAGCTTCCAAAACCGTTACGGTACGGGAACCGGTGGTGTGATGAGCACTTCAGGAGCCATGAGCTGGGGAGCGCCTTTGTCTGCAGCCAATAACTACAATTACAGCCCGAGAGATGATTATTTCCAGACGGGTATTGTAGGAACAGAGAGCATTTCTTTGTCAACCGGTACAGAGAAAAACCAGACGTATGCATCGGCTGCTGCTGTAAACTCCAAGGGTATTGTTCCCAACAACAAATACAACCGTTACAACTTTACGGTACGTAACACCACTACTTTCCTGGACGACAAGATGACTCTGGATTTCGGTGCAAGCTATATTCTGCAGAATGACCAGAACATGACGAACCAGGGTACTTACAACAACCCGTTGGTGGGTGCTTATTTGTTCCCGCGCAGCAACGACTGGTCTGATATCAGCATGTATGAGCGCTATGACGCTGCCCGTAAAATTTATACGCAATACTGGCCGGTAGGTGACGAAGGTATGGTAATGCAGAATCCTTATTGGATTAACTACCGCAATCTGCGCCAGAACAAGAAGGACCGCTATATGCTGAATGCCGGTTTGAGCTATAAGATTCTGGACTGGCTGACTGTTTCAGGACGTGTACGTTTGGATAACTCCAACAATGATTATACAGAAAAGTTCTATGCTTCTACCAATACACAGCTCACCGAGAGCTCTTCACGAGGTCTTTATGGTATTACCAAGACGCAGGACAAACAGTTGTATGCAGACTTCCTGGTGAGTATCAACAAATATTTCGGTGAAGATTGGTCACTCCAGGCCAACGTCGGTGGTTCATTCTCCGATATACGTTCGGATGCAATGAAAACACGTGGTCCGATTGCTGATGGTGGCGATGCCTTCAGCGGCGAACCGGTAGGTTTGACCAACTACTTTGCCATCCAGAACCTGAGTGCCAGCAAGACACAGCGTTTGCAGGAAGGATGGCGTGAACAGACCCAGTCTCTCTTCGCTTCGGCTGAGCTTGGTTACAAGAACACTTACTTCTTGACGCTGACCGGACGTAACGACTGGCCTTCACAGCTGGCAGGTCCCAACTCCAACAGCAAATCATTCTTCTATCCTTCAGTCGGTGGTTCTGTTGTACTGTCTGAGCTAATGCCTAACTTGAACAAAGATTATCTTTCTTTTATAAAGGTTCGTGGTTCATGGGCATCTGTTGGTAGTGCTTTCTCCAGATATTTGGCTAATCCCCACTATGAATGGAATTCAAGTTCCGGCCAGTGGAGTATCACGACCCAATATCCGTTGTACAATTTGAAACCTGAACGTACCAATTCTTGGGAAATCGGTTTGAACATGCGTTTCCTCAAGAACTTTGAATTGGACGTGACATATTACAATGCCAAGACTATGAACCAGACATTCAACCCGCAGTTGCCTGTCAGCGGTTGGTCGGCTATGTATATCCAGACTGGTGCCGTACGTAACTCCGGTATTGAGTTGTCGCTGAATTACAAGAATACCTGGAAAGATTTTACATGGGATACCGGTATAACCTTCTCCAGTAACAAGAATAAAATCCTGACTTTGGCAGACAATGCCATCAATCCCGTTACCGGTGAGCTGTTCTCTTTGAGCACGTTGAATATGGGTGGCTTAGGTGATGCCCGCTTCTTGCTGAAAGAAGGTGGGAGCATGGGTGACCTTTACTCACTGCGAGATATGAAACGTGATGCCAACGGACAGATTTTTGTGGACCAAAATGGAACGGTTGCTACGGAAGCCATAACGGACCCGGATAAATATATCAAGTTGGGAAGCGTACTTCCTAAAGGTAATTTGGCTTGGCGTAATAACTTCATTTGGAAGAATTTCACAGCGGGCTTCTTGATTTCAGCCCGTTTGGGTGGTGTGGTTTACTCACGTACACAAGCTATGTTGGACTACTACGGTGTGTCCAAGGCGTCTGCCGATGCACGCGATTTAGGCTATGTGCTGGTGAATGGTAGAGATAAGGTAAACCCCGAAACATGGTACGGTGTAGTAGGTAGCGGCACGTCTGTTCCTCAATACTATACTTATTCTGCTACCAATGTCCGTCTGCAGGAAGTATCTTTGGGTTACACCATCCCCAGAAAGTTGTTGAATGATGTGTGCGATATCAAGGTTTCGTTGGTAGGCCGCAACTTGTGGATGATTTACAGCAAGGCTCCTTTCGATCCCGAAAGTGTAGCTTCTACCGATAACTTTTATCAGGGAATAGACTATTTCATGATGCCGGCTTTGCGTAACATCGGCTTTAGCTTGAGCTTTAAATTTTAATACCAAACGATATGAAAAAGAAAAATATTATAAATAAATTGATTGTTGCTCCGTTGGTTATGGGCTTTATGTCCTGTACCGGCAATTATATGGATATCAACTCCAATCCTTATCAACCGGGTGATTTGACTCCGGATGATTATGCACTGGGTTCTGCCATGAGTAACTTGGCAAGTACGGTTATCTCATCAGATGTCAATACGGCACAGTTTACTGATTGTTTGTTGGGTGGACCGTTGGGAGGTTATTTTGCCGATTCAAATGCCGGCTGGTCCAATACAATATCCAATTTTAATGCTACAAATGACTGGACGCGTGTGTTCTTGATAAGTGACCGTATCATTTCAACACTTTACGGTAACTTGAGCACAGTGAAACAAGTATCGGAGAATACCAATAATCCGGTTCCTTATGCCATTGCTCAAATCATAAAGGTTGCTGCCATGAGTCGCGTGACTGATGCGTATGGTCCTATTCCTTATTCTAAAATCGGTCAGGATGGCAAGATTACCATTCCTTATGATACGCAGGAAGAAGTATATAATGCATTCTTCAAGGAATTGGACGAGTCCATCACTGTATTGACTGAGAACAGAAATGCGGCATTGGTTGCTTCTGCAGACTTTGTATATAGCGGTAATGTGCAGAAATGGGTGAAATTTGCTAACTCCTTGAAGCTGCGTCTGGCTATCCGCATTGCCAATGTAAGCCCTGCTAAGGCTAAAGAAATGGCTGAAAGTGCGGTGAATCACGAATTGGGTCTGATTGAAACAAATGCAGACAATGCCACATGGAAATATTTCGGTACAATCAGCAATCCGTTGTTTGTGGCAGTACGTTACAATGAAGAAGCTTCAGGTGGTGATACCCATCCTGCTGCCGACATCATCTGCTACATGAACGGTTACAATGACAATCGCCGTGCCAGCTATTTTGAGGAGTCAAAATGGCCGGGAGAGGCTTATGTGGGATTGCGTCGCGGTATCAACCTCAGTAAGATGAAAGAGTATTTCATCAATTATTCGCGTGTGAAGATTTCCTCTTCTGATCCCGTGCTTTGGATGAATGCGGCAGAAGTTGCCTTCTTGCGTGCTGAAGCCACTGCAATCTATGGTTTCAACATGAAAGGAACCGCTGCTGATTTTTATGAACAAGGTGTCCGCCTCTCTTTCGAACAGTGGGGAGCTACAGGTGTAGACAGTTATCTGGCTGATGACAGTAGTGTGCCTGCTCTTTACAAAGATCCCGCCGGTCTTAATACCTATGAAAAGAATCTTTCCGCCATTACCGTCAAGTGGAATGAAGGGGCATCCAGAGAAGAAAAGCAGGAACGCATCATTACCCAGAAATGGATTGCCAATTGGCCGTTGGGTAACGAGGCTTGGGCTGACTATCGTCGTACGGGCTATCCCAAACTGTTGCCTGCAACCAGTGAAGGCAACTTAAGCGGTGGAGTTGTTGACAGCGAGAAAGGTGCACGCCGTATGCCTTATCCTTCTGAAGAATATACAAGTAATACTGAAAACGTGCAAGAGGCAGTAAGCAGCTATCTGGGTGGACCGGACAACATGGCTACTGACGTATGGTGGGCACGCAAATAATAACAATAAATGCTGAATAATTATGAAATTATATAAGAAATCATTCAAAGGAATTGCGCTGGCAGCTTTTTCCGTATTGGCATTGTCTGCCTGCTCTGACTGGACGGATTCAGAGAGTATTAAACTGAAAGAACCCGGAATCGACGAACAGTCTCCCGAACTATATGCCAAGTATCTGAAGAACTTGCGGGAATACAAGAATTCTGACCATAAGATTGTATACGGCTGGTTTGATAATAGTGAGAAAGTTCCTTTCAGCCGTGGACAGCACATGTCGGATGTTCCCGACAGTCTGGACGTAATTATTGCGACTACTCCCGATTTGGCGGAATTTGAGCTGGAAGATATTGCAAGCGTACACGAGAAAGGAACGAAAGTATTCTATTCCATCAGCTATGACAATATCTTGAAGGAACATACCGACAAGGTGAAGGAAGGAACGGAAACTTCTGCATTTTCGGCTTATCTTTCGGCTGAGTTGAACAGACTGATAGCTCTTGAAGCACCTTTCGACGGTATTGTAGCCGAGTATCGTGGCAGCAATCCTATCTACATGTCCGAAGCTGACAAAGCTGAAGCAAAGGCAAATCAGGATACCTTCTTCAGTGTGATGTCCAACTGGAAGAGTGCCAATTCAGGTAAGCAACTGGTGTTCCAGGGGTATCCTGCCAACCTGATAGGCCAGTCTGTGCTCTCTTCTTGTGACCATATCATCTTGATTACAAATGATGTCACGGATGTTGCCCAACTGGGGATAGAAGCGCTTCAGGCCTTGATGGCAGACGGTGTTCCGGCTGACCGCTTCATTGTATCGGCATCTACCGTCTCTCTGGATACAACAGATAAGACTACCGGATATTACAATGCTTTGAGAGCTCTGTCGGAAGCTGCTTATTGGGTGACAGAACCGTCTGCAGAGTTTACAAAAGCTGGTCTGGCTATTGAGAACATGCAGAATGATTATTACAATGCTACCAATACCTATCAATACGTGAGAGAAGCTATCAATATTATGAATCCTGCTCCTAAAAAATAAAAGAATATCATGAAACTGAAAAGTATATATTTAGTATCGATGGCATTATTGGCAGGTGTATTTGCTGCTTGTAATGATAATGACGTTGAGAATTTCGATAATCAGGTGTATATCAACGGCTCGGCGATGACCAGTACTGTGTTGTTGAAAAACACTGTTTCCGATACGGAAGGTTCATTCCGGATTTCAATGGCCCGTCCTGAATCGCAGGATATAACTATTGCCTTGAAGGCGGACCCTTCACTGGTAGCTACTTATAACGCTACCTATTATGACACAGCCGAGGCTCTGCCGGAAAACTATTATACGGTAGAAACTCCGCAGGCTACCATTTTGGCCGGTGCTGTCATTTCAGACGACATCACTGTCAGCTTCAAGAACTTGACGGAGCTGGACCGTGAGAAGGTATATGTATTGCCGGTTACGGTAGACCAGGCAAGCATCGGAGTCTTGAAGAGCTCCGGTACCATGTACTACGTGCTGAAGGGTGCCGCATTGATTAATACGGTTCCTGATATTACCAAGAATCTGGTTTACGTAACTTGGACCAATCCAGATGTAGCCAATAATATGAATAAGCTGACGGCAGAAGCGTTGATTCGTGTAAGCAAGTTTGACAAGATGCTGACTTCCATTATGGGTATCGAAGGTAAGTTCCTGCTCCGCATCGGTGATGCCGGAATTCCTCAAAACCAGTTGCAGGTGGCTACAAGTAGCGGCAATGTGACCGATGGGAGTCTGGTTATTCCGACAAACGAATGGACACATATCGCTGTGACCTACGATGCGGATGCAAAAACAGTTATAATCTACATCAATGGTAAGAATATGCTGGAGACTACTTTGGACTGCGGAGTCGTGAACTGGGGCCAGACCATGACCGATGAAGGTAACGGATTCTGGATTGGCCATTCATACAATCGTGACCGTTGGTTGGAAGGTAATATCTCAGAGGTGCGTATCTGGAACAAGGTGTTGACATCAGCAGAAATCAATGCAAAGGACCACTTCTACCAGGTAGAGCCGGATGCTGACGGACTGGTTTCTTACTGGAAGTTCGATGAGGGCGCCGGTACTGCCATTCACGATTATAGCGGAAATGAGAACAATGCTACTGCAGTGGAATCATTGACTTGGACTGCTGTGGAACTGCCCGCTAAATAATTTAGTTATACCTTAATTCAAATAAAAAGATATTGATTATGAAATATATGAATCATGTAAAATCAGGCTTGCTGGCAATGGCTTTTGCATGTGCAGGAATATGCTTCACCGGTTGTGAAGATGATGTTGTCATCAACACCGGCAACAGTGACAAGCTGGATACTGTGGATGGCGTGTATGGCTATGTAAAGTCTGCCGCCGGTGCACGTGAACTTACTCCGATTTCTGTTTTTGGCGACAAGGTTGCTACCGGACATCTCTATTTTGAACTGAGCAAAGCTGCAGAGCAGGATGTTACGGTGACCTTCAAAGTGGACGAAGACGTTTTGGAGGCTTACAATAAGAAGAATGGAACAAGCTATAAAATGTATCCCGCCGATAAGCTGAGCCTGGCGAACGGTGGAACTGCCACTATCAAGGCGGGCGAACAGAAGTCGGCTTCTGTGGAACTGAATATCAATGCCGGAGGCACAATCGGACAGACTTATGCTGTTGCCGTTTCTGCATCTGCCAATAACGGTGTGGAAGTTTCTACAAACAATCAGGAATATATTTACTTGGTAAAGCCTTTGGCTGCTATTCCTGAGAGTATCAGTAAGGGTGATATACTTACACATTGCTTTGTGGAAGTAAATGACGAGAACATCTTGAATATGGGTGAATATACTATGAAGAGCGACGGAAAGCCTTTCTTTGATGTTGTCAGCATTTTTGCAGCTAACATCAATGTGGATAGCAAGACTGGTCGCGTTCATGTTTTCTGCAATGACCAGGTTTCTTTCTTGCTGAGAAATGCGGATAAGTTCATCCGTCCTTTGCAGGCTAAAGGCATTAAGGTGGTGATGACTATTCTTGGTAACCATGACGAGGCAGGTATGGGCAACCTTTCGGAAGCTGCTGCCAAAGACTTTGCCAAGGAACTGAAAGCCTACTTGGATATTTATGGTTTGGATGGCATTGACTTTGATGATGAGTACACCAGTTATAATAACTCCAATCCCAGTCCCGGCTTCGAAAAACGTTCACGTGCCAACTTCGCGCGCTTGGTTTACGAATGCCGCCAAGTGTTTGGCAAAAAGTTGATTGGTGTGTATGAATATGGTTCTCTCGACTCTCCCGACGGCGAGGTAGAAGGTGTGAAAGTAGGTGATATTGTGGATTATATGACCTACGGTTATTACCAGAATCAGAATCCTAATGGAGCCTTTGGCCGTGAAGAGTCTCATTTTGAGAACCTGCCCAAATCCAAGTATGCTCCGTTACCCTGGAAGATTAATGATGAGCTGAACGGAGGCTGGAGCGGATTTGACAAAAGCAAATTCCAAAAAGTGAAGGATGAAGGTTATGGTATTCAGATGTTCTACAACCCCAAACCACTGATGTATCAGTATTACGTGTTGCTTTCGGAAATAAGTGAGGTGCTCTTTGATGATGGAGTGGAATGGAGTGGCAAGTACTGGAGCCGTACCGGTGAAGCTTATCAGGGCAAAATGTTGGGTTATGAAGATTTGGTCGGCGAGTGGAAGGTAACTTCCAGCAATTCCCTCTTTACCTATGTGGATGAAGAAGGTAATCCTCGCTGGTGGGATTGGAAAGGCAGCCAGGAGTTTGAGAAGAATGTGATCATTGAAAAGGATGAAGAAGGTACCGGATATGTGGTTTACAACTGGGGTACTTTCCCCGAAATCACCGGTAAGTATCCGATGCATTGCGATTACTATAACGGTGCACTGCTCATCTATCCGCAAACCATTCATGAGGGCGATGCTGAAGACCCTGCTACCTACAAAATGCATTTCGGTACTTACAGTAAGAATTTCCAGTGGAAGGCATATCCTAACTATGATGATTACTATATGGATGGTGCTATTGCTCCTAACGGTGATATGCATATCTATGGCTTGGGCAACAGATGGGCTATCAATCCCTATAAGTATGTAGGCGGTGAGATTGAGACCGACATCTTCCCCGATGTTCCTTACTTCGTGAGTGAGAACTATACGATGAAGAAGGTACGCTGATGCCGTGTTTTCCGTAAACTGAGGTTTCGGAAAACGGATGCTTGAACCTTTTCATACATGAAACAAAGGAGGGCTTTGCTCAAAGTAATAGGGCGGCCCTCCTCAAGCATTCTCATATAACAAGATTCTATTATGAAGCTATACACCTACTTATACAATAAACAATATGAAGAAAAACATGAAATCTAGTTCCATACTGTTGGGCGGACTTTTTCTGCTGGGGGCGGTTTGCAGCTGTACCCAGACGGCACCGGACTATGCGTCTTACGTCAATCCGTTCATCGGTACGGGTGGACATGGGCATACCTATCCCGGAGCGGTAGTTCCCAACGGGATGATTCAGCCCAGCCCCGACACGCGTATCTACGAGTGGGATGCCTGCTCCGGATATTACTATGCAGATACTACTATCAACGGATTTTCACATACCCACGTCAGCGGTACGGGTTGTGCCGATTACGGGGATGTGCTGCTGATGCCCACTGTAGGTCGGCAGGATTACCACTCCGTGGGCTCGAAGAGCCAGCAGATGGCGTACGCCTCTGCCTTTTCCCACGAGAATGAAACAGCCGAACCGGGATATTATTCCGTATTTTTGGACCGCTACGGGGTGAAAGCCGAACTGACCTCTACCAAACGTGCGGCGATTCATCGCTATACCTTCCCGAAAGCGGAAGATGCAGGCTTTATCCTCGACCTGGATTACAGTATCCAGCGCCAGAAGAATGAACAGATGGAGCTGGAAGTAATCAGCGATACTGAAATCCGTGGACGCAAGAAGACTGTATATTGGGCTTTCGACCAGTATATCAACTTCTATGCCAAGTTCTCCAAACCATTCACCTATACGCTGGTCACGGACTCCATGGCATTGGACGAAGGCGGTCCGCTTCTGCCTACAGCTAAAGCTTTACTGCAATTCCAGACGGAGCCCAATGAAGAGGTATTGGTAAAGGTAGGTGTGTCTGCCGTGGATATGGACGGTGCCCGCAAGAATGTGGAAGCCGAAATCTCCGGATGGGATTTTGACGGTGTGCGCCGTGCTGCCCGCCAGCAGTGGAACACTTATCTTTCCAAGATTGACATCGATACGAAGGACAACGACCAGCGTACCATGTTCTACACGGCACTTTACCACACGGGTATGCAGCCCAACTTGTTTACCGATGCTGACGGACGTTACTTTGGTATGGACTTGAAGCCCCATCAAGGCAGGGTGGACGAGCCTATCTACACCATTTTCTCTTTATGGGACACTTTCCGTGCCTATCATCCGCTGATGACGATTATTGATCCTGAACTGAACGAGGCTTTCATCCGTTCGCTCATCCAGAAGTCCCGCGAGGGCGGCGTCCTGCCTATGTGGGAACTGGCCGGAAACTATACGGGTACCATGATTGGTTATCATGCAGCCTCCCTCATAGCGGATTCTTATGTAAAGGGATACCGTAACTTCGACGTGCAGGAGGCTTACAAGGCTTGCCTCCGTACGGCAGAATACGATACGACGGGTATTATCACCCATCCTTTGGTTGTGCCGCATCTGATGCCGCAGGCCAAGT
Organism: Bacteroides sp. AF34-31BH; assembly: GCF_003602795.1. Lineage (NCBI taxonomy): Bacteria > Pseudomonadati > Bacteroidota > Bacteroidia > Bacteroidales > Bacteroidaceae > Bacteroides > Bacteroides sp. AF34-31BH. The sequence goes on from NZ_QTLV01000009.1 coordinate 162,401, forward strand.
ACTGGAAGAACAAGATTGGCTACGTGCCTTGCGATAAAGACAATGAATCTGTGGCTAAAGCTTTGGAATATGCTTACGATGACTGGTGTATCTCCGTACTGGCAGGTGCCTTGGACGACGAAGCCAACCGCGATAAGTATGCGGCCTTTGCCGAGGGATATAAAGTTTATTTCGATCCGAGTACCCGCTTCATGCGCGGACTGGACAGTGAGGGCAACTGGCGTACGCCTTTCAACCCCCGCGCTTCCAATCACCGTAATGATGACTATTGCGAAGGTACGGCATGGCAGTGGACTTGGTTCGTTCCCCACGATGTGGACGGATTGGTAGAACTGATGGGAGGACGCGACGCCTTCATCGGCAAGTTGGATTCTCTGTTCACGGCCGATTCCAAGCTGGAAGGTGAATCGACCTCGGTGGATATTTCCGGTCTGATAGGCCAGTATGCCCACGGCAATGAGCCAAGCCATCACATTGCCCATCTCTACAACTACGTAGGCCAGCCCTGGCGTACGCAGGAGATTGTGGATGAGGTGCTGCATACGCTTTACTTCAACAACCCCGACGGACTTTCGGGCAATGAAGACTGCGGACAGATGTCTGCATGGTACATTCTGAATGCGATGGGCTTCTATCAGGTATGCCCCGGCAAGCCGGTATATTCCATCGGACGCCCGCTGTTCAACGAGGCGACCGTTCATCTGAAAGACGGCAAGTCGTTCAAGGTGATAGCCCACAACAACAGCCGCGACAACAAGTATGTGCGGAGCATTGTGCTGAACGGCAATAAGTTGGAGACTCCATTCTTCACGCATCAGGATATAGTGGACGGTGGTACGCTGGAGCTGACTATGGGCAGTGAACCGTTGAAGTGACACAGATAATATACAGAAGGGATGAGCCGAAAAAATCATAATCCTATATCGTGGGTCCCCACCGTATATTTTGCCATGGGATTGCCGTTTGTGGTGCTGAACATGGTTTCTGTGTTGATGTTCAAGGGGCTGGGTATCGGTGACGCGCAGATTGCTCTGTGGACGTCGCTCATCATGATGCCCTGGACGCTGAAGTTCCTTTGGAGTCCGTTCCTTGAAATGTTCAAGACGAAGAAGTTTTTCGTGGTACTGACGCAGATGGTTACCGGAGCAGGTTTTGCTCTGGTGGCTTTGACGTTGCAGTTACCGTTCTTTTTTGCGATATGCATTGCGCTGCTGGCAGTGATTGCTTTCAGCGGAGCCACGCACGATGTGGCTACGGATGGTGTCTACATGTCGGAACTGAACAAGCAGGACCAGGCCAAGTATATCGGTTGGCAGGGAGCCTTCTACAATATAGCGAAGATTGTGGCGTCCGGCGGGTTGGTCTGGCTGGCAGGTGCCTTGCTGGTAGGTTTCGGTGGGGTGGAGGGTGCCACAGAGGCAGTCCGCCACGAGGCTACCCGGCATGCATGGATGACGGTGATGCTGATATTGGCGGCGGTGATGCTGCTGCTTGGCTTCTACCACATGCGCATGCTGCCATCGGGCGGTGCTGCCGCATCCGGCGCCAAGTCGGCAAGAGAGACGTGGGAGCAGTTGGTGGCGGTAATCAAGGATTTCTTCTTGAAGAAGCACATCTGGTACTATATAGCGTTCATTATCCTTTATCGCCTTGCCGAGGGTTTTGTCATGAAGATTGTCCCTCTTTTCTTGAAGGCGGAGCGTTCGGCAGGTGGCTTGGGACTGAATGAGCAGCAGATAGGTTTGTACTACGGCACTTATGGGGCGGCAGCCTTTGTGCTGGGGTCACTGTTGGCAGGCTATTACATTTCGCACCGGGGATTGCGGCGGACGCTGTTCTCTCTGTGCTGCATCTTCAATCTGCCTTTTGTAGCGTATACCCTGCTTGCCATGTACCAGCCGGAAAGCGGGTTGCTGATAGGTAGTGCCATCGTGCTCGAGTACTTCGGTTATGGTTTTGGTTTTGTGGGACTGACTTTGTTCATGATGCAGCAGGTGGCGCCGGGAAAGCACCAGATGGCACATTATGCCTTTGCTTCGGGCATCATGAATCTGGGTGTGATGTTGCCGGGCACAATCAGCGGTTTTGTCAGCGACTGGTTGGGGTACGAGGCGTTCTTTACCTTCACGCTGTTTGCCACCATTCCGGCGTTCCTCATTACGTACTTCATACCGTTTACGTATGCCGATGAGAAGAAACAACAATAACCAATTAATAATATAGAGCAATTATGAGCAACAAAATCACAATGCCTTGGGAAGAACGGCCGGCAGGCTGTAAGGATGTAATGTGGCGTTATTCGGAGAATCCCGTAATAGACCGCTACCATATTCCGTCGTCGAACAGCATTTTCAACAGTGCGGTGGTTCCGTTTAAGGATGGTTATGCCGGTGTGTTCCGTTGTGACAACCGGGCGGTGCAGATGAATATCTTTGCCGGTTTCAGCAAGGACGGCATCCACTGGGAAATAGAGCATGAGCCAATCAAGTTCAAGGCCGGGAATACGGACATGATAGAGTCCGAATATAAATACGATCCGCGCGTGACATGGATTGAGGACCGCTACTGGATTACGTGGTGCAACGGCTACTACGGCCCCACCATCGGCATCGGCTATACTTTCGATTTCAAGGAGTTCTTCCAGTGCGAGAATGCTTTCTTGCCTTTCAACCGCAACGGTGTGTTGTTGCCTCAGAAGTTCGATGGCAAATATGCGCTCTTGAGCCGTCCCAGCGATAGCGGACATACTCCTTTTGGCGACATCTACATTAGCTTCAGCCCTGACATGAAATTCTGGGGCGAACACCGCCATGTGATGGCTCCTACGCCTTTCCCCGAAAGTGCCTGGCAGTGTACCAAGATAGGGGCAGGTTCGGTACCGTTCCTCACGGACGAGGGTTGGCTGATGTTCTATCATGGCGTGATAACCACTTGTAACGGTTTCCGTTACTCCATGGGAGCAGCTATTCTGGATAAGGACAATCCTGCCAAGTTGCTCTACCGCACCCGTGAGTATCTGCTTGCGCCTGCTGCTCCTTATGAGTTGCAAGGTGATGTTCCCAACGTGGTGTTCCCTTGCGCAGCGTTGCAAGATGGAGAACGTGTAGCTGTATACTACGGTGCAGCCGATACGGTAGTGGGGCTTGCCTTTGGGTATATCCGTGAGATTCTGGAGTTCACGAAGCGCACAAGTATTTTGTAAGTACCAAGCAGTTGGCAGGCGCTCGGTATTGCTGAAAAGCGCCTGCCGTAACTGCTTTATACTTAGTGTAATGTCACTGCAAAGATACTGCATGCTTTTTGCAGTGCTACTGCAAAGCCGTTGCAGCGCCACTGCAAAGCTGATGCAGCGTCACTGCAAAACTGTTGCAGTGCTACTGCAAAGTAGTTTGCAGTGTCACTGCAGACCGTTTGCAATAACTTTGCAGAGTGCATGCAATGACACCGGCATGGGTAGCGTGCTCACTAACTAATAAAGAACAAATCCTTACTATATTATGAAACGACTGATTACTTTCTGTATCATCTCCTTTGGAATGCTCACGGCATCTATGGCTGCGGAGAAGCATCCTGCGGACTATGTGAATCCTTTTGTCGGTACCACCAACTTCGGTACCACGAATCCGGGAGCCGTCTGTCCCAATGGAATGATGTCCGTAGTGCCCTTCAACGTGATGGGTTCGGAGGACAACAAATACGATAAAGATGCCCGCTGGTGGTCTACTCCCTATGAGTATCACAATTGTTTCTTTACCGGATACTCGCATGTCAATTTGAGCGGTGTGGGCTGTCCGGAATTGGGTTCTCTGCTGCTGATGCCCACTACGGGAGAGCTGTCCGTAGATTATAAGGAATATGGAAGCCGCTATAAGGACGAGCAGGCATCCCCCGGATATTACAGCAACTTCCTGACCCGCTACAATGTGAAGACGGAAGTGACGGCAACTCCTCGCACGGGTGTGGCGCGTTTCACCTTTCCTGCCGGGCAGAGCCATGTGCTGCTGAACCTGGGCGAAGGCCTGACCAATGAATCGGGAGCTTTTCTGCGCCAGACGGGTAAATGCGAGTTTGAAGGTATGAAGCTGCTGGGTACTTTCTGCTACAACCCACAAGCCGTTTTTCCCATCTACTTTGTGATGCGTGTCAACAAGCAGCCCGCCGCTTCGGGCTACTGGAAGAAGCAGCGCCCCATGACCGGTGTAGAGGCCGAATGGGACCCCGATAACGGACGCTACAAACTTTACACCCGCTACCAGAAGGAACTGGCGGGAGATGATATCGGCGCCTATCTTACATTCGATACCGAAGAAGGCGAGCAGGTGGAAGTACAGATGGGAGTCTCTTTTGTGAGCATGGAGAATGCCCGCCTCAATCTGGATACCGAGCAGCAGGGAAAGAACTTCGGTCAAGTGCTGGAAGAAGCCCGTCGCCGCTGGAACGATGACCTCTCGCGCATCCTTGTGGAAGGAGGTACGGAAGAGCAGAAAACCGTTTTTTATACGGCACTCTATCATACGCTGATACATCCCAATATCCTGCAAGATGTGAACGGGGAATATCCCGCTATGGAGAGTGATAAGATTTTGACTACCCAAGGCGACCGTTATACCGTCTTTTCTTTGTGGGACACTTACCGCAATGTGCACCAGCTTCTTACGCTGGTATATCCCGAACGGCAATTGCAGATGGTGCGCTCCATGCTCGACATGTACCGCGAACACGGCTGGCTTCCCAAATGGGAACTCTACGGACGTGAGACGCTGACCATGGAAGGTGACCCTTCCATTCCCGTCATCGTCGACACCTGGCTGAAAGGTCTGCGCGACTTTGATATAGAACTGGCCTACGAAGCCATGCGCAAGGGAGCCACCCTGCCGGGAGCGGAGAATCTGCTCCGTCCGGACAATGACGACTACGTGTCATTGGGATATGTGCCCCTGCGGGAGCAGTATGACAATTCCGTTTCACATGCCCTGGAATACTATATTGCCGACAATGCCTTGTCACGCATAGCCGCTGCGCTTGGCAAGAAGGAGGATGCCCGTCTGTTCCACGAACGTTCGCTGGGCTACAAGCATTATTACTGTAAGGAGTACGGTACTTTCCGTCCTATCCTGCCTAACGGTGAGTTCTATGCTCCTTTCGACCCGAGGCAGGGAGAGAACTTTGAGCCGAACCCCGGATTTCACGAAGGTTGTGCCTGGAACTATACTTTCTATGTTCCCCACGATGTGAAAGGGCTTGCCCGGCTCATGGGTGGAAAGAAGCCGTTCGTAGACAAGCTTCAGCGCGTGTTCGACGAAGGACTGTACGACCCTGCCAACGAACCGGACATTGCATACGCCCATCTTTTCTCTTATTTCAAGGGTGAGGAGTGGCGCACGCAGAAAGAACTGCACCGCCTTTTGCAGAAGTATTTCAAGAATGCCCCCGACGGAATTCCCGGCAATGATGATACCGGAACGATGTCCGCTTGGGCTATCTTCAATATGATGGGCTTTTATCCGGATTGTCCCGGAGAACCGGCTTATACGCTGTCTACTCCGGTATTTGATAAGGTGACCATAAAGCTCGACCCTAAGTATTGGGGACGCGACCAACTGGTGATAGAGACGGAACGCCCGTCGGCAGAGTCGCTTTATATCCGTGAAATGGAACTGGGAGGAAAAAAACTGTCCCGATATCGTATCACTCATGAAGAACTGGTGCAGAGTGGAAAACTGCGATTTAGGCTTCGATAGGTATTGTGAGTCAGGATAGCATCGGTGATGGTTTAGGTTGCCCGTCGTTGACAGAGTTCATGTCAGTGGCGGGCTTTTCTATGCAGGTTGGCTTCCGGCAGGCTGATAGGGTATTTCGAACCAGAATTCGGAACCTTTCCCCGGAATAGAGCTGACGCCCACTTTTCCGTTCATTTTCTCGGCAATCATGGTGCAGATGGAGAGTCCGAGACCCGTGCCTTGTTTAAAGCTGTTTAGCTTGACAAAGCGTTCGAATACATCCTTTTGCTTTTCGGGAGGAATGCCGCAACCGGTATCACGGACAAAGAAGCGAATCCTGTCTTCTTGCGGCAGGTGATAACCAATGTCGATGAAACCTTCTTCCGTATGCTTGAGGGCGTTTGACAGATAGTTGTTCAGTACTTGTCTTACCCGTTTGGGGACTGTGTGAATAATACAGTAATCCGCACCGGGCAGGAGACGTATACTGACTTCGGACGGAAGTTTCAGTTTTGCCATCGTCTGCATTTCATCAAGCGTCTTGTTTACATCCATATCTCCTTCTGTGAATTCGAGAATGCCAGCTTCGATGCGTGACAGGTCGAGAATATCATTAATCAGTTGCAGCAGCAGTTGGGTGTTTTCTTCGATGATATGTATGTATTCCTTTGTATCTTCGTCTTGTATATAATCGGAAAGTATGGAGGAGAATCCGACGATGGCGTTTAGCGGAGTACGTATCTCGTGGCTCATGTTGGCGAGAAAAGCCGATTTCAGGCGGTTGGCTTCTTCTGCTTTCTCTTTGGCTGCCAGCAGTTCGGTGATGTCCAGTGCAGAACTGACAATCCACCTCTCTTTCCCTTTGTTGTAGGACACCAGCGTTTTGTGAAACGACAGAATATACTCTCTGCCTTTGGGATTGACAAAGTGTTTGATGTAGGACTGGGGAGTTTCCGACTCTTCAACTTCTTTGTCTGTCTCCTGAATGAAATTATCTTGCATTAGGGGTTTGAACTCCTCTTCATAGTGTCCCACAATATCCTCAGCGGGGACTTCCATCATCTCTGCCGCTTTTTTGTTCCATATCAGGTAGCGTCCTTCATCGTTTTTGTCTTTTACTGTAGTGGCGATGGGGAGGTTCTCCAGAATACTTTCAAGGAAGAAACGGTATTTTTCGTTTTCCCGGCGTTGGACTTCGTCTTCCGTAATGTCGCGTATGAAGGCTATGACATAATTTCTGTTGAGGTAGACCATGCGCACTGCGATATATAGTTTCTCACCACTTTCTATTCTTATCTTTAGGGTCAGGCTGTCCGAAGTGCGGGTATTCAGTACGCGTAACAGCGACGTCATGTATTTCCGGCATTCATCGGCGTCTGTCACCAAATCTTTGATGTTGAGAGTTCCCAGGTTTTGGAACGGAAGTCTGTTCGCCTTTTCGGTAGGTGTATTGAGCAGTTTTACGACAAAACCTTGTCTGTTCAGCAGATATACCGGAATGTCTATTGCCCGGATAATCTGCCTGTTCAGACTTTTGTATTTATAATTTATCCAGTATAGAAAGCTTGCAGATGTAGCGGCAATCAACAGAAATAACTGTATTTCTCCAAATAATGTAAGATGCATACGCGGTATCTTTCATTTCGTCTGTCCCCGTTGACGAAGGTTATTATATAAAAAGCGCGAGGACTGTTATTGCCTATCTGCATTCGAGGCTCTGGAAAATGCCCACGTCATAAATAGACAACAGTCCCCACGCCTAAGTATATAATAACATAGACGTGAAGAAACTGTTGCTATCATCCCATGACGTTTATTGAATTTTCCAGATTCCGAATAGGCAGGGATAATAACTTTCGCTTCTTGCGTTCTTATCGAATCAAGTCAAAAATGGCCGTTATCACTATAACTGCCAAGACTTTGGTGCAAAAGTAGTATATTTTTTTTGGATGTACGATATGATGAGGAGAATAAAGTGTATATGCAAACAAAGCGTGATGGTATTTGACCGTCACGCTTTGTATAGCTTGCCATTAAAAGTTGTTAGAGAGAATTGTTAGAGGATTTATTTCATGGCTTCTATCGTATATCCTTGTTGTTTCAGAAGGTTCAACACTCCATTGTCTCCGGGCAGGTGTCCGGCGCCGACTACGAAAAGGGTAGGGGCTTCTGTCATGATAGCAGGCATCTTTTCAACCCATGCCTTGTTGCGGTTGTCCAGCATGGCTTCCATCTCTCCAGGCAGCGGGTCGCATGAATTGCCGTCGCGCTCTTCCATCAGTTGCAGCATGGCATCCAGGTCCTGCTTTTCATAAGCGGCAATCAGGCGCTTGCTTTGCTCGATACCTTTCTCGATGTCACTGATAGCGCAGTAGAGGAGGTTTGCCTGGCGTTGCAGCGTCTGGCTGTTGAACAGAATGTCTATTTGTGACTGGGCTGTTTCCAGACCGCCAACTTTCTTGCCTTGCTGTCCGGCCTGCTGCTGGAAGTAAGTGTCGAGCTGTTCTTGCGGGTTGAAGCCCGGAGTATGTTTCATGTAGAGCAGGACGACAAGCTGCTGGTTGATGGCAGCCGGTTTCAGTTGAGCAAGCATGGCGATGTCTACCATCATATTCTCTTTTACAACTTTACCCACTTCTTCGTATTGCTCGGGAGTAAAGAGGTTTTGCAGCGTGGTGTCTTTGGGCATCATCATCTGCTGTTGCATGCTTTGCATGAAGGCGGGAGTCGCCATTTCGCTCATCACGACCTCACCGTAGACTTGGGTGGTTTCGTTCATGGCCTGCGGCATGGCGGCGATGCTGTCCTTGATGCTGAGTGGAGAGAGATGGTAAGTACCGAAAATATAGGATGGTTTCTCTAATCCTTTACCGGATACTTTCCATAAAAGTTGTGCATTGGCACTCAGCGCAATGCTGATGAATAAGAGGATGCCTAAAAGTTTCTTCATTGCTTTCTTCTTTTAATTGTTTCTGGACTATCAGTCGGGAAAGAGTAAAGAAAATCACAAGAAGGGGAAAAATTAGTATCATTTTATTCTTCCTCCGCAGAGCCAGTGTTGGGTGTAATATTTTTCCCGGAGGTTGCTGACTATGACTCCCTGGCTGGTACTGGCATGGATAAACTTGCCGTCCTTGAGGTAAATACCCACATGGGCTACTTTTTTGCGGGAAGCACGGCTGGTGAAGAACACCAAATCTCCCTCACGCAAGTTGCGGCGGGAGATTTTGCTGCTCTCTTTCAGTTGCCCGTCTGTGCTTCTCGACAGACGGGTGTGGTAAACTTTCTTATACAGTTGCGATACCAGTCCGGAGCAGTCCGTTCCACGCTTGCTGTCACCGCCTGCACGATAGGGGGTGCCTATCCATTCGGAGGCATGGATGTACAGCTTGTGGTTGTCCTGCAGTTCAATATCCACTCCCAAACGGACGGATGCCTGTGCCAGGGCTTTGTAGTCCAGGCGTGGCGCGGAAGTATGGCAGGAACTTAAGCCTATCAATATGATGGTAAGAGCTACTATATAAGAAAGATATTTTTTCATGCTTCCGAATTTTTTTCTTCTACCGTTTTATCTTCTTTTTCCGTTATTTCTTCTACGGCTGCTTCTACTACTGTTTCTTCTACCACGGCTTCTTCCTCCACACCGACGTTGAAGTAAGCTTCCAATTCCTGCTCGGCAGAGTTGTTCTCATTTCGTATATCGCGGATAATAACACCGTTTTCTAACAATGCAATACGTGGACAAACGTCCACTGTGTGATTCAGGTTATGGCTGGAAATGATGACGGTGGCTCCGTGCTCTTCATTGTATCTTTTCAGCAAGTGTTTGATTACAGACTGTGAACTGGGGTCAAGGAAGTTGAACGGTTCATCCAGAATCAACAGTTGCGGGTGATGTAGCATAGCGGAGATGATGCCGATTTTCTGCTTGTTTCCGGCAGAATAGTTGCGGATGAATTTTTTCTGCCCCATCACTTCGCCGTTCATGAAGCGTTCGAAGGGAAGCAGGCGTTCGTCTACCTCCTCTTTCTTCAGACCGTACATCTTGCCGATGAAATAGAAGTATTCTTCGGGAGTGAGGTAGTCTATCAGGAAACCGTCGTCTATAAAGGCTCCTGTGAAGTTCTTCCAGTCCTCACTTTTGCTGACGTCAATGTCATTGATGGTTACATTGCCCCGGTCTGCCTGTAGCAAGTCAAGAATAAGGCGGAAGAGGGTGGTCTTGCCTGCACCGTTGTTGCCTACCAGTCCCAGCATATCGCCTTGCCCGATGGTGTAGTTCTCTATATCTACGGCTTTTTTTGTGCCGAAATTCTTCTGTAAATTATTGATGCGTATCATGTTAGTGATTGATGTTTAATGATTTCTATTTCTGTCTACTGTCCCTGAAGCCTTCCATATTCTTGTAGCGGCGTTTCATGAGCCGGTGATATACATTCATCAGCCAGAATTTGGAAGTGGCGATGAATGTCACGCCGATGCCGATAAGTATCCAGGGGGTGACCTCTTTGCCAAAGATGGCATTCAGTGCAAAAAGCAGCAGTAAAGGTATGCCGAAAGCACCTCCTGAAATCAGATTCTGCAGACCGGTGCCTATATTCTGCCGGCTGGTCATCTTTGAATTCAGGTCGGTAGTCTTGTTGTTGTAGACTGCCAGTTGGAACAGACAGCAGTATACGGCTCCCGGAATGAATATCAGCCATGCGATGCAACCGAGTACGGATACCTTCCCGGTAACCATACCGGGAATCATCAGAATCGTAGGAATGAGCAATGCAATGCTGTACAGTATGTATTTGGCACGCAGCAGCGAGTAGATAGATTCCTTGCGGCTCATCAGTCCGTCAATGTAATTGCCTTCGTAACCCATCAGTGTGCTGAGGAACATGATGCCGAAGATAATGTAATTATAAAGGACGAAGAAATCTCTCAGACCTCCGTCATACACATCGGAAAAGCTAATGATACTACTGAACATTATCACTACACCGGTGATGGAATAGAGCGAACGCTTACAAATCTTGTTGCGTAGCAATAACTTGAGTTCCAGTCTCATGTATTCGCCTATTTCGCCGTAGCGGTCGAGGAATTTGTATTCGGATACATGTTTTATCCGTGTATCTTCCACTTTGTTCAGTTCATTGTAGATGAGTTTCTGCATCAGGGTGCGGTTGATGAACCACATGAGGGCGATGGCAGCCAGTACACCGATGAATGACAGTATATTACCGGTGATGAACCCTTCTCCCAGATTGACAAAACAGTCGAAAAGCGGACTGTTGTCCGGAATGAATAGTGCGGCGGCAATGCCACCATATACTACTACCGGTAGTGCCAGCCACCAGATGCGCTCACCCATCAGTGTGCGGCACAACAAGAACCAGTAGTTATTGAATACCATCAGCAGCCAGATGCCAATGCAATAGGTCAGCACACCACTGATTCCATAGAATTTGGTGACGGTGATGATGGAAAACGGAACAAACAGAAACAGCCAGAACAGATTGAAGCCATCCAGTCCGGAACGGATCAGCAGGAAGTCGATAAGACGGTTCCGCTTGATGGGAAGCAGCAGGTAGGGCTTCACTTCCTGGGTGGGTGTTTTTTGGAAAGGCAGGCGTATCAGGAAATCCAGCACAAGGACAAATATCAATCCGGAATTCATTACGTGATAGGCTTCTGTGGCACCGCCGTCAAAGGCGAATGCAAAGGTCGTACCGAAGAATATCAGGTAACCGGCCCAGAAGACAAACATGAAGTACATCCAGAATTTTCCGAATTTACTTTTTTCGTACATCGGATTTCGTTTTTCTGCCAGTTTTCCGTGCTTGCGCAAATCTAAGAAAAGACTCATAGTATTTGTATATATAGAGTTTGTATAAAAAAAGCTGCGCTGCCTTTCATCGAACAACGCAGCCTTCTGTGTGTATGGCTCTCTTATTCTTTATCAGGAGTTTCAGGACTGATCATTGATACCTCAATCTCATTCTTCTGCTTGAACAAGTCGTCGGTGAACTTTTGGATGTCCTTCACGGTGATGCTGTTGACAATCTGTTCGTAATCCTTTATCGGATTCATACCGGTGAACAGGTATTCGTCAATGCTGCCCAGCCAGTAGCTGTTTTCCTTCAAGTCTTCGGCGTGTTTTTTCAGCATGAACTCCTTCACTTTATTCAGGTCTCCTTCCGACGGACCTGCTTTGGCGATGTTGTCGAGTTCTGTAAAGATAATCTGCATCAACTTTTCTCTTTTTGCCGGAGCGGTTTCGAATATAATTTGCAGAAGGGCCTTTTCTTTCGGATATTTGCTTAACTGGCCGCCTACATATACACCGTAAGTGCCACCTTCGTCTTCACGTACCTTGGCTGTATAAACCAAGTCAAGAATCTGGCTGGTCATATCCAGCAGGATGTTATTTTTCAGGTCGTACTTGCAGTCACCGTTCAGCAGGACAAAATTCGACGCTTTAGCAGTTTCCTGCTTCCTTACGAACTCATTCTTATAAACTCCCTGGCGCATGTCGACTTTATTGTCCTTGAATGTTTCCTTGCGGTTGATGGCAGGCAGTGAACCCAGGTACTCGGCGATGAGTGGTTTCATTTCCTCCACATTCACATTTCCTACAAAGATAAAGGTAAAATCGCTGGCATCTTTGTAGCGGTCTTGATACATGGACAGAATCTTGTCATAATCCATCTTGTCAATCATGTCCGCCTTTATTCTGGCTCTTCTGGGATGGTGCATGTAAATACCGGCCGAGACAGAGTCACTGAACGCCACCTGGGGATTCATTTCCATATTCTGCAAAGCAGCTTTGTTGCGGTTCTTGTAGGATGCGAAGGCATCGTCGTCACGGCGTGGAGCGGTGAACGTCAAGTAAGTGAGCTGCATCATTGTTTCGAAGTCTTTCGGTGAACAGCTGCCATTGACGGTTTCTGTCTTGTCACCGATACCATAGCTGACGGAAGCTTTCTTGCCGGCCAGAACTTTTTCCAGGTCTACGGCACTGAAATTACCCAGACCACCGACACTCACTGCATCCAGTCCGTTGATGTTGATGATTTCCGAGTCGGGGAACAGGGAACTACCGCCTAGGCTGACTCCCTTCATGCGGATTTCGTCTGCCTTGAAATCTGTCTTCTTGATAATGACCTTGACTCCGTTGGAGAGTGTCAGCGTTGTAGTGCCGAATGTATCATCTGTCTGCTCGGATACAATCTTTCCGCCTTTCGGGGCTTCGGCCATCAAAGGTTCATCCGACACCTTGTCTACGTAGGCAGTCAGTTTTTCAGCTTTAATATCTTTCAGAATCTTCTTGATTGCATCTTCTGTCGGCATTTTCAATCCTTCCTTATCCGGACCGAGAATTGCGACTACCTGGTTACTGTCTGTCACGAGGGCTTGCATCATCTGGTTCAGTGCGGCAACCGGAATGGCGGGAGCTATCTGATTGATGATGGCGTATTCGTTTTCGATGCCCGGAATCGGTTCGTTATCGAGGAAATGACGGACATATTCATCCACGTACTCTTCATTCTTGCGTTTGTCACGCTCGTTATAAGCAGATTCCAGTTGGCGCAGATATTCGGCACGGGCACGGTTGTATTCCGTTTCCGTAAAGCCGAATTGGCGGGCGCGTTCTGTTTCGCGCAGGAGAGTGGCTATTCCATTTTCTATGGCATCTTCCTTGCAGACAACGACACCGGTGAAGGCATCTTTGGTTTTGGCAACAAAGAAATCATCGTCATAAGTGGCGGCATATATATAAGGAGGATTGGCGGTCTGTACCAATTCGTTCAGACGCGCATTCAGCATATTGTTGATGAGCGTGGTTGCATAATTCTGTACCAGATAGCCCATGTCGCCTTTCTGCTCGTCAGGAGTGGCTTCGTGCTTGTTGAAGATGAGGGCTTGTACATTGGACTGTTCCTTGTCCTGATAAACCAATACAATAGGCTCCTTGTTGTCGTTTACCGGATAGTACTCGCGTTTGGCAGCATTGGGCTGGGCGGGAATATCAGAAAACATTTTCTTGATTTGGGCTTCGATGGCGTCCACATCTATATCGCCAACTACCACAATACCCTGAAGGTCTGGACGGTACCACTTTTCATAGTAGTCTCTCAAAGTTTGCGGTTTGAAGTTCATAACGACCTCCATCGTTCCGATAGGGAAACAAGTGGCATACTTCGTTCCTTCGAACATGACTGGAAGCATCTTCTCCTGGAAGCGTTGTATGGCGCTCATACGGGTGCGCCATTCTTCGTTGATGACTCCGCGTTCTTTGTCTATTTCCTTCGGGTCCAGGGTCAAATCGTTACTCCAGTCGTGCAGAATCAGCAGGCAGGAGTCGATGGCTCCCGGAGTAGTGACCGGCACATTGGAAATGTTGTATACGGTTTCGTCTACGGAAGTATAGGCGTTCAAGTTCTCACCGAATTTCACCCCGATACGCTCCAGGTATTGCTTCAGTGCATCACCGGGGAAGTGGGTCGTTCCATTGAAACACATGTGTTCCAGGAAGTGGGCAAGGCCGCGCTGGTCGGCTTCTTCCTGAATGGAGCCTACCTTTTGGGCAATGTAAAAGTCGGCCCGGTTTGCAGGCTGGCTGTTCTTGCGGATATAATAGGTCAATCCGTTGTCCAACTTTCCGATACGGACATTTTTGTCGACCGGGATAGGCGGCATTTGCTGTGCAAATACCTGCTGAAAATTGCAGCAAAGAATTAACGCTACAATCCATAAACCACGTAATAGATGTTTCATATTATTATGAATTTAAATTGTTCTTGAACTATCTGTCGGACAGCCCTTGGATAAATCACAACTTCTGTTGTTTTTTTCGGATTCCATTCCGGATAAATGGAATTTATCTGACTGCTTCCCGGATGCGGACCAATTTGGTCAGCAGGTCTTCCAGCAGGTCGAGTTTCAGCATGTTGGCGCCGTCACTCTTGGCTACGGCGGGATTTTCGTGGGTTTCGATGAACAGTCCGTCTACACCTACGGCAACACCGGCTTTGGCTACGGTCTCGATAAGTTGCGGCATACCTCCCGTGACGCCACTGGTCTGGTTGGGCTGTTGCAAGGAGTGGGTTACATCCAGGATGACGGGGAAACCGAAGGTCTGCATTTCGGGGATGCTGCGATAGTCGATGACTAAATCCTGATAACCGAAAGTAGTTCCGCGTTCCGTCAGCATGACGTTCCTATTGCCTGCTTCCACTACTTTATCAGCCGCAAAGCGCATGGCAAGCGGAGAGAGGAACTGCCCTTTCTTGATGTTGATGGTTTTTCCGGTTTTGGCGGCGGCTACAAGCAGGTCTGTCTGCCGGCAGAGGAAGGCGGGAATTTGCAGAATATCCACATATTCGGCAGCCATGGTGGCTTCTTCGGCTGCATGAATGTCGGTCACGGTAGGTACTCCGAAGGTGGTGTGCACTTTTTGCAGTATCTTCAGCGCCTTTTCGTCACCGATACCCATAAAGGAATCCAGACGCGAACGGTTGGCTTTACGGTACGACCCTTTGAATACGTATGGGATTTGCAGTTTTTCTGTGATGGTCACGATACGTTCGGCAATGCGCATTGCCATTTCTTCTCCTTCAATGACACAAGGACCTGCCAGTAGGAAGAAGTTTCCGGTAGGATTATTCTTTAATTCAATCATAGGTTGTTACTGATTAAGTATTTTCAATTGGGTATAATCAATGTTATTGCTTCATGCAGTACGCTGATGTCCAGTGGAAAATGACGGTCGAGAATACGTCCGTCCAAATCGACAGAGGCATTTTGCGCACGCAGCACTTTTACTTTTTGCGTACGGTAGGGCATCACTACCTTATGGTTCAGAATCCGCCCTTGGATAAGCATCCACAATCCCGACCATAGTTGCAGCAATTCGGGACGGTAAATGACGGAAACATCCAGCCAGCCATTATAGGGCACTGCACTAGGCGCTTGTCCGTATCCCCACGCACTGCCTATGCAGACAGTCATGATGCGTCCACGTATGTGCTCGCCGTTTATCTTGAGATGCATGCGGTACAGCTTCCGTTCGAAGATAATAGATAGCAGTGCCATGAAGTAGGAGAGGAACTTCACTCCCCAGAAACGCTTGCACTGGTCGGTGATTTTCACGATACGGGCTCCCAGGCCTATGTTGATGGCATTGAGAAAGTAGCGTGTCAGATGCTTTTCACCGTCGTAATAATAGCAGGTACCCACGTCTATTTTCCGGCGGCGGTTGTTGATGATGCAATCCACCGCTTTCTTGTAGTCCGAACTCATTTCCCAATAGTCGGCAAAGTCATTTCCTATACCATTGGGGATGATGCCGATGGCTATATTCTCCTTGTCCGGTGCATTGGAAAGCATGATGCCGTTAATGACGTCATTCAGTGCGCCGTCACCGCCTACTACAACAATGGTGCGGTAGCCGTTGTTGGCAAGGATACCTGCCAGACGCTCTACCGAACCGAACCCTTCGGACTGCACATAGTCGTAAGGCACACCTTTGCTGTCCATGTATTCTTTGATTTCTTTCCACCGTTTCTGCACTTTCCGTGTTCCGGCTTTGGGGTTGTATATTACTCCCAACTTTTCGGGTTCTGCACTCATGATTCTATTTACAATTTGACTATTTACTATTTACGATTTAAATCACCCGGTCACTTTATCGTTTCATCATCCTTCCAACTTCTTCTTTACAAAAGCTATCTTTTCTTCCATCGGCCACCGGGCATTCATCCAATGGATGGTAAATCCACGCCGTTCCATACCGCGGAACCAGGTCATCTGGCGTTTGGCAAACTGGTGGATGGCTGTTTCCAGTTGCGTGAACATCTCTTCATAGGTCAACTTGCCGATGACATAAAGTGTCAGATACTTGTATTCCAGTCCGTAATAGATGAGGTCATCCGGTTGGATGCCTTGCTCTATCAGAAGGCGCACTTCGTCTATCATTCCTTCTTCCAGGCGCTGGTGCAGGCGGCGGGTGATTTTCTCCCGACGCAATTCCCGGTCGATGTCCACACCTATGATGAGACTGTTCAGCTGGGGGAAGGAACGTTCGTCTACCGGGGTATGGGCATAATACTCTTCGATTTCGATGGCTCGTATGGCACGTTTGGCTGTGTCCACGTCCGTGGTATTGTGCAGGCTTTTGTAACCTTTCAGTATGTCGGTCAGTTCTTCCAGCGATTTGTCCGCCAGACGGGTGCGCAACTCGGGATTCTCGGGTACGGGCAGCAGACGGTAGCCTTTCAGCACTGATTCGAGATACATTCCGGTTCCTCCACATACAACGGGCAGGCAACCTTTTTGTTTAATAGTCTCGTAAGCATTCAAGAAATCACGCTGATACTCGAAAACATTGTACTTATAGCCCGGGTCGGCTATGTCGATGAGGTGATAGGGAATCTGTTTCCCGTCGACGGTATAGTCAGCAAGGTCTTTGCCGGTGCCCAGGTCCATCCCCCGGTAGATTTGCCGTGAATCGGCACTGATGATTTCCGTATGGAGTTCGGCGGCCAAGGCGGCTGCAAATGGAGTCTTTCCTGAAGCGGTAGGCCCTAATATGGCGATTAAATCATAGTCTGGCATATATAAGTTCTTGTTAATCTCACTACAAAGATAGTGCAAACCGAATGCAGAATAAAATGAACTCGTTCATTTTTTATGCTGAGGTGCAGCTTATCTTCGTGTTAGTGCAAAGATAATGCAAACTGGGAGTATAATGGAAAGAACTTGCTCATTTTTTTACGTGATGCTATACCTTCTTTTCTACTTTGAAGCAGAAAAAGTGAAAAAGGACGTGAAAACGAGCATTAATCTTATTAAAATGTGTTATGAAACATGCTTTTTTCCTTGGAAAGTTTGTCAATGTCCCAAAAGTCCGTACATTTGCAATGTGTTTTTCATAGTATTAGATTTAAGGTTAACAAAGGTTGGAGTACAGCGGTACTCCTTTTTTTATGCCCTAAACTGAACTTTGGCACATTTTTTCTGTACTTTTGCACTATATCTTGAATGAACAAACATATTCACCTTTTATGAAGCTCTGTATATAGCTACGCTCAACGAATAGCCCTGCTTGATAAAGCTATTCAGCTATCTGGCAAACGATGACCCGTTTGCCACAGAGATTGTGTATCCTTTTATTCATGAATTTGCAGGATGGCATGCTGTACTTGTACAGTGTGTTGTTTTGTGCTATTTTATTGTTGAGCAATGCATTATACATATAAACAGATATGGCTTATCAACTTTCCGGTAATGATGAGCATTTTGATGGAGCAGCTGATAAATATAACCGATGCTGTTTTCTTAGGTCACGTTGGCGAGGTGGAATTGGGAGCATCTGCCATTGCGGGGATTTATTATTTGGCGGTCTACATGCTTGGGTTTGGGTTTAGTATCGGATTGCAGGTGATGATTGCTCGAAGGAATGGAGAATGTGGCTATGGTAAGGCTGGAAAGATATTCTTTCAAGGTTTCTTCTTTTTATCGGGATTGGCCATTTTGCTTTGTCTGCTGATGCAGGCAAGTTCTCCTTTCATATTGGGAAGGTTGATTTCCTCACCGGAGATTTATCGGGCTGTAATTCAGTATCTGGACTGGCGCAGTTTCGGTTTGCTGTTTTCGTTTCCGTTTTTGGTTATCCGTTCTTTTCTTGTGGGAATAACATGCACTCGGGCATTATCGTGGGCTGCTGCCGTTGCAGTAGTGATTAATATTCCTTTGAATTATATTCTGATATTCGTTGGAGGACTGGGAATATCGGGAGCTGCCATTGCTTCTTCTCTGGCAGAGATGGGTTCTTTGGTGATGCTTCTTTTCTATGTATGGCTGAAAATAGATAAAGGGAAATATGGATTGAAACCGGTATATGACGGAAAGCTGTTGGTAGATGTGCTGAGCTTGTCGGTATGGAGCATGCTTCATGCCTTTATTAGCGTAGCTCCGTGGCTCTTGTTCTTTGTGGCGGTGGAACATTTGGGTAAAACGGAATTAGCCATTTCCAATATTACGCGAAGTGTATCTGCTGTCTTTTTTGTAATAGTCAATTCTTTTGCGGTCACTACGGGTTCGCTGGTCAGTAATGCGATTGGGGCTGGAGAAAGGAGGGCTGTTTTCATTATCTGCCGTAAGATACTGAGGTTGGGCTATTCTGTTGGATTTCCATTGATAGGGGTAGCTGTATGCTGTAATCGCTTGATAATAGGAATCTATACAGATAACGAACTGTTGACGGAGCAGGCTTTCATCCCTTTTGTTGTGACGTTGCTGAATTATACCTTTGCCTTGCCAGGCTATGTATATCTCAACGCAGTTGGAGGGACCGGTAAAACCCGGATTACTTTTCTTTTCCAAGTGACTACCACTGTCGTGTATTTGGGGTATCTTTATTGGTTAAGCGCTTGCACTCATGCATCCTTGGCTATTTACTTAACGGCAGAATACCTTTTTGTGATTTTGCTGGCACTGCAATCGGTTTTCTATTTAAGAAGTAAACAATATTAGAAACATATCGAATTATGATGACTAAAATATATCCGCGTACGGGAGATAAGCAAACCGTATATCTTAATGCTGTTGTAAAGGATCCTCGAATAGAGGTTGGTGACTATACTATTTATAATGATTTTGTAGCTGACCCTTTGTTGTTCGAGAAAAACAATGTGCTGTATCATTACCCCATCCATCAGGAGAGGCTGGTTATTGGTAAATTCTGTTCCATTGCTTGCGGTACGAAATTTCTGTTCAACTGTGCCAATCATACGTTGAAATCTCTGTCTACTTATACATTTCCTTTATTTTACGAAGAGTGGGGATTGAAGAAATCGGACATAACGGATGCATGGGATGACAAAGGAGATATTATAATAGGTAATGATGTTTGGATTGGTTATGAAGCGGTGATAATGGCTGGTGTTCATATAGGAGATGGGGCGATTATTGGTGCACGTGCTGTTGTGACTAAAGATGTTCCCCCTTATACAATTGTAGGGGGAACTCCTGCCAAAGAAATCAGGAAACGTTTTGATGAGGATGTGGTGAAGAAATTATTGCGGCTGCAATGGTGGGATTGGTCGATTGATGAGATACGCTGTTACTTGCCGCATCTTGTACAAGGCTGTTGGGATAGATTTCCTTAATAATCCATCATCAGTGAGTTGCCGGTCTTGCCTCGTGAAATGTCAAGGTTAGGCGGTGCATAGCTCTGGTTACAGCTACATAAAGCATACTCTTGTCAATCTCCGAACGGTAATTTCTCTCATCCGTCTGTGGAATAATGACTTCGTCAAACTCAAGCCCTTTTGCCATGTGGGCAGAGGTGATGACGATGCCTTGCACAAATGCGGAGCTTTGACTTGATAGGAAGCTGATATCATTGGCATATGATTTCAGCATGTCTGCCATCTTCCTGGCTTGCTGCTCCGTCTTGCATATGATGCCAAGAGACTTATATCCGGATTTCCGGTAAGTGGAGATTAGCCCCATAATGCCGGACAGTTCTTCTACGGCACTGCCGAACTGCAGGATTTGTGGCTTTTCTCCATGCCGGGCAACCGGTTCCAGCTCTGCGTTAGGATGAATCTTTTGCGCAAAATCCGTAATCTCGAAGGTGGAACGATAACTCTTACACAATTTCATGATTTCACTTGCAGTAAGTGACTTTTGGATAGTTTCTGCTGTGGATGAGCCATAAGGATTCACGGACTGTCCTGCATCGCCCAACACGGTTTTCCGGCATGGAAAGAGTTTCTGTATTACCTTGTACTGTATGGGCGAATAGTCCTGCATCTCATCTATCAACAGATGTTTGACTCTGAATGGCTGGTTCCCGTTTCCCTCCAATGCCAAGTGTAGGTATGCCAGCGGTGCCAAGTCTGAGTATTCGAGTGTATGTCCCTTTCGCATTTTGAACATTCCGGGATTATTTGTCCATTTAAAGAAATCTTTGTAGACTTGAATGTCGTTATTGCCTGCAAACATTAGTCTGATTTCTTTTTTCAAAAGGTTTCTGCCGGTGGTGGTTACCGTAAAGGTGTATTGTATTTTCAACATATCCAGCATATAATCAGCCATAGCATCAAATCGTCGGCGTATGGGATAACGGTTGAAACGTAGGTACTGTTCTTCAATAAACGGAGCAGGTATGGTGATGTATTTGGTCAGCTTCACGTCTGCTGCCTTGAAGTAGGTGTTCTCTATGTGGAGGATAAACTTGTCAAGCTCTGAAATGAAGCCGAAAGAGGCTTTATAGGCTATTCTGTCGATGAGGCTTGAGGATGGCTTTTCTAACAGTTCATTCACTAGCCCGAAGTATGTTTGGTACTTATATTTGTGTTCCAACACTCCGGAGAGTATTTGTTCCATACTGGTTTCGGGCACGGTTTCTTCCCCAAGTTCGGGGAGGACGTTGGAGATATAATCGGAAAACACTTTGTTGGGGGAGATAATCAGAATATCTTTTGATGAGATGCTGTCTCTGAAGGTATAGAGCAGGTAGGCTATGCGGTGCAGGGCTATGGATGTTTTTCCAGAGCCGGCCACTCCTTGAATAATAAGCGTGCGGATATCTTCGTTGCGGATAATCCGGTTCTGTTCCCGTTGGATGGTGGCAACGATATTTTTCATCTTGTCATCTGCATTGGAACTTAACTCTTTTTGCAGAATGTCGTCATGGACGGTCAGGGCACTTTCAATCATAAATTCCATTTTGCCGCCCCGAATTCTGTATTGGCGTTTTAGGGAAATTACTCCTTTAATCTCTCCCGATGGAGACCGATAGCCTGCTTCTCCTAATTCATGGTCATAGAACATGCTCGAAACGGGTGCTCGCCAGTCATGGATAAGGGTAGCTCGACTTTCCGGGTCATAGAAGGTATGGATACCTATATAGATAGGCATCACTTTGCTGTTTTCTTTCTTTTCCAAAAAATCAATTCGTCCGAAGTAAGGAATGGCAAGTATCTTGGTGAGCCGCTTATGCTTGTTGATTACACTTTCCCCCAAGGCAAAATGGTTCAGGATGCTTTCGCGCATGGAGCGTATCTCGTGTGGGTCGATGTCTTTGTTGGACCAGATATAGTCTTTGTATTCTGCCAAGGTGTCGACGTGGTCTTTCACGGATGCGTCGGTATTACCGATAACCTTTTTCAGAAAACTGATTATTTGCTTTAAATATTCTTTCTCTTGTTTCTCTGTTTGATTGAATGCCATAATTAGTTGTTGCTAAAAGATAAGACAGTGTGCAAAATTAGTGTATTGTATCAAGAAGGGAAATGGCTATTTATAGCTATATACTGGGAAGTTTTATATCTTTGCACATTCAAAAAAGTGGAGGTAAATGGACATTCATGAGCTTGCAAGGCAGAATCAGCAATCTGCATGGAAAGTATTGGAAGATACCTGTATTATTGAAGCATGGGAGCGCATTGGAGCAACCGTTCATTTGGTGGGCTCACTCCGTACCGGGCTGTTGGCGAAAAGTAGGGATATAGATATCCATATTTATACCGATAGGTTGGATGTAGGAGAGAGCTTTTCGGTCATCCGGGAACTTGCGGAACGGTTGCCTTTGCAGGAAATACAATATAGGAACCTTATCCATACGGAGGAAGAGTGCATGGAGTGGCATGCTTTATATAAGGATAGAGAACAGAATACTTGGAAGTTTGATATGATTCACATCCGGAAAGGTTCCAGGTATGATGGTGTTGTAGAAAAGGTGACTGCCGCTATTGCGGAGCGCCTTACTCCTGAAATTAGGAAAACGATATTGCAAATCAAATTCGATGTGCCGGATGGTGTAACGATTCCAGGTATAGAGATTTATCATGCTGTCTTTACGGGAGGTGTCCGCACTTATAAGGAGCTTGAAGAGTGGCGCAAAACAAATCAGTTGGCGGACAGTCTCGGTTGGCTTCCGTAATCTTAGAGGTAGATACCAAGATTTTCTACTATATGGATGGCTTCCATTATATTGTTGGCATCTAACTTGCTTAGGATGTTTTTCCGGTGATTGTTCACAGTATAGATGCTCACTCCCAGCTGGTGAGCGATTTCCTTGCTTAGAAAACCTTGTCGGATGAGTCGTAATATTTCTTTCTCCCGGTTGGATAATTGTTTGTCAGGAGAAACAGTGCATGTTGGAAGCATCTCTCCCGTTTTTCTGTTCACCACCGTCCGTTTGATTCTTTCGATAGGGGTCTGGTCGGGAAGTATGTCCATTACTCCCATGATTATCCAGGCTTTACCATTCCGGTCTGTTTCTATGACTTGTTGCCGGCTACTTACATTGATATACTGTTGCCGTGCATTCAACATACGGAATTGAAATATTTGCCGGTAGTCATTTCTTTCTTCCGGTGGGAGTGAGTAGATGAACTGTCCATGCTCGATTTGGCATTCCGTGAGTTGCATTCTGTCATCAGGGTGTATTCTCTCTTCCAGTAAATCGCCTTGTTGCCTGATTGTCTTTATCCAAGTGGGATTGTATCCGAAAAGATGGGCAAAACTGTCGGATGCAAAATCGTATCTCTCTTTAAATACGTCAACTGTAAAAATACAGCTCTGACTCATTTGTGAGAACGCTTGCACGGATATTCTTTTCTTGTTCCATAAATCATAGTCCACATCGGGACCGCTAATCTGCTGTCTTGCCCATAATTCTTTGGGAGTTGTCTTGTTGGTAGTCATGGAACAAAGATAACTGATAATTTTCTTTTGAGCTTTATCTTTTACGGGATAATATTATTTCTAAGAATATGTTGTAGGGTTGGATTAAGTGGCTACCTTTGTAGGCCGTGTCATTGGGGACGCCGTGAATGAAAAGCAAACGAGTAATAAATTCAATATGTGATAAGATGAAAGATATACCGGCAGACAGCTTAATAAAGAATTATTTTCCTGTAGATTATATAGATTCTTTTTCTAAAGTGATGGTCACTGGGCAGGCTTTGACACCGGAAGATTTTCGCAATCTTGCCTTCAGCCGATTTCCTAAGTGGATTGGTTGGCTCATGAATTTCAGGAATGCGATTGTAAAGCCATTAGGACTGGATACAGCAACCAGATTTACAGATATGGTCTTGGATAAAAATCTGCATGAAGAAATTCTCGGAATGCCGGATAAGCATCTTGATTTCCATGTGTCCATGTGGTGCGGGGAATATCACGAAGGAAAACAAGAACTTCGGATTACTACTGTTGTGAAGTACAATAATTGGCTGGGAAGGGCATATTTCTTTATTATCAGACCTTTTCATGGGATAATAGTAAAGTCTATCTTAAAGCATGTTGCTGGGGATAGGGGGAGTGGGTGTAAATAAATACTCCCATTGAAATATTATCATTTCAATGGGAGTATTTATTTGAGTGGTGCCACCAGGAATCGAACCGGGGACACAAGGATTTTCAGTCCTTTGCTCTACCAACTGAGCTATGGCACCATGTTTATCTCTTTTGCGGTTGCAAAGGTAGTGAAACTTTTGGACTATGCAATAGCTTTCATAATAAAAAACGCTGATAATTGGCTATATGGCTAATTATCAGCGTTTATGATTTGAGAAAAAATACTGAAAAAGTTTTATAGTTATGCTTTTTCCGCTTCTTCTTCCTTCAAAGGATTCCATCCTTGTGCTTTGAGTTCAAACTCTTGACCGTCACGGGTAATTAGGGCGCAGCCTAATTCCGGTTTGGTGATATGGCCAATCAGCTTGACGCCTTCCATTTCGGCAACCTTTTCATGGTCGGCAATGGGGACGGTGAACAATAACTCATAATCCTCGCCTCCGTTCAGTGCACAAGTGCTCAGGTTCATATTGAATTCTTCTGCCATTACAGCCGTCTGATAGTCGATAGGAATATGTTCTTCGTAAACTCGGCAACCCACTTTGCTTTGGGTACAGATATGCAGTAATTCCGAAGAAAGTCCGTCCGATATATCCATCATGGAGGTGGGTTGTATACCTTCTTCTGCCAGTTTCTGAATGATGTCACGGCGTGCTTCGGGCTTCAGTTGACGTTCCAGAAGATACTCCTTCCCCGAGAAGTCCGGTTGCAAGTCTTTGTCACCTCCTTTGAGCACCGCCTTTTCGCGTTCCAAAAGCTGTAGTCCCATGTAGGCGGCACCCAAGTCGCCGCTGACGCAAATCAGGTCGGTTTCGCGGGCACCATTGCGGTAGACCACTTTTCCTTTCTCACCCTCGCCTATGCAGGTGATGCTGATGGTAAGCCCAGTATAGGAAGCGGAGGTGTCTCCTCCCACGATGTCAACATCATATTCTTCGCAAGCCAAACGGATGCCGGCATAGAGTTCCTCCATGTCTTCTATACTGAAACGCTTGGATATGCCCAAGGAAACGGTAATCTGCTTCGGTGTGCCGTTCATGGCATAGATATCAGAGAAATTGACTACGGCCGATTTATACCCCAAATGCTTGAGCGGTACATACACAAGGTCGAAATGGACGCCTTCCATCAGCAAGTCGGTAGTAACGAGCACTTCCTTTTCGGCCGGGTAGGAGAGGACGGCGGCATCATCTCCGACACCATATCGGCTCGACTCGTTCTTTAGTTCAATGCCTTCGGTGAGGTGTCGGATGAGGCCGAATTCACCGAGGGTAGCTATTTCTGTTCTCATGCTTTCTTATGCTCTATTAATCAATTCACGCATAATCTCTGTCATTCTCGGTTGCGCCTCGTCCGCAGCTTTCTGCACTTCTTCGTGAGAGACTTCTACGATTTTACCTTCTACCCCCAAGTCTGTAATGACAGATACGCCGAACACTTTGATTCCGCAATGATTTGCCACGATGACTTCCGGCACGGTGGACATGCCCACTGCATCGGCACCCAGAATATGGAACATCTTGTATTCCGCAGGTGTTTCGAATGTGGGACCTTGCGTACCGATATAGACACCGTGCTGAACCTTGATGCCCTTTTCTGCTGCAATGGCGTCGGCCTTACGAATCAGCTCTTTGTCATAGGCCTCGCTCATATCCGGGAAGCGAGGACCGTAAGGTATGTTTTTGCCACGCAATGGATGTTCGGGGAAGTAGTTTATATGGTCGGTGATAATCATCAGGTCACCGATCGCAAAATCCGGATTTGTGCCGCCACTGGCATTGGAAACGAATAAGGTCTTGATACCCAGTTCGCGCATTACACGTACCGGGAAGGTTACTTCCTTCATGGAATAGCCCTCGTAAAAATGGAAACGTCCCTGCATCGCCATGATGTCTTTATGGCCCAGTTTGCCGAAGATAAGTTTTCCGCTGTGTCCCTCTACGGTAGAGACGGGGAAATTGGGGATTTCTTCGTACCTTATCTCATACTTTTCAGTGATTTCACCGGCAAGACTGCCGAGTCCGGTACCGAGGATGATTGCTGTCTCAGGCTGGGTGTGCATCTTTCCCTTCAGAAAGGCTGCTGTTTCTTGAATGCGCTCTAACATAGCCAATAATGTTTTGGTTAAATATATATTGTTGATTTTGTAAGATTTCTATTTCTATCGGCAGCACGTAGATGTACGGCTTTAGTGTTTCGTCCAGTGCGGGATGGAGTTTCAACCTTGCCGCATCTTTCTCCGTGGTGATTATCAGTCTTTTCCACTCTTCCAGGTGCAGGAATTGTTCCTTTATTTGCAATAAATCCTTGGGAGTAAAGTCATGATGGTCATCAAATGACAGCAATTTGACGTGCGGCGTGTAAGATTCCACTTCTTTCTGCAAGGGGGCGGGGGAGGCGATGCCTGTCACTAGCAGTACTTGCTCGTCTCCGGTGAGGGAGGAGAGCACTTTCCAGCTGTTCGTTTTCTCGGGAAATAGCGGGGTCAACATTCCATAGCGGAATCTGGAGAAATACAGTTGTTGGTATGGATAGAGGTGGAGCCGTTTGGCTATGATGTTGAAGTCTATCGGCTTGATATCATCCGGACATTTGGTAACGATGACCATCTGTGCCCGGTTTTTACCGCTTGAAGGTTCGCGGAGTCTTCCGGCAGGGAGCAAGGCATCATCGCACAGTAACCGGTGAAAATCAGTTAGTAGAATGTTCAGCCCAGCTTTTACATGGCGATGTTGGAAGGCATCGTCCAGGATGATGGCTTCTACAGTGGGATTTTCCAGTTTCAGCAGTTGCTCAATGCCGTGGCAACGGTTTTCGTCTACCGCTACCCGTGCATTGGGGAATTTATTTTTAATTTGATACGGCTCGTCACCTATTTGGCGTACATTGCTCTTGTCATCGGCCAATACATAGCCTCGGCTTTTACGCTTGTAACCCCGACTGAGGGTGGCTACATTTACTCCGTTTTTTTGTAATAGCTTTATCAGATATTCGGTATGTGGCGTCTTGCCAGTTCCGCCCACAGCAAGATTGCCCACGCATATTACTGGAACGTCAAAACTCTTTGACCGGAGCCAGCCCCAGTCAAAGAGTTTATTTCGCAAGCATACCCCTATCCCATAAAGCCATGATAGGGGATATAGCCAATGATATATCTTGATAAAGTTTTCCTCCATTTATTGAATATTCAGTTCAAAGGGGACACGTGCTTGTATACGGTCACATTTGTCAAAATTCTCCAGGACGCTGAACTGCTGGTATATCTCGCCCATTGTGCCTTTCAGCATACGTGCTTTGATGTAGTTACCCGGATTGGTGTTCATCAGACTTTCAAAGAAACTTTCCTTTTTCGGATAGCTCATCACGGTATAGGCATCTACTCCGGCCTTTGCAATGGCAATGTCCAAAGCTTTGTCCAAACCACCCAATTCGTCGACTAGTCCTAGTTCCTTGGCCTTGCTTCCGGTCCATACACGGCCTTGGGCAATTTTATCCAGGTCTTCCTTGCTGATGCCTCGGCCATCGGAGCAGCGGGTGAGGAAGAGGTCATATCCGTTGTTCACATACATTTGCATCAGCCCTTTTTCCCCGTCATTCATCGGGCGTGTCAGCATGCCGAAGTCTGCGTATTTATTGGTTTTCACTACATCAAAATTTACCCCGATTTTATCAGTCAGCCCCTTTGCGTTGGGGAACATGCCGAAGATGCCGATAGAACCCGTCAGTGTGGTAGGCTCGGCCACGATGGTGTCTGCATTACAAGAAATGTAGTAACCTCCTGAAGCTGCATAGTCACCCATGGAAACAATGACTGGTTTCTCTTTCTTCAATTCGCTGACGGCATACCATATCTGTTCTGAACCATAGGCGCTTCCGCCCGGTGAGTTTACGCGTAATACTACAGCTTTTACATCTTCGTCATCTTTCAGCTTGCGCAGGTCTTTAATCACCTTTTTAGAGTCGATGCCTTCTTCGCTGGAGGCAGAAGATGAACCACCGTCAATTTCTCCATAGGCATAGTATACGGCAATCACATTTCCACTTTTGTCTTTGGGAACATTCTTCTTTACGTTAATCATGTCCTGCAAACCAAGTACGGGCATGCGGTCGTCTTTGTCAATGCCTACCATCGCTTTCAGGTAGTTGCGCACATCATTCTTATATATTAATGTATCGACCAGTCCGCATTGCACACTTTCTTCTGCGGGATAGAACATCAACATGCGGTCGGCAATGGCGTTCAGTGAGTCTACAGATATTTTGCGTGATTCTGCAACATCATTGGTCACTTGTCCCCAGATGGAGGTCAGGTAAGCGTCGATTTGTTCACGGTTGGCAGGGCTCATTTCGGTAGAGATGAAAGGCTCTACAGCCGATTTGTAGGTACCTACTTTGAATATCTGCATTTCTACTCCGATTTTGGCCAGCAAATCCTTGAAGAACATGGGGGTAGCGGCCAAGCCCCTCCACTCGACCATACCTTGCGGGTTCAGCAACACCTTGTCGGCTACACTTGACAGATAATAAAGACCTTGGGAATAGCTGTCACCATAAGCCACGATGAATTTTCCCGATTCCTTGAAATCCTTCAATGCATTGCGTATTTCTTCGCGTGAAGCAAATCCTGCACCCAGCGAAGTCGCTTCTATATAGATACCTTTAATGTCGTCATTCTCTTTTGCTTTTTTGATAGAAGAGAGGATATCATCCAGGCCATAAGTCTTATAATTGTCTCCCATAAGGGCATCGAACGGATTGTCTTGGCTGCGTTCAGCCAGTGCGCCATTCAAATCCAGCATCATAATGGAGTTTTTGCGTACTTGCGTTTCTGATTCCGAAGATGATACCATGCTGAAAACCACCAGAATACTGATGAAAACTAAAACAACGACTGATACGATGATGCCGGTAATGGTGGCAAACGTAAATTTCAGAAAATCTTTCATTGCACTTTATTGTTTTTAGTATGCTAACTTTTAAAAGCTAACAAAGATAAATAATTAGGTTGATATTTACCCTATCTGTCGCTGAGTTTTTCGGTTTGTCACAGTATTGTGGGAGATTTCATTCTCTTTTCTTTTATCTTTGAAGTATTTCATTTCGTTCTTTATGGATAGTTAGTTTCTAAAATGCCAGATATAATTGCTATCTCTTTACTTTCTGAGTCTGTTTCTCTAAAAACTAATCTTTCCACAGCAATGTTCTTTTCTTACCACAGCTGTGGAAAGAAAGAAACACGGGTGTGGTAAGAAAGAAACATATCTGTAGTGAGAAAAGTTGTTCAGTAGTTCTCGTTTAGTATCCGGGCTTTCCGGATGTAGCCTTTCGCAGGTTTATTGTCAGTTCTCTTTGGGCTCCTCAAGCGTGGTGCCGGCCGTTCAGTGGTCTATGTCAAGGGGTGAACTTAGTATATTCCGATGCGCGCGCGTATATATATAATGTGTCCCTTTCCTTCCTGCCTTTCTTTCCCTTTAAAAAATATGCTTTAAAACATATCTATCAATCAGCTAGTTATGAAAAAGTTCACGTAAACCCTCAAAAAAAGCTTGTATATATTTTGCAGATGTCCGTAAAAGCCCTACTTTTGCATCCGCTTTCGGGAACGAAGGCGGCGATGTTTTGACATTCTGACAGTAAAACGGAGCGGTAAGCTTCCATTTTTCTCTTCTTTGCCATAGGTTTCTTTCGGAACTTCGG